>DATAWD010000037.1:0-165437 GCA_036267395.1 Acidobacteriaceae bacterium | reverse complement strand
GTGTTGCTGGCGGAAGTCCTGCGATTCCTGCACAATGGGGTTTTTGTAGCGGACAAAAGGGATTTCCGGCCGATTCGACTTGAAGAGGTACTGGTAGACATGGAAGCCAGGACCAAAGGACTTGAGCGCGGCTTCGAGGCGATTCACCGCGTACTCCTGTTCGCCGTGGTCAAGACTCTCATAGTCCACGCCGGCGAAGCGCAGCACCATGCCCAGGTCGCCGCTCTTGGTCAGAAACGTCGTCTCGTTCCAGAAACCATACAGGTTGATGTGGTCCGAGAGCGTGGCTGCGTCTTTCCACGTCTTGGTGACCTTATCAAGGCGCATCATCAGAGCACCTCCACGCGCGGGATGCTCTGTTTGGCCGCGTCGTACCGGGCTTTGTACCGCTCGGATTTCGCAAGGATGCGAAGGAACGCAGGATCGGTGTTCGTCACCCAATGGCCGAAAGCGAATCCGCCGATGAAGACGGCGATTCCGGCGAGCAGGCTGTTGAAGAGATTGAATGCGCCCACGGCGCCAACGCAGACAAAATAGAACAGCGTTCGCTCGACGCCCAGGCACGTGAGGGGCTTGTGCAGGCTCTTGAAGACCCGGTTCCTCCGGCGGGTTGTCGTGTGTGTCTGCATGGCTGCCCCTCACACTCGAAAGATTGAACGGTTGCAGTTTCAGCACTGCGATGGCCCACGTTCAGATGCCCCAAAGCCAACTCAGGACGTTAACAGCCATCACGGCGATACCGGTTCCGGCCGCCACGCCTGCCAAAGTTTTTTTTGCGCCGGGCTCCCCGTGCGCGAACTGGTAGCCGCCAATCACGATGGCGATCAGGCTGGCGACTTTGGCGATCGTTCCGGTGAAGAGGGTTTGGAGATTGGTAAATCCGGTATCGAACGGAGAACCGCTCTGTGCGAGCGCCAGAGCGGGAAAGAGAACGAGCAGAAGAAAGAGGGTGAGGAGTTGGCAGACTCGGCGCAGCCCTTGGCAGATGAGGCCGCTCCGCCTCGTGTGGGGAGAAAGGAAGGAAGTCATTGGCACCTCCGACGGCTGCTTTTGCCGTCGATGTGCTGGAAGGTAGCGCGGCTCTCTCAGCGAGTCCAAGACTTCGTGTGCATGACGCCATGCACGAAATGTCTTGTCGTTGCCGACTGACGGTCGGTTACTGCTGGGCCTGTACCAGGGAGAGCATGCATTGTGGGGAATCGACCGGTACAATTTCGCTGGGGGGTTTGGCGATTTACCATTCGTTGAGGCTGCTCAATGCCCAGGATTGTAGCTTTCTCAGCCATGAGAGGATGGAATTCTGATTGATTCATGGCGCGACGGAAGTAGCATCTTTACCTCCATGATCAACAGGAGTTGTGCCTCGCCTACATGAACATCACGAGTGCGCGAATCGGGGATTGGCTGGGGCTACAGTCGCCTGCGACGGAAGGCGAGATGCTTCGTATTGTCGAAGGACGGTTGGCGCCTTCGGTCATCAAGCGGCTGATCTCACTCGGCCTTGAACGCAGTGAGATCGACTCCATCATTATCCCTCAGGGGACGCTCCAGCATCGGCGGTCGCGCCGGGAGAAGTTGACCGTCGAGGAATCGGACCGCGTGCTGCGGGCCGTTCGAGTACTGTCGCTCGCCGAGTCAGTTTACGGAAACAGGGAACGGGCGCTCGCCTGGACACGGAAACCTCACGTCCGGCTGGACGGCCGCGCGCTTTCACTGCTAAAAGCCGATACTGGCAGCCGAATCGTCGAGGAATTGCTTGTCCAGATTGACGAGGGCATGTTTGCCTAATGGTCTTGTGGAGGATCAGGCAAACTGCGAAGATCTATGCCTCGCCTGCCAGGCTGAACACATCTACTCGGCCGGGGCTCCTCCCGGTGAGCGCGTCTTTTTCTTTGGCCGTGGCCTCATGACATTGATAGCGGCGGCATCGAGCTGCGTCTTCAAATGGGCCGCGTAGAATTTCTCAATCGTTCCTACGCTTGTCCGACAGTTCTTGGCAATTTGATAGATGTTGGCGCCTTCGAGCAGGCGCAGGCAAATGTATGTGTGGCGCAGGCTATAGGCTGTCCGCGGCCGACCGTCGCGGTCGGTGCGGAGCTCTTCCTCATTAAGAATTGCGTTGAATAATTCTCGAGGCCATTTCGGGAATAGAACATCGGTATGGCCCGGAACGTGCCACTTCCCCTCGATCACGGATGCCTTGCGGCTGCCCGATCTTCCCGGCCCGCCATCTGGACGCACGCGAACCTTCAACCGCTCGAACGGTCGTACTGCACCCTCTGTACTCTTGCAATAGCCGACACCTCGCTTCCCTCGCACTTCGATTTCCAGGATGGTCTGGCCGCTGGCCTCGTCTTCTACCACGTTGACATCGCCAAACTGAAGACGCAGCGCCTCATCGGGCCGCAGCCCAGTGTTAACGGCGAACTCTACATAGTCGTGCAACTGTTCGCATTCCCATTTGAAGCGCTTTTGCTTGGGCTGATGCGCGCGCATGAGAGTCGCATCATAGAGCTTCTGATATTCCTCTGGCGAGAACCACGCTCGGTGCCTGAATTTGCCCGAGGTTTTGTAGGGCACTGACATGTCGGGCAAGTGCTCCATCCAGCCGTGCCGGCTGGCCGTTTTCAGGACCAGACGGATGCAGACGATCTCCTTGTGCACTGTGCTCCGGGTCGGAGTTCTGCCTGTCTTGCAATTCTGCGCTCGCCAAATGCGGTATTCCTGAATCAGGCCAGACGTAATCTCGGCAAGACACTTCTCCCCGAGAAACGGAAGGATAATGGCGCGCAATTTCAATTCATACTGTTTTAGCCATGTCGGGCCACGCTGGCCCTGGGTGAGAAGGGGAGATTCTTCAAGGAATTTCGTGGCGGCCTCCTTGAATTTCTTGTCTTGCCGCCGTCTCTCTATTGGAAGAAGTCCGGCGTGCTCCTTACCGCGCAAGCCGAGATACCAATCTTCGGCGAAGACCTTCGCGCGACCGAGGTTTACTTCGTGCGTCGAGACGCGCCAGTTGCGACTGTTGAGGAAGGTCGAGCATTGCCAGTTATGACTGTGCCCGCGGCGGTAGATGTTCACCTTGCCGCCCATGGTTTTGTGGGTCTCGGCTTTAGATTTGGGGCTTTCTAAGGTTTCGGGCATTGGTGGTTTCTTCATCCCTTATCAGAAGGCACACGGCCAACCATAAGCGCCAGGCTTCCTCGGACTATGATTGCGAAAGGCGCTCAGAGCTTCGTTCCTGATCATTCCCGTGCCGACGACTGAGGTTTTCGAAAGACGAAAAGCTGCGTATTAGGCTTTGTTGAAACACAAGCGGAGTGGTCTAGCCGCCCGCTAAGGGAAAAGTGGAGGCTCTTCAATGGTCAGAAGCGTCGCTAAACCAGCCGGAACGTTATTGGGGCTCAATGAGTGCCTCGGCGATGAAGCGCCAATTGAGGCATTCCGAAATTCTCAGAATGTCAGTCCTATTCTGTTCGCAATGCCTGCATCGGATTCAGGCGCGAAGCGCGCCAGGCCGGAAAGATGGAAGCAATGGAAGCGATCGAGAGCAGGGTGAGAATCACCGCGGCAATAACAGACGGGTCATAGGGCGCAGTTCCGTAGAGCATCGACCGGATGAGCTGCGTTGCGCCCGCGCTGGCTGTCAGGCCGAGAGCCAGCCCGAGTAGCACCGGCCGCAGCCCGTCGAACAAAATAAGTCGTACTATTTGATCGCGCTGCGCGCCGAGGGCGATGCGGATGCCGATTTCCGAAACCCGCTGCGTGACCAGGTAAGAGAGCACTCCATACAGGCCGACTGCGGCAAGCAACAGCGACAAGGCGGCAAAGGCCAGGACCAGCTTTGCCGCGAAACCCTGACTGGCCGTGGTTTTGCCGAGAATCTGGTCCATGGTCAGCGCGTTGTAGACGGGGAGTTCCGGTTCGAGCGCCGATATCTGTCGCTGGATCGGTAGCGACTGGGCCAACGGATTGCCGGAGGTCCAAGCCACGATGGAAGCCTCGCTGGTGCGGTTCGGAATGCCGGAGAGGATCGGGAAGTACATGGTGGCTTCGACTGGCTTGGTGACGTCGTAGACCGTGTCACCAACTTCGCCGATGATCTCGTAATTTTCCACATTGGTGTCCCAGCCAGAGCGGACGTGATTGCCAATGGGGTCCTCGCCGGGAAAAAACTGATCTGCGAATTTCTTGCTGATAACGATGTAATGGCTGTGGTCGAGGCGCTCGTGTTCAGTGAAGACGCGACCGCGCAGCAGAGGAATCTGCATGACGCTGAAGTACTGCGGGTCGGCGGTGAGGGTCATCGCGTCGTACTGAAGGCTATAGCTGGGTGCGGGCCGCTCCAGGATAGTGAAAACTCGGTCGCCCTGTGGCCCGGTTCCCGGCGCATTGGAGACGAGCGCAGCGCCGCGCACTCCGGGCAGGCGGCGCACGCGCTCCAGCAGTGACTCGTGGAAGCGCACGACCTTGTCGGGCGTATCGTATTGGATTTCGGGCAGGCCGAATTTCATCGTTATTACGTGGTCGATACGGCAGCCCAGGTCCGTCATTCTCAGGTGCAGGAAGCTCTTGAAAAGGAGTCCGGCTGAAACCAGCAGCATGACAGTAAGCGCCATTTCAAGCGTGAGCATTGTCTTGCGCAGCCGTGCCCGGGAGGCGCCGGCGCTGGCTGATCGCGAGGACTCCTGCAGCGCTGTGAGTAATCCTTTGCCAGTGGATGTCACCGCCGGCAAAAGACCAGCCAGCAATCCCGTAATCAACACCAGACCAGCCGCAAAAATGAAAACCCATCCATCGACATCCACGGAATCGGCCCGGGGCAAGTTGCGCCAGTTGCCAGCGAGCCAGTGCGTCGAAGCGAGCGATAGCAGCAGGCCGAGGCCGCCGCCCGCCGCGCAGATCAGCAGGCTTTCGGTCATCTGCTCGCGAATTAACGCAAGCCGGCCGCCTCCCAGGGAACCACGGATGGCAAACTCCTTCCGTCGCGCTGCAGCCCGGGCCACCAGCAGGTTCGAAACATTCAGGCAGGCGATCAGCAGCATGCAACCGACCGCGCACAACAGCACCAGCATCTGCGTCCTGACACCCTTCACCAGGTCGTCGATCATCGGCCGGGACCAGACATCTTCAGCGACAGGCCTGGAGCCATTGGCGAGATGGATCCGGTACTGCAACGCGCTCACCTCGTGCGTCGCCGCTTCTACGCTCACATCCGGCTTCAGCCGCGCAACCACCTCGCTCTGGTGTCCGTCGTGTACGCCATAGTCACTCTCTGAAAAAGTCTGGGCGTAGGGCAGCCAGAACTGGATGCGGGCATCCGGATAGGTAAACCAGCTGGGCAGCACGCCAACGACGGTCGTGGGGATAGTGTCCAGGTGAATTTGTTTGCCGATGATGGACGGATCGCCGGCAAAGCGGCGTTGAAACAGGCTCCAGGTGAGCAGAACCACAGGCTCACCTTTTGGCTGATCTTCTGCCTCGGTGAAGAGGCGGCCAAAGGCAGGGGTTACGCCGAGAAGTGGAAAGAGATTGGCCGAGCCACCCGCGCTCTGCGCCACTTCCGGCAGTTCCGAATGCACGCCGGAGATGATACCTCCGTAGGCGCGCATCGCCGCCATGTCTTCAAAGCCGTGGGTATGGCTGCGCCAGTCGCGATAGTCGCCTGGAGCAACCGCGTTGAATCCGTCGCCGCCTTTGTTGTGGCGATAGTGCTCATAGAGCATTACAAGCTTGTCGGAATCGCGAAACGGCAGCGGCCGCAACAGCACGGCCCGCACCATTGTAAAGAGCGAGGTTGTTGCGCCAATGCCCAGCGTCATCACCAGCACAGAGACGATGGCGAATTCCGGCGAACGCAGCAGCGTGCGGGTGCCGTACTTCACGTCGCGCACCAGCTGCTCCAGCCAGCCCCGGCACCAAACCACGCGCGTTCGCTCGCGGATCAGTGTCGCGTTGCCGAACGCGCGTCGTGCTGCAAAATGCGCTTCCTTTGCAGGCAGCCCACGCTCCTGCTGTTCTTCCTCTTCCAGTTCGAGATCAGAAAGAAGCTTCCGCTCCAGGTCAGCATCCCGTTTCGCAGTTGCTTTCCAGATCGGCCACCATTGCATCTCAGCCCTCCTCGGCGGTGGGCCACATGACCCGCGCCACGGCGTCCGCCATCTGTTTCCACTGTGATTCTTCAACCACGAGTTGTTTCCGGCCCTTTTCTGTGAGCCGGTAATACTTGAACTCGCGGTTGCGATCCGGCGCCGTCCCCCATTTCGAAACGATCCATCCCCTCTTCTCCAGCCGATGCAATGCTGGATAGAGCGAGCCATGCTGCATCTGCAGGAAATCATTCGTGGTGCCCTGGATGTGTTTCCCAACCTGGTGGCCGTGGGCGGGGCCATGCAGAAGCGTGCGAAGGATAAGCATGTCTAAAGTGCCCTGGAGCAGCCTCGCCCGTTGTTGTTCCTGTTGTTTGGTCATGGAAGACGATCGACCCTCGAATGGCCTGATGGTAGGCATTCGACTATCGATTGTCAAACGATACATTTCTAAGGTGGCCCTCGATTGTCGCCTTCAGGGCGATGCTCATTGAGCGAAACGGCAATCACTGCTTACGCCAGCAATTCCAATTGAACTGGTCCTTCGCCTTTGATGCGAGATATCCGCCTCGGTGGCGTGCGACCGTTGCTGCTCCGTCCCAAATGGCGGACCAGCAATGGAAGGGCAAGGTGGTCCGCTCCTGCGTCATGAACGAAAGCCGTATCTGCGCTCCATCGGACGCCGGCAATCGGTCGAGCCGTCAGGAACGGTTCCAGTCTGATTTGCTGATCGATCAGCGCCAGACCAAACCCTCTCTGGACCATCCATTGCAACTCCGAAGGAGTTGATGCGACGCACGAAACCGCTGGTCGGATTCCTATCTCGCCCAGCATCTCCATCAGTCGCCTGTGAGCGGCTGGGTGGCTCTCAGGAGCGCGAAAGACTCGGAGCCGATCGGCAATTTCTTCTGGACGAATCTCAGACAGCCGCGCCAGTGGGTCATCCTCTCTCATGCAGACAACCAGTGGGGCGCTGGCAATCTGAACGATAATCAAATCGTCTGTTTTGACCGGCATCGGCAGCAGCGCGCAATCCAGAGTCTTTCTTTGCAACTTATCGGCGATTCGCGCCGGATCGCCGCCAGCGAATTGGGCCGGGCAAGCAGGAAAGAGAGCCTCGTAGACTCGCTGAAATCCTTCGAGAACCGGAGTGGGGACAAAGCATGAAAAGCCCAGCCGCAGCGGCGGAACCTCGCCGTGTTGTACTGCCAGCGCTGTCCTCACCACTTCGTTGCGCGTTCTGACCGCTTCTTTGGCGTATTCGACGATGATCAGTCCGCCCGGGGTCGGCGTCACCCTTTCTCGACTGCGCTCGAAGATCTCCATCCCGAGCCCGTCTTCCAGATCGATGATCTGGTGACTGAGCGAAGGCTGTGACGTGAACAGCTTTTCAGCGGCGCGCGTGAAATTGCCGACTTCGGCGATGACCGCGATGTACTTTAGGAGACGGAACTCCAGCAGATCGGACATGCCCGTGACCTCCGGGAACCAAACGCAGATCCAAAGATGCTTGCCGACTTGCTGAGAATCTTTCGCGAGTACGTGTCGCTCTTAGATTCCGTTGCCGCATTCGCTCCGTCAATAGGTCACTTTTTAGTGCCCTGAGCGCATTTCGCTCAGGGCCGGCCAGACTTTTCGTGCATACCACCATGCATGAAAAGTCTTGGACATAGAATGCAATTCGATGGACGCTGAGGGAAACGCGGCCCGAAATGGCGGCAGGCTCGTGTTTAGTGCTGCGAGGCGCCGCGCATCTTGCGTAGCCGAACAATCTCTGCCGCATTATTGCTGATCGTTAAGGTGGAAAACATGCCCCTCAAAAAGTCCGTCGTAATGGTGTCAAATGGAAGCATCGGTAGGCGGCTCCTGAATGTGAGGGAGGCCGCCCAATACCTCGATCTCGAAGTAGACACGGTCTACAAGAAGTCGCGGTTGCGGGAGGTTCCCTCCGTCAAGGTCGGTCGTGCGTTGAAGTTCGATGTCCAGGCGCTGAACCAGTACATCGAGCAGCACACAATCGAATCCATTGACTGAAAGGAGCAGCAAAGATGTCCATACACAGGATTGCTGACGGCATATTCAAAGTCCGTTGGAGAGAGGGAGGACGAAACAGAAGCCTGCGCGTCCATGGCAGCTACGACCTGGCGCGCAAAGTCGAACGAAAGAAGATGTCGATTCGGGATGAGAATCGACATCTTGATGTCAAGAGGGAAATCAACTTCCGGATGTCAGATTTGATCGATCGCTATTGGGAGCACTACGGCTCCAAAAAGCGCTCGGCGGACAGAGAGAAGAGCATCACCGAGGGTATTCGGGCTGAGCTTGGAAAGCTGTTCGTGCGAGAGGTGGATGGAGTTGCTGTCAGTCGCTGGTATCAGAATCTCACCGCGGTGCGGTATTTATCGGAGGGAACGGCGGTGAGGCACTTCAACGTCATGCACCATTTGATGGAGAAAGCTTCAACGATCTGGTCCAAGGAGACTGGGCTGGACCGGAATCCGGCGGATGCGGTCGAGGTACGCCGGCCAGATGATGCACGCGAGCGGTACCTGTCGGAAGACGAGCTCCGCAGGCTGAAGGTCGCTCTCGATGGCAAGCGGCTGCGAAAAGGTACGAAAGACGTGAATCAGACGACCCAGAGAATGAGGCTGATTGTGCTCATCGCTTTGACGACTGGAATGCGAGCATCGGAGATTTTCGGATTGCGCTGGCCTGACGTGCTGTACGGCGAAGGTCTCTTGGCAGTGAGGGCGAAACTGAAAGGAGGGAAGATGCGTTACGTCCCGCTGCTTCCCGAGGTCGCCGTCGAACTGAGGCGTTATCCGGTGGTCATCTCCGATGATCGGATCTTTCCTCCCCGGAAAGGGGCGCGCGGCGCCAGGCGCAGACTGGAAGGAAGTTTTGAGGATCTGCTCACGCGAGCGAAGATCCGGAACTTCCGCTTCCACGATCTGCGGCACACGTTCGCCTCCTGGTACATGATGAATGGTGGCGATCTGTACGAACTCGCCAAAATTCTGGGCCACGCGAACATCAAGATGACAGAGCGGTACGCAAAGCTCGGAAAGAAGCACATTGCGCGGACCGGCAGTACAGCTCGGGAGATTTGGAAACTGATGGAGGCGGGGCAATTCGGCGAAGCGAAGTCCGACGGATGTTCCCCTATTGTTCCCACGACCGAAAACCCTCGTTCTGGGCTTCCTCTAAGCTGTTGATTTAGTGGTGGCCAGGGACGGGATCGAACCGCCGACGCCGGCCTTTTCAGGGCCGCGCTCTACCACTGAGCTACCTGGCCGCCGGAGGAAACCAGCGTGGAAGGCGGCCGCCCGGAGCCGCGATGGAAAAACGCCGCGCTCGCTCGACAACCGAACCTCAGTATAACAAACGGTTCCGCCCTCTCCGGCGCTCGTCCGTTCACATCCTGAGCGCCTCCTGCGGGTTACACTTGTCGCACCCATGCAGCCCTTCTCGGAAAACTGCTCGGTGATCCCGTGCTGTCGCCGCACCCGCACCTCAGCCGCATGGCTCCTCTGCTGCCTGCTTTTCTTTTGCCGATCCGCCCTCGCTGCACCCACCCCATCGGCCTACGAAACCCGCGCCGCCCGCGCTTACGACGAGGCTCGCCACGAGGGCCCGCCCGCGCTCCGCGCCTTCCTTGACCGCATGCCGAAAGGCGCCGACCTCCACATGCACCTCAGCGGCGCCGTCTATGCCGAAACCTTCCTGCGCGAAGCCGGCGAAGATCACGACTGCGTGAATGCCGTCCAGCTCAGCATCGACGATCGACATCACGACACTGATTGCCCGACGGGCGAGTCACCCGCCGCCGCGCTTCCCGCCGATCAGAGCCTCTACGACGAGCTCATCGACGCCCTCTCCATGCGCAGCTTCATCCCGGTCACCGGCGACTCGGGCCACGATCACTTCTTTAACACCTTCGCCCGCTTCGGCGACGACAACCGCTTTGCCGGCGAATGGATCGATGAGGTCGCTTCCCGTGCCGCCGCCCAGAACGAGCAGTACCTCGAACTGATGCAGACCGGCAACTACACAGTCGTCCGAACCCTCGCCGACCGGCTCGGCTGGGATCCCGACCTCGCCGCCTTCCGCACCCATCTTCTCGCCGACCCCGGCTTCCATCAGAACGTCTCCAGCCTGCAGGCCGAGTTCACCGCCGCCCTCGAGCGGCGCAACCGCCTGGAACATTGCGGCTCCGCCGACGCCTCCCCCGCCTGCCGCGTCACCGTGCGCTTCCTCTATCAGGTCAAGCGCGAGGAGCCGCCCCAGGAAGTCTTCGCGCAGTCGCTCCTCGGCTTTGAGCTGGCGGCCGCCGATCCCGATGTCGTCGGCATCAATCTCGTCCAGCCCGAAGACAGCTACATCGCCATGCGCGACTATCGCCTGCAGATGCGCATGTTCGGCTATCTGCACAGCCAGTACCCGCACGTGCACATCTCGTTGCACGCCGGCGAGCTCGCCGCAGGCATGGTCCCGCCCGCGGGCCTCACCTTCCACATCCGCTCCGCCGTCGAGCAGGGCCACGCCGAGCGCATCGGCCACGGCGTCGACATCATGTTTGAGGACCATCCCTGGCAGCTCATGAAGCAGATGGCCGACCGCCACATCATGGTGGAGATCAACCTTACCAGCAACGCCGTCATCCTCAACGTCCAGGGCGACGACCACCCCTTCATGCTCTATCGAAAAATGGGCGTGCCCGTCGCCCTCTCCACCGACGACGAAGGCGTCTCCCGCATCAATCTCACTCACGAATTTGTGCGCGCAGCAGATACGTACCCGCTCAGCTACTACGACCTCAAGCTCATGGTCCGCACCTCCCTCGAGCACGCCTTCCTCCCCGGCGACAGCCTCTGGATCCGCACCACGCCCGAAAAGCTGGATACCCCGGTCGCTGCCTGTCGCGGTCAGCTCGGCGACGCAGATCCGCATGGCGCCTGCGCCGCCCTCATCCACGCCAGCCCCAAAGCCCAGCAGGAATGGGAGCTCGAACGCCGCTTCCGCGTCTTCGAATCCTCCTTCTGATCCTCGCCATGCGCATCGTCTTCTCTACTTACGGAACCTTCGGCGACGTCAATCCGCTCGTCGCCCTCTCTCTTGAGCTGAAGCGCCGCGGCCATCGTCCCGTCCTCGCCATTCCGGAGATGTTCCGTCCCAAAGTCGAGCCGCTCGGCATCGGCTTCGTGCCCGTCCGCCCCCAGCAGGATCCCAACGACACGCGTCTCATCGCGATGATCTACGACATCAAGCACGGAACCGAAACCGGCCTCCGCCAGTTTCTCTTCCCTTCCCTGCGCGACAGCTACTCCGATCTCCTCGCCGCAGTCCAGGCCGATGGCGGTGCCGATCTCCTCGTCACTGGCGAGCTGGCCTATGCCGCGCCGCTCGTTGCAGAAAAGGCCGGCATCCCCTGGGCCTCCTACGTCCTCGCGCCCTTCTCGTTTTTCTCCGCCTATGACCCGCCCGTCCTGCCGCCGTATCCCGCGCTCGCCCGCCTGCAGGAAAAAGTTCCCGTC
This sequence comes from Acidobacteriaceae bacterium, assembly GCA_036267395.1. Lineage (GTDB taxonomy): Bacteria > Acidobacteriota > Terriglobia > Terriglobales > Acidobacteriaceae > Palsa-343. The sequence continues at coordinate 153,814 of DATAWD010000037.1, read as the reverse complement.
CTGGGCCATGTCGTCGCGCGTTTCGCTCGCTTCGTCACCCGCCAATGGCCCACCCCCGTCTACGACCTTCGCCGCGAACTCGGCCTCCCACGGGGCAAAGATCCTATCTTCGACGCGAAACATTCCGAGCGCCTTGCCCTCGCCCTCTACTCCTCGGCAATGGGTGCGCCGCAGCCCGACTGGCCTCCCTCAGCAAAGATCACCGGCTTCGCCTTCTACGACGGTTCCGGTGACGAGGGCCGTCTCGAGCCTGCACTCGCTGCCTTTCTCAACGCCGGACCGCCTCCCCTCGTCTTCACTCTCGGATCCGCAGCCGTCATGCACGCCGGCGATTTCTACGAGCAGAGCGCCGCGGCCGCCGAGCGTCTCGGCCAGCGCGCGGTTCTCCTCGTCGGCGCCGACGACCGCAACCTCCCCGCCCGCAAACTCCCTGACACCATCTGCGTCGCCCGCTACGCTCCCTACTCCCAGATCTTTCCCCGCGCCTCGGTCCTCATCCATCAGGGCGGCATCGGCACCACCGCCCAGGCCCTGCGCGCCGGCCGCCCCATGCTGGTCATGCCCTACAGCCACGACCAGCCGGACAACGCCCGCCGCGTGCGCCGGCTCGGCGTGGCCCAGGTTCTCACCCGCAAGGAGTACAAGGCCAAACCCGCCGCCGCGCTCATTTCCAGCCTGCTCTCTGACCCCTCGTACCGGGGCCGAGCACAGGCCGTCGCCGCCCAGATCCAGGCAGAAGACGGAACCGTCGCTGCCTGCAACGCCCTCGAAGCCGCTGCTCGCCTGCGCTAGAACCCCTCTCTGCTGTTCAGAATCGGCCCAGGCATTCCCCTGTGTCCTCTGTGGTAAGTTTTCTCTCCCGTTTAGCGCCTGACCCAAACCGAAACCCGCACGCCCGTCCCATCCAGATCAGCCGTCGACAACCCCAACATGTCGGTCCTGTATGTCCGCACATGTGTCGACGCCAGCCGCTCCATCACCTCGTAATTCGGATGTCCGTAAAAATTCCGTCGCCCCACGGAAACCGACGCCCACTCCGGCGCCACCGCCGCCAGAAATTCCGGCGTCGTCGACGTGCGGCTCCCGTGATGACCTGCCTTCAGGAAGTCCGCATGCAGACCGCCTTCCGCCACCATGCGTGCCTCGCTCGGCGACTCCGCATCGCCCTCCAGCAGCGCCGTCTTCCCCTCCCACGACAACTGCAGCACCAGCGAATCGTTGTTGCTCGGCACCGGTCCCGGCTGATAGTTCGCCTCCGGCGCCAGCACCCGCACCCGCACCCCATCGAAGTCAAACACCTCTCCCGCCGCATGCCGCACCACGCTCGTCTGCGTCACCCGCGCTTCATCGAGAACTGCGTCATATAGCCGCGAATGCGGATTGATCCCCACCCATAGAGTCCGCGGCCGGAAGTTCGCCAGCACCGCCGCCATCCCACCAATATGATCGGCATGCGCATGCGTGATCGCCACCGCATCCAGACGGCGAATCCCCCGCGACCACAGCACCGGCGACACTACATCCTCACCCACATCGAAGTTTGACGTTCTACCGCCGCCTGCGTTGCCGCTCAGGTCTCCCGCTCCCACCAGACCGCCGGCATCGATTAGCAGCGTCTTTCCGTGCGGCGTCACCACCAGGATGGAATCCCCCTGCCCCACATCGATCGTCGTGATTTCCAGCGATCCCTCCCGATGCATCACCGCTCGCGGCAGCAGCAGCAGAGTCATCGCCACGGCCAGTGCCAGCCCACACGCCGTCAACCCCAGTCTGCGAATCCGGATCAGCACCAGCGCCAGCGCCATCGACGCGACCACCCCGCACACCACCAGCGTCTGTGGCATCGGCATGCGCAGATCGCCCAGCCGCATGCTGCCGAATTCCCGCACCATCCCCGCCGCTCCGTGCAGCAACAGCGCCAGCGGAGCCGCCGCCACCAGCGCCGCCTTCGGAATGAGCAGCACCAGCCCCAGAAACAAAAGCGCCAGCGGCAGCAGAATCCCCAACAGCGGCACAATCAGCAGATTCACCGGCAGCGCCACCACCGCCACCCGATGGAAGTAAAGCGCCATAGGCAGCGCCATCATCAGCTCAATGGCCACAGACGTTGTTGCAAGTTCCATTGCCAGCAGCCCCAGCCGCACGCACCGCGGAATCCCCCGCAGCGCCAGCCTCGCCCCCAGTACCGGCCCCAGCGCCTGCGCCACCATCCGCAGGGTCACGCGAAACTGCGCTACCCGCGGCGGTAACGAGGGATCCATCGGCACCAGCCACAAATCCCGCGTCCCCCGCAGAAACGGTCCAAATGTCTTCTCCGCTGCGGGCACCGCGATCCCCGCCACCGCCACCACTGACAGCAGCGTCATCTGCAGCCCCGCGTCCGCCACCGCCGCCGGCCGTGCTGCCAGCATCACCAGCGCTGCAAAGCCAATCGCGTTCAGCGGATGCCGCTCCCGCCACAACAGCCGCCCTGCCAGGTACAGCGTGACCATCCAGAACGCGCGCTCCACCGGCTGACCGAATCCCGTGAATAACGCATACCCGAACGACAGCGCCACAGTCACCAGCGACGCCCACACCCGCGGTAAGCGCACCCGCCGCGCCGCCCAGAACACCAGTCCCGCGAAAATCGCCAGGTGCATCCCCGACACCACCAGCAGATGGAATGAGCCCGTGCGCTCGAAACCCACCCGCAGCCGGTGTCCCAGCAGCGTCCGGTCCCCGGTCAGCATCGCCGTTAGCATCGCCGCGTCATCGTGGCCCAGCCGCAGCACCGTCGGCATCCGCGCCCATCCGCCCGCGCCGTCGTCCACAAAGTCCACTAGCCGCTCGCTCACATCCTGCTGCGCGCTGTGGACTCGGCACAGTAGCCCCGCCCGTGCATGCGTCACCGTCACGGTGACATCATCGGCGTGGGCACTGCCCAGCGCGCTGATCTCCTGCTGCCGCAGCCACTCTCCCGCATCCCACACGCCTGGATCGAGAAACCGCTCCTCCCCATGCAGCGCTGCCCGCCCCCGCATCGCCACCCCGCAGCTCATCGCCGGAAACCGCTCGCTCCCCGGCGCATACACCGTCAGCCGCAACCCCTCCGCCGCCGGCAGCGCCTTCCCATCCACCGCCGTCACCCGCACATCCACCTGCTGGCTCTGCTCCTCCCGAACCGCGTCCGAATAGGGAACCGGCGAGGCGACCCGCCGCACTCCGCTCGCCCGCATAATCGTTCCTTCAATCACCGGTGCAGTCTCGAGGCCCTCCCGCCGTGTCGCCGGCGTCGCCGCAGGTATCCCCGCCGCAATCCTGCCCAACGGGGTCTCGCTCGCCGGCCGCGGCTGCACCTCCGCACAAAACATCCCCAGCAGCGCGCACACCACGCCCGCCGGCAGCAGCGCTATACGCTGCGCGCGGCAAACCGCCACCACCCCAACCACCAATAGCATCCCCAGCCCCACCAGCAATCGCCCCGATGGAAACCACACCATCCAGGTCACCGCATCTCCGCTGGCAAAACACACCGCAGCCAGCAGCGCAGGCGCCGTCAGCCGCACGCGCCGCTGCGAGGGCGACAGTCCGCCCTCCACCACACTCCCGTGTTGTGCGGAAATTGCAGGCGATCGTTCTATTGAGGAGACAGGGGCCATCGGCGGTCGCCCGGCGACGCCCGCCCGCGCTCAGTCCAGCGTCAGGTGCGCCACGCTCTCCAGGTGAAAGGTCTGCGGAAACAGGTCCACCAGGTGCATTTTCGCCAGGCGATAGCCGGATTCTAGCAACGCCACGACGTCGCGGCTCAACGTTGCCGGATCGCACGAAACGTAAGTCACGTTACGCGCGCGGACCTTGCCCAGCAGTGCCGTCACCTCGCGCCCCAACCCAGCCCGCGGCGGATCCACCACCACCAACTCCGGCGCCGGCCGCTTCTGCGCTATAGCCTGCCGCAAAAAGCCCGCCGTCTCCGCCGACACCACCCGATGCCTGGCTTCTCGCGCATGCGTCCCCCGCAGGTTCTCGCGCAGGTCCCGCACCGCTGCTCCGCCTGTCTCCACCGCAACCACTTCGTGGAATGTCTCCGTCAGCGCCAGCGAAAACAGCCCTGCCCCGGCATACAAATCCCACGCCAGGCCGCCTGCCTCCCCGCTCGTCACCAGGTCCACCAGCCCATCGACCAGGAACCGATTCACCTGAAAGAAAGACCCCAGCCCCACTCGGTAACTCCTCGCCCCCGCGCGATACGTCAGCGCTCCTTCGCCTGCCTGCGCCAGCAGCTTCCCCGTCATCGCGCCCCGCTCCGCCGAGAAAACACCGGCCCCCACAACTCTCGGCAACGTCTTTTGTAACTGACCCCAGCACGAACCCAGAAGCGGCGCCGCCTCATCCTTCGTCTTTTCCGTCCACAAGGCCACCAGCATCGCAGCCTGTTCCTGATCCGTGAACAGCTCCACCTCCTGCACCCACGCTCCCAGCCCCAGCCCTTCACCCTCGCGATTCAGTGTCCCCAGCGCCCCCCCCAGTACCGGTGCCGCAATTGGACACACCTCCACCGGCAGGTTCACATGCGAATTCCGCTTTTTGTAACAGAGATGGAATGGATTCTTCTCCACATGCAGCCGCACCCGGTTCCGATAACCGAATGGCTCCCCCGTCACCGCCTCAATCTCCGGAATTCCCCCTACCCGCGCCCGCTCCAGCGTCTCCCGCAGGATCGCCCGCTTCATCTCCACCTGTGCCGCATAATCCGCATGCTGATAATGGCAGCCCCCGCACCTCCCAAAATAAGGACAAGGCGCCGCATGCCGATCCGCGCTCGGCTCCAGCACCTCTACCAACTCCGCCGTCGCATAGCTCTTGTTCTCTTCCGCGATCGCGGCTTCCACCAGCTCCCCCGGCAGCGCGAACGGCACAAATACAGCTTTGCCCTCCACGCGCGCCAGGCCCGCCCCGCCATAAATCGCCTTCTCGATGCGCAGCTTCATTCCTGCCTCATGTAGAACAGGCTCAGCCGCGGCAGGTTGTGTTTCTCCAGCAGCCGCTTGTGCAGAAATTGCTGCTCGATCTGCCGGATCTGCAGCGCCTGCATCCGTCGCCGATACGGCGCAATCTCCTGCGCGCTCTGCTCCCGCAGTGCTGCCAGCTCCTCTTCTGATACCGTCGCCATCACCGCATGCAGCAGCTTCTCCTCCAGCGCCGTCAGCGTCTTCTCCAGCTCCTCCGGCTGCGGAGCCTCTTCGGCCGTCACCGTCGCGATCTGCGTCAGCCGCTCCGCAATCTCCGCCGCCGCCGCCGCCCCCACGCCCGTTAGCCCCGTAGCCGCGCGCAATCCCGCCGCGCCCTCCCGCAGATGCGCCGCAATTCGCTCCCATTCCAGGCCCGCTTTCGCCCCATCGGCCTCCGGCTTCGCCGCTCCCAGCGATGCCTCCTGCATCTCCTCCGCCGCCGTCATCACCGCCTGCGCGCACCAGGCCAGCCCGTTGATCCGCCGCGACCCCGACCGCTTCCGTGCGTCATGCCGCTCGAACGCCGCATCGATTCCCCGCAGCACCGCCTCCAGCGGAATCCCCGCCTCCCGCCACGTCTCGATCAGCGCCCAGTCCAGCGTCGACACCAGCAGAATCGATCCCCGCCGCCGCTGAAAGTGCTCTTCGATTTCCGTGTAGTAGTTGAAGTAGTTTTCCAAACCTGCATTTCTCTATCTCAGAGAGAACCCTTCGGAACACCGCACTACGCGGTCGGCGTTCCCGATGCCGCGCCCGCCCGCGCTGCCTGCGCCTCGCCCTGCTGCACGCGCGCTGCGCGATTCCTGTCGTAGATCCGTCGCAGCCCTTCCAGCGTCAGCATGTCGTTCACTTCGGAGATGTGCTTCGACTCTCGCGCAATCAGATGCGCCAGCCCGCCCGTGGCCACGCACTTCGTCTCCTGGCCCAGCTCGCCCATCATCCGCTCCAGAATCGCATCCACCAGACCGATATGTCCCCAGAACAGCCCGATCTGCAGGTTGTCCACCGTGTTTGTCCCGATAATCTTCGCCGGCCGCCGAATCTCCACTCGCGGCAGCCGCGCCGCCCGCGCAAACAGAGCCTCTGCGCTGATGTTCAGTCCCGGCGCAATCGCCCCACCCAGAAATTCGCCCTTCTTCGACACCACATCGAAATTCGTCGCCGTCCCGAAGTCCACCACAATCGTCGGCCCGCCGTACTTCGCAAACGCCCCCACGCAGTTCGCCACGCGATCCGCGCCCACCTCCGCGGGATTGTCCGTCAGAATCGGCAGCCCCGTCTTCACTCCCGGCTCGATAAACAACGGCTTCTGCCCGAAATACCGCTCGCAGAATTGCCGCAGAATCCAGTCCACCGGCGGCACCACCGACGCAATCACAATCCCCCGAATCGCGCCGCTCTCCACGCCCTCGCTGGCCAGCAGGCTCCGCACCAGAATCCCGTACTCATCCGCCGTCTGCCCCTGCCGCGTGCTGATGCGCCACGTCGCGCGCAGATCGCCCGTCGTTCCTTCCGGCCGCAGCCCATACACCGCGATCACCGTGTTCGTGTTGTTCACGTTCAGCACCAGCAGCATGGTCGTCTCCGTCCTACGCTTCGCGCACTCCGCCGGACAACACCGTGCGCACCCCGTCCCCCGTCCTCACTCTCAGGAATCCCCGCTCGTCCAGGCCGTCCGTCGTTCCCGCAAACGTCTCGCCCCCGTTCGCCGTCTCATCCACCCGCACGCGCTTTCCGCGAATCCACGTCGACCGGGTGGCCATCCGCTCCCGCACACTCGCCGCCGCGGCGCGCACATCCGACGATCGCGTCAGCGCGGCCACCTCGCACTCCAGCGATTCTAGCAAGCCCACCAGCAGCTCCTGCCGCGGCCACTCCCGCCCCGTCTCCATCCGCAACGACGTCGCCAACTCCCGTAATTCCTCAGGAAACTCTGCCTGATGCACGTTGATCCCGATCCCCACCACCGCATGCCGCACCCGCGTCACTTCGGCGTTCAACTCCGTCAGGATCCCGCAGAATTTTCGCCGCCCCAGCAACAGATCGTTGGGCCACCGGATATCCGCTTCCAGTCCCACCGTCCGCCGTACCGCCTCCTGCGCCGCCAGCCCCGCCGCCAGCGACAGCCACAGCACATCCGCCGGCGCCAGCCGCGGCCGCAGCACCACGCTCACATACAGCCCCGATCCCGCCGCCGACGCCCACCCATGCCCGCCGCGGCCGCGTCCCACCGTCTGCTCATCGGCAAAGTAAACGCTCCCCTCTGGAGCGCCCGCCTCCGCCTGCCGCATCGCATACGTATTCGTCGATTCAATCGAAGGAAAGAAATGCAGCTTCCCCTCGAAGCGGGTTCGGGCCAGCGCAGCTTCCATCGCCTCCAGCTCAAATGGATCGCTGCAACCTGTAACCCGCAACCTGTGACCTGCTCTCAATAGATCTCCGCCGTGATCCGCATCGACAGATCCACCGCCGTCGCCGAATGCGTCAGCGCGCCCACTGAGATATAGTCCACCCCGGCCAGCGCGTATTTGCGAATGTTCTCCAGCGTGATCCCCCCCGACGCCTCCACCGGAATCTTCCCGCCCTCTTCCCGCACCCGCTCCACACACTTCTTCACATCTGCCGGCGTCATGTTGTCCAACAGCAGCGACTCGGCGCCGTGCGCCAGCGCCAACCCCAGTTCCGCCAGATCCCGCACTTCAATATCGATCGTCTGCCCCGGCTTGCGCCGCTCTTTCGCCCGCTCCAGAACCTTTTCGATCCCGCCCCCCAGCGAAATGTGATTGTTCTTGATCAGAATCCCGTCCGACAAATCCAGCCGGTGATTCTCTCCCCCGCCGCAGCGCACCGCATACTTGTCCAGAACCCGCAGCCCCGGAATCGTCTTGCGCGTGTCCAGCACTCGGGCGGCCGTGCCATGCATCTCGTCCACGTAGCGCCGCGTCAGCGTCGCAATGCCGCTCATGCGCTGCATCAGGTTCAGAATCACCCGCTCACACCCTAAAATGACACGCGCATTGTGACGAATCACCGCCACCGCCTGCCCCTTGCGCAGCCGCACGCCGTCGAAGATCTCCGGGTGGCTGATCACCTCGAAGCGCCCGCTGCTCTTGCCGTCCAGCCGAGCGAAAATTTCGAGGAACCGCGGCAGGCACCCCAGCCCCGCCAGCACACACTCTTCCTTGGCCAGAATCGTCGCCGTCGCACGCAGTCCCGGCTCCACGGTCAGCGCCGTCGTCACATCGCTGGTGGCCTTGTCCTCCTGGAGCGCAAGCTCCAGAATCGCCTCAATTCGTCGTGTCTTCCATTCCATAAGGGTCCAGTCCTGCCGAATCGCCGTCTGCCCTGCTCTTGAAGCTGTGCGGCTTCTCACCTTCGAAATCGTATCCGCGGCCTTTGTATCAGGGCATGACTTCAGTCGTGCCGTAAACGGCCCTCAAACGACCTGGGCTTGAGCCCCTGAAGCACGTCCTTCTCCTGCAATGCCGCTCCCACCTCGTTCCAACCGCGGGTTCCGCGAGGCGGAACGACGGAGAAAGCCCCGGCCTTCAGGCCGGGGAAAATTCCCCACCTGAAGGAGGGGCTTTAGCCCCGGGCCCTCACGCATTCTCCAACTCCTCCAGTGCCTTCCGCGTCTTCTCCAGCAGCACCCGATTCTCCGCTTCCTGCTTCCGCAAGCCCTCCACCACCGCCGCCGGAGCCTTCGCCAGAAACGCCGCATTCCCCAGCTGCCGCTCCGCCGACGCCAAATTCTTCTCCAGCTTCGCCACTTCCCGCGTCAGCCGCTCCCGCTCGACGGGGACATCAATAGTCTTCTCATGAACAAGCGCGATGTCGGCCAATGCCGCGGCGCGCCAATTCACCCCATCGGGGCGATTATCCCCTGCATTGCAGAATCTGATTGCCGAGATCCTGGCGAGGCTCTGAATGATTTTTTTATTCTCGCTGATTAGCGTGTTCGGGTCGGTTTCAAAATTCCTCTCCGAACTGACGGTCACCAACATGGGGACCGACTCCCTTTCAGGGATGCCTCGGTTCTTACGCTCTTCTCTGGCGACTCTGATCAAATCCTGCAACATATGCATCCTAACTATGTCGCGGACGTCAATTCGATAATGCTGTGCCGGATACCTGGCCAGTGCAATAGATTTTGAAGGCGGGTCGCCTTCGTAGACCGCATACCAGAGCTCCTCCGTGAGGAACGGCATAAAAGGCGACAGCAGTCTCAAAGCTGTTTCAAAAACTGCGACCAACATTGTGAGCGCAGCTTTTGCTTCTTCTGCGGATGCAGTCGAAAAATCCAGGCGCAATTTGACGATCTCTAAATACCAATCGCAGAAGCTGCCCCAAAAGAACTGGTAGATGCAGTTAGCGGCATCATCAAAACGGTAGATGCTAAGGGATTGGTTTATCTGCTCAACAGTCTGGTGCAATTCTGCAGCAATCCACCGCGCCTCCAGCGGAGCATCGGCACCCGGACTCGGCACCCCCCCCAGCGCCTTGGAATCCACCTCAATCCCCGCCTCTTTGGCCCGCTCCACATTCATAAAAATGAACCGCGCCGCGTTCCAGATCTTGTTCGCAAACGCCCGATACCCTTCCGTCCGCGCCTCGCTGAACGCAATGTCCGTCCCCGGCGACGCCATCGACGCCAGCGTGAACCGCACCGCATCCGTCCCGTACTGCTCCACAATCGCGATCGGGTCGATCACGTTCCCCTTCGTCTTCGACATCTTCTGCCGATCCGCATCCCGCACCAGCGCGTGGATGTACACCTCGCGGAATGGCACCGACTCCCCCAGCGGCCGCTTCGATCCGTCCTCAAGCGGCAGGCCCTGGCTGAACCAGCAGCCCAGCATGATCATCCGCGCCACCCAGAAAAACAGGATGTCGAAGCCCGTCACCAGCAGCTGCGTCGGATAAAACACATCCAGATCCCGCGTGTGCCGCGGCCATCCAAACACCGTCACCGGCAGCAACCCCGACGAGAACCACGTGTCCAGCACATCCGTTTCCTGCTTGATCTCCGCGCTACCGCAGTGCGCGCACTTCTCAGGATCCTCTCGCGCCACCGTGATCTCTTTGCACGCCGCGCAGCGCCACGCCGGAATTCGATGCCCCCACCACAGCTGCCGCGAAATGCACCAGTCGTAGATGTTGTTCATCCACTCCAGGTAAACCTTCTCGTACATCTCCGGCGTAAACCGGATCGCCTTTTTCCCTTCCGAGTCGGCCCTGACTGCCTTCCGCGCCAGCTCGGCCATCGAATCCCCGCCGCCCCTGGGCTCCTTGTTCACCGCAATGAACCACTGCGTCGAAAACCGCGGCTCCACCACCGTCTTGCACCGATCGCACTTCCCAATGGAGTTCACGTGCTCGCGCACCGTGCCCAGCAGACCCTGCGCCTCCAGATCCTCCAGCACCTTCTTCCGCGCCACGTACCGATCCAGCCCCGCATACGCGCCCGCTTCGGCATTCATGTGCGCCGTCTCATCCATCACCGTGATCGCCGCCAGCTTGTGCCGCTGCCCAATCGCAAAATCGTTAGGATCGTGCGCCGGCGTCACCTTCACCGCACCCGTCCCAAAATCCGACTTCACCCACTCATCGGCGATCACCGGAATCGTGCGCCCTGTCAGCGGCAGCCGCAGCGTCTTCCCCACCAGCCCCTGATACCGCTCGTCCAGCGGATTCACCGCCACCGCCGTGTCACCCAGCATCGTCTCCGGACGCGTCGTCGCCACGGTTACAAATTCATTCTCCGCGCCCACCACCGGGTACCGGATCTCCCACAGCTTCCCCGTCTGCTCCTCGTGCACCACTTCCAGATCGCTGATCGCCGTCTGGCACCGCGGGCACCAGTTCACGATGTAGGCTCCGCGATAGATCAGCCCCTGCTCGTAAAGCCGCACGAACGCCTCGCGCACCGCCACCGACAGGTTCTCGTCCATCGTGAAGTATTCGCGCGACCAGTCCACGCTCGCGCCCAGCCGCTTCATCTGCTCCAGAATCGCCCCGCCGTAGTGGCGCTTCCACTCCCACACCCGCTCGACGAACTTCTCCCGCCCCAGCGCTTCACGCGACGTTCCCTCGCTGGTCAGCTGCCGCTCCACCATCATCTGCGTGGCAATGCCTGCGTGGTCCGTCCCCGGCAGCCACAGCGCCAGGTCGCCCCGCATCCGCCTCCAGCGGGTCAGAATGTCCATCTCTGTCTGGTTCAGCATGTGGCCCATGTGCAGCCGCCCCGTCACGTTGGGCGGCGGCAGCAGGATCGTGAACACGTCGTTGCCCTGCGCGCGCAGCTTCTCCAGTTCCTCGGCGCTCGGCGTCTCCACGTGGAACAGCCGCTCCCGCACCCAGAACTCCGCCCACCGATCCTCAATCGCCGCCGGATCGTACGCCTTGGGCAACTCCCGCCGCATAGGCTTCTCTGCTGTCTCCGTCATCTCTTTGGTCTGCTCAGGCATTCCTTCTCACGATAAAGGATTTCGCCCCTCCTCGCAGCTCCACCCGTGCTCACGAGTCCACCCGCCCCGGCCATCTCCACTCCCGCGCAGCCAAAGCGCCATGCCCCGGCACGAACGAGATGCAGATCGACGCTCTGCCAACCACGCATCTTCCAAAGGACCTAATTCCCCTGCGTAGGCCGATCGGCCGGTGCAACCGGAACCGTTCTGAGCGAGATCCGTTCGCCCTCCTCAGTCTCCGCGGGCGCAAAGACCAGCCATCCCGACCCGCCTGCCAGCAACAGCAGCCCCAGCATCCCTCGTACCGGCGGCAGCATGCGCTCCAGTGCCAGCCCCGCGACCGAGGCAAACAGCGGCGCGAGCAGAAAACGCGCGGTCATCCGGGAGGCGGCAACGCGAGCCATCAGCCAGAAAAGCAGGAATAACCCCGGCACATCGACCAGGAATAGCTTCGGAATAAAGTTCGCCGGCGCGCTCGCGGTCCCTGTCGTCTTTGCGAGGATGACGGCCATGACGGCGAAGCAAAGGGCACCGGTGCCGGCAGCCTGCGCGGCCATGGGTAAGCTCCAACCCCCTCCCTCGTAACTCGCCGTCCGGACCGCGATACAGTTGGCAGCCGCAACCGCCAGAGCCGCCACAAAAAGGGCGCCGAGCGCCGCGCCGGCCCGGAATGAGCTCGGCATCTCTAAAGGAAAGAAACACAGAATTCCGGCGATCGCCACCCAACAGCCCGCCAGAGCGCCCTTGCCCCTGCGCGGTGGGCAGTTCTGGAGATAGGGCTCCAGCACCACCGCAAAAACGGGCGTGAGACAGAAAATGGCAACCGCATCAAAGTTGGAAATCCAGCCCCGCGCATACGCGGCTGCGCCGGTCGGGATCACGAACAGTCCCATGCCAACGCCGACGCTGGTCCACGCGCGGCGCCCCCGCGGGAATTTCAACCCCTGCACAACAGCCACAGAAGCAGCCAGGACGGCGAAAACGGAAAGAAGGATGGCCTGCCCTGCGGCCAGTGAGATACCCTCCGCGCCGAAGTGAGGAAACAGGTCCGGGAGCAGCCAGCCCACGGCCCACAACGCAGAAAGAAGCAGCAGCGCGAGACTCGGAGAGAGACCGGCGCGCATTTTCATCGGTTCGCTGGACTGACCAGGTAAACCAGCCCCAGATAGTCGTCGCTCAGCAGAAACGTATCGGGCCCGATCTGCAAAACCCCGCAGGGACGGCCATGCACGACGGCGCGGCCATGGCTGTGCGTCAGAAATCCCGTGATGAAATCACGAGGAGTGCGGTCCCCCGCCGTAAACCGGACCACCCGATACCCCGTGCCGATGTGCGGGTGGCTGGCTCCATGCAGAGCCACGAGGAAGCTATCGCGAAGCAATCCATTGTCGGGGCCGAAATAGGCGAAGCCCAGCGGCGAGCTGTGCGCGGCGAACGCCGTATACGCGACGGGCACCCTTGCGCAGGAAGCCAACGGCCGTGGTGCATGCCCCAGCTCTGCGTTGGGGTCGGGTGCAAGGGCATGGCCTCCCCCCGCGGCGAGATTCGTCCCGGCCGCAGCGACCCCGCGCTGATCGCCGTAGACAGAGTCCTCCCGCGATCCCGATGGGATCGGAGCCATGCGCCCGGGATGATCCAGCGCGGGCAGCGGCGTGCTGTCGTGCACGGCCCGTCCACCGGCAAAATAACAGGTGGGCCAGCCATAGTTCACCGGCGCCGCCGGCGCCGCATCCACCTGGAAAAACGTGTCCTGCGGCAGCCGATCGCCGAGATGGTCGTCGCCCATGTTGGTCGCGAACAAGGCACCGCCGAAAGCAGGTACGGCATGCAGATCGACAGCGTTGCGCATCCCCTGAGCGATCACCTTTGCATGACCGCCATCCGGGTCCATGCTCACGATGGCAGCGCGCAGAACCTCACGCTCCTGGCAGTAGTTGCACGATGACCCCGCGGCCACGAAGACGCGCGGCACCCCGTTGACCTGCGCGATCGCGACCGTCCGCGTCAGATGCCATCCGCCGTATTTGTAGCTCAGCCCGTAGTCGGGAAAACGGAGCAGCGTCTCCGGCGCAGAACTGGGCACCTCGTCGCCGGCTTTGTATTGGTAGCGGACCAGGCGATCGGTAAGTGGGATGTAAATCCAGCTTTGTCCGCTCGCAGGATCCGTCCAGAACGCGACGTTGTTCGGGTTCCGCAGATGGTCGAGGTAGTGCGTGACGCGTGTAAAGCGGTGCGTGCCCGCGTTCCACCCTTCGAGGATCAGCACCGAGCCCATGCGATTGTCCGAGAGATCGTGCATGTCGGTCACGAAGACACGGCGATCCGGCGACAGCGCGAAAAAGCGGACCCGCTCCAGCCCCATGGCGGCAACTTGGATGTCAAACGCATCCGGCAGCGTTAACGTAATGGATTTCCCGGAGCCGTAATGCAGAACGCGCGGCGTTTGCGCAAGAGCCATCGAAGAAGCGAATGCCGCAATCAGCAGAAGAGCGGAGCGAAAACCGGAACGGTACATGCCTGGATGTAGCTTAACCCGCTCGGCGGCTGCGGATCGCCATCGCCCCAAAACAGAAAGGCCGCGCAGAGGCGGCCCTTCCATATGCAGTTGCTTTGCTACCGGCTACCGGCTGACTTCAGAACGGATTCAGCTTGTCCAGACCCTTCCTCTTCTTGTGCTGGCTCGAAGACTCGTCCTTCTTATCGAAAGGAGCCTTCTTGTTCTTGCCCGGCTTGCCGCTGGCATTCGCCCCGGTCTGCACCTGAGCTCCCGCCTCGCCCGCCGGCACTTCGTTGATCTGCTGCGGCGCGTCGGCCGGCTTGTCGATCGCGGGCAGCGCCTTCTGGTCCGTCGGTCCCACCGGCGCCACCAGAGGCTGCGCCCCCGCTCCGCTCGGCGCTCCGTTCCCCGGAGCCTCCGTCGCATCGGTAGCGTTCCCGGCCCCGCCGTTCGGCACCTGCACCGTCACCGTGCTGCCCGGAGCTCCCGACGCATCCGGCACCTCCTCAAACGTCAGCTTCTGCGCGGGAGCCTCGCCCCCGTCGCCCGGCTGCGCCTGCTGCACTGTGTTGTTCCCCGTGCCTCCCTGCGCCGTCGCCTCTGCTTCCACCGGCTGCTGCATCGATCCCGGAGCCGGAATCGGTTTCCCCGCCAGCGCTGCCGCAAAGGCCACCGAGCTCTGCTTGATCACCTCAGGCGCCGTCACCGGACCTGCGCTCTGCATCGACGGCTCGCCGACCCGCGCCGCTTTGATCGTGCTGGGTCCATGCCCCAGCAGCGCCAGCGTCCGCGTCCCCAGCTTCACATTCACCCGGCTGTCCTCTTCGGCCTGGCTCTCCGCCAGCGCCTGTGCCGTCGGATCCGGCACCGGACGCCCCAACGCAATCAGCCGGTCCTTCGCGTCTTCCACATGCGCTGACAGCGGATACCGCGTCACCACTCGGCCCCACGCCGACGCCGCCTGATTGTCGTAATACCGCACCAGCTCCGCCTTCGGCTTGGGCGGCAGCTTCGCCTGCGACATCTTCTGCGCTTCCACCGCATACGAGTCGCCAATCGTGATCAGCGTCTCGTCCGCCCTGCTGAACAGCGGATAGTCGTCCGCCACCGTCTGCAGCCGCGCAATGGCGGCCGCATAGTTCTCCCGCGACGCGTAATACTCCCCCACCTCGAACTGCCGTTGCGCCAGCACTTCCTGCACCTCGCGCAGCTTTTGCTTCGCCCGCGGGATCAGCGGTGAGTCCGGAAACTGCTCCAGCATCGTCCGGTACTCCTGCTCCGCGTGGATCGCGTTCTGCGGGTCCCGGTCCGGCTTTTCCATCTGCTGGAAATAAATGTCCCCCACCTTCATCTGCGCTTCGGCCGCCTCCGGCGAATTGGGGAAGAAGGTGATGAAGTCCTTGTATTCCGACTCCGCCTGCGACAGCGCCGCGGTGCCGCCTTCCTTGAACCAGGTATCGCCCACGGCCAGCTTGGCCCGCATGTCGTACTCCGAGTCCGGATAGGTGTTCAGCAGGGTCTGCAAGTCCAGCCGCGCCACGTCGTAGTGGCCTTTCTTCATGGCCTTCATGGCCTTGTCGAACAGCAACTTGTCCGGCTGGTTCGACTGCACGTTGCCCAGCGGATTGGCGCTCAGATCCTGGTTCTTCTTGTGCTTCTCCTTATGCTTCTTCGCAAAAGCGCACGGAGACGAAAAGGCGATCGCCACGCCCAGACAAACTGCCGACATCCGAAGGACCAACCGATTCATAGCACCTCAAAAAAGCCGCAGACTTCTCGCTCTGTCGCCCGGGAAAGGCTGTCTGCGATTGACCTTCCCCCGATTCTCTACCCTGGCTCAGGCTGCCTGCAAGGCCGCCCTTTGTGCCGCTTCCAGCAGCAGCTTCGCATCCCGCTCCGCATGCCCTTCGCCGAAGACCGCATTCCCCGCCACCAGCAGCTCCGCACCGGCTTCGACGATGCCGCCCACCGTGTCGTGAGCCACCCCGCCGTCCACCTCAATCCCATAGCTCAGGCCCAGCTCGTGGCGCAGTTCCCGCAGCCGCCGGATCTTCTTCAGCGAGTAGGGGATGAATTTCTGTCCGCCAAACCCAGGGTTCACACTCATCACCAGCACATGGTGCACCATGCCCAGCACCGGGATCAGCAGATCCTCGGCCGTGGCCGGGTTGATGACCACCGCCGGCTCCATGCCGTGCTGCGCAATCAGCTCCAGGGTGCGGTGCAGGTGGCGGCAAACCTCATAATGCACGCTCACCCAGTTCGCTCCCGCGTCAGCAAACGCCGGGATAAATTCGTCGGGATTCTCGATCATCAGGTGGCAGTCCAGAGGCAGCTTCGTATGCTTCCGCAGCGACGCCACAATCGGCGGACCCACCGTGATGTTGGGGACAAAATGCCCGTCCATCACGTCCACGTGGATGGCCCGCCCGCCGCCGCGCTCCGCCGCCGCAACTTCGTCGGCCAGCCGCGCAAAATCGGCGGAAAGTATCGATGGAACCAGCTCTACCACAGTACCCTCAGTGTACCAGCGGCTGGTTTGTCAACCTCCGGCGCGTCAGTTTGTCACCCGGCCGACGCGTCAGTTTGTCAACCTCCGGCGCGCCAGTTTGTCACCCGGCCGGCGCGCCAGTTTGTCACCCGGCCGACGCGCCAGTTTGTCACCCGGCCGACGCCCCGCCAACCGCCCAAAATCAAATGGGCTTCAGCCCCTGCGCGCAGCGGTCCTGCGCAGCAGGACGACGGAGAAAGCGCCGGGTTTCAACCCGGCGAAAAATCTTCCCCAACAGAACAGGGGCCTTCAGGCCCGGGCAATGCCCCCATCCCTCCCCGGTAACCCCCTCCGCCGGTTATTTCCGTTCACACCCCGGGTACTGCGCGCCTGTGGATTTCGAATCGATCGGGGAATGGAAGCTCGGACCGTATCGCGCTACCTTAAGGCTTATTCCCGGAGGATCGGAGCCGAAGGCGCCGTTTCCCATCCCGATTAGCTCCAGGAGCCGGACTTGAGCCCATCTGTCCAGGAGTGAGGCCAATCCGGCATGGAGGACGTGATGATCAGTGCTTGTCTTGAATTTCTGTTTGGATGTGTCCACAACCACCAGACCCGGGCCTTCACTCTGAACAAGAGCTGCTACACGGTATGCCTCGACTGTGGCCGCGAGTTGCCTTACTCCTGGTCGAAGATGCGCCCCCTGAAACCAGCCGAGTGCCCCAAAGGCCGTCTCGCGCCCTGCGAAGAAATGAGCGCCGCTGCCTGAGCCCGACCTGGCACTCTGAAGCGGCGCGCCGCACTCAGCCGCATCGCACCCAGGCCTGTCCTCCCGACGATTCACACCGCACCAGGCCGACCCAACGCCCTGAATACGGCCCTGGCATCCCTTCTGTGGAAATCTCGTCAAGTCCTTTTAGTAACGGTACAACCGCGTTCCCCCTCATTCCGCATCGGTTCTGAGCCGTAAAGCCTGGCACTAAACCCACCCGAATTTGCTATTCTGAATGTATAGAGGAAAAAGCAAAAAGCCGCCGCGGAGGCGGCTTTTCTCACGCGTGGAAGCCTCCGGTTAAAAAGGAATTCGCCAGGGCGGCGAACCCTTCCATTGCAGGCACCAACTGGAGCGCCCATTCTTCTCCCGGCCGCGAATACAGCATTCCAGCCCCGAGAGCAACTGCTTCGCCTGCAAACATCCAGATCCGTCGCGACCTCGAATGCAGCACTCCCGATCGCGCATGCAGCATTCCAGCCCCAGGAGCAACTGCTTCCAAATCAGCCACATGCCGCATACCAACGCAAAAAGCGCGCCGCAACCCCAACAGAATCAAACAAGGTTTACCATCCCCCCACCCCGGGGGGGCCAACAAGACCGGGGACTGGCAACTGGAGACTGTTCTACTCGCCCCATCGCATCCGCAAGCCCAACCGCACCACGCGCGGCGTGCCCAGCGTGGTCTGGGGAGTCTTGCCCACTTCGATGGACCGGTCGAAGAGATTTTCTCCGTCGGCAAAGAGCACGCAGTGCCGGCCGAGCGCGTGCTGGCCGTAGGCGTCGAGCTGGAAATAGGAGTGCAGCAGAAACACATTGGCGTCGTCATCGTAGGCGCGGCCGCCGTAGCGACCCTGCAGGCTGAGCAAACCCCAGCGCGGGCGCGAGAGGCGCATTTGCGCAGTGGCGGTGTTGCGCGGGACCTCGGGAATCCAGTTGCCGACGATCTGCGGCTCGGGCATGTTCTTCGTCACCGTGGCGTCGGCGTATTGGTAGCCGCCTTCGATGGCGATCCACGCGGCCGGGCGCAGGGCGGTATCGAGCGAGAGGCCGCGGCTTTCGATCTGACCGAGGTTCTCGCGCTGGAGGAGGACGCTGGTGGGGGTAACGCTTAAGGTGAGCGCGGCGATGGGGCGATTGACCTGGGTCCAGAAATAGCTGGCGCGTAGGCTCGAGCCCCAGTGGGGCAGATCGGCCTGCGCGCCGGTCTCCCAGCCGGTGGCACGCTCGGAGCGGAGATTGGGATTGGCCTCAGTGACTTCGCTGCCGACCTGGAAGGAGCGGTAGAGCTCATTCTGAGTCGGCGTGCGAAAGGCGCGAAAGCCGGAGGCGCTCCACGCCAGCCAGGGAGTGAGGCGGCGCACGACGCCGAGGCGGGGATCGAAGACGGTCTGGTTCCAGGAGGGGAGCGTGGTGGACGGCGCCGAGGTGCTGGTTTGGTGGACGTTGAAGTTGGCGAAGTGATCGACACGCGCCGACGCGCTGAGGGTCCAGTTGGAGGGCGTGTAGAGGGCTTCGCCCCAGGCCCCGGTGAGACGCTGGCGCGCCGAGGTTGACGTGGTTCCACCGGCGCCGACGAGGAGCGTTTCGTTGTCCGTGGCGCGGACGTCGTGGGTGTCGGCTCCGGCGAGGAGCAGAGCGTGGGCGCCGACGGCATGGCGCCAGCGCGCGGCGGCACCGAGCTCGTCGGCGGGATCGAACTGGAACTTGGTCGGCTTCTCGAAGGTGCGCGCCGCATTGACGCTGGAGAAGGTCTGGCGGAAATGCTCGTTGCTGCCATAGAGGCGCAGGGACCAGTCGCTCCAGTCGGCGCCGGCTGCGGCGCGCCATAGACGCGTGAGGTTGTACTGGTACGGCGTGCCGTTGTGGCGGCTCTCGTTCAGAGCATTGACGCGCGCGAAGAGGCGGCCGTTGTTGGGCAAGGCGCGCTGGCCTTCGAGGAGCGCGTTCTGCGCGTGGACATTGGAGGGCTGATCGATGGGGCCGCGCTGGTCGGGAGCGATGAGGGTGTAGCCGTCGGTGGCGATGACACCGGCGCTGGCGAGGCCGGCCCACGGACCGCGCTTGCCGGTGGCCAGGAGGCCGTCGTCGAGCGTGCTCTCGGAGCCGCCGCTGGCGAGGAGTTCCACACCGTTGCCCTGTGGACGCACGGGCACGACGCTGATGACGCCGCCGATGGCGCTGGAGCCGTAGAGATCGGAAGCGCCGCCGCGGACGACTTCAGCCGACTGGACGGCGAGCTCCGGCAGCTCTTCCCAGTGGATCCATCCGCCGTAAGGATCGTTGAGCGGGACGTCGTCGAGGAGCACGAGCGAGCGGCTGGCGGCGGTGGAGCCGAGTCCGCGGAGGGAGACCCCTTCGGTGGTGGGATTGGCGACCAGGGAACTGGAGCGGCGGTAGAGATCGAAGCCGGGCACCTCGCGCAGCTTGCCGTCGAGCGCGGGCGGAGCAGCCTGCTGCAGCTGACGGTGGTCGAGCACGCGGGTGCTGGCTGGACTGTCCTGCTCGCCGAGGGCGGAGCGGTAGGCGGTGACGGTGACGGTTTCGAGGGGGCGGCTGAGGACCACGTCGAGCGGCGCGCCTGGGTGCGCGTTCACCACCGTGGTGAGGTAATGGGCGGCCGTCACCTCAATCTGCGCGGGCGGATGGTCGAGGGTGAAGGCTCCGTCGGCGCTGGTGACGGCCAGGGTTTTGCCGGAGAGATCGGTGAGGGTGGCGCCGCTGACGGGGTCGCCATGGGCATTGCGGACTGCGCCCTGGGTTTGCGCCAGGGCAGTATGCGGCGCGGCGAGAAGCGCGACCACCAGGGAGATCAGCGTGCAGACTTTCAAGAATGAGAGGGACGAGCGTTTCACGGCCGGGGTTGCCCTTCCTGCATTCTCTCGACGGCCTGAGGGCGGTTGACGCCGGTGGCGGGGAGCGCGGCCAGCAGCTGGGCCACGGTTTGGTTGAGCAGCGGATGCAGCCAGTTGGGCGCGATCTCAGCCAGCGGCTCGAGGACAAAGCGGCGCTCGGCCAGGGCTGGATGCGGGACGGTGAGCTGCTGCGTCCGGATCACCTGGTCATCGAGGAGGAGCAGATCCAGATCGAGGGAGCGCGGCCCCTTCGGCGCGTCGTGGAGGCGGTCGCGGCCATAGCTGCGCTCGGTGGCGAGCAGGAACTCCAGCAGGGCCTGGGGATCGAGTCGGGTTTCGACCACGGCGGCGGCATTGATGAAGGGCGGCTGTGCAGTCAGGCCGACGGGTTCGGTGCGATAGAGCGAGGATCGCGCGGTGAGGGTGCCTACGGCCAGGAGGTCGTTCATAGCGGCTCGCACGGTCTGGGCGGGGGTGCCCGCCCGGGAAGGCAGATTCGCGCCGACGCCAATGGCCGCCTTGTGCCGCACAATGCCACAGTACCCGATTTTCGCAACGCGCTATGCTCAGGAAACGATGAACATTGGTTTCTTCGGCGGCAGCTTTGACCCGCCGCATCGCGGCCACGTCGCCGTCGCCGGCCTGGCGATGGAGCGGCTGAGACTGGATCGCGTGCTGCTGGCGCCCGTGGGCATGCAGCCGCTGAAGAGGGATCGTCCCCAGGCGGGGTACGGGGATCGGGTGGCGATGACGCGGCTGGCGATCGAGGGGCAGCGCGGGCTGGCGATTTCGCTGATCGATGCTCCGCGCCTGGATCATCGGCCCAACTACACCATCGATACGATTCGCGCGCTGCGAGCCACGCTTGCGCCGGACGATGCACTGGTCTGCCTGCTGGGGGCGGACTCGTTTCTGAGCATTGGGAAGTGGTATCGGGCCGCCGATCTTCTGCTGGGGTGCGACTTCGCAGTGGCGGCGCGGCCGGGGTTCGATCTGAGCCGGGTGACGGCGGCGCTGCCGGCCAGCATCTCTGTCGCATCGTGCGAATCGACGCAGCCGGATCAGCTGGTTCTTTGCCTTCGCGGCGCCAACCGGCGGGAATCGCGGCTGTATCTGCTGCCGGAGCTGGACGAGCCGGCATCGGCGAGCACGATCCGGTCGAGGCTGGAAGAGGGCGCGATTCCGTATGAGCTTCTGGCGCCGGCGGTGGCCGACTACATCCGCGAGCACCGTTTGTACCAGCCTGAGCCGGCGTCGTGAAGGCGGGGTTCGGCGGTCAAGTGCTGCCGGGACGGCTTCTTCTCCCCAATCCTCAGCGGTTGGCCGTATTATCGACCAGGAGCGTGACCCGCAAGCCATTTCCGGTCGCGCCCGAGGAGCGCTTACCCCACGCATGGCTTCTACTGAAACGCGCAAGATGGT
This sequence comes from Acidobacteriaceae bacterium, assembly GCA_036267395.1. Taxonomy (GTDB): domain Bacteria; phylum Acidobacteriota; class Terriglobia; order Terriglobales; family Acidobacteriaceae; genus Palsa-343. The sequence continues at coordinate 132,319 of DATAWD010000037.1, read as the reverse complement.
CCTGGCCGCCGCCGCTGCCTGTGAAGACAAGAAGGGCGAAGACACCCGCATCCTGCAGCTGGATCCCGCTGACTCCGCCTTCACCGATTTTTTCCTGATTACCAGCACGGCCAACGAGCGGCAGTCGCAGGCCATTGCCGATGAGATTGAGATTCGCCTGAAGCGCGAGTTCCAGACGTATCCGAACTCGGTGGAGGGACGGCGCGTCGGGGAGTGGGTGCTGATGGACTACGTGGACTTCGTGGTCCAGATCTTCCTGCGCGACAAGCGGTCGTTTTACGACATCGAACGGCTGCGGAAATCGGCGCGGACGGTGGCGCTGGCGGAACTGACGGCGGCGCTGACGGAGAAGACGCTGGCCGCGCGCAGGAAGGCGCCGGCGAAGCGGGTGGCGAAGACCCCGGCAAAGAAGTCCGCGGCGAAGAAGACGGCACCGAGACCTGCTGCGAAGAAGGCGGCAAAAAAGGCGAAGAAGAGCTCCGCGAAAAGCGGACAATAGCTCTGTGCGCGCGGCCGGCTTCACCTTTATCGATCTGTTCGCCGGTATCGGCGGCATGCGCCTCGCCTTCGAATCCATCGGGGGGCGCTGCGCCTTCACTTCCGAGTGGAACGCTTTCGCGCAGAAGACATATACCGCGAATTTCGGCGTGAACGGAGAGGCCCACGCCATAGCGGGCGACATCCGCACGCTCGCCGAGAACGCGATCCCCGACCACGACCTGCTGCTGGCGGGATTTCCCTGCCAGCCTTTCTCGATCGCCGGGGTGAGCAAGAAGAACGCGCTGGGGCGACCGCACGGATTTGCGTGCGCCACCCAGGGCACACTGTTTTTCGACGTCGCCCGCATCCTGGCGGCGCGGCGGCCCCGCGCGTTCCTGCTGGAGAACGTGAAGAATCTTGTCAGCCACGATCAGGGGCGCACCTTCCGGGTGATCCGGCAGACGCTTGAGGAAGAGCTGGGCTATCAGATTTCCTTCCGCGTCCTCGACGCGGCGCACTTTGTGCCGCAGCATCGAGAGCGCATTCTGATTGCGGGGTTTCGCGAGGCAACACCGTTCTCGCTCGACGATCTCCCGCTCCCCGATGCGGGCGTGAAGCTGCGGGCTGTTCTTCACCCTGAAAATGGCTCGGAGGCGGCCGAAGAGCCCTACACGCTGGCACCGCGCGCGAGCGTGAATCCCAAATACACGCTCACCCAGCACCTGTGGCGCTATCTGCAGAACTACGCCGCCAAGCATCGAGCGGCCGGCAACGGTTTTGGATACGGCCTGGTGGATGGCGACTCCATCGCTCGCACGCTCTCTGCCCGCTATTACAAGGATGGCTCGGAAATCCTGGTCTCGCGCGGGCCGCGCCGGAGCCCGCGGCGGCTGACGCCGAGGGAGTGCGCCCGACTGATGGGCTTCCCGGACACGTATCGCATCCCCGTCTCCGATACGCAGGCGTACAAACAATTCGGCAACAGCGTTGCCGTGCCGGTGATTGCCGCCGTGGCCGGGGCGATGCGCCCGCACCTGTCACCCGGAATCCGTCGGTTGTAACCTGTCTCTCGTGGACGTACATACCCGCGAGCAGCGCAGCCGCAACATGGCGGCTATCCGCTCGGTGAATACGAAGCCGGAGGTGCGGGTGCGCTCTGCTCTCCACGGCCAGGGGTACCGTTTTCGGCTGCATCGCAAGGATCTGCCGGGACGCCCCGACATCGTCCTCCCCAAATACCGCACGGCGATCTTTGTGCACGGCTGCTTCTGGCACTGTCACCGTTGCAAATATGGATCGGTGGTTCCGGCTACGCGTGCCGATTTCTGGGCGGCCAAGCGGGAGGGCAACGTGGCCCGCGACCGCCGCAAGACCGCCGCGCTGCGCCAACTGGGCTGGCGCGTGCTCACGCTGTGGGAATGCGAGGTGCGCACGCCGGAGGCGGCGCTGGCGCGGGTGAAAAAGCTCCGCATCGGCGCGTGATTTAGCATCATTGCGTGTCCGATCTCGCTCATCTCCCCACTGAAGCGCGCAATCCGGCGTCCGAACGGCTCGACGAACTGTCGACCGTGGAAATGCTCCAGGTGCTCCACCAGGGCGACCGCGAGGCCGTGTCGGCCGTGGAGCGGGAGCTGCCCCATATCGCTGCCGCAGTGGACGCCATTTCTGACCGGATCCGGAAAGGCGGACGCCTGTTTTATCTTGGCGCCGGGACGTCGGGGCGGCTGGGCGTGCTGGATGCCTCGGAGTGCCCGCCCACCTACAACACGCCGCCGGAGCTGGTGCAGGGACTGATCGCCGGCGGGGACGTCGCGCTGCGGCGCTCGGTGGAGCGCGCGGAGGACGATCCCGAGCAGGGGGCGCTTGACCTCGTCGATCACCGATTTACGGGCAACGATGTTCTGGTGGGCATTGCGGCCAGCGGGCGCACGCCGTACGTGCTGGGCGCCATGGAGCAGGCACGGTCGCTGGGGGCCCTGACGATCGGACTCACCTGCGTGCCCTGCTCGCCGATCGCCCAGGCGGCCGAGCTGGCCATCACGCCAGAGACCGGCCCGGAAGTGGTCACCGGCTCGACGCGCATGAAGGCGGGGACGGCGACCAAGCTGGTGCTGAATATGCTTTCGACGGGGGCGCTGGTCCACCTGGGCTACGTGTACGGCAACCTGATGGTGAACGTGCAGCCAACGAACGTGAAGCTGCAGGATCGCGCGGCGCGGATCATCGCTGCGATCACGGGACTGGACACGGTGAAGGCCGCGGAACTGCTGGCACGGGCCGGGTCGGTCAAGGTCGCGGTCGTGATGCAGCAGCGGGGGCTCTCCCGCGCGGACGCCGAAGCTCGGCTGGCCGCGGCGCACGGGGGGCTGCGGGAGGCGCTGGGGTAGCGGGGGACAGGTGACCGGTGACAGGTTAAGACCTACCGCCTCCCGCCTAAAAGCTATACCCTGATTTCTGCCTCTCCATGAAAGCCACTCAGGTCGAATTCCGCCTCCGTCTGCTCATTCTGTTCGCTGTTTACTTCCTCGGCTTCTATGCGCCATGGTTGCGTTTCGGCGATGTTGGCCCTGCTACGACTGCGTGGCTGGCTGTTTCGACCACGCTGGCCCGCTGGAACTGGCTGCCGCTCGAGGAGGCCAGCCTGCTGGTGACCGGGCTCGCGATCTTCTGCGCTGTGCTGGGCGCCGCGCTGCGGGTGTGGGGCACCGCTTACCTGGGCAGCGGTGTGGTGCACTCGGGCCACATGCAGGCCGGACAGGTGATGGCCGCCGGGCCGTACCGCTTCGTGCGCAACCCGCTCTATCTGGGGTCGTGGATTTTGTCGCTGGGCATCGCCATCCTGATGCCGCCCAGCGGGGCACTGGTCTTCCTTGTGCTGGAGGGGCTGTTTTATTTCCGGCTCATCCTTGGCGAAGAGGCTTTTCTCGCCGCGCAGCAGGGGGACGCGTATCTGGAGTACCGCCGTGCCGTGCCGCGTCTTGTGCCCAGCCTCCGTACACGCGTGGTCTCAGCGGGGACGCGCCCGCAGTGGCTCACCAGCGTGGCTGCGGAGGCGTTTCCCACCGTTTACGCGGCTTGCCTGGCGGCTCTGGCCTGGCAGTACAATCCCAGGATTCTGATTCGGTGCCTGCTGATTGCGTTTGGATTGTCGCTGGTGACGAGGGCATTTCTGCCATCTGGGACCGCGGCTGCCGAGTGACGGGCCGGTCGAACCTCAGCCCCGTCTCTCAGACCATCTTGCCGGGCTGCTGAACGTCTTCTTCTTCCGGATCGGCGTCGGCGGTGTGGCCGTGGGTGGCCCAGAGGATGGATGCGAGAAAGACGGCAGTGAACAACACGATGATTCCGACGGTGCTGGGGGTTGCGTCCATGGTTTTGCCCTCCCCTGCCTGGAGGGCGGAATTTTCCTTTTCGTTGCCTGGCGGAGACTCTTTGATCCTGCCTGGCTCGGCGGGGAAAGCGTGAGGGATTGGCCTAACCGGCGGAAACCATGGCAGTTCGGCGCTGAACTCAGGAGGGCTTTTGGATTCCGCGGTGGTAATCCATTTTGTCGCGCTCGGTTCCGTGCTCGGCGGGCGACGCGTGGGTGGCCCACAGGATGCAGCCCAGGAATGTCACCAGAAATAACAGCACCACACCCACGGTATTCGGCGTCAGGACCATTGTTTGCTCTCCTTTTAAAGAGAGCCCGCGATGCTGGGTTCCGTTGCCCCTGGCGGCGAGGCGCACAGGGATGCTATGCGAACGGAGCTCAGTGATCCTTCGCGACCACGCCGAGGTCTTCGTTATCGGCGTCGGAGGGATGGCCGCGTGTCGCCCAAACCATGCACCCGGTGAATACGACGACGAAAGCCAGAATGATGCCGATGGTGCTGGGAGCGTCGTTCATGGACCCACCTCCCGCCAGCATTGTGCGACCGTCTGGGCAGAGTGGAAGGCGTTTTTGATCTCATCGACATCCTTAAGTAACGTACGCTGGCCGATTTGGCATCTTACGGTGCACGCTGGTTGCTCCACCCCGAAGGAGGGACCCAGTGAAAGGCCTCACCCGCTGGTTTGCGCTGTTTCTGCTGCCTGCTCTGCTTTGCCTTCCAGCTGTCGCTCAGGATGTGGGCTTCGGACCTGGCCATCACGGAGCGAATGTCTTCGCGGAGTTCTCCGGCGGACGCACCGGACAGGGTGAAGGGATTACCTGGGGCGGGAGCGCCGGCAGTTATCTGCAGGGGCATCTGCTGGGGTTGGTGGTGCGCGGCACCGCGCTGCCCAGCAATTCCACCATTCGTATTTACGACGCGGTTCTGGGACCGCGGATCGCGGTTGCTCTGCCCTTCGTGCGGGTGTTTGCGGAGGCCGGCGGCGGGATGGGACACAGCGGCTTTTACGACTCCACGGGCAATCTGGCTTCCGAGTGGGGACCGGCGTGGCAGGTGAATCTCGGCTTCGCCCACACGCTGCTGCCGCGGGTGGAATGGCGGATCCTGGAAGGCTCGTACAGCCGTATTTATGCGGGGCCGGGCGTCTCGCCGGTGATGCTGAGTACGGGTCTGTCGCTGCACGTCTGGTAGGCGCCGGAGCGCGCCTGATTCGCATACCTTGACGATCGACAACGGTTTGTGTAGATAGTCATAGTATGGGAAAACCCAGCGATCTGGTCCAGGGAACCCTCGACCTGCTCATCCTCCGCACCATCGCGCATGAAGCTATGCACGGCTGGGCGATCGCCAAACGCATCCAGCAGATCTCCGGAGAAGTGCTGCAGGTGCAGCAGGGATCGCTGTACCCGGCGCTGCATCGCCTGGAGCAACAGGGGTGGATTCGCGCTCGCTGGGCGGAGAGCGACACGGGGCGCGAGGCAAAGTTCTACTCGCTGACGGCGGCCGGGCGCAAACAGCTGGAGCAGGAGACGGCCCATTGGGCGCGGCTGTCGGCGGCGATCAACCTCGTGATTGAGACTGCGTAAAGGAGCACGCCCTATGCGCTGGCTGGACAGCCTGCGAATGCGCTTTCAGATGCTCTTCCACCGCGGGCGGGAGTCTGCCCGGCTGGACGCAGAGCTTGCGGATCACCTCGACCGCCAGATCGCCGAAAATCGCGCCGCCGGCATGAGCCCGGTTGAGGCGCGCGAGGCGGCGCTGCGCGGCTTTGGCAATCCGGCGCTGCTGCGGGAACAGGCGCGCGCATCCTGGAGTTGGAACGGGCTCGACTCGTTGGCCCGCGATGTACGCATCGGCATCCGGACGCTGCTGCGGACGCCGGGCTTTGCGTTGATGGCGATGCTGGTGATGGCGCTGGGAATCGGGGCTAATGTTGCGCTGTTCACACTGGTCCGCGGCGTATTGCTGCGCCCGCTGCCGTTCGACCAGCCCAACCGGCTGGTCGGCATCTTCGAAGCGGAGTCCGACGGCAGCTACCGGGACAACGTGGTCGCGGGGGGATCTTACGGCGTGTGGAAGGAGAACGCGCACAGCTTCTCCAGCATGGCGATCCATGAGGAGACGGAATACAACCTCGCCGGCGCCGGCAATCAGCTGCCGGAGGTGATTCATGCCGAGCACGCCTCGGCGAGCCTTTTCCCCCTGCTCGGCGTGCAGCCTGCGCTGGGCCGCTTTTTCACCGCTGCGGACGACCGTCCTGGCGCCAACGCCACCGTAGTGTTGACCTGGGGATTGTGGAAGCGCCGCTACGGCGGGGACCCGGCGATCGTGGGCCACAGCATTCTGATCGACGCGAAGCCTTACACCGTCACCGGCATTCTGCCGGCATGGTTCACCTGGCCCGATCCGAAAATCCAGCTGTGGACACCGCTGTATCACGAACGATCGGCTGAACTCATGCGCCTCTTCGATGCCCATAACTTCGACGTCATCGGGCGGCTCCGTCCGGGCGTGACGATCGAGCAGGCGACGGCGGAACTGAGCGCCCTGCAGCATGAAATTCGCCGTGAGCGTCCCGACGGCCCGGTTAACGACGCTGTCGACCTTCGTTCCCTGGTGGATGCCGAGACGTACGACGTGAAAACCGGGCTGTACGCGCTGCTTGGCGCCACGCTTTGCCTGCTCCTGATCGCGTGCCTGAACATGGCCAACCTGCTGGTCGCGCGTTCTGCGGCGCGCAGCAAGGAGATCGCCATCCGCACGGCGCTGGGGGGAAGCCGGCTGCGCCTGCTGCGCGAGCAGATCGTGGAAAGCACGCTGCTCTCCGCCGCGGGGGGCGCGCTGGGGCTCATTCTGGCTGCGGGCATCGTGCGCTGGCTGGTGAGCACGCGGGACGACATGCCGCGCGCGTATGCCGTCCACATGGACGGCGCGGTGGCTGTGTTCGCGCTGGCGGCGATTGCGGGCTGCGGGCTGCTGGCCGGGCTGATTCCCGCGCTCACCTCACGCGACAGCCAGGTGCTGACCACTTTGCAGGAGTCGGGGCGGTCGCACAGCGGCGGGCGCAGCAAAGCGCGGCTGCGCCAGTTGCTGCTGGCGCTGGAAGTCGGGCTCACGGTGGTTCTTCTGGTGGGCGCGGGTCTGCTGCTGCGCAGCTACCAGCAGCTTCGGTCGGTCCATCTCGGCTGCGCCACCCGCAACGTGCTCACCATGGAAATGAGCCTGCCCAGGACCAACTACTCCACGGGCGCTGCCCGGGTGACTTTCTTCCAGCAGTTGCTCGAACAGGTGCGCGCGCTCCCGGGCGTCGAAGCCGCAGGGCTGACCAACCGCGTGCCGGGCGAAGGCAGGGCGCGCGACGACGTCTTCACGATCCATGAGCACCCACCGCTGCCTCATGGACAGGTGCTCGACGCGCTGACGCGCTTTGTCGATCCTGGATACTTCGCCGCGATGCAGATTCCCGTGCTGACCGGCGCAACCTTCCCGGCCAACGATCGGCTCGATCAGGCGCAGGACGTTGTTGTCAACCAGGCGCTGGTCCGGCAATATTTCTTCGCCGGCGAGAATCCTCTGGACCGCCACGTGGATGTCCCCGGCATCTTCCCGGGCAAGAGCCTGCGCATCGTCGGCATCGTGGGCAATACCCGCGACGACATCGCTCACGAACCATGGCCGGTGATCTACTATCCGCTTTTCAGCGGCGATCAGCGCTTCGTGACACTCGCGGTGCGCAGTCGCCGGGACCCGGCCAGCCTTGCTCTCTCGGTGCAGAAGGCGATCGCCGGGCTCGACAGCACGCTACCGGTCGCGGACGTGCTCACCATGGATCAGATTCTCGGGGCTTCGACGCTGGACGCGCGGTTCGAGGCGACGCTGCTGCTGGCCTTCGCCGTTCTCTCGCTGCTGCTGGCCATGGTTGGGCTCTTCGGCGTGCTGTCGTACATGGTGGCGCAGCGGCGGACGGAGATCGGCATCCGCATCGCCCTGGGGGCACAGCGCGCGCAGATCCTCGGACGCGTGCTGCGCGACGGCCTGCGACCCGCTTTGTGGGGACTGGTGCTGGGCCTCGGGGCCAGCCTCGGTCTGACGCGGCTGATCGCGTCGATGCTGTTTGGGACGCAGCCGCTCGACCCGGCGGTGCTGGTGCTGGTTTCCGGTCTGCTGCTGGCTGTCGCCGCAGCGGCCTGCCTGCTGCCCGCGTGGCGCGCTTCCCGCCTCGATCCGATGCAGGCGCTGCGCATGGAGTGATTCCAACCCCAACAACGCCAGGCCCTGCGGAGCAACCGCGGTTGGCGCGGGAGCATCCTGGCGTGTGACCAGCCGGGTTCGAGCGGCCAGGTCCAGGAGAAGAGCTCATGCTTCGCAGAATCACACCTCTTTTGATCGCGGCGATCTTTTGTGTGCCGCTGCTCACGACCGGCTGCGCCCAACATCGGTACTATTACGATTCGTACACCCACCAGCGGTATCCCTATGCGGAAGAGAATTCCTACTACCTGCAGTGGGAGAACAATACGCACCGCAATCACGAAGACTTCAGCAAGCGCAGCAAGGAAGATCAAAAGGCGTACTGGGACTATCGCCACAAAGACGACAAGGGTCACGATAAGGACCACAATCACGACCAGAATCCGCACTGAGGCGCGTCAGCTGGATTCTTTCGCGACAGAGGCCAGTGCGCGGCGCGCGGCTGCAACGGTAGCCTGAACGTCGGCTTCGCTGTGCGCTGTGCTGACAAAGGCCGCCTCGAACTGGGAGGGCGGGAGCCACACGCCGGCTTCCAGCATGGCCTGATGGAAGGCAGCAAAGCGCTGAGTACTGGAGCGGGCAGCGCCGGCGAAGTCCGTTACCGGCTCGCCGGTGAAGAACCAGGTGAACATGGCGCCGACACGATTGGTGGTGAGCGGAATTTCGAGGCTGGCCGCCACTTCGGCAACGCCGTCGGCGACGGCGGCGCTGCGTTGCTCGAGGATGCGGTAGACCTCGGCGCGATGTTCCTCGAGGTACTGGAGCATGGCGATGCCGGCAGCCATGGCGAGAGGATTGCCGCTGAGGGTTCCGGCCTGATAGACGGGACCGAGGGGGGCAAGCTGATCCATGATGTCGGCGCGGCCGCCGAAGGCTCCGCAGGGAAGGCCGCCGCCGAGAATTTTGCCCAGCGTGGTCAGGTCAGGCTGGATTCCGTAGAGCTGCTGGGCACCGCCGAACGCGACACGAAAACCGGTCATGACTTCGTCGAAGATCAGCAGCGCTCCGTTTTCGGCAGTGAGCCGGCGCAGCGCTTCGAGATAGCCGGGTGCGGGCGGAATGCAGCCGGCGTTGCCGACGACGGGCTCGACGATGATGCAGGCGATCTGGTCTTTGAGTTGAGCGAAGGCGGCTTCTACGGCCGAGACATCGTTGTAAGGGAGGGCGAGGGTCAGGTGGGCGGCTTCTTCCGGAACGCCGGCCGAGCCGGGAATGCCGAAGGTAGCGACGCCGGAGCCGGCTTTAACGAGGAGGCCATCGGCGTGCCCGTGGTAACAGCCCTCGAACTTCACGATAAATTTACGACCTGTGAAGGCGCGAGCGAGTCGAATAGCGGACATGGTGGCTTCAGTCCCGGAGCTGACGAAGCGCAGTTTTTCGATGGAGGGAACCGCAGCGATGACGCGCTCGGCGAGATCGGCTTCGGATTCGGTGGAGGCACCGAAGCTGGCGCTGCGGGCGGCGGCTTGTTGAATGGCCTCGACGACAGGCGGAAAGGCGTGGCCGAGGAGCATGGGTCCCCAGGAGCCGAAGAAATCGATATAGCGGTTGCCATCGGCGTCCCACAGATAAGCGCCTTCGCCGCGGACGACAAAAGGGGGCGCGCCACCAACGGCGCGGAAGGCGCGGACCGGCGAATTGACGCCGCCGGGAAAGAGCTTTTCTGCGCGCTGGCGGAGCGCCTGCGAACGATCCATGGGGCGGGACATGGAGACAGTATAGAGTTGGGTATCGGCGGGAGGGCGCATCCCTCTTCGGTAACGGATCGCCAACGCCCGGACAGGGGATCGCATCTTATTGGCGTCCCCCTGTAGAATCTCCCGTTCGCTCAACCGCAGAATCATCGAGGAAGGAACCCCAGAGAAAGCAATGTCCAAACCGTCCAGAGTACGCAAGGCTATTTTTCCGGCTGCGGGTTTCGGCACCCGCTTTTTGCCGGCCACGAAATCGATTCCCAAAGAAATGCTGGCGCTGGTGGATAAACCGGTGATCCAATACGGCGTGGAAGAAGCGCTGGCGGCGGGCTGCGACCAGATCATTATCGTGACGGGGCGCGGCAAGTCGGCGATCGAAGATCATTTCGACGTGAGCTACGAGCTGGAATGCACGCTGGCAAAGCGCGGCAAGACCGATCTGCTGGCGGTGAGCAAACAGGTTTCGCACATGGTGCGGGTTTCCTACGTGCGGCAGAAGGAAGCTCTGGGCCTGGGCCACGCCGTGCTGATGGCGCGGGATCTGGTGGGCGATGAGCCGGTAGCAGTGATTCTGCCTGACGATGTGATCGACGCCCGGGTTCCCTGCCTGAAGCAGATGATGGACGTGTACGAGAAGGTGCAGTCGACGATTCTGGCCACGCAGGTGGTGGAAGGGCCGGCGATTTCAGCGTATGGGGTGCTGGAAGGAACGCCGGTGCCGGGGGATCCGCGGCTGTTCGAGGTCTCGGGGCTGGTGGAGAAGCCGAAGCCGAAGGAAGCGCCGTCGAAGAATGCGATCATCGGCCGTTACATTCTGACGCCGAAGGTCTTCGATCTGCTGGAGCACACGCCGCTGGGCGCGGGCGGGGAATTGCAGCTGACGGACGGGATCAAACTGCTGCTGCAGCATGAAAAGGTGTACGGCTACAGCTTTGAGGGCACGCGCTACGACGCCGGAGACAAGATGGGCATGCTGAAGGCGACGGTGGAATTCGCGCTGGAGCACGAGGAGCTGGGCACGAAGTTCCGCGAGTACCTGAAGACGGTCAAGCTGTAAGGGAATCGGGAGGGGCGCATTCGACGCGATTGCGCCCGGCGGATTTTGCGGCATAGAGGGCAGCGTCGGCGCGCTGGATGAGCTGCTCCGGAGTATCGGCCGCATGGCCGGCGTGGCAGGCGGCCACGCCAATACTGACAGTGACATTCTGATGCCCGCAGGGGGCTACGGCGATCTCTTCGCGCAGCACGTCGGCCAGATGCTCGGCCTGATTCTGTGTGGTGGCAGGGAGAATGACGGCGAATTCTTCTCCACCGTAGCGGACACAGGTATCGCTTTCGCGGGTGGAATGCTCCAGCAAGCCGGCCAGATGGCGCAGGACGTCGTCGCCGGCGGAGTGACCCTGTTCGTCGTTCACCTTCTTGAAGTAGTCGACGTCGATCATGAGCAGGGCGAGAGGAAACTCGAGCCGCTGCGCTAATTTCCATTCCTGGCGCATGCGCTCGTTAAAGAGGCGGCGATTGCCGAGGCCGGTGAGGGCGTCAGTGCGGACCATTTGTTCGAGGCGGCGATTGGCTTCGCGGAGGCGCTCCTGACTTTCGCGGAGGCGGTGCTCGATGCGGACCTGTTCTTCCGCGGCGGAGCGGAGACTGCCGATCTGGTGGCGGATCTGGAAGAGGGCGCCGGCCTGGCGGGCCAGGACGCGCAGGGCGACACAACATTCCTCAGAGAGCGCGCGGGGGCGGTGATCGATGACGCAGAGGGTGCCGAGGTTGTGGCCTTCGGGCCCGGCGATGGGCATACCCGCGTAGAAGCGAATGCCGGGCTCCTGGACGACGAAGGGATTGCGGGTGAAGCGCTCGTCCTGGCGCGCATCGGGGACGATGAAGAGCTGGCGCTGGCGCAGCGCGTGGGTGCAGAAGGAGACGGCGCGCGGCGTTTCCGTGACGTCCATGCCGATGGAGGATTTGAACCACTGGCGCTGCTCATCGACCAGACTGATGAGCGCGATAGGGGTGTTGCAGATGAAGGCGGCGAGGCGGGTGAGGTCGTCGTAATCGTCTTCAGGCGGGGTATCGAGAATGCACAGGCGCTGGAGGGCGGCGATGCGTGCGGATTCCTCGAAATCGGCCGACGCAGCGGCGAGGACCTCAGGACGCGGGAGAGGAGAGCTCACAGGGGACCCTTCCGTGACAGCGAGAATATGCGCTACGCGACGCAGCTTCCTCGGTCTCCGATAGTAATTGGTAAGGCACGGGGTTGTCCGGTAAAAATTCGCAGAATTGTGCAGGTGTGCAGGACTGCGGGGGTTAGGCAACGCAGAGTTTAGAGTTTAGAGTTTGACGGGCCTCGAGCGGCGGCTCTCGATCGGCCGGGTCGCTCAGCTTGTGGGATCGGCGACTTTGCTGCAAAGCTTCCAGGCTGCCCAACCGCCGACAGCTACTGCGGCCGCGAGGCCGATCCCGGCGCACAGGAATCCCGGAAGACAGGCACGACGCGGTTTCGTTCGAGCCTCGCTGCGCACGTGCTCGGGGCCGGCACCCACGCCGACTGCGTAACCCAGGGCGCGATGAATGCCGGGAATGCTCAGGACCGCTTTCATCTGCCAGGGAGCCTGGATGGGCCCGGGGTTGGCGAAGATTCGATTCATGCCGCGGTGCGCGCCCAACTGAAGGGTCTGGGTGACGCGCGTGGGAAAGGTACGCCGCTTTTCGACGGCGGCCAGATCGGATTCCCGGAGCCGGCCCTGCAACAGGGGCGCGGCGAGGCGATTGGCGGCGGCGACGGCATCCTGGATGGCAAGGTTGATGCCGACACCGCCTGCGGGCGACATGGCATGGGCTGCATCTCCGATGCACAGCAATCCGGGCCGATGCCAGCGGCGCAGGCGGTTGATCTGGACGGTGAGAATCTTAATCTGTTCCCAGTCGTCGAGTTCGTTCACGCGATCGCCCAGCCAGGGAGCGACCTGGCGAATGCCGTCGCGGAACGCCTGAATGCCGCGCGCACGGACGCTGTCAAAGGAACCTTTGGGGATGATGAGGCCGGCCTGGAAATAATCCGAGCGATCGATGAGGATGAGGGCTTTTCCGTAATTGATGTTTCCGAGTACCTGGGCCGGATCGCCGGAGCTGCGGCTGATCCGAAACCACAGGACGTCGATGGGGACGCCGTGCTCGATGACATCGAGTCCGGCGGCGCGGCGGGTGACGGAGTGGCGGCCGTCGCAGCCGACGACGAGGTCGGCACGAATCTGGACCTCTCGCTCGTCGTTGCGGGCTACGACGCCGGCGATGCGCCGGCCATCGCTGTGCAAGTCCAGCGCCTCGTGCTGCATGAGGAGCCGAAAATTGGAGAGCTTCTTTGCATGACCGGCAAGGAAGTTGAGGAAATCCCATTGGGGCATGAGGGCGATGAATTTACAGTGCGTCGGGACATGGCGAAAATCGGCTACTTCCAATGTGGAACCGCCGATGGCCAGTCCTACCGTCTCGACCTGCTGATGGGGTAGCTGGAGGAACTCCTCGAGCAGTCCGAGCTCTCTGAGTACCTCGAGCGTGGATGGGTGGACGGTGTCGCCGCGAAAGTCGCGGAAAAAATCTTTGTGCTTTTCGAGGACCGTAACCTCGACGCCCTGGCGTGCCAGCAAATAGCCGAGCATCATCCCGGCAGGGCCGCCGCCCACGACGCAGCAACTGGTTTCCACAACGGCAGACGCCATCTTCGTGTTGCCTCCTTCGAGTCCGTTCATGAGCTTCGATGCGGAGTGATCCGGTGTCGAGCCTCGCGCAGGGTCTCGATATAACTGACTCCAGTATGCAGCCGCCTCCCTCGGTGCGATCCGGAACCCGGCGCGAAGGGTGCGGGCAACCGATCGCGTTTTGCTATTCTGGGCCGGTTTGGGAGGTGGTATGGCGGAGACGGGCGGCGGGATTGGCAATGTGACGGCGAATGCGGCCCTGGTGGAGATGGCCATGGGCTACGCGCGGAGCCGGGTGCTGGCCGCGGCGGCGCGTTTGGGCGTGGCCGATGCGCTGGGCGAGAAAGAGCGCAGCGTGGAGGAACTGGCGGGGGCGTCCGGGGCGAACGCCGATGCGCTGTACCGGCTGCTGCGTGCGCTGGCCAGCATCGGCGTGACCGAGGAGACGAGGCTGGGGCATTTTCGGCTGACCGCACTGGGCAGGCCGCTACGCAGGGATGTGGAAGGGTCGGCGTGGCCAGCGGTGGTGTTCTGGGGGGACCTGCTGGCGGATGAGTGGTCGCTGCTAACGGAGTGCGTGCGGACGGGAAAGAACGCGGCGAAGGTGCGGGATCCGCAGGTCCGGTCGCGGTGGTCGCAGGATCCTGAGGCGGGTGCGATTTTTCGCGCGGTGATGGGGACGGCTCCGACAGAGGATTATGCGCCGATTGCGAAGGCATGGGATTTTTCGCGGGCGCGGGTGGTGGCGGACCTTGGCGGGGGCGGAGGGTCGCTGCTTCTGGCTGTGCTGGAGGCGTATCCAGAGGCGCGGGGGATGCTGGTGGATCTGGAGGCGAGCATCGAGGGGGCGCGGCCGCGCTTCGCGCAGGAGAAGGCCGGGGCCCGGTGTGAGCTGTTGGCGGCCGATCTGATGGAACGCGTGCCGGCGGGTGCCGATGTGTTCCTGCTCAAGCACGTTCTGCACGGGTGCGATGACGCGGAGGCGCGGCAGATGCTGAGGAATGTGCGGGCGGTGATTCCGGAGGACGGGGCGCTGCTGGTGATCGAGTTCATCCTGCCGCCGGTGGTATCGCATGCGGATCGGCACCTGGAAGCGCGGCTGATGAGCGATCTGAACATGCTGGCGGTGACGGGCGGGCGGGAGCGTAGCGAGGAGGAATGGCGCGTGCTGCTGGAGGAGGCGGGATTTCGCCTGGCGGGGGTGTGCGCAGCAGGGAGCGAGATGGGGATTGTGGAAGCGAGGGTGGTCTGACGTACCGGGGCTGAAGCCCGTTTTTTCTATCCTGAACATTTCCATCGGTTAAAACCCGTGGCTTTCTCCGTTGTGCCGCTGTGCGACGCCGCTTCGCTCAAGGGCTGGCCGGCATTTCATTGCGGGCCGTTTGCGCTCAGAGGGGGGAGTCGACGAGGGTGCGTTCGGAGAGGCGGCCGGCCACGCGTTCCTGGTCGCGCAGGCGGGCGGCATCGACCAGCATTTTGCCGGCCCAGCGATAGACATTGAACTGAGCGAGGAGAGAACGCATGGAGCGCATGCGGTCCTGCTGCTCGTCAGTGGGCATGCGCAGGGCCGCGGCAAGGGCCTCGCTGCTGGCTTCCAGGTCGTAGGGATTGACGATGAGGGCCTCAGTGAGCTCGCGAGCGGCGCCGGTGAACTCGCTGAGCACGAGGACGCCTTTGAGGTCGGCGCGAGCGGCAACGAATTCCTTGGCAACGAGATTCATGCCGTCGTGGAGGCTGGAGACGTAGCAGAGATCGGCGGCGCGGTAGAAGCGGAAGACCTCAGGCGGCTCGTGGTGGGAGCGGAGGAGGAGGATGGGCGAGTAGCCGTCGTGGCCGAAGCGCTCATTGATACGGGCGGCGAGGAGTTCGACGGTGTCGTTGAGGTCGCGGTAGCGCTCGATGCGGGTGCGGCTGGGAGCGGCGAGCTGGGCGAAGGTGAAGCGGCCGCGAAATTCTGGATAGCGCTCGAGGAGGAGCTCGACGGCCAGAAGGCGCTCCTCAATGCCCTTGGTGTAGTCGAGGCGATCGACGCCGACGCCGAGGAGCGCGTCGGGCTTGAGGTGCCAGTCGCGAAAGACCTGGGCGCGGCATTCCTCGGGGCTGGGCGCGGAGTCGGCCCAGTGGCTGGGCCACTCCAGGGAGATGGGGTAGGGGCGCACCAGGGTGCTGTGGCCCTGCATGACGACGGCGTTGTTTTCGCGATCGATGCGGGTTTCGAGATAGCGGTCGACGGACTCGAGAAAGTTATTGCAGAAGAGCTGGGTATGGAAGCCCAGGATGCTGGAGCCGAGCAGGCCCTGGAGGATTTCGTTGCGCCAGGGGCAAATGCCCATGCGTTCGGCGTTGGGCCAGGGGATGTGCCAGAAGGTGATGACAGTGGCGCGGGGCAGGCGGCGGCGGATCATGGCGGGGGCGAGGGCGAAGTGGTAGTCCTGCACCAGGATGATGGGGTCGCGGGAATCGACTTCGCTGCAGACTACGTCAGCGAATTTCTGATTGACCTCGCGGTAGTGGCGCCAGTCGCCGGAGCGGAAGACAGGGCGAGCGTGGGCCACATGGCAGAGAGGCCAGAGGCCTTCGTTGGCAAAGCCATAGTAGTAGCCCTGAAGCTCGTCCTCGGAGAGCCAGACGCGGCGGGTTTGGTAGGACTCCTCGCCGGGGGGAACGGCGAGGCGGTCATGAGCGTCCACGGTTTCGCGGTCGGCGGAGCCGCTGCCGTGGGCGACCCAGATGCCGGAGCAGGCGCGGAGCACGGGTTCGAGCGCGGTGACCAGGCCGCTGGCGGGGTGATGGACTTCGATGGAGCCGTCGGGCATGCGCTCGTGGATGTAGGGCTCACGATTGGCGAGGATCACAATTTTTTCGCCGTGGAGGAGTCGGCTGAGGGTCTGCTTAAGGCTGGCGGCGGACCAGGGGCCGGAGGTGTCGCCCTGCTCGGTGGCCATGCGGCCGAGGAGCTCGCGCATATCGGAGAGGATGGGCTGGAACTCGCGAGTGCGGCGGCCTTCCCCGCGGAGGAGGCGGCGGAACTCAAGGTTCCACTCATAGCGGGCGCGGCGGGCGGCGATGAGAGGGACGCCAAAGGCGGTGAGGGCGAGGAGGGCAAAAATAACGATGAGGAAGGTGCGGGCGCGGGCCTCGCGGGCGTCGATATAGCTGAGGTCCTGGACGAGGACGACGAAGCCGAGATCCTGTTTGCCATCGAGGATGGGCGCAGCGTTGACCTGAACGCGGCCGGTGGGCAGCAGACCCACGGTGCTCCACTCACGAAAGTCGGGAAGGCCGCCGTGGGCGGGGTCGGCGCTGAGGATGCGGGAACCGACCTCGGTGCAGCTGAACTCGTCAGGAAAACCGGGGCTGACGGCGCGGGGCAGGAGATCGGGGCCACAAGCGGCGACGCCGATCACGCGCTCGTCGTGGGCGATGGAGAGGATCTGACTGCGCAGCTCCTGGGGATTGTCCCAGGCCTGGGCGATGGAGCGGCTGGAGCCGTGGAGGGCGAGATGGGCGCGGATGCCGACATCGCGCTCGAACCACTCGCGCGCGGTGGTTTCCACAACGCCGGACGCAGCCCAGGCCAGGAGCGCGAGACCAACAATGAGGGCGAGGATGAGCCGGGCGACGCGGGACATGTCCAGGGACAAGGGTAACGCGGTTAGCCGATGATGCGGTTAGCTGAGAGGCGGTTAGCCGAAAAGCGGTTAGCGAGGAGCCATCAGGACGACAGACCGAAGCGGGCGTGGAGCTCGCGGCGGCCGTGGGCGGTGAGGCGGAGGGCGCGGCTGTCGAGTTCGCGGGCGACCCAGCGGCGGGCGAGGGCGTGGGTGAGGAGAGCCGCGCCGAGAGCTCCGCCAAGATGGGGGCGGCGCTCACTCCAGTCGAGACAGCCGTAGGCGAAGCGGCGGCGCTGGGCGCGAAGGGGTTCGAGGTCGACGCCCAGGATGGGGAGGGCGGCTTCTCCAGCGGAGGTGAGCTGGTAGGAGGGGACGGCGCGGTGGGTCGGAGTGGTTCGGGCCGGATTGGCTCGGGCGTGAGCGGAGGGGGTCGCCGTGATCCAGCCGAGGGCGAGGAGGCGGTCGTGGAGGGCGACGGCGAGGGCTCCGGCCATGTGGTCATAGCAGGAACGCGCTGCGCGGAGCGGCTCCGGAGTGGAGGGGACGAAGCGGGCGCGGGTGACGCCGGCGAGGACACTGAGGCGCTCGAGGGCGCGGGCGACTTCGGGTCCGGCGAGGGTGTAATAGCGGTGGCGTCCCTGGGCGGCGACGCGGACGAGGCGTTCGGCTTTGAGGCGGCCGAGGTGGACGCTGGCGGTGGAGGGCGAGACGTCAGCGAGGATAGCCAGCTCGGTGCCGGTGCGGGCATGTCCATCGAGGAGGGAGCAGAGCATGCGGGTGCGGGCGGGCTCGCCGATGGCGGCGGCGATGGCGGAGATGGCGGCGTCCATGCCCTGCTCTGCATCCATGGTTTGACGGTAAACGAAGTGTGAGCGCTAAACAAGAGCCACGATGGAGAGGTTGGATCACGGATCATGGACCACGGGGAGTAGACATCAGTCACTTGCCGGTTGGGAAATGCAGGTCCATTCGACTCGCGTTCGTATTTCTTGTTGCGCCGGAAGCGGCACAACAAATTCGGAAGGCTCGCTCAGGATGACGGGGGATTTATGGCGATGACGTGTTTTATCCGGTATCAGATAGATCCGTTTCAGAAAGAGGCGTTCCGGCAGTATGCGGAGAACTGGGGGCGGATCATTCCCCGCTGCGGCGGCAACCTGGTGGGGTATTTCCTGCCTCAGGAGGGGACGAATGACATCGCCTGGGGGCTGATCGCGTTTGTGGATCTGGCGGCCTACGAGATTTATCGCAGGCGCCTGCGGGCCGATGCCGCGGCGCGGGATAACTTTGCTATGGCGGAGAAGCTGCGCCTGATCCTGCGCGAGGAACGGACCTTTCTGGAGACAGTGGAGGGGACGTTCGGCAGGCAATAGGCAACAGGCATTGCGCCGAACGACACGGCGCAACAAATTCGGAAAGCTCGCTCGGGATGACAGCTTTTATTTCGTGTTGAGAGCGGTGGGGATGCACGGGGTGCTTCGCTCGGGATGACAAATTGTCCTGGGGGCGAGAGGACATTTTGAAGATGAAGAGCATAGAGGGGTGATGCCGATGCGGACACAGTGGGAGAAGGGACTGGCGTTTCGGGCGCTGCATGAGCGGGCCGGGGCATTCGTGCTGCCCAATCCGTGGGACGCGGGCACGGCGCGACTGCTGGCGCTGGAGGGTTTTGAGGCGCTGGCGACGACCAGCGCCGGCTGCGCGTTTGCCCTGGGGAGACCGGACAACTCGATTGGGCGCGAGGCGGCCATCGCGCATGTGGCGGCCATCGCGTGCAGCACGGATCTGCCGGTGAGCGGGGATCTGGAGAACGGGTTTGGGGATACGCCGGAAGAGGTGGCGCGGACGATCCGGATGGCAGCGGCAGCGGGGCTGGTGGGCGGATCGATTGAGGATGCGACGGGGCGAGCGGATCGCCCGATTTACGATGCGGGGCTGGCGCGGGAGCGGGTAGCCGCGGCGGCGGAGGCGGCGCATGCGCTGCCCTTCCCGTTTGTGCTGACGGCGCGGGCGGAGAACTACCTGCATGGGCGGCCCGATCTGGTGGACACGATCGAGCGGCTGCACGCCTACCAGGAGGCTGGCGCGGATGTGCTGTACGCGCCGGGGCTGCCGACGGCGGAGACCATCGGGGCGGTGGTGCGAGGGGTGGATCGTCCTGTGAACGTGCTGGCGGGTGGGGGGACGCTGTTCAGCTTGGCGACCCTGGAGGGGCTGGGGGTGAAGCGGATCAGCGTGGGCAGCGCGCTGGCACGAGCGGCGCTGGGGGCGTTTCTGACTGCGGCGCGGGAGATGCGGAACAGGGGAACGTTTGCGTGGGCGAAGAAGACGGTGGAGTATGCGGAGTTGAACGCGATGTTTGGAAGCGGTCGGCGGTAGGGTGGTTAGCGACGAGACGGTTCGCGGTACGGCGGTTAGCGAACACTCGGGACGCCGTCGTCGCTCCGATCCGAGACGATTTCATTTAGTGGTGGGCGCCCCCTCCGCCACCACCGGAAGCCGCGGGAGCTCCGCCGGCATGGGCGCCTCCACCAGCGGCACTGCTGAAGCCACCACCGCCACCATGGAATCCGCCCCCCGCACTGGCGGCGCTGCCATGGAAGCTGCCGCCGCCCACACCGCTGCGGCCGACGATACCGGGAGCATAGCCGCCGCGGCCGACCGGAACAGAGCCAAAGCTGGCCGGTGCGCCGAAGGTGTGTCCCTGCCCGGGCATGAAGGCGGAGCGGGCTCCCAGGGAGCCGCCATGGATCTCCATGGGACCGAACTCAGGATGCGTGCGCATGAGGGCGCTGCTGAAGCTCTCACCGACGGGTCCACGCTGCATGGGATGGATCCCGGGGTCAAGCGGGGCGATGCGCTTGCCGTCAAAGGAGAGCGTCCGTGGTTCCGGACGAGTTCCGGGAGCGAGATGGAAGGGTTTGGAGAACTCTTCGCCACGATTCACGGTGACCAGGCGAGGCGGGGCGTCTTCGACCCGGCGCGGGCCAATGGGGCCGGCGTTGATGCGGCGAATGGGCGCGCCATGCGGGCGCGGCGGGGGAATGTAGCCTTTGGGAACGTTCCAGACCGTTGCGTAGGGATACCAGCCGGGGCCATAGAGGCCATAACCGCAGTTGCCGGGCATCCAGAGCCAGCCAAAGGTATCCATAAAGTCCCAGGCGCCGCAGTGGTAGGGCATCCACCCCCAGGGATAGCCTGAGATCCAGGTGTAGCCGTAGCTGGGGTAATAGCCCCAGGCGCCGTTGCCGAAGGGATCCCAGCCGGCGCCGACGCCGGAGGGGGCCCACGCCTCGCCGTAGCCGGGGACGTTGTACCAGTTGCCGTAGTAGTCGAGGTCGTTCCAGGCAGGATTATTGACGTCGCCGGAGCTGGCGCGGGCGACGGTCTGGTTGGCTTCGAGGCTGGAGAGCGCCTGGTCGCGATACGAGTTCCACTGATCCCAGGAGTCGGCGTTGATGCTTTGCGCCAGGGTGAACTCGCCGCCCTGCTGCGGGTCCGTCTGGAAGGTCTGGTTGGTCTTCACGTCGACGGTGAGGCCGCCGCCATCGTCAACGTGCGCCGAGCCATGCATGACGGCGAGCTGATAGGGCGTGGAGTCCAGAGCGACACGGAAGACGGCGTCCTGAATCGGCGTAGCGGTATCGGACCCAAAATGCACGCTGTACTGGTTGCCCTGATTATTGAGCTCGTAGTAGCTGAGGCCGGTGAGGGCATTAATGGCGGTGACGGTGCTGCCATCGGCGTTGCGGCGCAGCTGAGCGAGCTGGATAGAGCTGTCGGGCGTGACGCGGGCGACGCTGCCGTCTTCAAACTCGATCTCGAGCCGGCCGTTGTCTGCGGTGACGAAGCGCATGCCTTCGACGGCGGGCATGTTCGGCAGGGCCTGCTCAAAGGCCACCTGGCCGTTCTCAAAGACCTGGACCTTGCCCTCGACATCGCTGATGCGAACGGCGCGAACAGTGCTTTGGCCGGGAGCGAGCGCGGGATTGGCAGCGGCCTGGTCGGGCGGGGGGGCCGGGGGCGTGGTGTCCTGCGCAAAGGCGGCTATGCTGCAGAGAACAAAAGCGATTGCGGTGGAGAGGAGAATCAGGCGGCTGGAGAATCTGGGCGAAGCCGACCCCTTGCGACGGAGGAAGAACGGAGCAACGTGGCGCCTCATCGCGGCACCTCCTTTGAGCAGCTCTCCCGGAAACCGGTACGGCGGATCGTGCCCTGCCGTCCGGCAGCGAGTGAAAGACGCTCGTGGCCCTGCAAACACCTTGCATTCTATTCAACGTGCGAGGCTGTTGTTAAGTTTCTTTTCTTTAGAGAGATTCGTATCCGGTCAAAACGGGAGGCTTTTCCCGGCCGATGCGGAAAGGGTCGAACGGCCGAGTTATGCGACCCTCCGGGAAGGAGCGCGGGCCAGGAGCCAGCGCTCGAACCACAGCTGGGCGAGGCGGGCGACCTGAGCGAGGGTTCCCGGCTCCTCGAAGAGATGGGTAGCGCCAGGGACGACGGCCAGACGGGTGCGGACGTTCAGTCGGGCTTTGGCCTGGCGGTTGAGATCGAGAACCTCGGGGTCATGGCTGCCGACGATGAGCAGAACCGGGGCATGGACCTTTTCGAGGGCGGCTGCAGCGAGATCGGGGCGGCCGCCGCGGGAGACGATGGCGGCAAACGGACGACCTTCAGAGGCGGCCAGCAGGGCGGCGGCGGCTCCGGTACTGGCGCCAAAGCAGCCGAGCCGGAGGGATCCGAGGTCGGGATGCCTCCGGATCCACTGCACGGCATAGAGGAGGCGCTTCGCCAGCAGATCGATATCGAAGCGGAGGTGGGCGGTGCGCTGGTCGAGTACCTCTTCAGAGCTGGTGAGCAGATCGAGGAGAAGCGTGGCGAAGCCCGCGCTCTGCAACTCACGTGCGACGACCTGGTTGCGGGGACTGAGGCGGCTGCTGCCGCTGCCATGGGCGAAGAGCACGAGGGCGGCGGGGCTGGCGGGAATGTGCAGGTCAGCCCGGAGGCAGACGTCGGCGGGAATGTCGACGGCGAGCGTAGGAGGATGGGGGTCGAGGAGGTTCGCCATGGGAGGCTCCTTCCTTTTTCGATGATCGTCCCTGAGGGGAAGGCTGGCAATACGGCATTGAATCGGCGGGCCCGGGATCGATGAGTTCTCCTGGAGGGCCATCCATGAAGACCAGCGCTAACCGGGTTGCAGGAAAGCGTTGTGGAGCGCAGAGGCCGGGGCGCACGCTGCGGTTAGTTGGATTTTTGCGGGTTTTCGCAGCGACTGAGCAGGGCGAGGGCGCGTTTGCGGGCGCGCTCCATTACCTGCTGGTCCTCAGCAATGGTCTGGAGCTGCTCGGCGATGTTGGGCAGGTCGGAGGCGCGGCGACTCTTGACCGCGTCCTGCAGGGATTCCAGTTCGGCATCGAGGCCGAGGCGGTCATGCTGAACTTCCACGTTGAGACGCCGGCCGAATTCGATGGTGAGTGCGACGGCGCCCAGATCATCGGTGAGGCGCTGGAGGGTAGGATCGGCGGCCCAGATGAAGGCGCAGGAACCCTGGCCGTCAGGGCCGGTATAGGTAAGGGTACGGTGACCGGTGAAGGCAAGGTTGCCCTGATGGCGGTCGCAATTCGTAGCGAAGAAGCTGTGGGTGCGGGCGTATTGAAAGAGGCTGGAGCGGAGGCTTTCGTCGATGCGGATGGAGCGATCTATGGGGGCGGGAAAGACGTCGTCATCCTGCTGGGTGACGCCGGCCTGGGAGACGAAATGGGCGGCGCCATTTTCCTCAAGGGTGATGGTGTAACGGGAGGGTTGAAGCTGCGGGTGCTCAAAGGTGTAGACGATGCGGGCAGGGGTCTGCGCCGCCAGCGATGCGGCGGCGAGAAGCGAGACGACGAACGAGAGCAGGGCCGGATGAAGACGCATGGCTAGACGACGCGAGCCTCCTGCAGCGAAAGAGTCTGGGCGTGGTGGATGTGGCAGATGGCGATGGCCAGGGCGTCGGCGGCGTCGGCCGGTTCGGGAGCTACGGCGAGGGCGAGCAGGCGTGCCACCATGAACTGGACCTGCTGCTTGGCGGCGAGGCCGTAGCCGGTGACGGTGGCCTTGATGGTGAGGGGCGCGTATTCGGCGACGGGGATGCCTGCATTGGCGGCCGCGAGCAGCGCAACACCGCGGACGTGGCCCAGCTTGATGGCGGATTTGGCATTGACGGAATAGAAGACTTCTTCGACCGCGACCACGTCGGGGCGGTGGCGCTCCAGCAGAGCAGACAACTGGGCATAAATGAAGGCAAGGCGATCGGGCAGCGGGGCTTTGCGGGGCGGACAGATGCCGCCGCAGTCCAGGGAAAGCAGACGGGGTGCACGGCCGGCACCGGGAGTGCGATCGTCGCATTCGACGACGCCGTAGCCCGTCGTTTCGGTGCCACAGTCGATACCGCAAACACGCATGGACAGCCCTCAGCAGAAAAAGCGGATCGCCTGAAGAAATTTCAGGGTCAGTGTAGCGCAGGCCGGGGGGCGGTGGTATGGGTGGACCTCGGGGAGCGTCGGCCCGGAATGGCGCCCGCCTGAGTGGGACATTTGTCGGACGGGGGTCGGAAGGTCGAAACCTGGTTGGGTCGGATTGGGCGGGGCGGCTTCGGCCCCGGGACTATGCGTTAGCGAGAGACGCCTTCCAGAGGTGAACTGGCGGTGGCGTAGAGTTTGCGGGGCATGCGGCCGGCGAGCCAGGCCTGGCGTCCGGCCAGGACCGCGTGCTGCATGGCTTCCGCCATCAGGATAGGGTTGGCGGCGGAGGCGATGGCGGTGTTCATGAGGACGGCGTCGGCGCCCATTTCCATGGCCAGGGCCGCGTCCGACGCGGTGCCGACTC
The DNA here is from genome assembly GCA_036267395.1 of Acidobacteriaceae bacterium. Classification (GTDB taxonomy): domain Bacteria; phylum Acidobacteriota; class Terriglobia; order Terriglobales; family Acidobacteriaceae; genus Palsa-343. Next base: position 108,341 of record DATAWD010000037.1, on the reverse strand, counting down.
CGGCATCGACGATCAGGGGAACCTCGGTGATTTTCTCGCGCAGGATCTGCAGGGTCGCGCGGTTCTGGATGCCGAGGCCGGAGCCAATGGGGGCGGCCAGTGGCATCACGGCAGCCGCGCCTGCGTCGATGAGACGGCGGGCGTAGACGATGTCGTCGGAGGTGTAGGGCAGGACGGTGAAGCCCTCCTTGACGAGGATGCGGGTGGCTTCCAGAGTGGCCTGGACGTCGGGGTAGAGGGTGGCCTGGTCGCCGATGACTTCGATCTTGACCCAGTCGGAAATGCCGACTTCGCGCGCGAGGCGGGCGGCGCGGATGGCCTCGTCGGCGGTATAACAGCCGGCGGTGTTGGGGAGCAGGAAGTACCGCTGCGGATCGATGAAGTCGAGCAGGGATTCCTTCGAGCGGTCGAGATTGACGCGGCGGACGGCGACGGTGACCATCTCGGCGCCGGAGGCCTCGATGGCGGCCTGGGTCTCGGCGCCGTTGCGGTATTTGCCGGTGCCGACGATGAGCCGCGCCTGGAAGGCTTTGCCTGCGATGACGAGGGGTTCCATGGGGAATATTGTAGAGCGGAAGGCCGCTGGCCGCGGGGCACAGGCCGCACAGGCACCCGACACGCCGCGAATGTGAAAGGCCCGCTGCGAGATTGCGCAAGCGGGCCTTGATCACCGGTGGACTGTTGAGATTGACCTGAGGCGCCCCCGCTTTCGGAGTGGCCTCGGCGCTTTTTGTTACGCCAGGACTTAGTTCACTACTGGAGCCAGGAGCGGCTCTAAGCCTCAGTCACCTCACGTAGGGTCCTGCGGGTACTACAACTACCATCAGAATTTTTCATTGGCTGGATCATCCTCCTTTCCCGTGTACGGCTAAGTTAACCCCGGGCCGGAGCATCGCGCAAGAGGGGCGGGAATCAGGAGAAACACCGGGGCTGCGTCGGACAGTGTCGGACGCGTGTCCGACACCGTCTCTACCAGGAGTGCCAGAAGCCGTCGCGCTCGAGGAGGTGGACTTCGACGCCGAAGAGGGCGCGGAGTTTCTCGGGCGTGAGGAGCTGTTGGCGGGGACCGTCGGCAAAGATGCGTCCGGCCTGCATCATGATCACCCGATCGATCTCGGGCAGGATGTCGGCCAGGTGGTGCGTGACCATCAGGATGCCGACCCCCTGTTGGGCGACGCGGCGGAGGGCATCGCGGAGCTCACGCTGAGCGGCCAGATCGAGGGCGTTGGAGGGCTCGTCGAGGAGAAGCATCTCAGGCTGGTGGACAAGAGCGCGGGCGATCATGATGCGGCGCTGCTCGCCGGCAGACATTTGTCCGACAAGCTTTACCTCAAGGTGCGTGGCCTGGAGAAGGTGAAGGGACTGGTGGGCGCGCTCGCGCATCTCCGGCGTGACGTGCAGGTTGGGCCACAGAGTGGAGGCGGAGAAGAATCCGGCGATGACGGCGTCGAGGCCGGAGGTGACGGGGGTGCGCTCGCCGGGAAGCTCGGCGGAGACGACGCCGAGGTGGGTGCGGAGCTGCGAGACGTCCCAGCGGGTGCGGCCGAGGAGGCGCAGCTCGGTGGTGGGCGTGACGACGGGGTAGCACTGGCAGGTGATGGTTTTGATGAGGGTGGACTTGCCGCAGCCGTTGGGGCCGAGGATGGCAACGTGCTCGCCGCTGTCGATGCGGAGAGAGATGTCGTGGAGAACGATGTTGTCGCCGCGCGCGACATTGACATCGCGCATGAGGAGGAATTCAGGTGACTGGTTCACGCGAGAAGGAAGGCTCCAGAGTGATTATTGCAAAGCGGTGCTGAGCGAACCGGGACCTCGCGAGAACCGGGACCTCGCGATAGGATGACGGGGATGCCGCCGGATCCCGCAAAGCAATTGAACCTCTGGAAGAAGCAGCTCGGGCGCGTCCCGCAGGATGTTTGGGCACAGACGCAGCTGGAATCGCTGATTCTCGCGGACAACGGGCTGACGGAGGTATCGGAGCAGATCGGCCAACTCCGGAATCTGCGCATGCTGGACCTGGGGCACAACGCATTGACGCGGCTGCCGGAGGCGATCGGCGACCTGACCGGGCTGAGCGACTTTCTCTATCTTCACGACAACCGGCTGACTTGTCTGCCGGAGTCGCTGGGCGCCCTGAAGAAGCTACGCTACCTGAACATCGGCGAAAATTCCTTTGCAGAGCTGCCGTCTGCCATCTGTGCCATGGAGGGGCTGGTGGAACTGCGCGCGTCTGACAATGAGCTCGCGGCGCTGCCGGATTGCGTCGGACAATGGACCCGGCTGCGCGAGCTGCTCTTGCGGAACAACCGGCTGACGAAGCTGCCTGACTCGATGGGCGGTCTGCGGGAGTTGCGGCAGATGGATCTGCGCGGCAATCCTCTGGAATCTCTTCCGGAATGTCTGACACAGCTCAGGAAACTGGACAAGATCGATCTGCGCTGGGTAACCACACTTGAGGAGCCCCCCTGGATGGAGGTTCTGCGGGCGAGGGGATGTCTGATTTACTGGTAGAGAAGCTTTGCGATGACACACGAATCTTTGATCACAGCAGAAGCGCTGCCGCGCGGGTTTCGATTCGCAGCGGTGAAGGCAGGCATTAAACCCAGCGGGAAGCCGGATTTTGCGGTGGCGCTGGCAGAGAAAACGGCAAGCGCCGCGGCAATGTTTACAGCGAATCGCGTGCAGGCAGCGCCCATCATTGTCGGACGCCAGCATCTGGAACGCAGCGCGGGCCTGATGCGGGTGCTGGCGGTGAACGCGGGCAATGCGAACTGCGCGACGGGCGCAGCAGGACTGAAAGCGGCCGAGCAGGTGTGCGCGGCAGCGGCGCAGACGTTCGGCTGCGCGGGGCACGAGGTCTTCCCTTCCTCGACGGGGATTATCGGTGTGCCGCTACCGGCGGAAAAGCTGGTGGCGGCACTGCCCGCGGTGAAGAAATCACTGGCGTCGGACACGGAGGGATTCCTGGCGTTTGCGCAGGCGATTCTGACGACGGACACGCGGGCCAAGATAGCACATGCAACGATGCAGGCCGGCGACAGGACGGTGCGGATTGCGGGCGTATGCAAGGGAGCAGGAATGATCCATCCGCAGCTGGTGACGACCAGCGCACCGGGCGGGTCGCCGCTGCACGCCACGATGCTGGCGTATCTGTTCACGGATGCGGCGGTGCATCCGACGGCGCTGGAGCGCTATCTGCGGGCGGCGTCGGAGGTGAGCTTCAATCGCATCTCGATTGACGGTGACACGTCGACGAACGACACGGTGTTGCTGATGGCGTCGGGCGCGTCCGGCGCCGACGTGTGGGCGGAGGACGCGGCGTTTGCGCGGGCACTGACGGAGGTATGCACCTCGCTGGCGAAGCAGATCGTGTCGGACGGCGAAGGCGTGACGCATGTCGTCGAGTTGCAGATCGAAGGCGCCGCGTCAGACACGGACGCGGTGAAGATCGCCAGGGCGATTGCGAACTCGCCGCTGGTGAAGACGGCGTGGGCGGGCGCGGACCCCAATTGGGGACGGCTGATGGCGGCGGTCGGCTACTCCGGAGCGTATGTCGATCCGGAGCAGATTGACCTCTGGTTTGGCAACCATCCGATTTGCGCGAAGGGCGGACGCGCGCCGCAGTATGACGAGCCGGCAGCGCATGCGTATCTCGCGCAGCGGGAGTATGCGATTCGCATTGTGGTGGGCGCAGGCGCGGGGCGGTGCACATTCTGGACCTGCGATCTGACCACGGAGTACGTGCACATCAACGCGGACTACTCGACGTGAGGAAGCCGGTAGCGGGTAGCGCATTGGACGGCGATTGGCGCGGGCGCACGAGGTGCGGTCGCGCGTACGACAGTAACGACCAGCGCAAATCCCGATTGCAGATGCGTGCGATGGACATCTGCGGGCAGGATGATGACTTCAGGAATCACGTGGCGTCGAGTGCATCGCAGGAAGTGCAGAATGCTCAAGTGGGCATCGCTTCTGTGTCCGACGTGGCGTCGGACAGGAAATGCACAGGGATATTCACAAAGCTGTTGAAAACCAGGAGAGTGTCGGACGCGCGCACGTGCCTTGTCCGACGACGGGAAGAGCGATGCGCGGCTGCGCTACAATTTTGACAGAGCCGCTTCTGGTCGACGCGACGCACAGGCTGGCGCTCCGCAGCAGCGAAGACCGAGCCCCCCGAATCCGGCAATCGCAAAGGAACATCTCAGGGACACATGGACAATAAGGCGAAGAGCCGGGTTGCGTCTGGCAAGCACGGGCACACCCTGATCAGCGATGCGAAGTTTCGGCGACTGTATGCGCTGGCCCTGGAGCACGCGCAGGAGCCGAATGGCGGGCGGCTGAACGCGGCGATGGCCGGCGTAGGAGCCGATCTACGCAGCGACGATGTGGTGATCGTCCCAGGGCGCGGGACAACCGGTGAGTTCAGCGAGCGCGTGATTGCCGCCATCAGCGGCGCGGCGGCGGATCGGCTGCGGAAGACCGGGCGTCTGACGGTGATTGTGTGCGAAGGCCCCGGCGGCGATCCAGTTCTGCGCGAGGCGCACCAGCTGGCCGATGAGGCAAAGCTGCCGGTGTTGTTTGTGGAGGACTGGCGCAGCGCGAACAACGGCAGCACGGCGAAGAAAGCATCGGCTCCTCTGCCGCAAAGAATCGGCGCGATGCCGGCGATTCCGGTGGATGCCGAGGACGTGATTGCCATCTACCGGGTAGCGCACGAGTCAATGGCGCGGGCGCGCGAGGGCAGCGGTCCGACGCGGATGCAGTGCGTGCGCTGGCCGGCGGCAAACCTGCCGGACAACAGCGGCGACGCTGTCGGACATCTGGAACAGTGGCTGGAAGCGCGCGGGCTGCCGGCGCAGGCGTGGCGGCGCGAGATTCTGGCCGAGCTGCAGGCGGCGAAGCATGGAGCAGCAGCCGATGAGGGCGTTGTTGCCGCCGCCGCCGAAGATATTCAGGAATTGCGCCTCGCCTGAGGCGACAGAGCGCAGAAGAGAGAGTTTATGGCAACGAAGGTAACGAGTCCGACACAGAGCGATTTTCAGCAGGAGCTTCGGGAGTGGATCGAAGCGTTCGACGACATGGTGGTGGCCGAGGGTCCGGAGCAGGGTGCGGAGCTGCTGGCAGCGCTGAAGCAGCGGGCGCGCGAAGCGGGCATTTCGCAGCCGAGCGAGCTGACCACGCCGTACGTCAACACGATTCCGAAGCATGAGGAAGTGCCCTACCCCGGGGATCGCGCGCTGGAACGGCGGATCGAGGCGCTGATCCGGTGGAACGCCATGGCCATGGTGCACGGGCAGAACAAGAAGGACCCCGGCATTGGCGGCCACATCGCGACCTACTCGTCGCTGGCGACGCTGCTGGAGGTGGGGTTTAACCACTTCTTCCACGCGAAGTACGGCGAGCAGCCGGGCGACCTGATTTACTTCCAGGGGCATGCGAGCCCGGGCATCTACTCGCGGGCCTTTCTGCTGGGGCGGCTGGATGAGAAGCGCGTGCTGAATTTCCGCCACGAGCTGCGGGAGACGCCGGGTCTGTCGTCGTACCCGCACCCATGGCTGATGCCGGATTTCTGGCGGTTCCCGACCGTGTCGATGGGAATCGGCCCGCTGAACGCGGTGTATCAGGCGCGGTTCATGCGCTATCTGGAGAATCGCGGGCTGATCGAGAAGACGCCGCGGAAAATCTGGGCGTTCATCGGCGACGGCGAGACGGACGAGGTGGACACCCTGGGCGCACTCTCCATCGCGAAGCGCGAGAAGCTGGACAACCTGATCTTCGTCATCAACTGCAACCTGCAGCGGCTGGATGGGCCGGTGCGCGGGAACGGTCGGATTATCGACGAGCTGGAGGCGGTCTTCAGAGGCGCGGGCTGGAACGTGCTGAAGGTGATCTGGGGCTCGGACTGGGATGCGCTGTTCGAGCGCGACCACACGGGGCTGCTCCTGAAGCGCATGGAAGAGTGCGTGGATGGCGAGTATCAGGCCTTCAAAGCCAAGGGCGGCGCGTATATCCGGAGCGAGTTTTTCGGGAAGTATCCGGAGCTGCTGGAGCTGGTGAAAGACATGTCCGACGACGAGATCTTCCATCTGCACCGCGGCGGACACGACGCGAGGAAGATCTACAACGCGTACAAGCGGGCCACCGATCACAAGGGTGGTCCGACGGTGATCCTGGCCAAGACGGTGAAGGGGTACGGGCTGGGCAGCACGCAGGCGCGTAACGCCTCGCACCAGGAAAAGAAGGTGGCGGACGACGCGCTGGTGGACTTTATCCACCGCTTCGATCTGCCGATTCCGGAGAAGGACGCGCGCGCAGGCAAGCTGTATGTGCCGCCGAAGGACGCGCCGGAGATGCAGTACATGCACGAGCGGCGGCTGAGCCTGGGCGGATATATGCCGAAGCGGGATGTGCCAGCCATCGACTTCAAAGCGCCGGCGCTGAGCGAATTCGCGGAGTGGACGGGGGGGTCGCGGGGACGCGCGGTGTCCACAACGATGGGGTTCGTCAGCATTCTGCGGCACCTGATGAAGGGCGCGAAGATCGGCAAGCTGATGGTGCCCATCGTGCCCGATGAGGGCCGGACGTTCGGGCTGGAGTCGGCGATCCGGCAGGTGGGCATCTACGCGAGCGAGGGGCAGAAGTACAAGCCGCACGATGTGGACATGCTGCTGTACTACCGCGAGGAGAAGGACGGACAGATCCTCGAGGAAGGCATCACCGAGGCGGGATCGATGGCGTCGTTCACGGCGGCAGGCACGGGGTACGCAAACTATCAGGTGCCGACGATTCCCTTCTATATGTATTACTCGATGTTCGGATTCCAGCGGGTGGGCGACATGATGTGGGCCTTCGCCGACGCGCGCGGCAAGGGCTTTCTGATGGCGGGCACGGCCGGACGCACCACCATGACCGGCGAGGGCCTGCAGCACCAGGACGGACACAGCCACGTGCTGATGAGCGTGATTCCCACGTGCGCGAGCTACGACCCGGCCTATGTGTACGAGATGGCGGTGATCCTGCAGGATGGGCTGAAGCGGATGTACGAGAAGGGCGAAGACCTTTTCTACTACATCACCATGTACAACGAGGACTACGCCATGCCGGAGATGCCGCAGGGTGCGGAGGAAGGCATTTTGCGCGGGATCTATAAGCTGAATGCGGCCGAGGGCGGCAAGGCGGCGGCTCAGCTGTTCGGGAGCGGTCCCATTCTGAACGAGGTGCTGCGCGCGCAGACGATCCTGTCGGACCAATACGGTGTGGCCACCGATGTGTGGAGCGTGACCAGCTATAACGAGCTGCGGCGCGAGGCGCTCAGCGTGGAGCGGTGGAACCGGCTGCATCCAGCGAAGGCGGAGAAGACCCCGTACATCGCGTCGGTGATGGGCAGGACGAAGGGACCGATCATAGCCGCGTCGGACTACATGAAGGCGTTGCCGGATCAGCTGGCGCCCTGGCTGTCAACGCGGCTGGTGAGCCTGGGAACGGATGGCTTTGGGCGCAGCGACAACCGCGAGCATCTGCGGCGGCACTTTGAGGTGAACGCGGAGGCGGTAGTGGCGGCAACTTTGTCAAAACTGGCCCGCGAGGGGAAATTCGACGCGAAGAAGGCGCAGGCGGCGATGGCGGAGCTGGGGGTGGATCCGGAACGCGGCGACCCGGCTCATTTGTGAGGCAGCGGGCAGCGGGTAGCCAGGGCGTTTCACCACGGAGGATACGGACGACCGATCGCCTGTCGCTTGTATCCGTCAGGGTTCAGATGACGAACCCTTCATCCACGTCTGCGCGGCTTGACAGTGACCTGCGCATCCTCCAGGCTGAAATCACCGGTAAGGCTCATCTCGATTCGCTGTGCCGGGAAAGGTACTTCCCACCGAGGTCCGCTTGAGACGTTTTTGTTTTTTGGCCGCCGGTATGCTCGTCGGCGCAGGTTTGGTCCAGACACAGGCACAAACCACCACGCAGCCGCAGCCCTTTCCCCCGAATTACAAGCCGCCGGCTGCGATGATTGAGACCAGTTCGCAGGGGTCGGCCTACGTGCCGATGGACAGCTGGATTTATCCGGCGCTGGACCGGCTGCACTCACTGGGATATCTGAACGCGGCGTTTCTGGGATTGCGGCCGTGGACGCGGCTGAGCATTGCGCACATGCTGGAGCAGAGCGCGGACCGCATCGATACGGACACCAACAACGATGAGGCGCGATCGATTTATCTGGCGGTGCTCAATGAGGTGCAGCCGGATATCGACAATGCGACGGAGCTGAACCATCCCCACGCCACTCTGGAGAGCGTGTATACGGATTTCCGCGGGATCAGCGGAACGCCGCTGCACGACAGCTACCATCTGGGGCAGTCGATCATCAACGACTACGGGCGGCCGTACCAGGGCGGCTTCAACGACTACTCGGGATTCAGCGGCCGAGCCACGGCGGGGCGGTTTTCGCTGTATTTCCGCGGAGAGTATCAGCATGGGCCGAGCGCGGCCGGGTATTCGCCGGCGCTGGCCACCCTGCTCTCCAACACCATCGACGCGATCCCGATCGCGAGCAATCCGGTGCAGGACACGCTGCCGGAGGGACCGATTGCGTCGGCGAACAATGCCCGCATTCTGGAGGCCAATCTCTCCTACCACCTGCTGGGCCACGAGATCTCTTTTGGAAAAAGCGATCACTGGCTGGGACCGGACCAGGGCGCCAGCATGATGTGGGGCGACAACGCAGAGGACATCTACCAGTTCCAGATCGATCGCGTGGAGCCGCTGCGAATTCCGCTGCTTTCGCGACTGACGGGACCGTTCCGCTACGACTTTTTCGTGGGCAGCCTGAAGGGGCACACGGATCCGAACGATCCGTGGGTGCACGTGGAGAAGATCAGCTTCAAACCGACGAAGAACGTGGAGTTCGGTTTCAGCCGCATGGTCATCTGGGGCGGCAAAGGGCATGAGCCGATCACGATCCACACATTTTTGCGGAGCTTCTTCAGCACCTCGGCGCCCACCGGCTCCGTCAAGTTCTCTTCTGCCGATCCTGGAGCGCGCTTCGGCGGCTTTGATTTCAACTACCGCCTTCCGTATCTGCGGAACTGGGTGACGCTCTATACGGATTCGTTCGCTCATGACGAGGTGAATCCGATCGACGCGCCTCGCCGGGCCGCCGTGCATCCCGGCATTTATCTGGCGCGCTTCCCGGGTCTGGAACATCTCGATCTGCGCGTGGAGGGCGGAGAGACCGAACCGGCCAGCCACAGCAGCGCCAGCGGCACGCCGATTAACGACGGGGATTTCTTCTACTGGGAGGTCGTGCAGCGGCAGGGTCCAACCAACAAGGGAAATCTGCTGGGCGACTGGATCGGCCGCCAGGGCAAGGGCGGCCAGGCATGGCTGACCTATCACCTGTCGCCGCAGGAAGACATTCAGTTTATGTACCGGAATGCGAAGGCGTCGGCGCAGTTTATTCCGGGAGGGACGACGCAGAACGACTTCACGGTATCGGTGCGGAAGCGCTTTGCGCAGGATTACGAGGTGCGCGGCCTGGTGCAGTATGAAGGCTGGAAAGCGCCGATCTACCTGGCCGGGAAGCAGAATGACACTACGGTATCGGTGCGGCTGACGTGGTTCCCGCGGGAGAAGTCGCAGTAGGCGCGACCCGGGAAAAATTCCCCCCGGGGACGCCGGATGAGTTGCGGAGCCGGTGGTCAGCTGCGCAGGCGGGCGAGCAGATCCTGGGGATGGACGGGCTTGGCGAGGATCTCGAACTCGTGGCCCTGGGCGCGGACGCGATCGAGCAGATCGGCGGTGGCGGCCTGTCCGGAGAAGAGCAGGATTTTGCAGCCGGGCAGCATGGCGCGAATCTGAATGGCGGCGTCGATGCCGTTCAGGTCGGTCATGATGACATCGCTGATGAGCATGTCGGGCTTCAGGATCTGGGCCATTTCGACGGCCCTCTCACCGCTGTAAACGGCGGTGGCCTCAAAGCCGGCCTGGTTGAGGATGATAGCCAGAGTGTCGGCGATGACACGCTCGTCATCCGCGACCAGCACCCTGGGTTTTGCCTGGTTCGTCGCCTGCGGTTCGGACATTCTTCTCTTTCAATTCCTTGTCTTTAAAAAGAATCAGGGAAAAACCGGAGCTGGCGATTTGCCAGCGGGCGTGCCGGAGACAAGCCATGCCGGATGACCTTCACCTATGATGATACGCTGAAGGCGGGAGATGCTTCATCCTGGAGCAACGCTCCCACCTTACACTTTTTTTGGACCAGTGCGCGGGAAAGAATCTGGCGGCGTCATAAGTGTTCCCCGGCGGCAAAGGGGCGGGGACCCCGGCAATCGAAGGAGCGGCGGGCGGCATCGCGATGACGGATCCCATCATCGAGGCACGGCAGGTCGAGAAGTTCTACGCCCAGTCGCGGGACGCGCGCATCCAGGTGATCGCGCCGACGGACCTGCAGATCTGCGCCGGGGAGATTGTGGCGCTGCTGGGGCCTTCGGGATCGGGCAAATCGACGCTGCTGCGGATGCTCTCCGGGCTGTCGCTGCCTTCGGCGGGGAGCGTTCTGTGGCACGGGCAGGATGTGCGGTCGGTGGACGTGAACGTCTCCATCGTCTTCCAGAGCTTCGCTCTGTTCCCCTGGCTGACGGTGCAGGAGAATGTGGAAGCGCCGCTGCAGGCGCGCGGCATGGACGCGGCGCAGCGCCACCGCAGAAGCCTCAAGATTCTGGACACCGTGGGGCTGGACGGCTTTGAAGCGGCGTATCCCAAGGAGCTGTCGGGTGGGATGCGGCAGCGGGTGGGGTTTGCGCGGGCGCTGGTGGTGGAGCCGGAAGTCCTGTTCATGGACGAGCCCTTCTCCGCGCTGGACGTGCTGACCGCCGATAACCTGCGCGGCGAACTGCTGGAGCTGTGGCAGAAGAAGACCATCCCCACCCAGGCGATCTTCCTGGTCACGCACAATATCGACGAAGCGGTGCTGCTGGCCGATCGCATCATTGTGCTGGGGCGCAATCCCGGGCACGTGCGCACAGATTTCAAGGTGATCCTGGAGCAGCCGCGGGAGCGCAAGAATCCTGCCTTCACGGCGCTGGTGGACTACATCTACAAGGTGCTGACGCGGCCCGACGTGCAGCCGGCCGAGGTGCCGGTGATGGCCAACGGGCGGCGTATCCGCGACCAGCGGCAGATGCACTACGAGATGCTGCCCCACGCGCGGCCGGGGGGCATCGCCGGATTGCTGGAACTGATTATCGACCTGGGCGGGCGGACGGACATCTACCGGCTGGCCGATGAGCTGGCCTTCGAGATCGACGATCTGTTCCCGATCGTGGAAGCGGCGCAGCTGCTGGGCTTCCTGAAAGTGGAAGAAGGCGACGCGGTCATCACGCCCGAGGGCCACGCGTATGCACAGGCGGAGATCCTGCAGCAGAAGGAGCTGTTCCGCAAAGCGGCGGTGGATCACGTGCTGCTGCTGCGCCAGATCAGCCGGGCCATCAGGAACAAGAGCGACCACTCGGTGCCCGAAGACTTCTTCCTGGACATGCTGGACGAGCAGTTCAGCGACGACGAGTGCGAGCGGCAGCTGGAGACGGCCATCAACTGGGGCCGCTATGCTGAGCTGTTCGACTGGGATGACGGACGGCGGCGCTTCGTGCTGCACGAGCACGAGGGCGAGGAAAAAGGCGAGGGGCCGGGTGATGACATCACAGAGGGCCCAAGGGAGCAGGAGAAAGCCGGATGAGACCGCGCTTCACCCTCAGCCGCACGCTGGTGATGGAGCGGACCTGGCCGTTCTTCATTGATGTGGGCGTGGCGGGGGCGCTGCTGGCGCTGTTCTACGCGGTTCTGTGGATTGCGAAATTCTGGTTCAGCTCGGCGATTCCGGAAGTGGAGATCTACCGGTCGCCGTCGCACCTGCCGCTCTACGCGTTTTATTCGGTGGTGCGGATCTTCGTGGCCTATGCCCTGAGCCTGGTGTTCGCCGTCGGCTACGGATATACCGCGGCCTACAACAAGCGGGTGGAAGCCCTGCTGATCGCGACCCTGGACATCCTGCAGTCGATTCCGGTGCTGAGTTTTCTGCCCGGCGTGATGCTCGCTATGATGTCGCTCTTCCCTTCCCGGCAGATGGGAATCGAACTGGGCGCGATCCTGCTGATTTTCACGGGCGAAGTGTGGAACATGGCGTTCAGTTTCTACACCTCGCTCAAGAGCATTCCCCGCGAGCTGATGGAAGCGTGCGCCATCAACCGCTTCTCGCGCTGGCAGCGGCTGTTGCAGCTGGAGCTGCCTTTTGCGGCCATCGGCCTGGTGTGGAACTCCATGGTGTCGGTGGCCAACGGCTGGTTCTTCCTGATGGTGTGCGAAATGTTCCCGGTGGGCAGCCGCAGTTTCCGGCTGCCGGGGCTGGGCTCGTATCTGCAGACAGCGGCGGCGCACGGCGACTGGATGGCGATGACGTGGGGCCTCGCGACCATCGTGCTCATCATCGTGATCACCGATCAGCTGTTGTGGCGCCCCCTCATCGCGTGGTCAAACAAGTTCAAGTTTGAGACGGTGGAGAGCGGCGACCGGGTGACCTCGCCGGTACTGGATGCACTGCGGAGCTCGAGCCTGGTGCGCATGATGAATCGTGCGACCGTGCGGCCCCTGATGGAGCGCTTCTATCTGGAGATGGCGGAGCGGCGCCGGCGGAAGCCGCGCGCGATGGCCCCGGAGCCACGGAAACGGTCGGCGGCGCTGTACTTCGCGGTGGGTGCCGTGTTGCTGGCGGCCATCGGGTTCGCGGCGTTTCATGCACTGCTGCTGCTGGAAGGAATTCACGCCGCAGAGTTCTGGCGCCTGCTGGGCGGAGCAGCGCTCACATTCCTGCGGGTGAACGCGGCGCTGCTGATCGGCTCGGCGTGGACGATTCCGGTGGGTGTGGCCATCGGGTTCAACCCGCGGCTGTCGCAGGTGCTGCAGCCCATTGCGCAGATTGCGGCGTCGTTCCCGGCGACGGCGCTCTTCCCCCTGATCCTGGTGGCGCTGGAGCGGGTGGGTGTGGGCCTGGGCTTAGGATCCATCGTGCTGATGCTGCTGGCCGCCCAGTGGTACATCCTGTTCAACGTGATCGCGGGCGCGCAGGCCATTCCCTCGGAGCTGCGCGAGGTGGCGCGGCTGTTCCGCTTCGGCGACCTGCAGCGCTGGAGGACGGTCATCCTGCCCGGGATTTTTCCATTCCTGATCACGGGACTGATCACGGCTTCGGGCGGAGCGTGGAACGCCTCGATTGTGGCGGAGTACTTCCAGCTGAAGGGGCACACCCTGGCGACCCTGGGGCTGGGGGCGCAGATCAGCGCGGCCAGCGATCACGGGAACTATGCGGTGCTGCTGGCGGCGACGATGATCATGGCGCTGATGGTCGTGACCATCAACCGGCTGGTGTGGCGTCCGCTGTACCGGCTGGCCGAGACGAAGTACCGGCTGGAGTAGGCGGCTTCGCTATTTTTATTTCGGCAATAATATAGTTGACAAATCAAGTTGAATAGCCTAAAGTCTTTTATATGAAAGACCCAAACACTCTTCAGGAAGCCATTATCTACTTCGCGGATGCCGATAACTGCCTTCAATACATGGCTGCTCACCGCTGGCCGAACGGCGTTACCTGCCCTACCTGTGGACGGGCCGATGTCACCTTCCTGAAGACTCAGCGGAAGTGGCAGTGCAAGAGCGCCCATTCCAAACGGCAGTTCACCGCTAAGGTTGGAACGGTCTTTGAGGACTCCCCGCTGGGCCTTGAAAAGTGGCTTCCGGCAGTGTGGATGGTCTGCAACAGCAAGAACGGAATCAGCAGTTACGAAATCGCTCGCTCCCTGGGCGTCACTCAGAAGACTGCCTGGTTCATGCTGCATCGGATTCGGACTGCAATGCGGAATGGTTCTCTGCTGAAGATGGGCGGCCCTGAGAGCGGCCCGGTGGAAGTCGATGAGGTCTTCGTCGGTCCTCGTCCTGCGAAGATGCACCGCGAACGTCGCTTGCGGATGCAGACCGCAGAGAAGGGAAATCAGAAGACCATCGTTATGGGAATGCTGGATCGGGAGAGCCGTCAGGTCCGCGCTCATGTCATCCCGAACGTGAAGCGGGAAACTCTTCAGAACGCAATTCTGAATAACATCGAAGGCGGTTCCACCGTCTATACCGATGGCTGGCATGGATACGATGATCTGGCTGCAAAGCAGTTCGTCCATGAAACCGTGACTCACCTTGACGAATACGTTCGCGGACAGGTCCACACTCAGGGCATCGAAAACTTCTGGTCCCTGCTCAAGCGGACTCTTCGCGGTACTTACGTTGCTGTGGAACCGTTCCATCTTGACCGCTACCTTGACGAACAGATGTTTCGCTATAACAACCGGGCCACTAAAGAGAACCCGTTGAATGATGCTGACCGCTTCGCCGCTCTGCTGATGCAGGTTGCCGACAAGCGGCTCACCTATGCCGAACTCACCGGCAAGGTTGGAGAAACGACGTCCTTCTAATTCGTGGCGTGTGAAGCGGGGGCCGCGTCCGAAAAGATGACCAAAAAGAAACGCAACCCGGAATACGAGAGGCGCTTCCGATTGGCGGCGCGCACAGCTAAATGGGCTGTGACTATGACGAAGGTTCGTATTCGTCACGCCATTGCCGACACTCCGTGGCCCCATTGGCATTTGTTGGCTTTTACCGGAAAGAGCAAAGGCGAGTCGCGCGGCGTGGTTGATCTGATAGCGATTCGGAAAGATCACGGCAACCCCCGCGCCGGAATGAAGCGCGGAGACAGCTTGCAGATCATTCTCATCCAGGTTAAGGGCGGGAGCGCCGCAAAGCCTACGCCGGAAGATGCAACGCGACTTCGGGCCGTCGCTCGCCGTCATGGGGCATGCGGCATACTGCTGGCGACGTGGACGAAAGGCAAAGCGGCGCGCTTCTATTATCTGCATGGCAGGCTTCCTCAATGGCGCGAAGTGGACGACCTACGAAGCGTCTTCGCCTGACTTCGATTTTCGTCCGCGCTTACGTTCGCCCTTCGCTGTGCGTTCCTTCGCGCTCGCCCGAATCTCCGCATCCATTTCATCTTTCACCTTTTTAGGATCGGCGCGGAGAATGGTGTCCATCGTCTTATTGAATGTCTGATATTCGCGGCTCGTTCTCATGATCTAGGAAACCTCACAACCTTTGTTCCCATAGGCAAACCTTTTAGATATGTAGTCGGAAACTCGCTCGGCCAGCAGAACCGCTGTCCGGGACGCAGAGGACACTGCGCCAGCAATGCCTCAATTTGCTTGTTATCAATGGTGATGAGCCTGCGTCGTCGTCTCCATCCGTCGAAAAGACAATCGGCATTGAACGATGGCGACTGTGCTCTTTTCTCCGCTAATACGCGAACCTTGTGTTGATAGGCTTCGTAAGCCATAAAGTCCGCAACCTGCAGGAGAATTGCCGATTCTTTCGATGTAAAAACCACGTCCCCCATTTTTAGATCAACATCTTTGTGTTGCTTTCTCATGACGCCGCAGAGCGAGAGGGCTGAAGTTTCAAAATCGCTTTGTCGGTCGAATACGAAATGCAGTTTATCGGTCTGATTATGCATTCCGAATCGGACAGCATCCATCACACATTGCTGAAAGGCTAGAAAGTAAGGCTTCGTCGGAGCGCCCATCGACCGCCACTTGCGACTTGTTCCCGTGGCGAGAACTCCTCCGGTGAGCCATCTACGCTCATCCAAAATTCTGGCCCTGAAATCATCGACATGAACAGCAGCCGCAACCGCGAAGGCACGCTGTTTGCCGCGTTCATCCTTCCAGAGTTCAGCGGTGATGATGTTGGTCGCATGGCGAACGAATTCTTCACTGCTACGCGTTTTCGCAGGTGCGGAGATAGGAAGCCACGGGAGCCCCTGCAGCGCAACCGATGAGAAGTCCTTCGCATGAAAATACTTGAGGTTAAAGGCCTTCAGAAGCTTTCGCCACTCCCGTTCAAGAGAGGTACAGATATGTAGAGGAGCCACAAATCCAGCAACCACACACACTCTGGAGCCGCTGTGGATTCCGCTCTCATCCATGTATGCCCTAAACAACGCAAAATCTCCTGCAGCATGAACCAGGCGAGCGGTCTCCGCGATTCCGCAGCCGCTACTCACCGCGCACCCCCAATCATCCGCCAATGGAGATGATTCGGCAAGTATATTATTGCCTTTATTTCTTATTGCCTGCCGCTGCCGGTTCCCTTGGAATCCCTCTGCTCCTGACAATCACCCTTTCCCCACGCGGCGATTATCAGGCTGTAGTCATCGGAAATTGCCCGGGCAACCAGGCGACTTCGGCCTGCGGCCCGACCCAGGGCCTGAAGGAGGCCGATCATGAAGTATCTTGTTTCCTGGCGCGAGCGCCCGGCAGCGTCTGCAAAAGATTATGAAGCCGCGCATGAGCGCATCCTGTCGATCTTCAAAGACTATAAGTTCCCGGCAAGTTTCTCGATCCAGCAGTTCCTGGTGCGGATCGGTGATTATGGCGGCTATATGGTAGTCGAAACCGACAGCGGCGCAGACATACAGTATGTGACCAGCGTGTTTGCCGCCTTCGAATTCAGGGTCGAACCCGTGCTCGATGTAATGGACGCGGTAGCCGCGGAGATGAAGGCGATCGAATACCTGAAAAAGAACATCCCCTGACCCGAAGACAACAGTCCGATCGGTGGGGACCTTTCCGCGGAAGGGCCCCCACGGCTGCGATTGGACGATTCAGCCTGCGATTCCGTCAGGAACCTTTTCCGGGTGCGCTGGTTGCGGCGCCAGCCTTTCTTCAGGTCTTCGGGCGACCGGCAGTGGGCCCTCCGCAGTATCGGCTGGAGTAGCGCCGATCCGTTTCCTTACCTACTTCAGCGAACCCGTGCCGTACAGAATTTGCAGAAGTGCGATACCGCCGAACACCGCCAGCAAAATGCTGAGGAGCGTTCCAATGAGGAAATACTCCGCAAAGCGCGGTTCTTTAAATTCAGGGAATCGGGCGATGGACTTTCCGGTCAGGATGAGACCCACCAACGCCGGCGACTGCAGGGCCATCGCCGTAATGATCAGAGCTCGCTCGATCCATCCGATATAGAGCCCCGCATTCTGGAGTTGCTCCGGCCCTTCCTGCACAACGCCGCGTGCGATCCCCCGGATGACGTAGCGGATCAGATATCCGCCGCCGAACACGATGCCCACATAAATAATGGCCGTTTCAACGATTCGGCTTCTTGCTATAAGGGAGAAGTGAAGGAGGTCGGCCAGGGCGGCCACGTTGCTTTTGCTGAGCAACAGCGCCACCGCACCCATCGCGATTCCGTGCAGCAGCTGGTCCAGCAGAAACGTCCCGCAATTGTCCGCAAGTATGGATCGCGCGATCAGGAGTGACTTGAATCTGTCGATTGCGAGATGGACAGCGATATAGCCGACAATTACCAGCTGATTCCGGATCGACAAAAAGGGCGCCTGTCCAAAAAACACAAGACAGAACCACGCCAGCAACCAGTGCACGGCGCCATGCACGAGAAGCGGAAGCAGGCGACCGGTTTTATTTCGGGCGATCCATGGCAGCTGCAGGGGGAAGTCGCCGAGCAGATGAGCCAGAAGAAGTGCGAGAAAAGCAGCCGGGAGCGGTTGCATGAGATCGTCCACTTTTTGATTTATGTACGAAACGATACAAGATCAAAAATACGCCTGAACGATCTTCTCCATGGCCTCGGAGGTCTCGATCAGATGCCAATAGTACCCTCTTTTGAGATTTCTGGAGACAGTAGAAACGTCCAAAGCCAGCCGGCGGGCGGTTGCATCCTGACTGCCCGTCTTTATCTGCATATTGATGGTCGCCCATTGCCGCGCCGTCGTCCTCTCCAGGAGCGCATCCTGCAGGCGATAAATCGCGTTCGCGATCTGGTTGAAGATTTCTTCGCCGGACTCGAAACTGGTCAAGAGGCGATATTTCGGCGACCCGCGCTTCATCCGATCTGCGGCTTCGCGCGCCCTCTCAAAAGCCTCTCCGCCTGCATATTGATTGATGGGGGCCCGGTGAGCCTCGCTCACCGAGCCGATCCCCACGGCGATCCGGAGCTGGAGCGGGTAGAAGAATCGGCGGAGATCCAGAATCACACGTGGAACATCATCCGGCTTGCGCAGAATCGTCTGGAACTCATCCCACGCTGTCACCGTGTAAGGCGAGAGGATCAGCTTCTGCGAGAGATGCAGCCGGGAGACCGCGGCAAGACGCCGATCCCGTTTGGCGCGAAACGATTCGAGCTTTCGCGATCCCACCACATCCGCGGTGATGACTGCATGCTGCTTTCGAATGGATAGCCGGGCCATAATCTCCTTGTACATTATTGTACATTTTTACGAATATGTACATATTCGTACCCAAGGGTCGAAACAGAGAGCCCGGAAAGCAGGGGGGGCCGGTCCTAAGCCTGCGATTCCGTCAGGAGCCTTTTCCAGGTGCGCTGGTTGCGGCGCCAGCTTTTCTTCAGGTCTTCGAGGATGCGCTCGAAGTCGGCGTGCTCGCGCAGGCGATTCCACGCCGGGTTCTTCGAGAACCAGGGATAGTTTTCGTTGCCGAGGTAGATCGCTCGCCGCAGCCAGTGCAGCGCTTCGCTCTCGTCGCCGTCGACAGCAAAGTAGGTGGCGAGCCGGTAGGCCATCTCGCTGTCGGCTTCGGCGGCGGCGATGGACTCTTCGCCAACCAGCGACGCGCCGCGCTCGCGGTCGCCGATCTGCACGTAGCACATGGCCAGCGTGGGCACGGCAATGCGCATGGAGCTGTCGTCGCGGATCACCTCCTCGAGGATGTCGATGGCCTGGCGCAGGTCGCCCTGGCGCATGCGCTGGTAGGCGACCGACGTGCGCAGCAGCGGGTATCGGGGCTCGAGGGTGAGCCCCTTCTGCAGCTCTTCCTCAGCCAGTTCCAGCTGGTTCTGGTACTGATAAACGCGCGCGCGGTGGTTGTAGATGACGGCAGCGTTGGAGGGGTTGAGGATGAGCGAGCGGTGGAACTGCTGCAGGGCCTCGTCGTACATGCCATCGATGCGCAGGGTGATGCCGGCCACCAGGTGGACGTTCCAGTCGTTGGCGGCGGTACGCAGAAGATTCTCTATGCCGTGGCGAGCGCTTTCTTTTTCGCCGCGCGAGAGCAGCATGTAGACGCGATAAAGATTGGCTTCGATGGAGCCGGCGTCGAGCTCGAGCGCGCGGTCGAGCGCCCTGCGCGCGGCCATCACATGCAGGTGGCCCCCGAAGCCGTGACGGATGTACTGCAGGTGCGCGATACCGAGGCCGCTCCAGGCGGGCGCAAAGGTGGAATCGCGCTCGCTGACGGCTTCAAAGAGCTCGCGCGCGCGTTCAAGATCGGCGCGGCTGCCGGTGCGCTGCATGAAGCCGGAAAGCAGCGCGCGGGCCTGCAGATACTCCTCAGAGAGCTCCTCACCCAGCTGGCGGGTACGCGGCGCAGTCTGGTGATTGGTGGCGGGCTGTAGCTGCCCCAGGCCCTGCAGAGAAGCGAAGACCTCGTTGCAGATTTCCGTTTGCACCGCAATCAGATCGAAGGAAGGCACGCTGATGGCGCCCCCCCCCACGCACACTCTGCGTGTTCACCTCGAGGAGCTGCCAGTTGAGATCGAATCCCTGCTCGGAACGCATAAAACTGCCGGTAAGCACCCAGGCGACGAGCAGCTTTTGTCCAATGGCGAGGGGATCCATTTGCCCCAGAGGCAAATGCATCAGCGCGCTGGAAGGGCGGACGACCAGGGATGACATACGGGCGATGCGGGTGGCGATGGCATCGGCCAAAGCGAAGCCGTAGAGCGGGGCGACCTCCGACGCTCCCAGATTCTGAAAGGGCAGCACGAGGATGGTATTCTGCGCGGCCTTCTCGTCGGAGGATTCGCGGAAGCGCTCCGCGAGCATCGACAGCAGGCCGGTGGCTCGCTTCTCCTGCTCGGCGGTCGTGGAGGGCGGCAGGATGGCTGCGGCGTCGCCGGGGATGATGCCGGTCTCCAGTTGCAGGGCTTTCATGATGGTCTTCAGCGCCTCGCGGACCTCGGCAGCGCTGCCGTATCGATCGGCCGGGGTTTTCTTCAGCAGGCAGAGGATGACGGAGTTCAGCTCGTCGGGGATTTTCTCGATAGGCGGCGGATCGAAGTACTGGATGGCGCGGATGCTCTGAAACTCGTCGCCGTCGGGGCGGGCAAAGGGATGACGCCCGCTGGCCAGCTCGTAGAGGATGACGCCCAGCGCCCACAGGTCGCTCTGTACGCTGCTTTGGCCGGTGACAAACTGCTCGGGAGCCATGTACGCGATGGTGCCGCCACGTGCCGTGTAGGTGGCGATGGGCGCGCCGGGCTTGCGCCGCGAGGCTTTGGCGGGGTCGAACTCGGCTTCCTCGGGAGGCAGGCGGCGGGCCAGGCCGAAGTCGAGGATCTTGGCCAGGCCGCCGTCGGTGAGCATCACGTTGGCGGGTTTGAGATCGCGGTGGAAGATGCCGAGGGAGTGGGCGGCGCTGAGGCCGTCGGCGATCTGGATGCCGACGGAGAGGACCAGCTGCAGGCTGGCCGGACCTTTGGCGATGAGCTTGTCGAGAGACTGCCCGGGCACATACTGCATGACGATGAAGGCTTCCTCGCCCTCTTCGCCGACTTCGTAGATGGCACAGACGTTGGGGTGCTCGATGGCAGAGGCCATGCGGGCTTCGCGCAGGATGGTGGTGCGCATCTGCTCCTGGGTGAGCGCGCCGCGCTTGAGGACCTTGAGCACGACCGGGCGCATCAGCTGCGTATCGTTGGCCAGGTAGACGATGCCGCTGCCGCCGGCCCCCAGCTTGCGGACCAGCTCATAGTGCGTGATGGTGCGCTTCATCTGGTTTCAGTGTAGCGGCTGGCCGGGGCAGGAGTTTTCACCGCACGGCTGCGCTTGATCGCCGCGATAAGGAAAAGTGAGGGCGGTGTTTGTCGCGAAGTGACCGAGCCATGGAGGCAGCCCCGCGGCTTAGTCGCTGGAAACGGCCTTACGCAGGCGAATCCCCTGCTTGTTCAGCTCATCCATGAAGTCCTCGATGCGGACGAGGAAATCCTGGCTGGAGCGCAGGAGGCGGGGCACCTGATCCCAGAAATCGCGAACGGCTTCGGGGTTCTCAAGCAAGGCGACGGCGGCGCCGGCGGCGGCAACGGCCAATCCCGACTTACGGCGGCCGGTGAAGAGAAGGATGGCGCCGACCAGCAGCGAGCCCGCGGCCACACCGCGTGTCCAGTGCATTTCCGAGAGGCTGTCTTCCACCTGCCGAGCGATTTTCATAGGAGCGACTTCAGTATCCATAAATTTTGAGATGCGCTGCCTTTAATCGAGATCGAATTCGCGGAGCGGCTTGCCGGTATCCGGCGTTTCTTTGGCTTTTTTCATGGCCTCAGCGAATCGTTTGTTGAAGAGGTCTTCTTTGTTTTTCTCCGCGTCCACGGCCTGGCGGAAGAGGCTTTCTTTGCGCTCTTCGGCTTCACGGAGAGCGCGGGTGGCCTGGTCGAAATCCTCGAACATGCGCTTGCGCGGCGCGGGCGTGTGAGCGATGACGGCGCGGGTACCTGCATCCACTTTGAGCATAGCCCCGCAGTCCGGGCAGGCGACCTCAAACACCGAATTGGCTTTCGCTTTGGCCATACAGCGAGTCCCGGGACGATCTTATTGCAAAAAGACCTGTTTGAGGCCGAATCTATCACCGGACGCCGGGCTGTGCAATTTGCCGGCGGCTTACAGCCAGATGGCTTTGTGCCCGGTGCAATCCGAGGTGGCCTGCTCGACCAGCGTCGACAGCAGCGCGGTCCCGTAGCGCGCCAGATACGCCACGCCGCCCACGGTGCGCTCCTGCGGATGCCGGTCCGGGAAGAGGTTGAAGGAGAGCGTATCCACGTGGCGGCGGATGCTGGCCTCGCGCTGGAGCTGGTAATTGGCGGCCAGGCGGCGGAGACGGTTCATCTGGTAGCGCATCTTGGAGGCGGAGACGTGAGCTGCCCGGCCGAGGCTGGGGTCCAGCGACTCTGTCCACGCCAGCAGCCCGTCCAGCTCGTCGTTGAGGGCGTTGCCGGTGGCCGCCAGGTGGCGCTTCCCCTCCGGCGGCAGGGAGCGCGCGCCGAGGCGATGGGCCAGCTCGTCGGGGTGGGCTTCCAGAATGTCGGCCAGCGTCAGCTCATGCCGGGCCATCACCTCGGCGATGGCCGGCTCGACGAGCGTAGCGCTCAGGCGCGGCAGCACCGCCGTCGTGCGTCCGAGGATAGCGTCAAAGAGCACCTGCGACTGAGCGAAGTAGGCAATCTCCGCGGGGCCGCCGACGGTGGCGAGGGTGGGCAGCAGGAAATCCTGAAAAACGGGGCGCAGCAGGGCGTTGGGGCTCAGGCGCTCCGGGGCAGAGTCGAGAATCGCCAGCAGCTCGGCGGTGGAGTACTGGGTCTTCCCCGCGATCCAGCTTCCGTTCTTACGGCGAAGCGGCGTGCGGGCGCGGGTGGCCTCGTCCAGAAGAAAGAGCAGGCTGCTGCCGGGGGCCACCAGGACCTGGGAGTGGTAGCCGCGCTCGGCGAGGAGCTTGTCGCGGTCGTGCAGCGCCGCCTCCAGCCCCTCGGCGTGCTCCAGCGCGTGGCGCAGGACGGGCGCGCCGAGGGCGTGGAAGGCGCGGGTGGAAGCGTCGATGACGACGAGGCCAAAGTCGGCGAAGGCGGCAGCCAGAAAGCGCGCGAAGGCGGAGGCGAAGGTGGCGTCCGGGGTGTAGCAGGCAGCGAGCCGGTCGAACTCCGGCGTGCCGCCGATGAGCTCCGCCGCGCGTTCCAGAACGGTCGCGATGCCCGGCCCAAGGCGCACATCGCCGACGAGCTGGCCGTGAGGCGGCGGGTCAGGATGGACGCGCAGCGTGTGCAGCGCATGGCGTGACGGCAGCGTGACGTGGTCGGCTTCGGCAAAGTCATGGTCTTCGCTGGCCAGCCAGAAGATGGGCACGGCTCCAGCCGCCTGCGCGCGCTGAATGACGGTGGCAGCCTTCAGCAGCGTGAAAAGCGGCCCGGTGAAGAGCGCGACCTGCTGGCCGGTGAGGAAGGCTCCGGCTCCCTGGCGAAGGCGCTCGATGTTGGCCAGAGTCTTCGCTCCGGCGTGGCCAGCGTCGGAAAACCAGGCGCGGTTCTGCTCGAGGAGCCGGTCGGCGACGGCATTCCGATGGGGGGCGTTTTGTTCAGGAACGGCGGTGGGGAGATCGGACGGGGTGTTGCGGTAGAAAGGGGCGAGCGGCTCGCGGCTGGAGGTGTAGTCGAGAAACAGCCGGCTGAGCCGAGGCAGCAGCGAGATGGGATAACAGTCGACGTTCACGGCCGCAGGTCTGCACTCCAGTCTCTCACGCTCGTCGGCAGGGTTCGGGGATCGAGGCCGCGGCATGCTCCGCGGCTCGGGGGAGGGCCGCGAAAATCGGATGCAGCGGCAAAGCGGGAAGATGCAGAAACGAGGCGTGGGAGCGCATTCACCGCGGAAACAGGCGCCGATGGTACCGTAGGAAGGATCGGAGGCGGCGCGTGGCGAAGAAGGCGAGATCGAAGAAATCCCTGAAGAATGCGGTTGCGGATGCGGCGCCGGTCAAGCGGAAACTGAAGATCGATGCCGGCGGTCCGGCCCAGGTGCTGTCGTCGAAGATCTCGTATGACGGTCCGCTGTTCCGGGTGCAGACGGATGTCATCCGGGAGCCGAACGGGAAGGAAGTCACCCGCGACGTGATCCGGCACGGCGGGTCGGCGGTGATTCTGGCCGTCGACAGCTCGAAGAGCAAAAAAGATCCCCTGATCCTGCTCGAGCGGCAGTTCCGGCACGCCGCGCAGCAGTATATGTACGAGCTGCCGGCGGGCAAGATGGACTCGGGCGAGAGCCACCTCGACGGGGCCAAACGCGAACTGCTGGAGGAGACGGGTTACCAGGCGCGGAAGTGGACGAAGCTGGTCAAGTACTTCGCAAGTCCAGGATTCCTTGGCGAATGGCACCAGGTTTTTCTGGCGGAAGACCTGGTCCCGGGGCAGGCGCAGCCGGAGGATGACGAGTCGATTGAGCTGCAGTTTGTGCCGCTCTCGCGGCTGCTGCGGCTCATCGACAAGGGGCAGATTGCGGACGGCAAGACCGTCATTTCGGTGATGTATTACGTTCGTAGCATAGGGCGACGAAAGAAGTAACCTCAACCTTCCTGTTTTCCAGAAGAAAACCCAAAGGCCACAGCACAGCGTCTCTATTCGACAGCAGGTTGGATTCCCCAACCACAGTCTGCCTGAGAGGAAGGTTCGCGTTTGTGGCTCAATACAAAGGCAAGGTGAAGTGGTTCAACAATGCGAAGGGCTACGGGTTTATCGGCCGGGACGATGGGCCGGATGTGTTCGTCCACTACAGCGCAATCCAGGTGGATGGATACAAGAGCCTGAAGGAGGGCGATGACGTTGAGTTCGACATCGTTCAGGGCCAAAAGGGGCCACAGGCAGATCAGGTAATCCGTGCCCGGGAAGTTGCCTGAGGGCAAGTGAAGCGCAGAATTTCCATCGAGAGTTGGGGAAAGCCCGCGACGGTGCGGGCTTTTTGCGCTGAGCCGGGGGCCGGACCGTGCGCTGCCGGAATTCCCTGCTTCTGGATTCCCTCTTCCCGAAAGTGGTGTAATCGTCTCCGATGGACAATCGCTCGATGGCACAACTCCTGGCGGAGACGGCCGACCTGCTGGAGATCGGTGCGGGCGATCCGTTTCGCATCCGCTCGTATCGACGGGCCGCCGAAGCGGTGGAATCCTCAACCATCCAGCTCAGCACGATTGCCGGCGATCCTAAGAAGCTGCTGGAGATCCCCGGCATCGGCAAGGGGATGGCGGCCAACATTCAGGAGATTGAGCGCGCCGGCACCCTGCCGCTGCGCGAAGAGCTGCTGCTGAAATACCGGCCCACCATGCTGGAGCTGCTGCGCCTTCCCGGCATGGGCCCGAAAACCGTCGCGCTGCTGTGGGATGCATTACAGGTCGGCTCCGTGGAGGAGCTGGAGCAGGCCATTGGTGCCGGACGCCTGCAGGGTCTGCCGCGCTTTGGCGAGAAGCTCATCCAGAAACTGCGCAAAGGCATTGAGGATTACAAGCAGAGCAGCGGGCGCTTCCTGCTGGACGACGCGGAGATTGCCGCGGAGAAGCTGATCGAGTATCTGCGCCGCTTTGAGGGGCTGACGACGATTCTGCCTGCCGGGTCCCTGCGCCGGGGTCGCGATACGGTGGGCGACCTGGACATTTTGACTACCGGTCCGGCCTGCGCGGAGGACTGCGTGAGCGCGGCGGTGGAGTATGTCGCGAATTATCCCCCGGTGCACACGCTGCTGGCCAAAGGCCAGAACAAGGTCAGCTTCCGGCTGCGCAGCGGGCTGCAGATCGACGTACGGCTGCTGCCGGAGGGCTCCTACGGCGCGGCACTGCAGTACTTCACAGGATCGAAGATGCATAACGTGTCGATCCGGCAGCGGGCACTCAAGCGCGGCTACACGCTCAGCGAGTACGCGCTGGCCCGGGTAGAAGACGGATCCTTTGTGGCCGGCGCTACCGAAGAGGAGATTTATGCGGCGCTGGGACTGGACTGGATTCCTCCCGAGCTGCGCGAAAACAACGGAGAAATTGAGGCAGCCGAGGCGCACCGGCTGCCGAAGCTGATCGAGCGGGCAGACATCCGCGGCGACGTGCACATGCATACCAACGTCACCGACGGGAAAAACACCATCCGCGAGATGGCCGATGCCGGCCTGGCGCGCGGCTACCAGTACATCGCCATCACCGACCATTCCAAGAACCTGGCTATGACCATGGGCCTCGACGACCCGCGCGCCCTCGAACACATGCGGAATATCCGCGCCGTGGATCGGGAGATGGAGGGGAAGATCCGGGTCTTCGCCGGCATCGAGGTGGATATTCTGGCCGACGGGGCGCTCGACCTCTCCGATGAGGTGCTGGCGCAGCTGGATGTGGTGATCGGCAGCGTGCATTCGCTGTTCAACATGCCGGAGGCACAGATGACGGAGCGCATCCTGCGAGCGCTGGAGAATCCATACATGCGCATCCTCGGGCATCCCACGGGGCGGCTGCTGCTGCGCCGCGAGCCCTACCCGCTGGACATGGCCGCGATTCTGCGCCGAGCCGCTGAGCTGGGGGTGGCCGTGGAACATAACGCCTATCCCGACCGGCTGGATCTGTGCGATCGTGACCTGAGACTGGCGAAGGAACTGGGCTGCCGCATCGCCGTCAACACGGATTCGCATCATACGAGCCATCTGGACAAGATGCGGTACGGGATCCGGCAACTGCGGCGGGCCTGGCTGCGCAAAGAAGACGTGCTGAATACGCTGGAGCCTCAGGCGTTCCTGGACGCGCTGCGGCGGCGGCCCGCCTGAGGGGGCATTCAGCTAGAATGCGAGAGCGAGATGTCTGAACGAAACGAATCCAGCATCCATCCGGTGTTCGCGGTCGTCGGGGCCATTGTCGTCTCGGCGGGAATCATCGCGGCGTACGTGTGGGCGACGTGGACCGGCCCGGTGCACGCCGGCCAGGTGACCTCGCTGTATGCGTATCCCATCCACCGCGAGCTATCCACGGGCTCGGGCCTGGGCGGAGTGAACGGCGGCCCCAACGTGATCGACGAAGTCATCGTGATCGCCGACGTGCAGATCAAAAGCACGACGAAGCTGCCGCTGTTCCTCGGGGACATGTTCGGCAACCTGACCCTTCCGGACGGACAGGTGGAGCAGAGCCTGGCCGCAAGCGGGTCAGATTATCGCAAGGTCTTCGTGGCGTATCCCGCGCTGCTGGCGCAGCAGAAGAGCGCCGTGCCGCGTGACGTCACCATGAAGCCGGGCCAGACGATTGCAGGCCAGATGATCTTTCACTTCCCCATCACGCAGGCGCAGTGGAACGGCCGCAAGGGCTTCGACGTGGACATCCGGTTCATCCACCAGGATGACCTGGTGCTGCACACGGGACCGCCGCAGGGATCGGGCGCGAGCCAGTAGCGAAACTCCACCACAGAGAGCACAAAGGGCGCGGACAAGGCCACGCAACGGCCACCCCTCTGCCCGGCGCGTCTCGTGGTTTACCTTAGGGTTCAGGACTATGTTCGCCAAGGCGCAGCGCGTTCACTTCATCGGAATCGGCGGCATCGGCATGAGCGGGATTGCCGAGATCCTGCTCAATCTGAATTATCCCGTCAGCGGTTCGGACCTGCGGCGATCGCAGGTGACGGAGCGGCTGGCCACCCTGGGGGCCACGGTCTTTGAGGGTCACGCCGCAGCGAACGTCGTGGGCGCCGGGGTGGTCGTGGCCAGCTCCGCGGTGAACGAGCGCAACCCCGAGGTGATGGAGGCGCGGGCGCGCAAAATTCCCGTCATCCAGCGCGCGGAGATGCTGGCCGAGCTGATGCGGCTGAAATACGGCATCGCCATCGCCGGCATGCACGGCAAAACGACCACGACCTCCATGGTGGCTGCGGTGCTGACCGCCGGCGGACTGGACCCCACGGTGGTGGTCGGCGGCCGCGTCGACACGATGGGCTCCAATGCGCGCCTGGGGCAGTCCCAGTATCTGGTTGCGGAGGCCGATGAGAGCGACCGCTCCTTCCTGCGGCTCTCGCCGATTCTGGCCGTGGTAACGAATCTGGACAAGGAACACATGGACTGCTACCGCGACATGGCCGACGTGGAGGGCGCGTTCATTGAGTTCATGGACAAGGTGCCCTTCTACGGCGCCTGCGTGGCCTGCGCGGACGATGCCCGCCTGGCGGCTATCCTGCCCCGGGTGCGGCGTCGGGTGTTTACCTATGGAGCGTCTCCGAAGGCGGATTTTGTGCTGCGGCTCCTGCCCGCTCCGCCGGCCGGCGCGCCGGTTCAGGGCGAGCGCCAGTGCCGCTCCCGCTTTGAGGTTGCGGTCGGCGGGGAAATTTACGGTCCGCTGGAGCTGCACGTGCCGGGGCAACACAACGTGCTGAACGCCACGGCCGCGGTGGCCATCGCGGCGCAGCTCGAGATCAAGCCGGAGGCCATCGCCGCCGGGCTGAAATCCTTCCGCGGCGTCGATCGCCGCTTCCAGGTGAAGGGCTGCGAGCGCGGCGTCACCATCGTGGATGACTACGGCCACCACCCCACGGAGATTCGCGCCACGCTGCGCGCAGCGAAGGACTGTGGCTACGGCGGCGTGCATGTCATCTTCCAGCCTCACCGTTACACGCGCACCCGCGACCTGATGGAGGAGTTCGCGCACGCATTCGACGATGCGACGTCGGTGCAGATGCTCGACATTTATGCGGCCAGCGAGGAGCCCATCCCGGGCGTGACGGCGCAGGCGCTGGTGGCCGCGATGCCTGCCGGGCAGGTGCGTTATGCGGCTTCGCCGGAAGCTGCCATCGCCCAGGCCGTCGCCCAGGCGCGCGAGGGCGACGCCATCCTGACCCTCGGCGCGGGGAATGTGTCGCAGCTGGCGCCCCTGGTGGTGGAGCGGCTGCGGGGCACCGCAGCTTCTTCAGCCGGATCCGTCGCACATTAGCAACGGGATTTTCATCTTCGGCTTCGCGCGCCGGCGTATCTACGAACGCCGGGCGAGCAGGAGCAGCATCGGCCGGGAGCGCAGGCTGGTCAGAGTTCCGGTTGGCGTGGGAATCGGCTGACCCATCCATCTGGCAAAATGCCCTTTATCTCCCGTGATCAGGTAGTCCGCGCTGGCCTGCAGGGCCGCTGCCAAAATAGGCCGATCTATCGCCGGCAGAACTATGGCTGGCGGAAGCGGCGCTTCGGTTGCGTCGGTGACCATGTGGGTCTGTTCGAGCAGCGTTTCGAGCCGTTGTCCGTGTTGATCGCTGACACAATTCCGCCTCGTCTCATCTGCCGCGTAGAAAGAGGTTAAACAGGCCACCGAGGGATCCCGCCAGAACGCGAGAAACGCATGCTCCGGCTGATAGGACGCGGAGAAGAGCACGTTGGCGTCAAAGAAGACGCGCAGCGAGTCAGGCACGTCGCCTGGACGCCGTTGTGCGTTTGGCCAGGTTGCGCTGGATCGTTCCCATCATCCGGTCAAACTCGGGGTTCGTGGGAAGTTCGCAGCGCATGCCCGGGTCCGTATTCGGAATCTTTGCCGGATCCAGGCCGAAATCCTCGCGAATAATACGGCAGGATTCGTCATAGTCCTCCTGCGTGACCGCGTTGTTCAGCAGGAACTCCGCCTTCCGCTCCGGCGTGTAGATCTCTACTGGCACGGCGATGGCCGGCCGCAACAGGATGCCGTCCTCGCGTTCTTCGGTGACCAGCAGATCGCCTTCGCGCAGCGCGAAACGCTGGCGCAGTTTGGCCGGAATCACCAGGGTGCCGCGCTTGCCGATGCGTGCAATGTCCATGACAGAATCTCTGCAATTCAGAATGTCAGAATTTCGGATCTCTAAGTCCGTACCGCCCGTCGCGCAATCCCCTCCACCCCGAAAATCCTGCGGTAACGCTCGATCTCTTCCGCAGGCCCCAGCGCCTTATCGAGGTTGTCCGACAGCTTGACCGCCGGGCGCCCGTTGGCGTCCTGCAGCTTGCACACCAGGCGCGGCGGATCGAAGTTCCCGCCCTGCGGGTTGCAGTCGCGGAAATCATTGGTCAGCAGAGTGCCCCAGCCGGCGGCAAAGCGAATGCGCCCGGAGAAGGCCTGGTGCAGCTCGAGAATCTCATCCACATCAAGCGCATCCGACGCGATGAACAGCTTTTCCCGCGGATTGCGCCCGCGCTGTTCCAGCCACGCGATGTACTCCTCGCCCGCGATGCGCGGATCTTTGCTGTCGGCCCGCTGCCCCGTCCAGTCAGCCACCCAGCCCGGCGCGTCGCGCAGGAACTGCGTGGTGCCGAAGGTATCCGGCAGCAGGATGAGCAGCTCGCCCTGGTACGTCCGCTGCCACAGCTCCAGCACCTTGTATTGCGACTCCCGCAGCTCCGCCTCGCTGTTGGCCATCGCGGCCAGCGCCATGGGGATCTCGTGGGCATTGGTGCCGATGGCTTCGAGATCGTGCTTGTAGGCCAGGTATGTGTTCGAGGTCCCGGTGAAATGGCGCCCCAGGACGTCGGCCATCGCGCCCACCACATATTCCTGCCACAGAAAGCTGTGGCGCCGGCGAGTGCCGAAATCGCTCACGCGCAGCCCCGGCACGCCACGCAGGCGCGCCATTTTCTCCCATAACTTCGATTTGGCGCGCGCGTAGAGGATATCCAGCTCCAACTCGTTCAGGCGCTTCAGGCTGGCTCGGGTCCGCATCTCGCTGATGATGGCCAGCGCATAAATCTCCCACATCGTGGTTTCGGTCCACAGGCCACGAAACGTCACGCACAGGTCACCGCCCTCCAGCGACATCTCGTAATCCGACAGGTGGAAGCTCTGTTCGAGCCACTCCAGAAACGCGGGCTCAAAGATATCGCGGGTGCCGTAGAAGGTGTTACCGGCCAGCCAGATCAGCTCCGACTTGCGAAACGTGAGTTTGCGGATGGCATCGAATTGGGCGCGCAGCTCCTCGGGATCGATGGCCTCGGCAAAGCTGAGATCGCCGTCGCGATTCACCAGAGAGAACGTCGCCCGCGTCCCGGCAAAGTTCTTCCAGATGAACTGCAGCATCAGCAGCTTGTAGAAGTCGGTGTCCAGCAGCGAGCGGACGATGGGGTCGAGTTCCCAGTTGTGATTGTGCGCGCGTCGAGCGAGATTAATGATCATGGCACTTGCCGTGCGGGCAGCCGCGCTTCGCGCAAAAACCCAAAACCGCCCGAGCCCTTTCAGAATCACCCGGCGACCGCCAAAGTGTCCAGAAAGGGGGGAACTTCGGGACGCCAACGAACGTATGTTTCCTGCATGAAAAAGCTCTGTGCCGGCATGGCCGCCGCGGTTCTGGTGTGCGGGACCGCGGGCTATGGTGAGGCGACCGGCTCCTGCGCACAACCGCCCGAGGCGTCGCTGCACGACCGGGGAACGCTGGCCATTCAGTCGCTCCCATCGGGCATTACCATTACCGGCACGGCCAGCAATGCGCTGCACATCACCTGCACCAGCGCCAGGGATCCGCACGCGGTGCGTTTTCACCTCAGCGGCGATCCGGCCCACCAGCGGCTGACCATCGACAGCGACCTTGAGCACGAGAACAATCTGGAGATTCGCATCGAGGTGCCCCACCGCACCAGCCTCCGCCTGCACATGGGCGCCGGAGAAGTGACGGTGAACAATCTGGAGGGCGACAAGGACATCGACCTGTATGCGGGGCAAATCAACATCGCCACGGGCGATACCGGCGACTACAGCTCGGTGCACGCGTCCGTCGATATCGGCGAGGTGAATGCGTCCGCCTGGGGCGTAGACAAGGGCGGCTTCTTCCGCAGCTTCACGCGCACCACCGCCGACGGCGAATACCGCCTGATCGCGCACGTGCTGACAGGACAGATCGATCTCAAGTAGGAAGCGACAGGCGGGCGCAGCTAGTTCAGGAACATCGTCCGATACAGCGTGTCCCGTTGCACAGGCCTGAACCCGGCATCGCGGATGACGCGCCGCAGCTCTTCTTCCGTCGTACAGTTCGAGGTCCCGGCCGCGCGCACCACGTTCTCCTCCAGCATCACCGACCCGACGTCGTTGCCGCCGAAGCGCAGCCCCATCTGCAGAACCTTGAGACCCTGGGTTACCCAGCTCGACTGCACGTTCTCGATGTTGTCGAGATAAAGCCGCGAGATGGCCAGTACCTTCAGATACTCCACCGCCGTCGCCTCGTCCCAGCCGCGTCCCCCCAGCGCGGTGTGCTTTGGCTGGAAGCTCCAGGGGATGAACGCAGTGAATCCGCCCGTCTCTTCCTGCAGGCGGCGAATCACGTCAAAGTGATTCACGCGCTGCTCCAGCGTCTCGCCTACGCCGAACATCATGGTGGCCGTGGTCCGCATACCCAGCTGGTGCGCGGTGCGGTGCACGAGCACCCAGTCCTCGGTGCGGCACTTGAGGCGCGCAATGCGATGCCGGACTTCGTCGTCGAGGATTTCAGCGCCGCCGCCAGGGATTGAATCGAGGCCGGCCTCGCGCAACCGCGCGATCGTGTCCCGCACGGAAAGCTCGCTGTATTCGGCGATGGCCAGGATCTCCGACGCGGAGAAGCAGTGCAGCCAGATCTGCGGAAAGCGCTGCTTGATACCGCGCAGCAGCCGCTCGAACCAGTCGATCTTCAGATCGGGGTGCAGGCCGCCCTGCATCAGCACGCCGGTGCCGCCCATCTCCAGCGTTTCAGCGATCTTGTCGTGGATGGTCTCGAAGTCGAGAATGTAGCCTTCGCTGGCCTGCTTGCCTTTCAGCGGCCGGTAAAACGCGCAGAAGGTGCAATACTCAGTACAGAAATTCGTATAGTTGATATTGCGGTCAATGATATAGGTGACCACGCCTTCCGGATGCAGGCGTCTGCGCACCGCATCCGCTTCCATTCCCAGACCGATCAGATCGTCGGAATGGAAGAAGTCCAGGGCCTCTTCGCGGGTCAGCGTCATACATTCATTGTAAGAGGAAAAGCCGTCGGCGCGTCCAGCCACGCAACACAAGGTCGCACGGGACGCATCGCACGTTCAGATCGCCATCCTTATCCATCGCCTGCAGCCCCCTTCCCGAGGAGGACCGAAATTATGTGTCGATACCCCCATCTCTCCCGCAGCGCCGTCGCTCTGTCGCTGCTTCTTCTGGCTCCATCCGTGCTGCTGCGCTGCGCGGCGCAGGACAAACCCGGTGCTTCGCCGGACACCCTGGTGCTGAGCAACGGCGACACTCTGCATGGCAAGCTCGTGAAAGAAACTGACGGCACCCTCACCTTTCACAGCGACTCGCTGGGCGATGTAACCGTCTCCTGGGACAAGATCAAAGAACTGCACGCGACCGGTGACTTCGCCGTCCTCGACAAGACCGTGAAACACCGCGGTAAGAAGTCCGACCGGCGGCTGCCCACGGGCCCCATCGATGCCACCAGCGAATCGGTCACCGTCCACCCGGCCGCGCAGCAGGAGGCACCGCCGCCGATCGCCACGAAGAATGCGGAATACATCGTGGACAAAGCCACCCTCGACAAGCAGCTTTATCACGAGCCCGGCTTCTTCACCGGATGGAACGGCGCAGCCACCGCCGGGGCCACGCTGGTCAGCGCGACCCAGAACCAGTACACCGTTTCGGGCAGCGTGGGGCTCATCCGCACCGTGCCCACCATGACCTGGCTCGATACCCGCAACCGCACCTCCGCGGACTTCAGCGGCTCCTTCGGCAAAATCACGCAACCCGGCTACACCACGCCCACAGGGCCGGTCGCGGCGACTTCCACCAAG
The DNA here is from genome assembly GCA_036267395.1 of Acidobacteriaceae bacterium. GTDB lineage: Bacteria > Acidobacteriota > Terriglobia > Terriglobales > Acidobacteriaceae > Palsa-343. The sequence goes on along the minus strand of DATAWD010000037.1, from coordinate 74,953 downwards.
TCCTCCATCCTGCACCTGGACGCCGAGCGCGACGAATACTTCGCGCCGCGCTTCTTCGGCCTGGCCCAGACTGCCTTCGACCACAACTTCAGCCAGGACCTGAACCTGCAGCAGATTTACGGTGGCGGCGCAGGCTGGACAGCCCTGAAGACGCCCAAACAGCTTGCCGACCTGAAGGCAACTCTGCAATACGAGAAGCAGAGCTTCATCTCCGGTTCCGGCTCAACCAACCAGAACCTGATCGGTTCCACCCTGGCGGCTGACTACTCCGTGAAGCTGAAGCTGCTCGCTTTTACCCAGACCGTGGGCTTCATTCCGGCGTTTAACAGCCCGCACGATTACTCCGCCCAGGAGACGGACACGGTCACCTTTCCGACCTACAAAAGCTTCGGCTTCTCCGTGGGAACCCTGGACAGTTATCTCAACGACCCGCCGGCCACGCTGCCACCCACAAAGCGGAATTCGTTCCAGTTCACCATGGGCCTGACCTACGCCATCAAGTCAAGGTACTGAGGGGACGGTGGAACCAGAAAGTCGGTGCCGTGGATGTGGGGACCTGTTCCCGGATGCTGCGCAGTCGGGGGCGGCGGCCCCCACTCACCCTTACATCCTCTCCTCGCCCGGCTGCTGGCAGGCGTACGGCGAGTTGCTGGCGCGCGAATACCAGGATCCCCGCTACATGCGCGTCCACCGGCTCACAGTTGACGCCTATGCAGTGCAGCATCCGGGTGTCGACACCCCCCAGGCACGCAACTCAGTGGGCATTCACCTGAGCCGACTCCTTCTGCTCTTCGAGCGTGTCTGGCCGATGGAGCGCATCAACGCATCGATGGTCTCCATCACCGCGAAGAAGCATGAATACCCGTGGCTGATCCCCCGTCACTCCGGGACCTCTCACGGTGCGCCACCCTCTCGGCGCTGCTACACCGGAAGAACACGCCGATCGCGTAGAGCAATGGGCGCGATCCGTCTGGGCAGCATGGTCCCAGCATCACCCTGTGGTCCGCAAATGGTGCGAAGCAATTCAGACTGGTTAGACATGTCCTTCAGGCTGCAGAGAATCGGAGTCGCGATCAAGTCGAGCTACTGACGCGCGACTGCGGACGGCGCTGCTGGATGAAGGGGGGACGCCTCCGTCCGGGCGGCATCGCTGACCGACTTCCCGATCCGCTTCATCTGGTCCAGATGGTGCCCGATGTGGACCACGTGGAAGCGGCGCCACTGGTCCGGCCGTAAGGGCCCCAGCAGAAAATGCGAGGCCACCCGCTGGATGCCGAAGCTCTGCCGGCACTGGCTGATCCGCTCGTCCATGCCCTCCATTTCCACGCGCAGCGCCTCCAGCAGCGCGGCGCCGTCCCTGGCGCTCCAGCGCAGCTGGTCGGGACGGGCAAAAATGGGCGCGGGCACGCCGTTGGGCATGCGCCCGAATGACAGCACCACCAGCTGCAGAAACCACTGCAGTGGCGAGCTGCGCGCGCGCGTAGGGTGGCCCCGCTCCAGGCGCCTCTCCAGCTCCCGGCTGGTGCTGCGGCAGGTGAGCACCAGATGCTCGATCAGCTCCTGCGCGCTCCACTGCCGGTCGTCCTGGCGGGGATGCCGCTGACACCATTCCGCGTCCCGGTCGGCCAGCTCCGGACGGTACCGATCGAACACCTGCTGGAGAACGGGATGCATGACGGGCATTTGGAATTCGGGAAAACTATATCACCGCGGCTTCAGGGGCCGGGATCAATGCCCATGTCCTTCAGGGTTTTGCGAATCTCCTTCGCATGGGGCCCATGGGGCAGCGCAGCCAGATAGAGGCGGTAGTTCCTGATCGCCACATCGTTCATCTGCAGGTGGTGCGCCGATTCGGCCAGACCCCACACCGCCTCGGCGTTGCCCGGGTCAGAGCGCGCCGCCTCCACATAGCGGTCGTACGCGCCCTTGAAGTCGCCCGTTTCCAGATAGTAGTCGCCAATCTGCGCGTCCTTCTTCGCCAGCTTTGGATCGTAAGGCAGGGGCGAACTGGCCTGGATGGGCGCGGCATCCGAGTCGGCATCCGGCGCAATTTCCATGCCTTTCAGGTGCACCTGGCTGGAGCTGTAGTTCTCGTCGCCTGCATTCGGCGTGGGCTGCTCTTCCTGCTGCTCCTGCCGCGCCGCTTTCTGCGACTCGGCCTCGGGAAAGGGATTCTGATCCGCAGTCGAAGGCTTTTTCGCCGGCGACGCTTGATCTTTCTGCGCGGCCGGCTCGGGCGCGGAAGGAACATTCGAATCCTGCGGCGGATTCTGCTGCTGCGCGGCGTCCTTCGACTTCTCTTCCGGGAACGGGTTGGCTGCAGCGGTCGACTTCTTCTTCTCCGGCTTGGTCTGCTGCTCCTTTGTGCTGGCCGGTGCCTGCTGCTGCTGCGCCGGCGCACTGTTGTCCTGCTGTTGGGCTGCGGCGGGCAGCGTCAACAGAAGAACAACTCCGGCAAAAGTCAGGAAGCGCTGCATCACCTCCCATTTTAGACGCGCCGGGCGATCCCGGCCGCCACCCGGCTTGCTATTGTGGAGGCATATGGGTCTCGTCATTCGCTCCTCCGCCATCCACGCCGCCGGCTGCTACACCACCGCGACCATTCGCAAGGGCGCCCGTGTGGTGGAGTACACCGGCCAGCGCATTCCGAAAGACGAAGCCGACGAGAAATACGAAAAGTCGCCGACGACCTACCTTTTCGGCGTGGGCGACGGCGCCATGGTCATCGACGGCCACGGCACGGCCATGTTCATCAATCACTCCTGCGAGCCCAACTGCGAGACGGAAGAGAGCGAGGGCCGGGTCTGGATCATGGCCATCCGCAACATCAAAGCCGGCGAAGAGCTCACCTACGACTACTTCCTTTACGACGGCGACGACGACGAGGCCCGCTGCAACTGCGGTTCGCCGCATTGCCGCAAAAGCATGTACTCGCCGGAAGAGATCCGCCGCCGCGAGCGCAAAAAAAAGAAGGCCGCCGGTAAGAAGTCGAGGCAAACCACGACGCCTCGCTCCCAGCGATCGCGCCGTTAGTCCCAGGCCCCGGCCCCAAGCTACCGGCTACAGGTCTTTCCCCATCTTCACAATCGCCAGCGTCTCGCCGTCAGCCAGCGGCAATTCCAGCCGCTCGCCTTCCACATACCCGTGCCGCCGGTACAGCGGAATCCCGGTCAGTGTCGCGCCCATCTCGCAGCGGGTGAAGCCCTCCGCGCGCGCCGCTTCTTCGCACAGCGCCAGCAGATGGCTGCCGATTCCCTGCCGCGCCCACTCCGGATGCACAAAGAACGCTCGAATCTTTGCCGCATCCACCCGCGGATCGAGCAGAGCGTCGTCGCGTCCGGGCCGCGCATCGGCGCCAAACGGCGTCCGGCGCCGCGACCACCCGCCGCATGCCGCCAGCGTTTCAGGGGCGTCTGCCGGCCCGACGACGAAATAGGTCTGATCCGCAACCAGCTGCGTATCCAGACCCAGCCACTTGCCCAGCGCCTGCTCAATCTGGGAGGGCGAGTAGGCCTGCGGCCCCAGCCCCCGCACCGACGCGTCAATCAGCGCGCGAATGGCCGACAGGTCCGCCGACGCGGCCAGTCGATAAACCAGATCTGCATCATTCCTTATTTTTGATGTCATGACGGTAGATTTGACATCATCTTACCTCGTAGCGCATCATCTTGTCAGTATGCGCACCACTTTGGCCATTGACGATGACGTCCTCGAGCAGGTGAAGGAATACGCCGCCCAGCGCGACATCCCCCTGGGCAAGGCCGCGACGGACCTCATCCGCCGCGGCATCTCCAGGCCGGCGCCCACTCACATGAAAAACGGGCTCCGCGTCTTCAGCCGCTCAGCCAATTCGCCTCTCATTACCGCGGAACTGGTCCACCGCCTCGACAGCGAGCAGGACCTGCACAAGATTCGCTGATGCCTGTCACCCTCCTCGATGCCAATGTGCTGGTCGGCCTCTTGTCCGAGGATTCCGAGTTCCACAACGCGTCGCAGCGATGGTTTATGCAGAATGCCCGAAAGGGCTGGGCTACCTGCCCGTTTACCCAGGCCGCCTTTGTCAGAATCATTGCGAATCCAGCGGCATCGAGAAATGTGATCCGGCCCGCTCAGGCGATTGACGTGCTGGAGGACACTCTGCGTTTTCCGGTTCACGAATTCTGGAAGGACGACCTCAGCATGGCGGAGGCCACGCCTTCATTCCGGAATTTTCTGACCGGACATCAGCAAATAACCGCCGCTTATCTGCTTGGCCTCTCTTTACGCCACAAGGGCAGGATTGTCACGTTCGACAGAGGAATCGCTGCGCTCGCCTCCGCCGCTGGCCTGGGGGATCGGGTCACACTCATCGCGAAATGAATGCTGCCCACGGTGGAAACTCACCCACCGCTCCAGGCGATACAATCAGCATTCGATGGCTTATCAGGTTCTCGCCCGGAAATATCGTCCGCAGCGCTTTGCCGACGTGGCCGGGCAGGAGCACGTCACCCGCACGCTGTTGAACGCGCTCGAGCAGGGCCGCATCGCCCACGGCTACATCTTCTCCGGCCACCGCGGCATCGGCAAAACCACCATCGCCCGCATTCTGGCCCAGGCGCTCAACTGCCGCACGCCCTCCGGCACGCCCGAACGCCCGACTCTGGAGCCCTGCGGCATCTGCGACTCCTGCCAGGAGATTCGCGCCGGCAACTCCGTCGACGTCCTCGAGATTGACGCCGCCACCAATCGCGGCATCGACGAGGTCCGCGAGTTGCGCGAAGCCGCCCGCTACCGGCCGGCGCGTGACAAATACAAAATCTGGATCCTCGACGAAGCTCACCAGATTACCGACGCAGCCTTCAATGCCCTGCTTAAGACCCTCGAGGAGCCCCCCGAACACGTGGTCTTCATGATGGCGACCACGCAGCCTGAGGACATCCCGCAGACCATCCGCTCGCGCTGCCAGCACTTCAGCTTCCACGCCGTCAAATTTGACGACATCCTCATGCAGCTCCAGACCATCGCCGCCCAGGAAGAAATCGAAACCGACGACGCCGCGCTGGCCCTGCTGGCCGAAGCCGGCGACGGCTCCATGCGCGATGCCCTCTCCATCATGGACCAGGCCATCGCCTCGGCGCCGCTGGTCAACACTCGCCCGCACCTCGTTGCCGACCAGATCCGCGAGTTGATGGGCTCGGTGCCCAACACGGTCTTCGAGCATCTGCTGGAGGCCATCAGCGCCGGCCAGACCGCAACCGTCATCGCCGAGCTGAACACGCTGCTCAATGCCGGCAACAGCCCGGCGGCTCTCGCCCGCCAGTTCGTGCGCTATCTGCGCAACGCGCTCATGGCCCGCATCGGCGGCGAGAATTCCGATCTGCTCCAGATTTCCTCTGACGAGCGCGCCCGCGCCGGACGCTCCGCCCTGCTGTTCTCTGAAGAAGACCTGACGCGCTTCCTCCAGATCATGCTGCGCACCTTCGACGAGCTCAATTACCGCCAGGAACAGCGCTTCCACCTGGAGCTCGGCCTGGTCAAGCTCGTCCATCTGCAGCGTCTGCTCCCGGTCGAAGAACTGCTGAGCCAGCTTCCCGGCGGCCGCCACGCCGTCTCATCCGGTGGCTCCGGATCGCGCAACGCGGGCACAGCTCCACGAACCTCAGTTCCGCAATCCGCGGCTCTGCCCCCGGCGCGGACCAGCCCCGCGCCGGAACGCAGCGCATCGGCATCTCAACCGGCCCCGCGCCCATCTCCTTTTGAAGCCGATCGCGACCGCAAGATTGTCGGCAGCGCCGGCGAAGGCTCCGGATCCGCCCCGCGCGCGCTCTCTCCTGTCGAAAGCGCCAGCCGTGCCGCCGCGGAAGCGAAGCCCGTCGCCGCCGTGGGCCTGGCCGAACCGCTGCCCGCGACCGAGGGTTCGCTGGCCCTGGCTGCCGGCGCCGAAGCTGCGCCCGCCATCGCCGAAGCGCCGGACCTCGACCGCATTCGCGAGGCAGTTTGCGCGGCACTGGCCCAGGCCGGCCACGAAACGGCCGCGAACCTGATCCATCAGGGCAAGTGGACGGACAAGGGCGGCAATCTTCAGGTCGAGCTGGCCGTCCGCAAAACCATGCTCGCCCTCACCGTCAACGCCGACGCAGAGGCCATCTGCCGCAAAACGATGCGAGCCCTGGGCGCCACACAGAAAATTACGTTTGTGCCCGGAGAAAACGGAAACGGAGCCACCACGGGACCCGCGCGGGAAAACGCGCCTCTGAACGGGAGCGCCCAGGCGGCGGCGCTGGAGAATCCCTTGGTTCGCAGGGCCCAGGAGCTCTTCAAGGCTGAGATTCGCAGTGTGCTCGACTTGCGGGAAATGCACTAAAAAAGCAGAATGCGTACCCCCAGGAAGCGTCCAACAGAAAGAAGATGAACGAAGGAATGATGCTGAACCCACTCAAACTTCAGGAAATGCTGGGCCAGGCCAAACAGATGCAGGAGCAGATCCAGCAGAAACTGGCAGCCACCATCGTGGAGGCTTCCTCGGGCGGCGGCGCCATCTCCGTCAAAATGAACGGGAAGAAGGAAGTGCTGAAGATCACCATCGATCCGGCCGCGGTCTCCAGCCTTACGGGCGCCAGCGCCGATGTGGAGATGCTCGAAGACCTCATCGCCGCCGCCCTCAACGAGGCCGGCCGGCGCGCCGACGAGATCATGAAGTCCAATGTTCAGGGCATGCTCGGCGGCCTTAACCTTCCTCCCGGAATCCTCTGAAGCCCATGCCCTCGCGCCGCGATTTCCTCCTCCAGTCCGGCATGGCCACCGCCGGCGCCTGGCTGGCTCGCGATGCGCAGGCGCAGAACGTGCCCGCCCAGAACCCGCAAACGGCTTCCCCGGCGCCCCCTGCCGCTCCCGGGCAGCAGCCCCTTCCCTCCGGCCAGAACGTGGCGCCGCCGAACGCGAATCCCGCCGTCCAGCCCAATCCCAACCTCGCCCAGGAACTGCGCACCGCCGCCGCCAACGAGACCATCAAGACCACCAAACTCACTGACACCATCTTTCTGCTCCAGGGTGTCGGCGGCAATGTCGTCTGCCAGATCGGCCCCGACGGCAAGCTGGTCATCGACTCGCAGATCTCCACCGGTACCCCGAAGCTGATCGAAGCGCTGGGCAAACTCGACACGCACAGGCTGAAGCTTCTCATCAATACCCACTGGCATTTCGACCACACCGACGGCAACGCCGCGCTGCACCTGGCCGGCGCCTTCATCATTGCCCAGGACTACACCCGCATCCGGCTGCTCAAACCGCAGACCATGCAGACCTACGATGCCCAGTTCCCCGCAGCCCCCGATGCCGGCCTGCCCCAGCAAACGTTCCCCGAATCGGAAACCCTCTGGGTCAATAACGACGAAGAGGACCTCATCCACACGCCCGACGCCCACACCGACTCCGACATCTTCATCCATTTCGTGAAGGGCAACGTCATTCATACCGGCGACCTGTGGTTCAACGGCATGTATCCCCTCATCGACATCGGCAGCGGCGGCACCATCAACGGCATGATCCGCGGCGTCGATCAGGTTTTGTCGCTGGCCGACGACCGCACGAAGATCGTGCCGGGCCACGGTGCCCTCGGCGACAAAGCCGCGCTGCAGACCTACCGTGAAATGCTGGTGACCGTGGCCGATCGCGTGGAGAAACTCAAAGCCTCCGGCGAAGCCGTCGAAGAAGTCGTCGCCGCCAAACCCACCGCCGACCTCGATCCCACCTGGGCGAAAGGCGCGATCCAGCCGAATACCTTCGTCGCCCTCGTCTACGACTCTCTCTGAGCGCGTTGAGCTCGGCTACGACATAGCTGCGAAAGCAAGCGCTGTCAGACTCATTGCGCGTTTCTGCGTCGGGCCAAACCAAAGTCATCTCCCCCGCGCGAGAAGGCGTTCCGTCCTCCCTGGACAGGCCTATACTGCACTCAGTCAACGTTCTCTCCGCGTTTCCGTTATGGCCAACCGAGCCGATTTCCCGATTGGCCGGCCGTAGCGCTGCTGGACACACAAACCTGTCCGGCAACTCCAGCGACCAGCGCCTCCGCGGCGGCCGCTGACCGTGTTCATCGGAGGACGTATGAACAACCCTATCCCTGCATCCGTTCCGGCTGCTCCCTCGATTCCTGCGGATGTCCTGCAGTCGGACCACCACGCTCACTTCACCATCGCGGAGATCGCCAAAGCCGTCGCCCGCCACAAGCGCGAGCACCCCAACCCGGTCATCGCCGGCCAGCCGCAGAAGACGAGGCCCAGGCACTGAGTTCCGTCGAGGGCGGGACGACGGGCCCGGTCCTGGCCGCCGTCCCGCACCCGTGACATGAATGGGTTCCAGGGGGAGGCTCCCGATGGCTCTCGCATGCGCGCCGCGCGTGTCCATTCTGAATGTCGCTGTGGCGACCGACTTTGGCTCCTGTTCCGAACACGCAGTCGAGCACGGCATGGCCGTCGCCCGCCATTTCGGAGCCACACTGCACCTTCTTCATCTGCTCCGGCCTTCCCAGTACGTCTTCGCGCCGGAGATGGTGCCGGCTCTTGCCGACGCGGCCGCCCGCGACTCCGATCAGCTCATCGAGCGCCTGCTCCGCGCTCACCGCCTCGATGGCATCGAATGCCGCCGCTGGGTCGAACAGGGGGAAATCCCCGCCGTCGCCGGAGCCTTTGTCGCGCGGCACCAGATCGATCTGCTCATCGTGGGGACCCACGGCCGCACCGGTCTGCCCCGGCTGCTGCTCGGCTCCGTCGCGCAGCAGATCTTCCATAACGTAAGCTGTGCGGTCCTGTGCGTGGGTCCGCGCGCTCCCGGCGCCGGGCCGCACCTCCAGCTCCGCCGCGTGCTCTTCTCTACCGATCTTTCTCCGCAATCGATGGACGCCGCCCCCTGGGCGCTCACCGCCGTCGGCGAGTGGCATACGGAGCTGGACGTGCTGCATGTCTGCCAATCCGCAGACCCCCGGCACGGCGCGGCCCTCGATGCTCTTGTCGCCCGCCTGGCAACCGACGGAGCCTCCGTCCGAGGCCACCAGCTCACCGGCAAGCCAGCCCCCTGCGTGCTTGACTTCGCATCCAGCTATCACGCCGACCTCATTGTTCTCGGCCTCAAGCCGCACCACCCCCTCTACAGCGGCCCTCCGTGGTCGAATGCGTATGAGATCGTGCGCCAGGCGCCCTGTCCCGTGCTCAGCATCCGTGAGGCCTGAGGACGTCGAGACCATACCGTCACCGCGCCCCGCACCACCTGAATCGCGGCGGCTATTCGCCCCGCAGCGCCCGGATTGGATCCACGGACGCTGCCCGGCGCGCCGGCATCGCCGCCGCCAGCAGCGCCAGCACGAAGACCGCCCCCGCCGCCAGCCCCATCACCAGTGGATCGAACGGGCTCACCCCGTAGAGGAACGACCGCAGCAGCCTTGAGGCCAGCGCCGCCCCGCCCAGCCCCAGCGCGCAACCCGTCGCCGCCAGTTTCAGGCCCGAGTTCAGAACCAGCCTCACGATGCCGCCCCGTTCCGACCCCAGCGCCATGCGAATCGCCATCTCCTGCGCCCGTGCCGCGACGGAGAAGGCAATGACCCCATAAATGCCCAGCACCGCCAGCACAACCGCCGCCAGCGCGAACGCTGAAACCAGCACGGTGTTAAACCGTCGCGGCGCTTCGCTCTCTGAGACCACTTCCAGCATGGTGGCCACATGCGTCAGCGGCAGCTGCGGATCCATCCGGCGCACCGTCGCCCGCAGCTCATCCTCCATCTGCGTTCCCGGCAGCTGCGACCGCAGCGCGACGTAGAGATCGTTTCCATTGATGTCCTCCGGGGAGATGAAAGTGCCGGAGTCGATTTCCTCCTGCGCCACCGGGAAGTAAAACTGCGCCCCGGCCTTGCGATCGGGAGAGGAGTCTTTGGCGTCGGCGATTTCGCCCACCACGGTCATCCAGGGAGTCTCCATCCCCGAGGCCCCCAGCCGGAGTTGCTTGCCGACAGGGTTCTCCCCCGGCCAGTAGAGCGCCGCCAGCACATGGTTCACGATCGCCACCCGCTCACTGTGCGCATCGTCGGCTTCGGTGAAGTAGCGCCCCTGGAGAAGGCCGATCCCCATCGCGCGGAAGTAGTCTCCCACCACCGGAATGGCCTCAGCGGTCGGCGGCGGCGCCCCCTCTGAGACTCTGTATCCCTCGGGGACAAACCCGGCCAGCCCGGCCATATCGGAGGCCGGGATCGCCGTGGCCATTCCCGCCGCTTCGGCGCCCGGCAGCCGCTCCAGCCGCTGCACCAGCTCCTGATTGAAGGCATCCACGCGCGCCTGGTTGCTGTATTCCGCCCGCGGCAGGTCATAAAAGGCCGTCGTCACGTGGTCCGGCTCGAATCCCAGATCGCCGGCGCTCATCTTTGCATAGCTGCGCAGCAGCAGCCCGGCGGCCGTCAGCAGCACCAGCGCCACCGCAATTTCCCCCACCACCAGAACGGAGCGCAGGCGCGCGTTTGCCCCCCCGGCCGAGCCAGTCCGGCCGCCTTCCTTCAGGATGGCATTCACATTGGTGCGCAGCGCCGCAAACGAAGGCGCCAGCCCGCATAGAATCCCCGTCAGCAGCGCCAGCCCCAGCGCAAACCCTGCCACCGGCCAGTTCATCTGCACAGAATCGATAAGCGGCAGACTCGACGGCAGCAGATCGCGTCCCAGCGCCACCAGGGGCGCCGCTCCGCCCACGCCCAGCAGCCCGCCTGCCAGGCTCAACAGCGTGCTTTCCAGCAGCACCTGGCGCAGCAGTCTCTGCGTGGACGCACCCAGCGCCAGCCGCACCGCAATCTCCCGCTGGTACCGCACCGCCCGCACCAGCAGCAGGCTGGCCAGATTGGCACAGGCAATCAGCAGCACCACCGTCACCGCCAGCAACAGCACCCTTAGCAGCGGCTTCGCATTCCGCACCGTCACCCCGCGCAGTGCACGCACCACCGCGCGAAATTTAAAGGTGGAAAGATCCGCCGGAAGCTCCCGCATGTCCTGCTGCGCCACTCGCTCGGCATCGGCGTGGGCCTGATCCAGGCTCACGCCCGGCTTCAGCCGCCCCACCATGCCAAAATTCCAGTCCCCCGCCGCATCCGGCCTGCGCTCCTCCGCCGTAAAACTCATGGGGACCCACAGCATGCAGCGAGCCAGGATGCCCTCTGCGATGGGGAAATCGAAAGTCTTCGGCATTACGCCGATCACCGTGTAGGGCTTGCGGTTCAGAAGGATCTTCGCTCCCAGAATGTCCCGCTTTCCCCCCAGGCGCTCCTTCCATGTCGAGTAACTCAGCAGCACCACCAGCGCGCCCTGCTCGTCCTCCTGTTGGGTAAATATGCGCCCCATCAGCGGCGCCACCCCCAGCGCTTGAAAGACTCCAGGCGTCATCCGCGCGGCCGTCAGCCGCACCGGCTGGCCGTTTCCGGAGAACTCCAGATCCTCTGAGCCGTATCCTCCCAACGCACTGAAGGAATGCGTCTCCTGCGTGTAACTCGTGATCTCCGGCGGCGAGACAGGGCCGTCGGCCGCAGAGTCCCAGTTCATTCCGCGAATCTGGTCGCCCACCGTCACCAGGCGCCCCGGATCCGGAAAGGGCAGCGGGCGCAGCAGGATTCCATCCACCAGGGAGAAAATGGCCGTCACGGCGCCAATGCCAAAAGCCAGCATCAGCACGGCGGTGGCGGCGAATCCCGGCGATTTTCGCAACTGGCGGAGGACCAGTTTCAGATCGAAAATCAGATTTTCCATCGGCTGCTCGTCTGCCGCGTCGCTCGCCGGATCTGGCCAAGGGGTTGGACGCTCCGCACCGCATGGGCGCCCGCCATCCGCCTTCTCCGAAAGAAGTTATGCCTTCCGAACGTCTGGTCAGTGAATAAGTGGGAGTATCTTACCAGACAACGGCGGAAGCAGGGCCATAAGAAAACCACCGTCCAGGAGGGCCGCGGACTGCTCGCGGTCGCTAAGTAACCGTAACAGTCGCCGGCGCGAATGCCAGCCTCAGCACGGTGATGTCATCCTCCTGCCCGAAGCGCTGCGCCGCCTCCGCAATCGCCTGCGCCGATTGGCCGCTGATCCTCAGCGTCCGCTCAAACCCAAACAACTCCCCATTTCCATTGCGCGCTTCCACCACGCCATCGGAAAGGAAAGTGAGCGTGTCTACCGGTTTCAGCTGCAGCGTTGTCTCCTCATACTCCGCGTCGGCAGCGAGACCCAGCGGCAGGCCCGGCGGCAGCTCCAACTCCTCCCCGTTCCGATACGGCGCCAGATGCCCGGCATTCGCCACGCTCATCGCTCCATCCGGCGCGATTCGAGCGCAGAGGCAGGTCGTGAACCCGCTCGTCATGCCTCCGAGAATCCGATTCAGATACGCCAGAATCGCACCGGGCTGGCGCAGGGCGCACCCCCGCAGCGCCCCCACAATCGTGCTGACCGTCATCGCCGCCTGCAGCCCTTTGCCGCTGACATCGCCCACCACCACCAGCAGCGATCCGTCCTGTGAGGGCAAAATTTGATAGAAGTCGCCGCCCACCTCGCTGGCCGGCCGATACATGCTGTCCACGCGGAATCCCGGCGTCTCCGGAGCGGCCGATGGAACCAGCAGGGCCTGTATCGACCGGGCTGCATCGATCTCTCCCGCCAGACGCGCCTCTTCCCTCCGGGCCAGCGAGAAACGGCGCACCAGAAACATCAGCAGTGACAAAACGAAGATGTCCTCAATGACGTGGGCCGCGTAGAGCGGAAAGGGACGCTCGAGAACGTTGATCTGCAGAGATGGCCAGACTCGCTGCCAGCCCAGTTCCCACGAGATGCGCACCACGCTGTCGACAATCTGCAGGCCGTAGAGCAGCGCTGCCGGCACCAGCAACAAACGCGCCGACGCGTCGCCGCGAACCGATGCTGCGATCAGGCCGACCAGGATCCACAGAAAAGCGGGCAGCAGGCAGGCCAGCTGCAGGCTGTAGGCAATGCCGATCGACGACCATTGGAAATGGTAGAACGCGACCGACAGCGGACTCAGCGCAGCGCACAGGCACACCAGACGCCAGGCCGGCGACCGGCGGGCATCGAGGATCAGAGAGAAGAAGGCCAGCGCCGCCACCGTCGCCAGCGCCACCAGGATCTCGTCCGTCAGGCGAAAGAGAAGAAAGGGTATGGCTTCGGAAAAACCGACGGCCGTCAGCAGCGCATCCGCGGCATTCGCCAGAAGCAGTACGGCGAACCACAGATATTCCTTGTCTTCGCGCCGCAGGAAAAACAATCCCAGAATGGTAATGCCGACCACGGCGCACAGAAGACCGGAGGCGTAGACGTTGACCATCGGCTCCCGGGACCGTGCCAACTCCTCGTCGCGGCGCGCGGCCAGCAGGACTGCATCGCCTGCAGCCGCTCCTGGGGCCAGCGTGCCGCCGCCCACCCACGACGCAATCGGAGGGTATTCCCACACGCGAACGGCGATCGCAATTCCTGTCTGCCCTGCGATGTCCGCAGGAATCTTAAACAGATGCGGATCTGGCTCAAAATGGGGCGCGCGGGCGGGAGTGACTGAGCCGGCGGCTCCGATCAGCCGGCCGTTCGCGTAGACCTGATAGCCGGTGTAGATCCTGGGAAGAAGCAGCGCCAGCGGCTGGCTGCTCTCTGCGGCCACCAGCGAGAAGCGATACCAGGCATAGCCCCCGTAGTTGGGATACCCCTGCTGCGTCCAGCTCGTCCCAACACGCAGCAGTGGCCACTTCGAGTCATCGAAATTCGGATTCGCCCACGCTGGATTGTCGCCCGCGTGAAACCGCCAAAGGCCGTCGAGGGAGACGATCGGCTCACGGCCGGACCGCAGGTTGAAGCTTTGCGCGCTCAGCCGCCCCGCAAACGGCACCATCGCCAGCAGGCACAGGAGCTTACACAGGATTCGCGCGGACAGCCTTGCAGGATCAGACATCAGGGCTTTCGTCTTCCTGGGGAAGGATGCAAGCGATCCTACCGCCCGCGACGCGAATGCGCTACTCGGGTGCCTTTTCCGCGCCCGCGCGAAGAGACTCGAGCAGGGCGTCGGTCCGCTCCCGGATCAGCGCAAACGTGCGCTCGACCTTATCGGGGATCTGCTCCGCGGGGATCGGCCCAATGTCTTCAATCGCCCATACCTCGATCCGTTGCCGGCCTGGTTCGATCCAGTCCCTGCAAAAGAGCCGATGCTCCGATTCCATGAAGACCAGCACCTCGCTCGCCTCCACCAGAGAACGGGTCGTCTTCTGCCAGTGGTTGGCGGCGAACCTCTCCACACCCATGCCAGCCAGCGCTGCGGCTGCCCACGGAGAGATGGGGTCAGGGCTCTCACGTCCCGCAGCAATCCCGCTGGAGGAAACCTCGATGCCCGGAACGCGCCGCGAGGCGCACCAGGCTTCCGCCAGTCGGCTGCGGTAGACGTTCCCCGTGCACACGAAGTGGATTCTCATCGAGGGAGCGGCGCCCCTACTGAATCTCGTCCGGCGCGGCAATCCCCGCGCCCGGCCCCGATCCCTTCACCCGCACCACCGTGATCTTCGAGAACCCTTCCTTGAAGTCCGGCGCCCGCAGACGCTCCGCCATCTTCTTCATCACGTCTTCGCTCACCGTGCGCTCGCGCTTCCGATTCCGCTCCAGGCACACTTCCAGCGGCACGTCGAAGAACACCGCCTGCACCTCGTAGCCGAAGCTCTTCGCCATCTTGATCCACTGCCGCCGCTCGTGCGGCGACAGATTCGTCGCGTCCACGTAATTCCACGGCATCTTCGCGATCAAACGTGCCCGCAGCAGCGACCGCAGCGTCGAGAACACCAGCCCCTGCCAGCGCTGCTCCGTGATGTCGTCAAACAGCAGCGTCCGCAGCAGATCGCTGGACAGCGGCACCACCCCCCGCCGCTTGAACCACGTCGTCTTGCCCGAACCCGGCAGTCCGATGGTCAGCACCACATAGCCCCGCGCGCCCTTGCCGCTTTCCGTGGCCGGCGCTTCCGGCGGAGGCGTCGCCACCGACTCCGGCTGCGTCTCCACCACCAGCTTCGGCGGCGGCGATGGCCGGGCCCGCGTTGCCACAGGCTCTGCCGGCGCCTGAACCGCTTCCGCGGTCCCTCCCGCCTCGCCTTTCAGTCCTTCCGTCGCCGGCTCCACATCCTCGTCCGGCGGCGGCTGTGCTCCCCCGTGATACGACGGCTGCAAAGGCGCCGGCTGATCCTGGGGTAGTTCCTGTCCAATTTTTCCCGTGGACTCCGAGGTGTTCGGCCCACGCTTCGAGCGTCGTCTCATCCGATCGCGCATCCACAAGCGCATATCCAGGATGTAACACAGTCCCACGCCCGCCGCAAACCAACATCCGTGCTTTGTACCATTTCCCTCACTCTCCCAAACCGGAAACCGCCAATGACGTTCGTGCGAATTCTTTGCGTTGATCCCATTAGGGATCGACTTTTCCCTTGACTGTGGTGCTAGCATCGGTAATTGGGTGGTTCCGGGCGTTTTGGACTGTTATCGACCCGTGTGATCCGGACCCCTGTGAGACCTCGCACACCTACACGATCATTTACGCAAGGAGACAATTTTCATGGCCGTCAAGGTTGGAATCAACGGGTTCGGGCGCATCGGACGCAACGTCTTCCGCGCCTCCCTCGGTAATTCGGATCTCGAGTTTGTCGCCGTTAACGACCTCACCAGCCCCGCAACCCTCGCCCACCTCCTCAAGTACGACTCCATCCTGGGCAACCTGAAGAACGACATTCAGGCCGGCGACGACTTCATCTCCATCGACGGCAAAAAGCTCAGGGTCTTCGCCCAGCGCGATCCCGCCCTGCTGGACTGGGAGTCGGTCGGCGCGCAGGTCGTGGTCGAATCCACCGGCCACTTTACCGACGGCACCAAAGCCAAAGCTCACCTCCGCGGCCCCGTGAAGAAGGTCATCATCTCCGCCCCCGCCAGCAATGAGGACATCACCGTCGTCCTCGGCGTGAACGAGAAGAAGTACGACCCCGCGAAGCACAACATCATCTCCAATGCCTCCTGCACCACCAACTGCCTCGCACCCGTGGTCAAGGTTCTGGTCGAAAACTTCGGCATCGTCTCCGGCATCATGACGACCATCCACAGCTACACGAACGACCAGGTCATCCTCGACTTCCCCCACAAAGACCTGCGCCGCGCCCGCGCCGCCGCTCTGTCGATGATTCCCACCTCGACCGGCGCCGCCAAGGCCCTCAAGCTGGTCATCCCCGAGGTCGAAGGCAAGCTCGATGGATTCGCCATCCGCGTGCCCACCCCCAACGTCTCGGTCGTCGACCTCACCTTCGTCGCCCAAAAGCCGATCACCAAAGACGCGATCAACGCCGCACTGAAGACCGCCTCCGAAGGCGAGCTCAAGGGCATCCTCGGCTACGAGACCCACGAGCTGGTCTCCAGCGACTTCAAGGGCGACGCCCGCTCCTCCATCGTCGACTCGCCTCTGACCAAAGTGGTCGGCAACATGGCCAAGGTCATCAGCTGGTACGACAACGAGTGGGGCTACTCCAACCGCGTCCGCGACCTCATCCTCTTCCTCGCGAAGAAGGGTCTGTAGGACTCGTGCATCCACGGCTTTGAAAGGGCACGGCTTCACAGGTTGCGGAAATGACTTGTTTTGAAGGGGCACGGCTTCAGCCGTGCCGTACCCGCCCCGAAATGAATCCGGCTTTAGCCGCTGAGGGACGGTCTTTTCGATTAACCGGTTTTTCCGCAGGCTGTTTCGTCGTGCCGCAAAGCTGCAACTGAGGCCGGGGCCTTAAGACCCCGAGGCTGCTTTGCCCCGTCCATGGAGGGTCCCAATGCGGCAGAACATCCCAGGCACATCTCCCTACGAGCCGGTCATCGGCTTCTCCCGCGCCGTGCGCGCCGGACAGTCTGTCTACGTCGCTGGCACAGGCCCGGTCGGCGCCGACCTCGCCGACCCCGCCACGCAAACGCGCCACATTCTCGAAATCATCCGCGGCGTTCTTGAGAAGGCCGGCGCCCGCCTTGAAGACGTCGTCCGCACCCGCATCTATCTCATCCATGCTGACGACTGGGAAGCCGTCGGCAAAGCCCACGGCGAGTTCTTCGGCGCCATCCGTCCCGCCGCCACCATGGTCATCGTCGCCGGGCTCCTGCAACCCACCTGGCGCGTGGAGATCGAAGCGGACGCCGTCATCGGCGCCGGCACCCAGCACTAAACGGAGACAGTATGGCCAAACTTTCGATTCGCGACCTCGACCTCGCCCACAAACACGTCTTCATGCGCGTCGACTTCAACGTCCCCCTCACCGAGGACGGCTCCGAGATCACCGACGACACCCGCATCAAAGAGACGCTGCCCACCATCGAGTACGCGTTGCGCCACAAGGCCAAGCTCATCCTCGCCTCCCACCTCGGCCGCCCCAAAGGCAAGGTCAACCTCAAATACAGCCTGCGTCCCGTCGTCGACCGCCTCCGTACCCTGCTCGATCATCGCCTCGGCGAGAAGACCAACGTCGCCTTTGCCCCCGACTGCGTCGGCGACATCGCCAAAGAGCTCGCCCGCCAGCTTGAATCCGGCCAGGTCCTCCTCCTCGAAAACCTCCGTTTCCATCCCGAAGAAGAAGCCAACGATCCCGAGTTCTCGAAGAAGCTCGCCTCCCTGTGCGATCTCTACGTCAACGACGCCTTCGGCAGCGCCCATCGCGCCCACGCGTCCACTGAGGGCATCACCCACTTCGTGAAGCAATCGGCCGCCGGCCTCCTCATGGAAAAGGAGCTGACCTACCTCGGCAAAGCTCTCCAGTCCCCCGCGCGCCCGTTCGTCGCCATCATCGGCGGCTCCAAGATCTCCGGCAAAATCGACGTCATCAATAATCTCCTCGACAAAGTCGATAGCCTGGTCATCGTCGGCGGCATGGCCTACACCTTCGCCCGCGCTAAAGGCGTCACCACCGGCAAGTCCCTCGTGGAAGAGGACAAGATCGGCATCGCCGCCGAAGCTCTGAAAAAAGCCGAGACCAAAGGCGTGCAGCTCCTCCTGCCCGTGGATAACATCCTCGCCGACAGCTTCTCCGCCGACGCCAAAACGCAGCCGTGGGACACGTCCAAAAGCTTCCCCGCCGACTGGCAGGGCCTCGACATTGGCCCGCAATCCATCAAAGCCATCGAAGAGATCGTGGCGGGCGCCCGCACCATAGTCTGGAACGGCCCCGCCGGCGTCTTCGAGTTTCCCCGCTTTGCCGTCGGCACCAACGCCATCGCCGAAGCCGTCGCCGCCAATAAGGACGCCATCTCCATCATCGGTGGCGGCGATTCGGTCGCAGCCATCAAGCAAGCCGGCGTCGCCGACCAGATCACCCACATCTCCACCGGCGGCGGAGCCAGCCTCGAATTCCTCGAAGGCAAAAAGCTCCCCGGCGTCGAAGCCCTGCCAGACAAATAGATCGCAACGGCAGCAGGAGCCGGAAGGAAATAAGGGCGCCATGCAAATTCTCTTTGCAGCGCCCTTTTTATTGGCCATCGCTCTCGCGTTCACCATCCTGGCCGCCTGACATTCCCGCACTTCGGCAATCAACCCGCGAGCATGCATGGCTTCCTATCAGGGCGCGACTTCAGTTACCAAAACACGCTCAAAATGGGAGAGCTTTGGCCTCGCTTGCCTTTCTCCGCGTCCCAATCGGTAAGGGTCGCCCAGGAAGCGCCCCGCGCAGCGATCCCGCGGAGCGGCATAACGGAGAAAGCCCCGGGCTTCAGCCCGGGGAATCAGAGCCGCAAAGAGGCGCGGGCTTCAGCCCCGGACGTTCTTGTATCAGGGCTCGACTTCAATCGTGCCGACACGCGCCCTTCAATTGCAGGCTTGAACCCCGTCACTCCCACTCGACCCGCACCAGTTCCACCGATTCCCGCGGCAGCGTCGCGCGAATCGTCACCGTCCCCGCCCGCACGTCCAGCCACTCTGGCGACCGGAGCAGCTGCAACTGCCCCGCCAGCTTGAGCTTTGCGATCTGATGGTCATCCGGGCTCTCCGGCGACCCCATCCCCTGCCACGCCGTGTATGCATTGCTGTGCACCACATCGATCCGGAATAGCTCGACCATCGCCCGCTGCACGCTGTCCGGAATTCCCTTCACGGCAACCTGTGTCTCCGTCGAAGCTGCCAGCCCGTTCACGTCGTCGTAGTTCCACACCAGCACGGCCGCCGAGCGACCGTCCCTCGTCGCCAGCCCATCCACATCCGGCGCCCCGCGCACTCCGGTCCGCACCAGCGTCTCCAGCGGCACCGCGCCCGTGCTCGTCACCCGCACCCGCTCCCCGCCCATCATCCCCAGCATCCGAAACAGATCCAGAATCGGCTTGTCGATCCCGTTCGTCGCCAGCGACCGAAATCCCTCGAAATAGTCCGTGTTCTCAAACTCAAACGACCAGCTCAGCATCGAGATCAGGTCCACCCGATACTGGTCTCGTAAATCCAGCAGCGCCTTGAACGCCGTCGCCGTATAGGCCGGATACAGCGTCCCGTTCCGATACCCGTTCGCCGGATTCATTCGCGAGGAGCACGCCGCGCACCCCTCCGGATCCGCTTCGCTCAGAATCACCGGCAGATGCCGGAAGCGCGGGAACGAATCGATCAGCGCGAAGCCCTGCTCCACGTCATTCAGCTCATGGTTCAATCCCATCGTCACCACGCCATCGTGGAAGCTGGGCGATCCCTTGGCGTGGAACGAAATGAAGTCCAGCGGAATCGCTCCGCCCGTCGCCATGCTGTGCCCCGTCTGCACATGCTCCAGAAAATCCCGCAGGAACCGCCGCGCCTTCTCGTTCCCCGGCCCCGTGGTCGCGGGACCGCCGACCTTCGCACTCGGCAGCGCCGCCCGCACGCCCGCCACGGCATAGTCGTACAGGCGAAAATAGTCCTCCTCGCTCGCGTGCCAGTAGTCGATGTCGGGCTCGTTCCACACTTCGAAATCCCATGTGAGCACCGCCGCCCGCCCGTAGCGCTTCACCAGGTGCGCCGTCAGCACCCGCACCAGTTCCTCCCACTTTCCGTAATCCTTCGGTGGATTGTTCGACGCCCCCGCAATCGTCGACCCGGGAAAGTGCACCTCATACGGCTCATGCCGATTGGGCAGCACCGCCGCCAGATCCCGAGGCATAAATCCCAGCTCCACCAGCGGATGCACGCCCTCCGCCTTCCACGTGTCGAAAATCTGATCGATGATCGTGAAGTCGTAGTGCGGATGCCCTTCCGCATCCTCGGAATAGATGTTCGTCGAGCTGAACTTCAGCTCCGCCTTCCCATCGCCCGAGGTCAGCAGATGATGCACCCGAATGTGCACCGGCACCGGGCTCAGAGCGTGCAGCTCCCGCAGCAGCTCCCGCCCATGCGGCATCGTCGTGTAGTTCGCCTCGTCGTAGCCAAACCACGCATAGATCGGCGGAAACGCGCCCATCCCCGCGTTCAGATCCACCTGGATCCGCACCGGTTCCGCCGAGGGTTGCGCCGTCTGACTCCGACCCGCCGGCGCAGCCGGCACCAACAACCAACAACACAGAAGGAATCCAGATCGCCTCAGCTTCATCACGCGGAGCAACCGGAGAGGCATCGACATTGAGCTACCTGCGAAAGGGACGGATTTCATAAAAACTCTGTCATCCTGAGCGAGCTTTCCGAATTTGTTGCGCCCCACCGCGGGGCGCAAACAGTCAATCCAGCCGCGAGTCGAATGGACCTGCATCTCTCACTCTCCGAAACCGCGAATTGCTCCGAAGACCCGATTCCTGCGAAACACTGCCCAGAGGGCACGAAACTCTTACGCGGCGGCACCGCTTCGTCGGGCGATCACAACCCGAAGGCTGCCCGCATCGGCGAAGGTCCGAAAGTCCCATCCCTCGCCGCCATCATCGGTCGCCTTTCAGATCAGCCAGCGATCGCTGGAAATGAACCTTCCCCCATCTCGAGCAGCCGCGCGCAGACTTCCTTGACCGTAATCTTCCTGGCTTCTTTCACAGCGCCCTCTTACAACCCGAAACCTGCATGGACTATGGTACGAGTCTCCTTACCTCCGTACCGTCCCACCTTCCGATTTCCGTTGCTTCAACTTTCTGCCACCCCTACCCTGAAAATAAGGAAAGCTCCATCCGCCACAAGCGGTTGGAGCTTTTTCTTTGCGGCCCAGGCCACAGCCGTCTTCCGGCTCCAGCTCTTTGAAAAACTCACCGCGGCTGCCTCCGGAACCGGTCAACAGGCGCCCCGGCCCTGAATACAGCACTCCGGCCTCGAAGCCATCTGCTGTGGCTGCAATCAGAAAGCGGCTTCGAGGTCATGAGTGCAGCATTCCGGTCCGCGACTGCTGCACTCCGGCCCCTGAATGGATGTGCTCCCGAATCAGAGGCTTGCCGCAGCTCCCAGATCCCGACCCTCCGCTAAACCCAGCAGAATCAAATACCGAACAGGGAGGGGAGGGCAAGGGGGGCTTATTCGTAGGCCAGCGCGTCGATCGGATCCTTGCTCGCCGCCTTCCACGCCGGATACAGCGCGCCCAGCACCGATCCCACCAGCGCGATTACTGTGCCATAGGCAAGCCAGGCATCGGTGATCAGAAACGGCAGCGTCGGGAATTTGAACGACATGAAATACCGAATGCCCCAGGTGGCAAGCATGCCGGCAATAATCCCGGTCACCGACACCAATCCTGCCTCGCGCAGTACCAGGTTCACAATGGTCGCCTTCGAAGCTCCCAGCGACTTCAGGATCCCGATCTCGCGCGTCCGCTCCATCACAGCCGTATACATCGACTGGAAGATCACCAGGAAGCCCACGATGACCGCGATCCCGATCACCACCCGCAGAGCGATGTTGAAGCCGGGGAAATGCTCCGGCGTCATCATCCCCATGTAGTCAGCCATCGACTGCACTTCATAATTCTGCAGTCCGGGCGTGGAATGAATTTCCTGTTCGATGGCCTTCTGGTTCTGCGGCGAATCCCAGCGGAGATAGAACAGCGAAGCGTTGTTCGGCGTGCCCAGCAGCGTACCCAGCGTGCCGATCGGCACGAAGATTCGCCCGCCCTTCCCATGCTCCACAATCCCCGAGACGTGGAAGGCATGGTGTAGCAGCTGGATCGTCTGCCCAACCTTAGTATGGTTGCTCTTCGCGTACAGGTCGTCCACGATCACGTCGTCGGGGCCGCTGAATGGCTTACCCTCCACGAACTGGAACGGCCGCAGCGCGTTGTAGCTGTCATAGTCGATGCCCCAGATCGTCTGCAGGGCATTGCCCATGCTGAAGTTCGCGATCACCGGCGAAGCCACGGCCACATGCGGCAGTTTCGCCAGCACTCCGGCAATCTTCGCCGGCACCGGCGCGCCGCCCACCGCGCTCAGAAAGCTGGCATTCGGCGGCCGCACGATGATATCTGCGCCCACACCGCCGGTTTGGCTGGCGGCTCCCTGCACCTGCCCCACCATGATGGCCACGATGGAGAGGATCATGATGACTTCAATAGCGACGGCGAGGACGCTGATAGCCGAGCGGACCGGACGATACAGGATGTTGCCGATGACGAGCTTATTCATGCAGTGGATTGGATGATCGGTGGAGAGTTTTGCACCCTGATTTCCAGACTAGCAAACTGGAGGCCAATCGTGCTCCACAGAGGCAGGGGGAGTAACCAACATGGTATGGCCCGAGGTAACTATGCCTTACCCCCTTCGGGGGATTCCCTGAGGTTATTACCTCCGTACTATGATCTCCGCGAGAAGAATAAAGCACTTGCCCGAATATTTCTTTGACCGGCCAGAACTTTCAGTCGTATTGTTTTGAATGTTGAAGGTTCTGGTTCCTCTCGGAAGGACTTGAGATCGTGGGGCAGTTCGGCAGCGAGTTACGGAAGGAACGCGAGGCCCGGGGAGTCGCGCTGGCAACGATCAGCGAGAAGACCAAGGTAATCGTCCGTTACCTCACAGCTCTCGAGGACGAGCACTTCGAGGTCCTGCCCGGCGGGATCCTCAGCAAAGGTATTGTCCGCGGCTATGTCCGCACCATCGGCCTCGACGAAACCGCATGGATGGAACGCTTTATCGTCGCCAGCCGGGAACACGGCACCCCGATTGAGGACAACTGGAACGCCTTTGCCGAGAACGTCGGACGCAGCCGCGCCGCCTCGGCTGCCAGAACCCGGCGCTTCCGCTGGGCCAGCCTGACAGTTCTGCTTTTGTTGCTGACAGGATTGGGGTTCTTCGTCTTCCAGTACCTCAGTGGCCGCGTGATGGCGGACGAGTCGCGGCGCCCGTCTACTTCCGCTTCCTATGTCGCACCTCCTCCTGCCCCTCCCGCCCACTGAAGCGGTACTTCTGTGACCTGTCGCGGACAGGCGTTCCCTCCTAACCTGCCCGTATGCCCTCCCGCCGAACGGCTCTGTCTCTCGCGCTGCTCGTCCTCGCTCCGGCGCTGGGTGGCGCCGCGGCCAAATCTCACCCAGCCGCGCTGGGTGCCGCGCGCCGCGAGCCCTATTCGATGCAGGGCGATCCGGCCGGAGCGCTCCCGGGTGAAACCGAGCTGAAGGTCCGTCCCCTGGTGGTCGACGGCAAGGTGAAGGAGTGGACCACGGGCGAGACCCACGACGTAACCGAACGGAGCTTCGCGGTGCGGCGGGCCGTCCGCCTGAACGATGCCCTGCCGAGCGACAAGGCCGCGCGCTGGGTCTGGCAACGGGGTCCATGGCTCCTGGTGGATCGCACCAGCGGCAAGGTCTCCGCCCTGCACCTGCCGGATTTTGATCCCGCGGTTTCCGAAGCGGTCTGGTTCCGGGATTACGCCGCCTATTGCGGCGTAACCGCGAGTGGCAAGCAATTGCTGGCCGTAGTGGCTCAGGTGGAGGCGCGGCGGCCGCTTCTGGCGAAGAAGCTGGGCGCCTGGGATCCAGCCGATCATCCGGCGCCGGTCTGCGCCTCGGCGGTGTGGCAGCGCGATCCGCTCAAGGTGACTTTCCAGTCGGCGGGTGCGGCGGCCGTGAGCTACGACCTGGTCGGTGCTTCGGCCGTCCTGGTCGAAGACGGCGACGACAGCGATTGACCCGCACCCAACTGCAATAGCGCATTCTGGCGTTCAGCACACCGGTTGCGGGTGGCATAGCATGGCTGCATGGAACCTCTGGATGAGTTGCTGCGCCAGGCCGAGACGGCCCATGGACATTTGTGCGCCGGGCAGGTCTTAGGCGTGCGCATGGCCATGCTGGGATGCCGACGCCTGGGCCTGACCGAGCCGCGGGGGCGGGATCGCAAGAGACTGGTGACCTACATTGAGATCGACCGCTGCGCCACGGACGCGATCGGCGTGGTGACGGGGTGCCGGCTGGGTAAGCGCGCGCTGAAGTTCCGCGACTGGGGCAAGATGGCGGCGACGTTTGTCGATCTGGAGACCGGCCGCGCGGTTCGCGTGGTGGCGCTGGACTCGTCGAAGCGGCGGGCGCGGGAGCTGTATCCAGAGGTGGCCAACAAGAACGAGCAGCAGATGAAGGCCTACCGCGAGCTGGACGACGAGGAGCTCTTCGGCGAACAGTGGGTGACGGTGGAGGTAAGCCAGAACGAGATGCCGGGGTTCAAAGGCGCTCGGGCCACGTGCGACGCCTGCGGCGAAGGCATCAACTACGACCGGTTTGTGGAGCGAGACGAGCAGACGCTGTGCTTAGCCTGCGCGTATCCGGAGCAACGGTACTATCGTGTGCTCGAGGAGCCGGTCACCGCGACCGCCCGGCCCCGTTCGCCCTGCGAGTGCGCGTAGATTGAACACTGCCGAGGTCTGTCGTCGGCCGGCGATTTACAATGGCGTTGCCGGCCGCCTCCTGCCCGCCGGCAATTTTCCTTGCGGAGCCAACATCGGATGCTGAACCTGGAAGGCCGCGTAGCGGCTGTGTTTGGGCTGGCCAATAAGCGCAGCATCGCGTGGGGCATTGCGCAGAAGCTGCACGAAGCGGGCGCGCAGCTGGCCATCGGCTATATGAATGAGCGCATGCGCGCCGAAGCCGAACATCTGATACTGGACCTCCCGGGCGCGCAGCCGTTTCAGTGCGACGTGTCCAACGATGCAGAGATCGAACAGGTCTTTGCGCAGTTAAAGGAAAAGTACGGCAAGCTGGACGTGCTGGTGCACTGCATCGCCTTCGCTCCGCCGGAGGATCTGAAGAACGACTTCCTGCAGACGACGCGGGATGGATTCCGTATCGCCCACGACGTGAGCGTCTATTCGCTGATCGCGCTCAGCCGGGCGGCCGCTCCCTTGATGACCGAGGGAGGCTCGATTCTCACCATGACCTACTACGGAGCCGAGAAGGTGGTGCCCCATTACAAGGTGATGGGCGTGGCCAAGGCCTCGCTGGAAGCGACGGTGCGCTATCTGGCCTGGGACCTGGGCAAGCAGAACATACGCGTCAACGCCATTTCGGCGGGACCCATCAGGACGCTGGCGGCGCGCGGCATCAGTTCGCTGGGCGACATGCTGAAGTATCACGCCGATCGCGCTCCACTGCATCGCAATACCGAACAGGAAGAAGTGGGCAAGACGGCCGTCTATCTGGCCTCGGACCTGGCCAGCGGCGTGACCGGCGAGGTGATCTATGTGGACAGCGGATACAACATCATGGGCTTTTGATCGGGAATGACCTCAGACGCACCGCCGCGCGTTGAAGTGGTGCATGCCACACCGGAGCAGGAGCCGATTGTGGCCAATCTGCTTGAGCTCTACGCTTACGACTTCAGCGAATTCCATCCCATGCATCCAGGCCCCGACGGCCGCTTCGGCTACAAGGGCCTTTCGCGCTACTGGTCGGAAACGGACCGGCTTCCCTTTCTGGTAAAGGTTGAGGGCCGCCTGGCGGGCGTGGTGCTGGTCAAGCGTGAACGGGGCGTGCTGGGAACGGAAACCGTGTGGGACGTGGCCGAGTTCTTTATCCTGCGCATGTTCCGGCGGCAGGGCGTGGGTCAGAGGGCAGCCCATGCCATCTGGCGTCGCTACCTGGGAAAATGGCAGGTGCGGGTGATGGAATCGAATTACTCCGCATTTCGCTTTTGGGAGCACACGATTCGCGAATTCGTCGGAGATGAGGTGCGCATGGCTCGCTTTGAGAAGGGCGGACAGCCATGGCATCTGATCACGTTCCAGGTGAACGGTCCCGACAGGATCACCCGAACGTCCGGCGTTTCTCCACGCCAGTGATCTTGACACGGGCCTGCGGCTCGTATGTAGTGGAGATAATCAGCGCGGCGAAGGAGTTCGCCCTTAACCGCTGTCCTCAGATAACGCTGGACAGATGATGACTCCTGACAGGGAACCCTGTCGCGGAGTCGTATTCCCGGCGCGATCCCTGCACAAAATGGAATGTTCCGAATGCCGGCAGAAGTGTGCGCGGATGCACCCTTCTGCACCGATCGGAACCTCGGGCCATGAGGTCCGCTTCGCGCGTACGAGTACGCTGTGCGAAGCCGAAAGGAGGGGGATTGCAGAAGTATCTGCTCATCGCGCTCGGAGGCGCTCTGGGATCGATGGCCCGCTACTGGGTGGGCTCGGCGGTCACCAGCCGTCTGGGAGTGAAGTTTCCCTGGGGGACGCTGGTCATCAATCTGACGGCCTGCGTCATCATTGGATTCGCCCTGACATTTCTCGGCAAACGATCGGGCATGAGTCCGGCTTTGTTCTACCTGGTTCCGGTGGGGTTCGTGGGGGCGTACAGTACGTTTTCGACGTATGAGTGGGAGACCTTTTCCCTGGTGCGTACGGGCGCGTTTCCGCTGGCAGCGCTGTACGCTGTGGGCAGCCTGATTCTCGGCCTCACCGCCGTGTGGTGCGGCATGCTGGCCGCGGAGTGGATGCCATGAGCTATCCCGACCGGTGCACGCAGAGGAGAAAGAGATGCTGACGACAGGCAAGGCGCTGAAGGTATCCATCACGGTGAGCGAGGGCTCGACGTACCACGGTGCGTCGGCCTACACCAGCATTCTGGATTTTCTCTTCTACCGCGGCGTGAGCGGCGCCACGGTGCTCAGGGGCATTGCCGGCTTCGGGGCCGACCGGCACCTGCACACAGCCAGCATGGTCGAGGTCTCCGACCGCCTGCCGATCCGCGTTGAGTTCGTCGAATCGCGCGAAAAGGTCAACGATCTGCTGGGCAAGCTGGAGGAGATGGCCGGCACCGGTCTGGTTGAGGTGCAGGAAACAACGGTCGCCAAGGCCTCGCAGCCCTCCAAACAGAAGCGGCCCAACCCCGAGCACATGAAGATCGAGGGCAAAGCCCGCATGATGCGCATCTATGTGGGGGAGTCGGATCGCTGGAAGGACAAGCCGCTGCACGAGGCTCTGGTCCAGGCCATGCGCGCCAATGATATTGCCGGCGTCACGGTCTATCGGGGCATCGAAGGATTCGGCGCCCATCGCCGGGTGCACAAAGAAAAGCCATTGCATCTGTCGCGGGATGCATCCATGATGCTGTCGGCGGTCGATACGGAGGCCAAGCTGCAGGCCTTTCTGCCGATCGTGGAGCAAATGGTGGAAGAGGGGCTGGTCGTGCTGTCGGATGTAGACATCGTGAAGTATTCCTGGCGCGCACCGGAGCTGGATCAGGAATGAGCGGCGGTGGCAACAGCCGAATCTCGCGGCCACAAGGGTCAAAGGAATGAAGGAACAGTTCGAAGCTCGCATGCTGCGCGTCTATTTCGGCGAGAGCGACCGATGGCAGGGCAAGCCGCTGCATGAGGCCATCCTGGCCCGCTGCACGGAGATGGGCATCGCCAGCGCCGTCGTGTATCGCGGGGTGGAAGGCTACGGCAGCAGCACGCGGATTCATCGCGCCAGTCCCTGGAAGTTTTCCCGCGACGCGCCGATCGTGGTCACGATCCTCGACACCGAGGCGCAGATCGCGAAGCTGATTCCGCATCTGGAGTCGATGGTGGGCGAAGGCCTGATCGCCAGCTCGACGGTGGAAGCCATCCGCCTGTCACGGACCGTCCAGGAGCGCGAGAGCGCCTGAGAAGAAGAAAAGCGCAGCCGGCCTCAGGGACCGGCTGCGCTGTGGAACCAGGACGACGTTCAGCCCTGGGCCGGGTGCATGACCAGGAATGTGCTGCTCCCGTTCAACCACACCCGCACCAGCACGTCCTGTCCCTGGGGAATGCTGGAGAGCTGCTGGGCGACATCGGCTGCATTCGGCGTCGGTTTGCGATCGATGGAGACGATCACTTCGCCGCGCTGCAGGCCGGCATCGTCGGCCGGGCTGCCGGGGCGAACATTCTCCACCACCGCGCCCTCTACGCTGGATGGCACCTGAATCTGCTGGCGCACATCCGGCGTCAGATTGGCCAGGCCCATACCCCAGCGGCCCTTGCCATTGCTGTTCTGCGCCACTTCTTCGGTCTTGTCGTTGGGCATCGACTGCAGAGTGACTGCGACGTTCTGCGTTTTGCCGTCCCGCATCACGGTGAGATGAACCGTGGTGCCGGGCTGGGTCTCGCTGGTCTTCATTTGCAGTTCGCCGGCGTCTCGTACCGGGTTGCCGTTGAGTTCGGTGATGACGTCGCCCGCCTTGAGGCCTGCTTTGCTGCCCGGCGCGTCCGGGGTGACGTCGGCAACCACTGCACCCATCGCTTTCTGGACGCCGAAGAATTTCGCGTTGCTCGGCGTCACGTTTTCGATGGAGATACCGATGTAGCCATGGGTCACATGCCCGCTCTTGATGAGCTCGTTGGCAATGGGTTCTGCGATCTCGCTGGGAATGGCAAAACCCATCCCTGCAAAAGCGCCGCTCGGCGAGATCAGGAAGTTGTTGATGCCGATCAGCTGTCCACGCGCGTCCACCAGAGCGCCGCCGGAGTTCCCTGGATTGATAGCGGCGTCGGTCTGGATGAATTCACCCGGCTTATAGCGGTCTGCCTCCGGATTGGGCCGGTGCAGGGCGCTGATGATGCCGCGGGTCACGCTGAACTGTTCCCCATAAGGATTGCCGAAAGCCAGCACCATTTCGCCGGTGCGCAGATCCGCCGAGTTGCCCCACGGAATGCTGGGCAGGTCGTGAGCGTTGATCTTGATTACGGCGATGTCGGTCAGCGGGTCAGTGCCGATCAGGCTGGCGGTATAGATATCCTGGTTGCTCAGCGTGACGGTGATGTTCGTGGCGCCGCGCACGACGTGGTTATTGGTGACGATGTAGCCGTCCGGCGAAATAATCACGCCGCTGCCTTCGCCTTTCTCAATGGAAGGCTGCTGTTGCTGCTGCATCGGCCCCTGGAAGAACTGGCCGAAGGGAGAGCCGAAGAACTGCTGCATCTCCTGTTGCTGCTGCTGGTCCTGCTGTCCGCCGCCGTCTTCTTCGGCGAGCTCCTGACCGCTCACCTTCGAGGTGACGTTGACATTGACCACGGCCGGGGTGACGTGCGCGGTCAGCGCTTCCATGGCCTGGTCCAGGGAGACCAGAGAGGCCACGCTGTTTTCGTTGATGGGAGGCGCCGCTGGAGCGGGCGCCGCAGAGGCCGGACGCGCGAGAGACCAGGCGCCCACCGCGATAAAAGCGCCCACCGCGACGGTTGGAATCGCCATGCGGCGAGTGAGCAATGCTTTGACTTTGCCGAGGTTCATGTTTGCTTCTCCTGTGGAACTAAATAATTAGTTGCATGACACAAAAATTTTTCGCTAAATAGATTGCGCTCTGCCCTCCGTCGCAATCGCCGCCGGAACTCGCATCACCAGCCGGAACACCTCCACGTGAATTCCATTGGCATCCTGTCGAACCACCTGCACCAGCTGCACGCGCACGATCGAGCCTTCGTCGATGGAAGCCGTGCGCGCTCCCGTCGGGAGTGGCCCAGTGGCGGGGACATACTGCTCCGACTGAATGATGAGATAAGCGGACGACACAAGAGGCTGCGTGGGGGGGGCGTGCTTCAGACTTGCCATGACAACCGGAACCTGGCTCTCATGCCGCTTGCGAACCAGAGCGAACTCCGTGGCCGGATGCCTGCGCCGCGGGGGTGCTGTCTGCCCCCGGTCCACAGGCCGGCTGATGGGCCGCGCAGCGTGCGAACGCTCCTCGCCTGCGAGATGCTCTCCTGCGGGATGGTAGATGGCTGGCACCACATCGGAAGCGGGGACGCGGACATCCTGCAGGCCGCGAGCAGCGAGGGCAAAGTCAGAACCCCGCGCATGAGCCGGCGCGAAGCCCACCAGCCCGGGGCTGCACAGGACCACGCCGGAACAGGCCAGGGACACGCCAGCGGCCAGTCCCAGAGCCCTGCGGCCCAGGCGGGTGCTGGCCGGACGGCTCTCCTGCAGGATACGCGCGATACGCACAGAGGCATCGTGGGCGCGAGCCACCGCCGCCTGGGCCATGGTCCAGCCCCTGCGCGCGCAGCCTCGCTCCAGCAGATCGATCAGGCATCCCGCATAGGCACGCGGATTGCGCGTTGCGGCCAGAACCGCTTCGTCGCAGGCCATCTCCCGCTCCAGCGACAGGCGCGCATCGATCCACCATACCGCCGGATGAAAGAAGAAGACGGCCCGCGCAATTTTCTGCACCAGATTGGTCCAGTCGTCGTGACGCCGGATATGTGCCAGCTCATGAATCAGGATGTGCCGGAGCGCATCGGCGGGAAGATCGCGCAATGTCCACACCGGCAGCACCACGACGGGGTGCCGAAAGCCCATGGCCGCGGGAACCCGCGCAGAGTCGGAAATCAGGAGACGCACCGGCCTTTTCAGATCCGCAAAGGGGGCGCGCAGCATCGGATCGACATCGGCGAGAGCAACCTCGTTGCAGCTCTTGCGAACGCGCCGGATCTGCCATAGTCCTGCGGCCACGCGGGCCAGAGCCAGCAGGCTGATCGGAACCCAGAGAAGCAAAAACGCCGAGCCCCAGAAAGGCGAGAGCGTGATCTCGGGATGCGTCTGAGGCAGAATCGAAGACGCGCCGCCGCGCATGACGCCGAGGAACGGCAAACCGGCCACGCCGGCGAGGGCGACCAGCCAGATGGCGAAACGGGTGCCCGAGTTCTGGCGGGGAAGCAGCCGCAGCAGCAGCCAGGCGCCAGCCGCCAGCAACAGCCCTTCCGGCAGCGTATTCAGCACATGTTCCACGGCCGTCTGCGCGAAGAGGTTCATCGGCTCCCCCTCCGCAGCGGATCGTTGTCCGTTCCGTCCACGGGCCCGGGCCGTTCCAGCATGCGGCGCAGGCGCTCGATCTCTTCCGGATCCACGCCGCGGTCTTCCAGGATATTGAGCACCAGATCTTCGTGCGAGTTGCGGAAGAAGCGGCCCACCAGATGCCGAATCTCGGAGCGCGTCGCCTCTTCCTGGGCCACCAGCGGCGTGTAGACGTGAGCGCGGCCATCCTTGGCGTGCTCCACGTAACCCTTGCGTTCCAGGATGCGAATGGTGGTGAGGATGGTGTTGTAGGCCAGGATCGAGGGTCCAGGAAGCGCGTCGAGAATCTGCTGCACGGTAGCCGGACCCTTGCGCCACAGCACCTGCATAATGCGCAACTCGGCTTCCGTCAGCGTCTCCGATGGTTTACGCGGCACGGCTCCAATCCCCTCCCTGTCTGTTCGACGCGGTTGGCGGGTAGAAAGTAACTAATGATTTAGTTCAATTTTGTGGAAATATTCAGGAGGAAGGAGTAACTATTTTATTTTCATCTATCTGCTAGAGAGCGGCGAGGGCCGTTGGCTCGTCCTTATAGAGCCCGGCGTACTTCGCGATGCCGACCATTGTGAAGACCTTCTGGAAGTGTGGGGTCAGCCCGAAAGCGGCCACTTTCCGGCCGGTTTTATCGGCCTCCATGAGCATCTGGATGATCAGGGCGATGCCGCTGGAGTTGATGTAGTCGACTTTGCAGAAGTCGAGCAGAACCGGGCCGCCGCCGTTGACGTTTTGCCATGCTCCAAGAACCGGTTCCTTCGAGCTGCTGGAGATGTCGCCGCTGAAGCGCAGCACGGTGACGGACTGGCCGCCCGGAGCGGAAATATGGTCGATGGTGGCTTTGGTCTCGGTCTGCACCTAATCACTCTCCTTGTCGAGGCGGATGACCAGCCTGACGTAGCTGCCCTTGCCTTTGCTGTCCTTCACCCACTCAGCCTCGTCCACCAGCGCCTGCATGAGGAACATGCCCATGCCGCGCGGATCTTCCTCTCCGTGAACCTTGCGATCGATGTCCGGCTTCGACGGCTGCTTCGCAATGCCTGATCCGTTGTCAATGACCTTCACTTCCAGCTCATCGCTCGTTGCGGAGAGGATCACACCGACCGAGAGCTGCTCATTCAGGTGATTCCCGTGTTCAATGGCGTTAATACAGGCCTCGGCGACCGCGGTCTTCAGGTCCTCAATCCGCTCGCTGGGGAAGCCCATGAGCGCAGCCACGCTGGCGGCCGTGCCCATGGCCACCTTCTCGAACCCGAGCCGCGATGGCAGCCGAACTTCCACCGTCGTCCCCGCGGTTACGATCATCGGATGTCTCCCTTATGCATGCGTCCGCATCAGAGCCAGAGCTGTCATGTCGTCGTCCTGGTGCAGCTCTTCTCCGGAAAAGCTGCGCAGCTCCTGCCACAGCGTATCGAGGATAGCAGTACATTCCGGCGCGTTGCACCCAAGAAATGAAGCCAGCAACCGCTCGGTGCCAAACTCCTCATCCCCGCGGAAGACCTCGGTGAGCCCGTCGGTGTAAAAGAGCAGCCGCGAACCGGGCGGGAAATCGAGGATCTCCGATCGGTACTCCGCAAAGGGCAGAATGCCGACCGGGGTGGCGCTGGCTTCGAGATGATGGACGGAGCCGTCGGGCCGAGCTACAAAACCGGGATTGTGCCCGGCATTCACGACCTCCAGGCGGTGCGCCGCCGGATCGAGGCGAAGGAAAATCCCCGTCACGTAGCGATTGCGCGCCTCATCGCCTTCGGCGCAATGCTGGCGGTTCAGCCGGGACACCAGCTCGGCCAGCGGGACGCCGCCCGCAACGCTGGCGCGAAATGCCGAACGAAAAGCGGTGCTCACAATGGCGGAGGCCAGTCCCTTGCCCGCGACATCGGCGACCGCCATCACCTGCACGCCGTCGGGCAGGCTGACAATATCGACGCAGTCGCCGCCCACCTCATAGCAGGCGCTGTACCGCACCGCGACCGAATAACCCTCGATCTGCGGCATTTGCTGCGGCACCAGACTGCGCTGGATGGCACGCGCCGCATGCAGGTCCTGCTGGAGCCGCGCCCACTCCAGGCTGCGCTCGTAATAACGGGCGTTCTCCACCGCCACGCCGGCCTGCAGGGCCAGCCGTTCCAGGAAATCCTCTTCGTAAATGGTGAGGGGCCGCCCCTCCGGCGTGGCCACAATCAATTCCGTCAGATGGCGCCCCTCTTTATCGTGAAGTGGAAACCGGAAGCAGCCTTCCCAGGGGGCGGGGGGCACATCTCCGTAGCTGGCAGGCGGGTCGGTGATGAGCGCTCCGGGCAGCTCCAGCTCCCGCACCACGATGCGCAGGACGGTGGACATCACTTCGTCCTGGCGGATGGCGGAATGCACCTGGCGGGAGGTTTCCAGCAGCGCCTGCAGGCGCACAATCTCCTGCTGCAGGTCGATCGTGTCCACGCCGCGCGCAGATTCGGAAGGGCTGATCATCGCAAAAGGCCACCGCCCGCGACCGTGGGGAGCCGGACACACTGAGACCGCGGTGGAATTGGATCACTGTAGCACAGCTGCCGGACCGGCTGAAGGCGGGAGTCCCGCTAACCCAGCGATCCCATCGCCCCGCGAAGCTCCGCAGGCGGCGGTTGACTTCGCCCAGGGTCGGGAGAATCGCTAGGCGCGCGCGCCGGAGCCCGGCTGGACAGCACCCGCCTGGCCGATGACAAAATTGCGGGTGAAGCCGGTCGGCTCGGCACAGATTCTCACGCGAAGATTACCGCGGGCATCGCAGGTGTATCGTTCGCGCACCAGCAGGTTCTGCTGGTCGGTCAAACGCACAACCGGATAGGCGCTCAGATCGGGATCGGTCTGGAGGCGCGGATCGAAGGGAAAGCGGATCTGTTCCCAGTTCGTGATCTCCCCCGTGGGCTGTCCCTGCTCGTCCAGCCGGGAGCACTCCAGGTAGCGGAAATGACCGACATTATGCGCGGGGTGATACACGCGCTCAATGGCCAGAGGCGAATCGTCGGGCCGGGGCAGCCGCGCGCCACGGGGAAAGATGAGGTCAAACACGATCGTTCCTCCGGAATCGGCCTCCCGCCAGATGCCGAAGTTCTGATTGAACTGCTCGCGGAGCCCATCCGCCTGGGACACGGCGCGAATGGCCAGACCCACAGCGCTCGCCGAACGCATATAAGCCGAACGCTTCACCTTGCGGCCGAAGGTTTCGCGCAGAATGCGGGCCACCGGAGGCAATTCGGATCCGCCGCCCGTTACGTAGAGCGTGTCCAGAGGCATCGAGGGGCGCGCGGCCAGCAGGCTCTCGACCACGGTGCGCGTGGACTCAATGAGCGGGCGGCAGCGTTCGTAATAGTCATCGGCGGCAATCGTCACCGCGGCCCAGCCAGCCCGCACCCGCTCCAGGTCGATCGTCAGCCGGCGAGTATTCGGGTTCAGCGATTCCTTTTTCTCGCGGCACTCCTCCGACAGCCGATGCCGCTCGGCTGGGGTCAGTTCTTCTGAGATGGCAGCGGTTTCCAGCGCCAACTCGGCGAGGATCGCATCGAAGTCGTCACCTCCGAGACTGGCGATGCCGTCCGATGCCTCGACCGCATGCTCCTCTTCGCCCAGCGTGACCAGAGAAACGTCGAAGGTACCGCCGCCCATGTCGTAGACCAGCAGGCCGCTGCCGGCGCGGGTGCGTCGCTCGGCGCTGTTGCGGTAGGCGTATTCGATGGCTGCGGCGGAGGGCTCGTTCATCAGGCCGAGTACGGTGAATCCGGCACTCTGCGCCGCATCCTCGGTGAGGAACCGCTGATTGCTGTTGGCGTTGGCCGGAACCCCCAGGACCACCTCCAGCGGCTCGTTCGCTTCCGCACCGAGGTTCGAGTGCTCCAGCAGCTGAGTTCGCAACGCGGCCATCATCTCGATGAGCAGGCGCCGCAGCGGCAGATTCCGACCACCCACGCGCAGTTCTGTCTGCGGGCCCGCATTGCGCAGCGCCCGCTTCAGCGAGCGCAGGATCGTCCAGCCTTCGTCGTCCTGCACCGCCAGGGCCTGCCATCCGTACAGGCGCTCCTCGCCGCGCACGGCGACCACGGGCGGATACCAGTCGCAGGCCTGGCCGTCGGGCGTTTCAAAATGCACCAGTGGGAAGTTGCCGCGATCGGCGGCAGCCACAACGATCCGCGTCGTCCCAAAGTCAATACCGAGTCTCATCGTCTTCAGTTTACGATGAAGTAACTCTTCACGAACCCGTGGAAATCCGGGATGAATTAGCGATTCAGGTGCGCCCGAGGCGCTCCCCCGTGGTAGCGTTCTAGCGGAATGGCTCCTCTTTCCCGCTCGCTCCGGATCCTCTGCAGCAGCGTGATTTTTCTCGGCGCGTTTTTGCTGTTCGCCGTCGAACCCATGGCAGCCAAAAGGCTGCTGCCCGCGCTCGGCGGATCTTCAGCGGTCTGGATCACCTGCCTCGTCTTTTTTCAGATCGTGCTGCTGCTGGGCTATCTGTACGCGCACTGGCTGGGGCGCCGCACGTCTGCCCAGCGTGCCGAAGCGTTGCACATTACTCTGCTTGCTGTCGCCGCCGCTCTGCTGCTGCTGGCCTCGCAGCCGGACCTGAGCCGGGCCTCGGCTCATCCCTTCATCGCAATCTTTCAGTCGCTCACCCTGACCCTCGGGCTGCCTTTCCTCCTGCTGGCCTCCACCAGCCCTCTGCTGCAGCTGTGGTTGGCAAGGCAGGAAAGACAAGGCGTGCCGTGGCGGCTGTTTGCCCTCTCCAATGCGGGATCGCTGCTGGCCCTGCTTCTTTACCCCGCCATCATCGAGCCGCACCTCTCGCTCAGCACCCAGCGGGCGGCCTGGGCCTGTGGCTTCGGCGTCTATGCCCTTCTTTCGGCGCTTACCGCGTGGCGCGTCCGGGGGGGTGTCCACGCCCCGTCTGTGGGGGAGACGACCGCAGCAGAGACCGGTCCGAAAGCTTCGCGCCGGGCTCGTCTGCTCTGGTTCCTGCTGCCCGCCGGAGCGGCCATGCAATTGTGTGCTGTCACCAGCCATCTCAGCCAGAACATCGCCGCGATCCCTTTGCTCTGGGTTCTGCCCCTGGCGGTTTATCTGCTGACGTTCATCGTCGCCTTCGACGCGCCCTGGCTCTATCGGCGCTGGATTGTCGTACGGCTGCTCGTGGTGTTTCTGGCGGCGCTGGGTTACATGCTCTCGAAAACCGACGTCAGTCTGCCCATCCAGGTCAGCATCGGCTTCTTCCTCACGGAACTGTTTTTTGCCTGCCTCTTCTGCCATGCCGAGACGTTTGCGCTGCGCCCGGCAAACCCGTCGGAATCGACGCTCTTCTATCTGCTGATCGCCGCGGGCGGCGCAGTTGGCTCCATCTTCATCGGCATCGGCTGCCCCCTGCTGTTTGACTCCAACTACGACGTCGCCCTGGCCTTCCTGTTCACTGCAGCGCTCGCCCTTCTCGTCACGTGGAACAACGGCTGGGGACAGCGGCTGCTGTGGTCCGCGGGCACGGCGCTGCTGTTGGCGCTCGTCATCATGCTGCACATCGTTTACGGGCGCAACACCCTGGTGGCGGTCCGCAACTTCTACGGGTGTCTGCGCGTCCGGCAATCGTATGTGCCGGCGCAGGCCGGCACCATTCGCACCCTGACGCACGGCACCATCGAGCACGGGACGCAATGGTTCGCGCCGGAATTTCGCCGCGTACCTACGACTTACTACGCCACCGACTCCGGCGTCGGCCTGGCGCTGCGCAACTGTTGCGGCGACCGCCCGCGCACCATCGGCGTGGTCGGGCTGGGCGCCGGCACGCTCGCGGCCTACGGCAAGCTCGGCGATCGCCTGCGTTTTTACGAGATCAACCCGGCGGTCCTGCCCATCGCAGAGAACCTGTTCACCTATATTCGCGAATCCGGCGCGCAAATCACTTACGCCCTGGGCGACGCTCGCCTGTCGCTCGCGCACGAGCCTCCGCAACACTTCGATGTGCTCGCCATCGACGCTTTTTCCGGCGATGCTGTTCCGGTCCACCTGCTCACCACCCAGGCCATGGCCGTATATCGCCGGCAGCTGGCCCCGGACGGCATCCTGGCCTTCCACGTC
Organism: Acidobacteriaceae bacterium; assembly: GCA_036267395.1. GTDB lineage: Bacteria > Acidobacteriota > Terriglobia > Terriglobales > Acidobacteriaceae > Palsa-343. Next base: position 37,702 of record DATAWD010000037.1, on the reverse strand, counting down.
TCGAATCAGTACCTCGACCTGGTTCCTGTGGTCGCTGAGATTGCAGAGTCTGCCGGCATGCAGTCTCGGGTCGTGGAGACGCCGACGCGTGCGTCTCGCGGTGAATATCGCGCGACCTGGGTCCTTGTCACCAACAACGCGGCCTTCCTCGCTCAGCCCGTGGTCGCCGCCATGGCCCGGCCCATCCCGCCGCGCAGGGACCTGCGCGTGTGGACCGACGACTACTCCAGTCTGCTGCCCATTCTGCAATGGGGACGGCCGGATCAGCAGTAGTCGGCGCGCTTTCCGGTACGATTCTTGGTGATGCAGCTTGAAATCTGTGTGGACTCGGTAGAATCGGCGATCGCGGCGGAGCACGGCGGAGCCGATCGCGTGGAACTTTGCAGCGACCTGCTGGAGGGCGGGATCACCCCCTCCGCGGGCCTGATCGCCACTGTGCGCCACATCATTGGCATCGGTATATTCGTGATGATTCGTCCGCGCGGCGGCGACTTCTGCTATAGCGAGATGGAATTCGCTGCCATGCAGGAAGACATTCGGCAGGCGCGCGAGCTTGGTGCAGACGGCCTGGTTCTGGGGGTCCTCACGGAGGATGCCACGGTGGACGTGGCCCGCACCGCAGCGCTGGTTCGCGTGGCCGAGCCTCTGCCGGTGACGTTTCATCGCGCCATCGATATGACCCCTGATCCGGTGGGCTCGGTGCAGGCCGTCATCGAAGCCGGCGCACGCCGCATCCTCACTTCAGGCGGTGCTGCGAAAGTGACCGAAGCGCTCGACACCATCGCCCGAATGGTCTCCGCGGCAGGCGACCGACTGGCCCTCATGGCCGCCAGCGGCATCAACCCCGATACGGTTGCGGCAGTCGCGGCCACCGGGATCTCCGAATTTCATGCCGCTCTGCGTACGGGCCACCCCAGTCCCGTCCGCTACCGCAAACAGGGCGTGACGATGGGAGCGATCCCAGATCACGAATACCTGCGCTTTGCTGTGCAGGAGGAGAGGGTTCGTGCTTTACGAGAGTCTCTCGATGCCGCAGCCCGCGATCGAGACCCAGCGACGAGTCCGCGCGCTCAGGAGAGCTGACCGCATGGCCTATTTTCTGGGCGTGGATTCCGGCGGGACGAAAGCCGAATTTGTACTGGGCGACGAGACGCGCGAGCTCGCACGCGTCCGCACCGGTACCATCAAGCGCCTCAAGGTGGATGCCGCAGCCGCGGAAGCCAACCTGCTGGAGGCTCTGCGCCAACTGCAGTCCGCCACCGGCATTTCTCCGCGCCAGGTGAGCCGCTGCTGCATCGGCACCGCGGGCGAGACGGTACCGCTGGTCGTCGCGTGGCTGCGTGAAGCTTTCAGCCGCCATGTTGCGGGCGAGCTAAGCATCACGGGCGATGTCGACGTCGCCCTCGACTCCGTTTTTTTCGGCGGACGCGGCCTGCTGGTCCTGGCCGGCACCGGATCGAATGTCGCCGGCCGCGCGGCATCGGGCGCGATTGTCACGGCCGGGGGGTGGGGACCGGCTCTCGCCGACCAGGGCTCCGGCCAATTCATCGGACTGGAAGCCCTGCGCCGCGGCTTTCTCGCCATCGACCAGCGGCGCCCCACTTCCCTGCTGGATCGAGCGCGGGCCTTCTGGAAGATCGCCTCGCTGGAGGATCTCGTCGAGTTTGCCAACAGCAATCCGTCGCCGGACTTTTCACGGCTCGCGCCCCTGGTGGTCGAAGCTGCGGAGCAGGGCGACGCCGTGGCGGGGGAGGTCCTCGACCAGGGCGGGGCGGATCTGGCCTCGCTCGCCGCTCTTGTGATCGAGCACGTGCGCGCCCTCGAAGCGGACCCTCTCGGCTTTGCGATTCCGGCCGTGGCCATGGCCGGGAGCGTCCTGGAGCGGGTCGCGCCGGTACGAAAGGCTTTGATCGATGAGCTGCGCCGGAAATACCCGGACATCACCGTCATCGAGAAGCCGGCCGATCCTCCGGCAGGCGCGCTGTGGGCCGCTCGCGCCGCCGCCCACCAGTAGACATTCGCGCCGGAACGTTGGAGTATGGGCAGGTGAAGAAATCGATATTCCCTGGACTCCTCCTGCCTTTCGTTCTTCTTCTGTGCACCTCATCGGGAATTTCTCAGACTGCGGCTTCCACGCGGCCGCCGCTTATTCCCCAGCCACGGGAGTTCACCGCGCGCACCAATCTCTCGCTCACGGGCGGAGCCCGCGTGCTCGCCCCGGGCGGCGAGGCCGACGACCGCTTTGCGGCCCAGGACCTGCGTGATCAGTTGCGCGCGCGCGGCATCCGTTCCGGAGCGGCCTCCACCGCTGTTCGCATTGAGTTGCTGCGCGACGACACTGCGCTGGCCCAGCGCATCCTGCGGCGCGAACACCTCAGGCTCGAGACGCCTATGCTCCCCGAAGGCTACGTGCTGGTTACCGCCGGACACGAGGCTTTCATCATCGGGCACACCGCCGCCGGCGTCTTCTATGGCGCGCAGACGCTGCTGCAGCTGGTACAAACCGGCCAAGGCGATCCTGTCCTGATTGGCGCGAGCATCCGCGACTGGCCGGCCATGCGCTGGCGCGGCGTGGATGATGATCTTTCGCGCGGTCCGGTGCCGACGCTCGACTTCCAGGAAAAGCAAATTCGCACCTTCGCTGCCTACAAGGTGAACGTCTACTCGCCCTATTTCGAAAACACGATGCAGTACAAGGCGAGCCCGCTGGCGGCGTTGCCCGGTGGATCGATTTCGCCTGAGGACGCAAAGGCCCTCGTCGCCTATGCGCGCCGCTACCACATCATCGTCATCCCCGAGCAGGAGGCTTTTGGCCACGTGCACAAAGTGCTTACGTGGCAGGAGTATGCCCCTCTTGCCGAAATTCCCGATGGCTCGGTTCTCGCGCCCGGCCAGCCTGGCTCCATCCAGCTCATCACGCAATGGTTCGATGAGCTCGCCGGTATCTACCCGAGTCCGTATCTCCACATCGGCGCCGACGAAACCTTCGAGCTGGGCCAGGGACAGACGGCCGACGCGGTGAAGCAGCAGGGTCTGGGCGCCGTCTACATCGATTTTCTTACCCGCATTCACCAGGCCCTCGCGCCCCTGCATCGGCAATTGCTCTTCTGGGGTGACATCGCGATGAAGAGCCCGAATCTGGTACCCAATCTGCCCCACGACATGATCGCCGTCCCCTGGGAATACGATCCGCACCCGGAAGGCTTCCAGCGCTTTATCGAACCGTACACGAACGCCCACATGGAAACCTGGGTGGCGCCCGGCGTCAACGACTGGAATCGCGTCTGGCCCGACTTCGACATGGGCCTGCGCAACATCCAGGGATTCGTGGCCGACGGACAGCGCGCCGGCAGCACCGGCATGCTCAACACCGTCTGGGACGATGACGGCGAAGGCCTCTTCCAGGAGGACTGGTACGGCATCCTGTTCGGCGCGGCGGCTGGATGGCAGCCAGGCTCCAGCGATATCGCGCGGTTCCAGGAATCGTACGGCCCGGTCTTCCACGGCGACCCCTCCGGCAAGATCGACGAGGCACAGCGCGCGCTGATTGCTGCCCACCAGGCACTGGAGCGCGCCGGCCTTGAAGACGCCCGCGACTCCTATTTCTGGATGGATCCGTGGAGTGCCGAGGGGCAGGAAGTCGCGGCGAAGATTCGCCCCGTGAGCGCCGAGGTCCGCCTCGATGCGGAGCGCGCGTTGACCCTGCTGGCCGAAGCCAAGGCCGCGGGCCCCTTGCGGGAACCCGAAGCCCTCGAAGCGATGGACCTGGGCGCGCGGCGCATCGATTTCCTCGCCTTCCAGTTCCAGACGGCGGACCAGATCGCCGCCACCTATCTCCGCCTCTACAACGGCCAGAAGGATCCAGCGATTGCACCCCACATCTCGCGCGATCTGTACTTCCTCTCCGGCGTGAACGGCCGCTGCGAAGATCTGCGCGACGGGTACAACTATCTGCGCAACCGCTACAGCGATGTGTGGCTGGAGGAGAATCGCCCCTTCTGGCTCAGCATCGTGACGGCTCGATACGACGCAGCGGCGCAGCGCTGGGTGCAGCGCAGCGACAAGCTGGCTGCGGGCCGCCAGCAATGGAGCCAGCATCACACCCTGCCGACACCGGCGTCGATCGGCATTCCGGCAGAGATTCCCGCTCCCTGATCAGCGCCGCATGCCGCTCGCACCGCATCCGCACTTGCGTTCGATCGACCTGGTGGTGGTCGCTGTCTATCTGGTGGCCATCACTCTGTTCGGGTTGCAGTTTCGCAAATCGGGCGAACGGTCGCTGCGTTCCTACTTCCTCGCCGATCGCAATCTGCCCTGGTGGGCCATTGCCCTTTCCATCGTCGCGGCGGAAACCAGCACCCTCACCATCATCAGCGCGCCCGGCCTCGCCTTCACCGGCGACTTCGGCTTTCTGCAGCTCGCGCTCGGCTACCTGTTGGGCCGCATCATCATCTGCATCCTGTTTTTGCCGCGCTATTTTCGTGGTGAGATGCTCACGGCCTACCAGCTCATCGGGCAGCGTTTCGGTCGCAGGCTCCATCGCTTCACCGCCATTCTGTTCCTCGTAATGCGCGCCGCCGCTGAGGGTGTGCGCGTCTTCGCCGTCGCCATCGTGGTTGGCGTCGCCATCGGGACCGGCGACATCGCCTCCATCGCCATCCTTTCCGCGCTGACCCTGCTCTATACCTTCGAGGGTGGAATGGCCGCGGTCATCTGGACCGACGTGGTCCAGATGGTCCTTTACATCGGCGGCTCGCTCCTCGCGCTGGTCATGGTCTGCCACCATATTCCGGGCGGCTGGAGCGGTCTCCTTGCCGGCGCCTCCGCCGCGCACAAGCTCACCATGCTGCACTTCTCGTGGTCCATCGCGGAGACCTACACCTTCCAGGCCGGCCTCATCGGCGGATGCTTCCTCACCATGGCCAGCCACGGGACCGATCAACTGATGGTCCAGCGCCTGCTGGCCGCCAGGAGCCTGAACGAATCGCGCCTCGCTCTGCTCACCAGCGGTGTGGTTGTCTTTTTTCAGTTCGGGTTGTTTCTGTTCATCGGCGCCGGATTATTTCTCTTCTACCGGCACACTGGCGCGCCCCTCGGCGTGAGCGCCGACCGCCTCTTCCCCGTCTTCATCGTCGAGCAAATGCCGCCCGGCATCGCCGGCCTCATGATCGCCTCAATCCTCGCGGCGGCGATGTCGAACCTCAGCGCCGCCCTCAACTCTCTGGCATCCACCTCCGTCGTGGATTTCTACCTGCCCCGCTATCCGGAGATTTCCGAGCAGCTTCGCACCCGCCTCTCCCGCCTGATGACCGTCGTCTGGGCCGTGATTTTGTTCGCCCTGGCCATGTTCTCGCGCGGCGGCGGCCACGTGGTGGAGATCGGCCTCTCCATCGCTTCTGTACTATGGGGCGCGATGCTGGGGGTCTTCCTGCTGGGCACGCTGAGCCGCCGTGCCGGCGAGCGCGGTACCCTTTTCGGAATGGCTGTCGCTGTGGTCGTCAACCTTCTGCTCTGGATCCAGCCCCATGCGCTGTCCTTCACCTTCGCAGGCCATACGCTCGTGCTGCCCAAAATCGCCTGGACGTGGTGGGTCCTCATCGGCTCTCTGATCACCTGCGCGATTGGCATCACGGCCGGCTGGCTGTTTCCAGAACCCACTTCCCTGCCCGAGGAGTTGAACGAAGCATGATTTGCCACACACGCGCCCTTGCTCTTGCTCTCACCCTCACGATCTGCGCGGGGGCTGCCTGCGCACAGGATGACTTCTCCACCATCGACCCCATCGTCGATCATGCCGTCGAAGAACATCAGCTTCCCGGCGCGGTGGTCGTCATCGGACACGACGGCCATGTCGTCTACCGGCAGGCTTTCGGAATGCGCTCGCTTGAGCCCACCCGCGAGCGCATGACCACGGACACCATCTTTGACATGGCGTCGCTGACGAAGTGCCTCGCCACCGCGACGGCAGTGATGCAGCTGTATCAGGAAGGCAAGCTCAGCCCCAACGAGCCGGTCGCAAAATATCTGCCCGACTTCGCCGCCAACGGCAAGCAGGACATCACCATTCGTGAGTTGCTCACGCACTACTCCGGCCTGCCTCCCGATCTCGATCTGCTCGAGCCCTGGCAGGGCAAAGAGGAAGGCTATCGCCGCGCCTTCGCCGTGACTCCCGTGCATCCCGCCGGCGAGCGCTTCGTCTACAGCGACATCAACTTCGTCGTCCTCGGCGCTTTGGTGGAAAAGCTATCCGGCATGACCCTCGACCAATATGCCCTGCAGCACATCTATGAACCCCTCGGCATGACGCACACGCGCTTCCTGCCGCCGCAATCCTGGATTCCGCTCATCGCCCCCACGCAGTGGGAGCATGGTGCCGCCGCCTCCGGCAATCCCGAATCGCACACCTTTCCCGGCGATGTGATGCTGCGCGGCGTCGTCCACGATCCCACATCACGCCGCATGGGTGGAGTCGCAGGACACGCAGGCCTCTTCAGCACTGCCGACGATGTCGCGATTTTTGCCCAGAACCTGCTCGACCGCCTGGCCGGCCGTCCCAGCCACTTCCCTCTCTCGCAAATCGTCCTGCAGAAGATGGTCGTACCGGAGCAACCCGCCACCGGCACCGCGTTGCGCGCCTTCGGCTGGGATATTGACTCGCCTTACTCCAGCAATCGCGGCACGCTCTTCCCGGTCGGTTCCTTCGGCCACACCGGCTTCACCGGCACCTCGCTCTGGATGGATCCCGTAAGCGACAGCTATGTCATCATCCTCGCCAACTCCGTCCATCCCGACGGGCCGAAGAGCATCGTCGCCCTCCGCGGCAAGATTGCCGATGCGGCCGCCATTGCCATCGGCATTCACCCGGATGGCGGCACGCTGGCCGCGCACATCACTGGCTACAACGAGTCGCTGAGCGGCATGCGCCGCTGGCCGGTTCGTAATGGAGATGTGAAGACCGGCATCGATGTCCTCGAAGCCGACCACTTCCAGGAACTCGCAGCTCTCGCTCGTCAGCACGGCGACCACCTGCGCCTCGGACTGCTCACCAATCAGACTGGCGTGGACGCCGAAGGCCATCGCACCATCGACATCCTCTTCCACCATGCTCCGCACGATGTTCCAGGCCTCACGCTGACCACACTGTTCAGCCCCGAGCACGGCATACGCGGCGCCATGGACGAACCCGGCATCCCCAACTCGACAGATGCCGCCACCGGCCTCCCCGTCACCAGCCTGTACGGCGCAAAGGACAGCGATCGCCGCCCCTCACTCGATGCGCTTCGAAAGCTCGACGCGGTTGTCATCGACCTGCAGGACGCCGGCGTCCGCTTCTACACTTATGAAGCCGTGGTTCGCTACTTCTTGGAAGCAGCGGCAAAGACCGGCACCAACATTGTGGTCCTCGACCGCCCCGATCCCATCAACGGATCGTTCATTCAGGGCCCGATCTCGGATCCCGGCACCGAAAGCTACGTCAACTCCATCAATATTCCTGTTCGCCATGGCATGACGTTGGGCGAACTCGCCCGCTTCGACAACGAGCAGCTCCACCTGCACGCGCCGCTCACCGTCGTCGCCATGCAGGGCTGGCAGCGCGGCGACTGGTTCGATTCCACCAGCCTGCCCTGGGTCGACCCTTCACCCAACCTCCGCAATCTCGACGAGGAGATGCTCTATCCCGCCATCGGGCTCATCGAGACGACCAATATCTCCGTCGGGCGCGGCACGGACACGCCTTTCGAGCTCGTCGGCGCTCCGTGGGTCGACGCCCGCACCCTGGCCCACTACCTCAATCACCGCGAGCTGCCCGGCCTGCGCTTCGTCCCCACAGAATTCAAACCCGAGAAGCCCTATCCTTATGCCGGCCAGCTCTGTCAGGGTGTGCAGATCCTGCTGACCGATCGCAACGTCGTCAGCACGCCGGAGTTGGGCATCGAGCTGGCTTCCGCGCTGCACCGCCTCTATCCGGATCAGTTTGCCCTGGACAAGATGAACACGCTACTGGCCAATTTCAAAGTGCTCAATGCCATCGCCACCGGCGAAGACCCGCACAGGATCGCCGAAAGCTGGCTGCCCGCTCTCGCGCAATTCGAGCAGGAGCGCGGCGCTGCGTTGCTCTACAAATAGCTATTCGACTGTGACGGATTTTGCCAGGTTGCGCGGCTGATCCACATCACACCCGCGCCGTACGGCAATGTGGTATGCCAGCAGTTGCAGCGGGATCACATCGAGGATCGGCAGCAGCAGCTCCGGCGCGCTGGGCACAAACAGAACGTGATCCACCAGCTGGCCGATATGGTCATCGCCGCGCGTGGCCACGGCAATCACCCGGCCCGACCGCGCCGTCACTTCCTGGATGTTGGAGAGTGTCTTCTCGTAGCGCTGGACAGAGTCGCGATTGCTCTCATCCCGGGTCGCCAGCACCACCACCGGCAGCGTCTCATCGATCAGCGCGTTCGGCCCGTGCTTCATCTCGCCCGCCGGATACCCTTCGGCGTGGATATACGAAATTTCCTTCAGCTTCAGAGCGCCCTCCAAAGCGATCGGATAATGAATTCCGCGTCCCAGAAAAAGAAAATCCCGCGCGTTGGAATACAGGCGCGCCAGCGGCTCGCAGGCGTCGTCGCAGGTGCGCAGAATCTCTTCCACCTGCGCTGGCAGATGATTCAGAGCCTCGAGGAGTGCCCGGCTCTCCTTATCCCCAATCGTGCCCCGTACCTGCGCCAGATGCACCGCGAACAGGAACAGCGCCACCAGCTGCGCCGTGAAGGCCTTCGTCGAGGCGACACCGATCTCCGGACCCGCATGGGTGTGGATGGTGCCGTTGGCTTCGCGCGTCACCATCGAGCCCACCACGTTGCAGATCGCCACCGTCGGCGCGCCCTTTTGGATCATCTCTCGCTGCGCAGCCAGGGTATCCGCAGTCTCGCCGGACTGCGTGATGAGCATCCCCACCGTATTCGCATCGATGATCGGATCGCGATAGCGGAACTCGCTGGCGTAGTCCACTTCCACCGGCATCCGCGCCAGCCGCTCAATCATGAACTTGCCGGCCGTGGCCGCGTGCCAGCTGGTGCCGCAGGCCGCAATGTGAATGTTGCGCGCCTTGAGGAGCGTCTCGTCCGGAATCTTCATCTCGGCCAGAAACACCTTGCCGGTATCCAGCGAGATGCGGCCCAGCGTCGTGTCGCGGATAGCGCGCGCCTGCTCAAAGATTTCCTTGAGCATGAAATGCTTATAGCCGCCCTTTTCCGCCTGGATCGGATCCCACAGAATGCGCTGCAGCGACCGCTCGATCGGAGTCCCCTCGAAATCCGTCAGCTCCACGCCGTTGCGGGTCAGCACGGCCATATCGCCGTCGGCCAGAAAATACAGATCGCGCGTGTGATGCAGAACTCCCGGCACATCCGACGCGACGAAATATTCTCCTTTGCCCACCCCGATGATGACAGGCGGTCCGTTGCGCGCCGCGACAATCTTGTTTGGCTCATCAGCCGAGAGCACGCTGATGGCGAATGCCCCCGTCAGACGCTTCACCGAATGCCGTACCGCCTCTTCCAGCGGAAGAGGCTTACCGGCCTTCGCAGCCGTCGCCAGTTCCTGTTCGATGAGGTGCGCGATGATTTCTGTATCGGTTTCGGTAGCAAATTTGTGGCCCTGGCCGATCAGCTCGCGCTTCAGGGCCAGATAATTCTCCACGATGCCGTTGTGCACCACGACCAAACGGCCGGTGCAGTCACGGTGCGGATGCGCGTTTTCCTCGGTCGGCCGGCCGTGCGTCGCCCAGCGGGTGTGGCCGATGCCGAAGGTCCCCTCCAGCGGCCGCTCGCGCAGCACTTCTTCGAGTTTGCGCAGCTTGCCCGGCGCCCGCCGCAACTCCAGCCCATCGCCGTTGCCGCCCACTGCGATGCCCGCTGAGTCGTAGCCGCGATACTCGAGCCTGCGCAGTCCCTCGATAATGATCGGGACTACTTCCTTGCTGTTGCCGACGTATCCGACGATGCCGCACATAGGTGTTTCCCCAGGATACCGCAGGCTCGCAGCCGAAGAGCAGGGACGAAAGTTGTAGCGATACCGCCCCGAATCGGGCCAGACCCCGGCTACTCCAGCCGGAACGAGTACTCTTCGATGACGGGGTTCGTCAGCACTTCACGCGCGATCCGCTCCACCTCGGCGCGCGCCTCGGCCTCCGGCATCCCATCCTCCAGGGTCAGCTCGAAGTGCTTTCCCTGGCGCACATCCGCCACACCCGCATACCGCATCTTGCGCAGCGCCTTATGGATCGCCTGTCCCTGCGGATCCAGGACTGTCTTCTTCAATGTGACGTAGACATGAGCCTTCATTGTGCCCGATTATAAATCCAGGCCCATTCCACGCCGTTCCCGGCCATCCCCATCTTTCAAAGGTATAGGCGATACTGGTTGCAGCTATGGTGAATTATCTCGAACTCCCCGTCGGCGAAAAAGCCCCCGAAATGTTCAACGTCGTGATTGAGATCCCGGCGGAAGGCATCAACAAATACGAGTACGACAAGCAGCTCCACGTCTTCCGGCTCGACCGAAACCTCTACTCGCCCGTCCATTATCCCGGCGACTACGGCTTTGTGCCTTCCACCCTCAGCGACGATGGCGATCCCCTCGATGTGCTGGTCCTCGTGGATGCGCCCAGCTTCCCGGGATGCGTCATGCAGGTGCGCCCCATCGGCCTGCTGCAGATGCTCGACCAGGGCGTTCTGGACGAGAAGGTCCTCGCCGTGGGCCGTAACAATCCCCGCTATCGCGACGTGTGGAATTACTCCGAAATCTACCCGCACATGCTGCGCGAGATCACCCACTTCTTCTCCATCTACAAGGATCTCGAAGGCAAGCGGGTCGAAATTCAGGGCTGGCACGACGCCGCCCATGCCCGGGATCGTGTCATGTACGCGGCGAAGAACTTTGTCGAGGCTCACGAAAAGAAACTGGTGGAGGGCGGCGCGCGCAAATAGCCGAGCCTCAGTCGCCGCTCGCCAGCGCTGGATTCGTACGCCTCCCGAACATCCGCGTCAGCAGGAATAACAGCGGTCCGGCCGCAGCGATCAGCGCCCCCAGCAGTAGCGCCGGCATGTGCGCCATGCGTTCATGCCGCGCCACTACGCAGGCATAGACGATCAGCAGGGTCGGCGCCGCACCCATCGCGCAGGCCAGCGGAAAACGTCCCGCATAAAACGGCCGGTCCAGTTCCGGCTCGCGAATCCGCAGCGCGATCAGCGCCACGAATTCCAGAATCAGGCTCCCGCCGTACAGAATCAGATCCAGAGAAATAAGCCGTTCGAAACTGAACCGCAGCGCCAGCGCCCAGGCCACCGCGCAGGCCAGCACGGCGACCCACGGCACGCTCCGCCGATTCTTCCAGGCCAGGCCCGCCGGCAGCAATCCGTCCTCCGCCATCACCATCGGCAGCCGCGCGTACGACATGGTCAGCGCGTTGAACATCCCCACTGAAGTCAGCGTCCCGCCCACCACGATGGCCAGTCCCAGCCACGGCCCCACCATGGCGCGGGCCACATCCGCCCACGAACCGGTGCTGAAGCTCCCCGCCGGGACTCCAGCCCATGCCATCGCCGCCAGCGGCACGGCATAGGTCACCATCACAATGCCGGCACTGGCCAGCATCGCCCGCGGGTAATTGCGGCGCGGATTCTCCACCTCGCGCGCAATCGTTGAGGCATTATCCCAGCCCATGTAGTTCCACATCGCTACCAGCAACGCCGTGCTCAGGCTGCCGCCTTCTGCGCTCTGCCGCCACATCCGCGGCCCGGCGAAATGCATGCCATGCCATGCCGCCACCGCCACCAGCACCACGAACGGCGACAGCAGCAGCACGAAAAACGCCATCGAGCCGTCGCCCACCGCGGGCGCGCCCAGCAGGTTCCACACGCAGCAAATGGCGATCAGTCCCAGCTCCCATGCGGCTCCATGCCAACCCGCCGTCCACGCTGGAAACAGCCGCTCCAGGTAAAGCACGAACAGCGTGGGATAAATCGCCATGTCGAAGATGCTGGCGCTCAGCGAGAGCCATGCTTCCTGATAGCCCCAGAACGGCCCCAGCGCGCGCCGTACCCACACGTAGAACCCGCCCTCTTCCGGCAGCGCGCTGGCCAGTTCGCCGATCATCAGCGCCGTTGGCAGGCTCCATACCAGCGGCAGCACCAGCAGCAGGATCAGCCCCGCTCCATAGCCGCCGCCCAGAATGTCCTCGATGCCATAGGGACCGCCCGAGACCATAAAGTAAGTCGCGGCGATCAGCGGCAGCAGGCGCATGCCCTTGCGTGAATTTGTGGATCTGGCGATCGTTCCCTCGCGCCCAGAACGGAGAAACCGGCCCTGGAGATTTCGAATTTACTCTGCTCCTCCGGTCGCGCAAAGCAAAAACGCCACCGTCCCACGGTGGCGTTCTGCTCGTAACCTTAATGCTCTTTCAGGAGGCGCGCCGCCGCAGTCCTTCCTCGGGACGATAGTAGCTGCGCATCGATCCATAGACCTGGACCGGACTCTCGCGATCCGCCTCGCGACCGCTGCCCGACACCGTCTCCCAGCGCACGCGGCCGTGATTCCTCTCCAGTATGCCTTCCGCCAGAGCCGCCCGATCGGTCGCCCGCACCGAAACTACCGCTCCACCCCGGCTCAGCTCCCCACTCAGGCTACGGGCCTCCTGCGCGCCGAGCCCCATCTCCATGAAAGAGCCTTCGAACGCTGACTCGGAATACGGATGCTCCGGTTCCAGACCCAGATGGCCTTCCCCGGTTCCGAATTTCAGATTGCTGGCGCCGCTCGCCCGCTTCGAACCCGCCTCTCCACCTTTTGGCGCGTCGCCGAAGGCTCGATGCAGCCGCTCGGGCCAGTTGGCCTCCACCGCTCCGGCCTCCCGCCTGGTTCCTGCGGTCTCCCCGGCCAGCGTGCTCGGCAGATCGTGTGGCAGATCGTGCCGCAGGTTGGATGGAATCTCTTCCCCCGGAATTGGGCCGGGGGACGTGGGAGCCCCCGGAAAGGCGTTCCCTGACCCCGGAGCCAGACCTGCCGGTGTGACTGCCTCATCGTGCGAGCCAGCGCCGCCGACGGATCCGGAAATCGCCGGATTCGTCTCGGTGATCTCGCGGATGCCCACAGGCCGCGTTGCCTCAGTCTCGCTTTGCGACGGGTTGCCGCGAAACGCTGCGCCGATTTCCGATGCGCCAAATCCCTCATCCATCAGCTCATTGATCGCGCGATAAGCGTCCGCGCCATCGGAGAAATGCCCTACCACAATGCGATCGTCCACGCTCCGTGTCCCTTCTGCTGTCATACCTGATCTTCTCCCGATTCCTGGTGGCTTGAAAACCACCTGATGTGGGATGCGGGGCAGTCCGTTTTCGCCTCCTGCTCTTTCTGCACAACTGCCATTTTCCGTGGTGCGCCCTGCCGTTCCTATATACTGGCCACAACCGAGCCGGAGAGATGGCCGAGAGGCTGAAGGCGGCGGTTTGCTAAACCGTTATAGGGTTGAAAAGCTCTATCGAGGGTTCGAATCCCTCTCTCTCCGCCATCCTCTCCAGAGGAATCTCGAGAATCGCCCGATCCAATCAATTTCAGTGGAATGCAACAGGCGCGGGAATTCTCTGTAGTCTTCCTGCTTCGCTCGTTTCCCCTCTTCTCCAGGTAATTGCGGCTCGATCTGCTGAGGCCAGAGCTTTATGTCAAACGGGGTATCCGCCATTGCGGGCGGACCACAGACGGCGTGACACGGGATGACTGCGAATTCTTGTACGACAAGTCTTCCGAAATCATTCACAGCCGGAACCTGCCCGGAACAACCGTGACCGCCCGAAAGATGACCGGACCCAACTCGGCTCTGCTGGCCTACTCGCTCACCTCCGACTCTGCCCATACGGTGAACTGGGGGCACTGACACCGTAGCCGGAACCGGCAACGGCTCCGCTCAGTCGCTCAGCGTTTATGGCCAGGTTGCCGCGGGACAGTATGTTGCGCCGGGTGCATACGCCGATACGATCACAGCCACCGTCACTTATTAAAGGCTGGGATACGTTTCCGCACATCCCCCAACCGCGTAGCGGCTTGCAGGGATGAAACCGAAAGCTCCGATACCTGCCTGGACATTGGGTCTTACAGCAACATCGGAGCTTCTCGTCCTTCCGGGTTTTTATGATCTCACTCAGTTCCGATCGACTCAGGATAGCAGCCGCAGTGTGCGCCGCAGTCTTCTCGCTGGCCGTGGCCAGCGGGACGGTCGCTGCGCAGTCTCTTTGCCCTGCCTTCCACGCGCGCGGTCCCTCACGTGCACTCCACATCGAAAACGACGCCGGGCAACTGTATCTGGTGGGGATCAACGATGGCCTTCGCCATGAAGCGATCCGTGACATCGTGCTGTCCACCCGGGATGGCCGCGAGCTGAAGCCGGCGTCCGGAATATCGCCCTACATCCTCGCCGGGACCACCCGGCGTTGGGCGATTGCTGCGTCGAGTCCCCTGCCGCCGTCCGTTGAAACACTCAGCTTGCAAGCGCGCGCGGACGCCGGCGCCATCGAACAGCAGGTCCCTGTTGTTGCCATTCGATGATGCCGGAGCCAGAACGGTCCGACGGTACTGTCACGCTGGGATTATCCTTATGGCGCTGGCCCTCGTGGCAGGACTGGCCTTAGCCGACGACTCGGCCGGCAACCCAGCGAACCTCCCGGCCAGCGCACCCGGGGCAAGTGCGGGCTCCGGTGCGAACAGCGACCAGACGTTGCTCCTGGAAGTCCAGGTGAGCGGCCATTCCATCGGCAAGATAGGCGAATTCACACTGCGCCGCGGTAGGTTGATGGCACGGCCGCAGGAACTGCGCGATCTCGGTTTCCGTGTTCCCAGCTCTCGTGCCGCGGCGCTTGCCGGCCTGATCGCGTTGTCTGATCTGCCCGGCCTCACCTGGATTCTCGATCAAAAAGATCAGGTGTTGCAGGTCACGGTCGGCAACGCCGGGTTGCTGCCGACCCTGTTGCTGCCTTTCGGAAGAGAAAAGCCGGAGGAGCGCCGAGTCATCGAGAGTGGTACTGGCGCAACGCTCAACTACGATATCGTCAACACGATCGCCGGTGGCCAGACAGGCGCTACCGGGTCCATGGACATGCGGGCCTTTTCCCCCTGGGGGGTCGCGAGTTCGGACTGGCTCGCCTACGCCGGCCCCAATGCAGGCGCCTCCGCAGCCAACCGGGCGATACGCCTTGATTCGGCCTACACCTATTCAGATGTCAATACGCTGCGCCGCTATACCCTCGGGGATTTCATTACCAGCGGTCTTTCCTGGACCCGTCCGGTCCACCTGGAAGGTGCGCAGATCCGTTCGGACTTTAGTATGCGTCCCGATCTCGTGACTTTTCCAATGCCCGCGTTCGCGGGCTCTGCTGCAGTCCCCTCGACCGTCGACGTCCTCGTGAATGGAAACGCGGTGGCCTCAGGTCCGGTCGGCGCCGGCCCCTTCGAGACGCCGCAGCTTCCCGTCGTCTCCGGGGCCGGCACGATTTCGATGACGGTGACCAACGCGCTGGGTCAGCAAGTGACCATGACCCAGCCGTTTTACGCCAGTTCCGCCCTGCTGGCTCCGGGTCTGCAGACTCTTTCCGGTGAAGCCGGCATGGTGCGGCGTAACTGGGGCTCAGCCAGTGATCAGTACGGAAAGTTGGCGGAACTGCCAATTTTCGCCGCGGACTGTCGTGCGGGTGCTGCTCGCCCATCGGCATTTGTGCTCTCGCCACATTGCCCAGCAGCAGAAGCCCCATTGCCCATTCATGGATCCTCATCCATCCCTCCTCGCAGTTTGCCGCGCAGCCGATTGCGGCGCGCATGTCTCATCGGCGAACGCGCCCCGCACATCCCCGATATTCAGGCGAGAAAGTTGTTTTCAGATTCGTAAGGAGAACAGATCCCACCGAGGTGGCGACTCCGGCTGCGCTCTCAGGCGAAAGCCCTCAGCCCATGGCTGCGCCGCCGCCGTCCATGCAGGAAGTGAACCGCTCTCGAGGACGATCGGCTCGACTTTCAGCCGCTCCGCTGCACCGGCCTTTACGGGCCCCTCAGGGATCGCCAACTCTGCGACCGCCGCACAACACGGCACCGTGTCGTTGGTGCAGCACATCCGCGTGCACTCGGACTGCAGAGCGGGGCCGAGGCAGATCAGGATGCCCATGAGACAGCATGCCCACCGAATTGGCCGCCAGACACCGCCCACCATGAGTCTCCCGCCTCGAGGATATCGCATCGCACAGCCCCCGCCATGCTCGCAGCGCGCGGGAGAAACGGCCCCTTCCCAGGCCGGCGACCCGCTGATGAGGCTCGAACCCGATCCTCCGGTCCCTGGGCGAAAGGGAACGTCGTCAGGATCCGGAAAGACAGTTTCCGCGACGACATCCCCCCCTGTGGCATCCTGTAAAGCAGTATGGTTCCGGAGCGCTCCCATCCTCGCCTGTCCTTTGAGCGCACCATCGCCAGCGCGCGCCATACGATGGTGCTCAGCGAGATCGCCAAGCTGGCCATTGACAGCTTTCGCGCCTCCAAAGTGCGCTTTGCCCTCACCGCTCTGGGCATGGTCATCGGCACCGCTTCGATCATCCTCGTCGTCGCCATCTCCGCCACCGGGCGGCAATATATCGTCGCTCAGATTGAGGGCATCGGCACCAATCTCGTCGAGCTGGAATACTCCGGCGGCGGAGCCGGCGCCATCAGTAACAACCAAACCGACTTTATGACCTTTGAAGACGAGCAGGCCATCGACGAGCGCGTTCCCGCCGTCGCCGCCTCCTCCGTCGTCCTCGAGCTCCACGAGAGCATCAGCTTCAGCGGACTCTCCAAAGATGTCCTCGTCCTTGGCGTGGAACCCGCTTATCGCCAGGTCCGCGATCTGGTCGTCCTCAATGGCCGCTTCTTCGATAACGAAGACGATGCCAGCAGCGCTCACGTCGCGGTCGTCACCGATCCCTTTGCCAGCGCCATGTTCGGGAGTCCTTACGAAGCCATCGGCCGCACCTTTCAGATCAAAGGCCTTCCCTTCACCGTCATCGGCACCTTCAAGGAGCGCGTGCCCACCTTCGGTCAGACGGAGATCGCCAACCAGACCATCCTGATTCCCTATTCCGTTGGCCGCTACTTCACCGGCACTGACAACGTGAAGCAGATGTACTTCTCGGTTCGCGATCAGAATGACGTGGAGGATGCCGCCCGGCAGATCGTTGCCGTCATCCATTCCCGGCATCAGCCCAGTTCCGTCTACACGGCGCAAACCATGACCGCCCTCATCACCACCGCCGGGCTGGTCGTCAACGCCCTCACCCTGATGCTTCTGCTCGTCTCCGGTGTCACCCTCGCGGTCGGCGGTGTCGGCATCATGAACATCATGCTGGCTACGGTCCGCTCGCGCACCCGCGAGATCGGCATCCGCAAAGCGCTCGGCGCCACCTCGCGAGAGATCAAGCTGCAGTTCCTGATGGAAGCCCTCTTTGTTTCCCTCTTCGGCGGCACCATCGGCGCCGTGATCGGCCTGGTCATCCCTTATTCGGTGCGCTTCTTCACCAGCTATCGGGTTCCCGTCTCCGGATGGTCGGCCGTCGTCGGCCTCGTCGCCTCGGCCGGTGTGGGCATCGTCTTCGGTACCCTGCCCGCCAATCGCGCCGCCGCCATGGATCCCATCGAATCGCTGCGCTACGAATAGCGGGCAGGCTCAAAGCCTGTCCTACTGCTGCAGCCGCACTCCCGCCGGGATCACCGCCAGCGCCACATCCATCTGCGTTCCGTCCGGGATGTGCACGTTTTTCCCTTTCGAGGTGAAGGTCGCCGATGCCTGCTGGTGAATGTCGCTCTGCAGCGTCACTCCAGGCACGCCGTTGTGCTGCGCCGGTTGCTGTATCCCCGTCGACGGCGCCGTTGCTTCCATCGGCTGGGGCGGAGGTGAACTGGGAGCCGTGCCGCCTGATGAGGCTCCTCCGCCTTGCCGCGCTCCGCCGGCCATGCTTCCTCCGCCGCCACCCGCCGCCGGCATCTCACCCGGGGCCGCGGCGCCGGTCGGCTGCTGCATAGAAGCGGGCTCGGCGATGGCCAGCACCGTCGCCTTAATCGCCACTTCCTTGCCGCTCTTCAGCTTCGCCTTGTCGAACGTCACCACCAGCGTCGAATCGCCCTTGTGTTCCGAAGCCTGCACCTGATCCACGTGGCCTTCCAGCACCGTGTTCTTCGGCAGAGCCTGATCCGGACTATTCACGTCCTTCTGCAGTTTGGCCGTCACAACCTCGCCCTGCTTATCCTTTTTCGCGTCCAGGGTGTGGTCCAGCGACGCCAGCGCCTGGACCATCTGAATCGTATGTTGTGGTTGAGTCGAGTTGTTTACGGCCGTGCTCTGGCTCTGCGCTCCCGCAGGCGCGCCCGCGACGACCATCAGAGCTGTCCCGGCGCCTGCCGCCAGCCATTGCCGAACAAATCCATTCATAGAAAGTCTCCTGGTGTGCACGCCCTGAATCCCTCCCCTAACAGGACGCCAGGAGGAGGATTCGGCGTTGCCCGATCCAAATCCGATCGTGGGCCGGAGGATGAAAATCTCTCCCCGGACGACCCCTCCAAGGACCCCGGACTACTGAATCTGGACTCCCGCGGGAATCACCACCATCTCGAACAGCATCTGAGTCCCGCTCGGCACATCCACATTTTTGCGGCTGGAGGTGAAAGTCGCTGAGCTCTTTTCATGGATGTCGCTGTGCAGCGTAACCCCCTTCACCGCCTGCGTTCCTTGTGGCATCCCCGCCTCCGGAACGTCCATCGACGTGGCAGGACGAGACATGTCGGATGTTCCCGGCCCCTTGCCGTTGGATTGCATGCTTCCGCCCCCGCTGGATGGCGCGCCGCCCCCTTGCGGCATCCCGCCCTCGGGCGACATGCTGCCGGCTGCACTCTCCTGCGGTTCCCAGATCTTCACAAGCGTCGCCTTGATCGGCAGTTCTTCCCCACCCTTCACCTGGGCCTTGTCGAAGGTCACCACGACCGTTGAATCGCCCTTGTTTTCAGACGGCTGCACCTGGTCCACATGGCCCTCGAGAATGGTGTCTCTCCCCAGCTCGTTGCCGTTCGAGAGCTTGACCTTATCCAGCAGCCTGGCCCGGATCGCATCTCCCTGCTTCGCCTTCCTGGCGTCGATACCGTTTTTCAGCTCCGCCCGCGCCATCACCATCTGCAGCGACGGCTGCCCCTGCGCGCCGTTTTCCCCCGCCACCTGCGGCAGCACCGGGTTCATCGTTGCCCCATGCGCGGCCAACATCATGCCGCTCAACATCATGAGCGCGGTCCCGGCACTCATGACAACCCACTGCCGAACTCCTGCCCTCATCGCGTTCCTCCCCTTGCCTGCAGAGCGCCTGCGGACCAGCCGCATCGCCCCGGCTGATAAACTAGCAGAGATAACCCGGGTTCGCCGAGCGCCGACTGGTCCTTCGCGCCTCCCCAACCATGATTTCCATCGTTTAGAAACCCACCCAGCCACATCGCCGCTCGGGGTCCCGGATCGCGGCGCCAGGCGTCAGGAAAACTCTGTGAGCTCCATTCGCAACATCGCTATCATCGCCCACGTCGACCACGGCAAAACCACCCTCGTCGATCAGCTTTTGCGCCAGGCCGGCACTTTCCGCGCCAACGAAACCCTCACCGAGCGCGTCATGGACTCCAATGAACTGGAGCGCGAACGCGGCATCACCATCCTCGCCAAAAACACCGCCGTCTACTACAAGGGCGAGAAAATCAACATCGTCGATACGCCCGGCCACGCCGACTTCGGGGGGGAAGTCGAGCGGGCTCTTAAAATGGTCGACGGCGTCATGCTCCTGGTGGACGCCTCTGAAGGTCCCCTGCCCCAAACCCGCTACGTCCTCTCCAAAGCTCTCGAAGCCCGTCTGCCTCCCATCCTCGTTATCAACAAGATCGATCGTCCCGACGCTCGCGCCCAGGAAGTCCTGAACGAGGTCTATGACCTCTTCATCGATCTCGACGCCACCGAGGACCAGCTCGACTTCCCCGTCCTCTACACCAATGCAAAACTGGGCCAGGCCAGCAGTTCGGCCGACCAGCCCGGCGCCGATCTCATGCCCCTCTTCGATTCCATCCTGGCCACCATCCCCACCGGCAAAGGCGATCCCACCGGCATCCTGCAGATCCAGGTCACCAACCTCGACTACTCCGACTACCTCGGCCGCCTTGCCATCGCCCGCGTCTTCCAGGGCACCCTGCGCACCGGCGATGACGTCGCTATCTCCAAGCGCGACGGCTCCCTCCACAAAACGCGCATCACCAAGCTCTTCAGCTTCGCCGGTCTCCATCGTGTCGACATTACCGAGACCGAAATCGACGATATCGTCGCCGTCGCCGGAGTGGAAGGCATCACCATCGGCGAAACCATCACCAGCGCCGAAAATCCTGCGCCCCTCCCCGCCATCATCATTGATGAGCCCACCATCGCGATGCAGTTCTCCATTAATAATTCGCCCATGGTCGGCCGCGAAGGCCAGTGGGTCACCTCGCGCAACCTGCGCGAGCGCCTCGAAAAGGAGCTCCTCACCAACGTCTCCATTCGCGTCGAGGAAACCGGCACTCCGGACAGCTTCAAAGTCCTCGGCCGCGGCGAGCTCCAGCTCTCCATCCTCATCGAAATGATGCGCCGCGAAGGCTTCGAACTCATGGTCGGCCGCCCCGAGATCGTCACCAAGGAGGTCAACGGCAAGCTCATGGAGCCGGTTGAGCACCTCACCATCGATATTCCGGAAAATTTCATCGGCACTGTCATCGAGCGCCTCGGGCCCCGCCGCGGCGAAATGGTCAAGATGCACAACCATGGCTACGGCCGCGTCCGCCTCGAGTTCCGCGTCCCATCCCGCGGCCTCATCGGCCTGCGCAGCGATCTGCTCACCGAAACGCGCGGCACCATGGTCATGAACTCCCTCTTCGACGGCTACATGCCCCATCAGGGACAGATTCCTCAGCGCCCCACCGGCGCCCTGGTCGCCGATCGTCCCGGCACCACCACCGCTTATGCCCTGGAAGGTCTCGAGGATCGCGGCGTGCTCTTCACCCCGCCCGGCATTGAAGTCTACGAAGGCATGATCATCGGCGAGCACTCCCGCGACAACGACCTCGACGTCAACGTCGTCCGGGAAAAGAAGCTCACCAACATGCGCGCCTCCACCGCCGACGAAGCCATCCGCCTCGCCCCCCCGCACCTCATGAATCTGGAACAGGCCATCGAGTTCATCGCCGATGACGAAATGGTCGAAGTCACGCCCAAGTCCCTGCGCCTGCGCAAGAAGATCCTGCAGTCCAACCGCCGCCCGCGCCGAAACCCGACGGTCACCGCCTGATTCTCACCCCGGCGCAAATAAAGAGGCCGGGCGATTCGCCCGGCCTCTCCGCCTCGACAACGAGAACTACGCTGCCTTCTCCGCGTACGGATTCACTCGGGTCGAGATCTCCGTCAGCAGATGATCGGCGTGTCCCTCTTCCTTCATCGTCTTGTCCAGCAGTTCCGCATGGGCGCTCTCTCCCAGCAGCTGCGCCCAGTGCCGCACCGCGCCATACGTGGCAATTTCAAAATGCTCCACGCGCTGCCCGGCCGAGATCAGCGCCGCATCGCGCACCGCATCGTCCGCCGCATCCTTCACCATGTCTTCCGCCGCCGATATCAGAGCGGCTGTCACCTTGCACTTGATCGGCTTCGCCTCTCCGGCAGCCTGGTTCAGGATCTGCTCCAGCCGTTGGGCCTGCTCCCGCGTTTCCTGCAAATGCGACTGAAAGGCCTGCTTTAACTGCGCATCCGTGGATTTTTTGATCATCGTCGGCAACGCCTCGGTAATCTGCTGTTCGGTCGACAAGAGCGTCTGCATCTGGTTGATGTACAGCTTGCGAAGATTATCAAGGTTCTCGGAAAACATTTTCATATCAGGCTCCTGGGGTGAGTTGCGCCGCCCTGTGGCGGTCTTGTCGTTCCTTCTTCCTTTCCGTTGAGATGCAGGGTCCGGCTCAGAACGCAGGCCGCACAAATGTTGTAAAGCCCCGTTCCCCGGTCGCGCCGCATCTCATGGTCAGATGGCCATTCCAACCATGCACCTCTCGGCCGACAACCCCGCAGAGACAGCCGCCCCATTCCTTCCCAAACGACGCGACCTGGCTTCCCTGCAAAAGGCCGCGCATCATTGCCAGGGCTGTCCTTTGTATGAGAATGCAACGCAAACCGTCTTCGGCGCCGGCCGCGTCAACGCCCGGCTCATCCTCGTCGGCGAGCAGCCCGGCGATCGCGAAGATCGGGAGGGCGCACCGTTCGTCGGTCCCGCCGGCCTCCTTCTCGATAGCTGTCTGGCCGATGCCGGCATCGATCGCGACGACGTGTACCTTACCAACGCCGTCAAACATTTCAAGTGGGAGCCGCGCGGCAAGCGCCGCATCCACAAGAAGCCCAGCGCCCACGAAATCGCCGCTTGCCGTCCCTGGCTCGACGCCGAGATCGAAGAGATTCAGCCGGAGATTATTGTCTGCCTCGGAGCCACTGCCGCCCAGGCCGTGCTCGGCCATGCCTTTCGCGTCACGCAGAGTCGAGGCAAGCCCGTCTTTGCTCCCGGCCTGCCCCCGGTTCTCGCCACCGTCCACCCCTCTTCGATTCCGCGCACTCCCGACCATCAAGGCCGCGAACAGGCCCGCCGCGACTTCGTCCAGGATCTCCGCGCCGCTATGGATCTCCTGCATCACCACCGCCGCGCCGCCTAGCTTCCGCTCCAGGATGAAATAGCGTGCCAACCGGGTTCCCACGTCTGCCTTCCTTTGGCAGACGTGGGAGGATCCACACCCATTAGGCCGCGATAGCGTCTTCGAACCGGATCAGGATTTTGTTGTACCCCTCCTCCCGCTTATCGAACTTTTCATAAGCTTCCGGCGCTTCCTGAATGTCGATGTGATGGCTCACGATCTTGCCCGGATGGGCCTTTCCCTGGATGATCAGATCCCGCAGATACTCGTTGTATTTCTTCACCGGGCACTGCCCCATCCCGATCGTCACTGCCTTGTCGAACAGCTCACCGATCGGCAACGGATAGATCCCCTGCTTCGCCTGCTCATCCTTCGCGCCCGGATCCGGCATCATGTACACACCGATCAGGCAAATGTTTCCCGCCGGATTCACCACCTTGGCGCAGTACTCAATCACCTGCGGCCCGCGCTCCTTAGCCGGATTCTTCTGGTCGTGCGCCTGGTAGCCCACCGCATCGATCGCGCAATCCACCCCTGACAGCTTCTCGGCTTCGCCCGGACGCAAGCTCGAAACATGCAGCTTGTTCTTCTTACGCAGTTTTTTAATCTGCTCCACGGGATCGCCGTCCTCGAAGTTCACCGGTGTCGCTCCCAGTTCCTTCGCCTTGTCCAGCCGGCTCTTCACCCGGTCCACCACGTACACCTCGGCCGCTCCACGGAGCAGCGCGCAATGTGCAGCCACCAGACCCACCGGCCCGGCTCCAAACACCGCTACCGTCTTGCCCGGTGTCACCGCCGCCAGTTCGGTCGCGTGATACGCCGTCGGGAACACATCCGACAACAGCAGGAAATCGTCCTCCATCTCATCGCCCGGCTTGCCCGGCAGCTTCAGCGCGTTGAAATCCGCATAGGGAACCAGCACATACTCTGCCTGCCCGCCCTGGTAAGGGCCCATCCCCGCATACCCATACGCCGCATGCGGCTGCTCATTCATCGTCAGACACGCATGGGTGTTCCCTCGATAACAGTTATGGCAGTACCCGCACGAAATGTTAAACGGCAGCACCACGCGGTCGCCCGGCTGAATGCTGCGCACCGCGTCGCCCACTTCGTCGATCACGCCCATAATCTCGTGGCCCACAACGGTTCCCTTGTCCAGCGGCGTCCGCCCATCGTACATATGCAGATCGCTCCCGCAGATCCCGGATGTCGTGACGCGCAGGATCGCATCGGTCGGCTCCTGCAACTTCGGCTTCGGACGGTCCGAAACCACCATGCGGCGCTTGCCCTCATAGCTGACGGCCTTCATGGAGACTCCTCATGTTTTTGAATTGGTCGTGCTCGTGCGCAAATGTGGAAGGGCTCCCACGCCACTCACGAAACCGTGGGAGCAAAAATTACGCACACCTCTGGTTGGATGCGAGAAGGAATTGGCCGCGCCGTCCGGCGCTACACCATGCGAGCGAACTTCTCCCGCCGCTTCTCCCACTCTTCGGTCGAGAACAGACGCGGACCCACCTCAATCAGCCGCGGAATCATATTGAAGATTCCCACCGGATTCCACCGCCGCCCGTCCCGCGTCCGGAATCCCTTCTCGTTCAGATCGCTGGCCACCGTTGAAAATGGAAAGTCCTGCACCAGCATCTCCATCATCTGCAGCAGCACCTGGTTCTCCGCCGGCTCTGCTTCCAGCCGCTTGCAGTCCTCGGAGATGCGCAGCCCGAAGGGGATCTCCTCCTCGAAAACGCCGTCCCCGGGCGTCTCACTGTCCGGCAGCTCCCGCCGCCACTCCAGCGAAACCAGCTGCCACCCCACCGCCGTCCGTTGCCGGATCACTTCTTCGCTGAAGGGCCCCGCAATCACATCGCGCATCCGCTCGAAATACGCCATGACCGCCTCCGCAATCCCTGGTGCTCCGACCCGTCCTCTGTGCTCTCCGTGTTCTCTGTGACGGAGCTCCCTGGAAACTTGAAACTGCTCTGCACCTAACCTTAAGCACGCGTAGAGCCACATCCCGGCGGCCCTGCCCCGTTTCTAACCGGTCAGGAATCAACGCCCGTCCTGGTGCCCCCGTCTCCATCCCAGTCCGGAATCAGCCAGTGCCGTCCACCTCCGAACAGCCTACTGATCCTCCACCTGCAGCGTCACCACCTGCTGTCCGCTCAGCACCGCATTCATAGGCACCGCCGCCATCGGTACCGCCGACTCGCCGTTCAGCGCCATACCCTTGTTATCCTTCATCGGTTCCAGGGCATTGGCCATCGACAGCGGTATGGCCGTCAGCGTCTGCCCATCCACGGCCGCCTGCGGCTCCGGCGAGAGCAGCGTCACGTACAGTTCATCGCTCGGATGCGCGCTGTTCAGTTGCGCGATCGTCGCCGCCACATCCAGCGGCTGAGCATTGAACTGTGGCGGATGCAGCAGCCGGTCCAGCGTGCCACCGTCGCTCACCAGCAGCCGTACTGGCCCCTCCGGCAGGTTCGGAGGCAGCTTCACCGGCACGCGCACGTTGCGTGGCTCTCCATGCCAGGGCAGAACCGTCGCCTCTACCGTCACCGTATCTCCAGGATGCACCTCGATGCGGTTCGTGTGCGCGCTCTGAATCTCCGCCGTCAGTCGCCGCGGAATCGCCGCCACTTCCATATCCACGCTCTCGATCGGTGTCCGCCGCGCCGCGTTGTCGTACAGCCGCTCGAATCGTTCTCCCAACTCCAGCGCCGCCTGCAGGTTCGCCGGAAGCGCGTCCGTCGGCGCCACCAGACTGTTCAACCTCACCGTCGGATACCCGCCCAGCTTCACCGCCCCCTGCACCCGGTAGGTCGTCTCTGCTGAGTAGGCGTTCTCCTCCATCAGCCCCTGGTACACCGCCACCATCACCGCCATCGGCGTAATCAGCGGCTGGTCGATCACTTCAAAGTGCAGTGCCTCGTGGCCCACCCCGCCCGCTGCCCCTGCCCCATCGCCCGTCACCCGCAGCGTCACAGGAATCATCCGCGCCGGCTTGCCAAACACGCCCATGATCGCCGACTCCCGATCCTCCGTGATCGACCCGATCGTCTCCGTCGTGTTGATGATCTTGAACGAGTCCAGCGGCGAGGCCAGCGTCGCCACCACATCCGCCTTCGTCATCGGCATCGAGACCGGCCCGAACTGCGTGATCGGATGCCCGCACGCCAGCATCTTCTTCGGATCCACATACGTCACCGTGCACGTCGCGGCGATATCCAGATCGCCCCGCACCAGCACCGCGCTCACCGCCGATCCCGGCATCAGCGGTCCGGGCTGCTTCTCGTCGCTCTCCGATCCGCCAATCCCTTCCACCGGCATCAGTCCCGCCGGCGCGTGCTCCTTCCACAGTTGCAGCGCGGCGCTGTTGAACCCGCTGAACACCAGCGGCGTCTCCATCGGCCGAATCAGAGGATTGCCCGGCCCATTGGCCCATCCCGTCGTTTGCCCCATCACTCCCAGGGCCCCGGTCGGTCCAACTCCAGCGGACGCCGGCTGCAGCGATGCCTCGGCGATCTCCGTCCCCGGCTCCCCGCTCTGCTCCGTCACCCCCAGCATGGCGCTGATCGGCGTAATCCCCGCAATCGGCTCCTTGCTGAACTGCCCAATCCGATACGACAGCGCCCCCACCAACCGCCCGTCGATATACACCGGGCTGCCACTCATCCCCGCCACCACGCCCGTGTAGGCCGCCTTGGGCCCTTCCAGACGCGCCAGAATCATGTCCAGCCGTGGACCGATGGCATTGTGCAGCACCCCGAGGATCTCCACCCCCATCGGCTCCGGCTTCGTCCCCTCGAAGACCGTATAGGCCACGCCCTGCTGCCCGCGCCGAATCTCGCTCAGAGGAAAGAATTTCGTCACCGCCGGGGGATTCGGAGGCAGATGCAGCTCGGGGGCCGGCGTCATGCCCGTTCCCGTCGTCTGCGCCCCCAGCGACGCACACACGCCCAGCGCCAGCGCCGGCAGAATCCTGCGGATACCCTTCAGACCTTTACGCACGTCCATAGACTAAGCTGCTCCCGCGCTTGCCGCCAGGGCATCGCTGGCTCGAAGATATTTTCAGAGGTTTCATCATGAGGGACTCCCACTTGCGTTATCCGGCGATCGCGGCCGTCTCGTTGCTGCTCTTTCAGACGTTTCTGCCCGCCGACTCGTTACGCGCCCAGCAAACCCAGTCCCAGCAAACCTCGCCCACCCAGTCCCAAAGTCAGCAGCAGCAAAACACCCAAACCGCTCCCGAAGACGGCGGTCCCGGCAATGACAACGGCCCCATTGCCATCCCCAAAAAAACGGTGACCCCTCCCCCACCACCCCCGCCTGCCACCATCAAGAACCCTCCGGGCCTGAACAATTACTCTCTGCGCGTGGATGTCCCCGTCGTCAACGTCGACGTCGGCGTCCTCACCCAGAAAACCCACCAGTTCGTCCCCAATCTGAAGGAAGACAATTTCCGCGTCTTTGAGGATGGCAATCCCCAGGACATCATCTCCTTCCGCCAGGTCAAAGCCCCCATCACCGCCGTCCTGCTGGTCGAGTTCGCCTCCAACAGCTTCAACTTCATCTACGACATGTGGAATGCCGCCGTCGCCTTCACCCAGCAACTCCGACCGGGCGACTACGTGGCCGTCGAGAGCTACGACATGCACACCAACATCCTCACCGATTTCACGCAGAACAAGATGTTGGTCGAGCAGGCCATCGAGTCTCTCCAGATGCCCACCTGGCAGGAGACCAACATGTTCGACGCCCTCTATACCACTCTCGATCGCCTTTCCCGCATCGATGGCCGCAAGTACATCATCCTCATCGGCTCCGGCCTGGACACGTTCTCGAAAATCACCCTCGATAAGACTCTGCAGAAAATCAAGGAAACCCCCAACGTCACCATCTTCACCATCAGCACCGGCGACGCCGGCTATATGGGCGGCGGCTTTGCCAGCGGCCGCCAGAACAGCATCACCATCCTTCAGGCCAACAACGAGATGAACACCTTCGCCCAGATGACTGGCGGCATGCACTTCGAGCCCCGCTTCGAAGCTGAAATGCCCGACATCTTTACCCAGATCAACGAGTCCATCCGCAACCAGTACCAGATCACCTACAAGCCCTCCAATCCCAAAATGGATGGCACCTACCGCCGCATCCACATCGAGCTCGTCGACGACGAAGGCCACCCCCTCCGCATGCAGGATGAGAAGCATCACGCCGTGAAGTACACGATCATCGCCCGGGACGGCTACAAAGCCAAACAACAGGTCGAGTAACCAAAACAACGCGGTCATCCCGCGCGCAGCGCCTGGCTGCACTCTTCCCGACGGCGTAAACACCCAGGCGGCGCGCAGCCGCGGGCTCCCCGTAGCGAAACGAGCTTTGCGAAAGCTCTGCGCGCATAGGGGCTCGGTCACGGAGCGGCCAATCGACCCAGACTTCCCCTCCGCGCCATTTCCCGCCCCTCAACGTATAGTGTTTTCATCCTTTTCCTCCTCAGCTCGGAAGGGCCTATCGGAATGCGCTTTGGTCGTCGTCTTGCCCCTGGTCTGCTCATCCTCGCCTTCGCCGTGCGTGTCTGCTTTGCTGCACCGCCATCCAGCGCGCCGCCCGCCCAGGATTCCGCGCACATCACCCTCGGCCGCGCCGCCGTCTCCCTGTACCGTCCGTGGAAGTTCACCGTCGGCGACTCACCCATCGATCCGGAAACCGGCCGGCCCCTCTGGGCCGAGCCCGGCTTCGATGACGCCCACTGGGAGAATCTCGACCTGACTCCCGCTTCCGGCGCCGAAAACCCCATCACCGGTATCGCCGGTTACGTTCCCGGCTGGACCCACAGAGGCCACCCCGGCTACTGGGGCTATGCCTGGTACCGCATTCGCGTTGACATCAGCGCCGAGCCCGGAACTCGCCTTGCTGTCGCCGGTCCCCAGATCGACGACGCCTACCAGCTCTACGACAACGGGATCCTGACCGGCCATTTCGGCAGCTTCCTCCCCCACGGTCACCTTCTCTATTACTCGCAACCCGTCCTGATCGACCTTCCGCCCCTTGCCACCGACCCCTCCGGCCACTCCACGCAGGTCCTGGCCTTTCGCGTCTGGATGCAGGCCTCCACCCTCTATCAGGGCAGCGGGGTCGGCGGCATCGAATCCGCTCCCGTCATCGGCGAAGCCTCCACCATCGCCCTCGTCTATCACTCCCTGCGAGACCAGCTCACGCGGGTCTACCTGTGGCAGCCCGTCGAAGCCGGCCTGTTCACCCTTCTTGGTCTGCTCGCCCTCAGCCTCTTCTTCTTCGACCGCTCCGATCGCGTCTACTTGTGGATCGGCGCTCTGCTCCTGATCGCCGCCATCGATGCCACCTCCGGTTCCTTCGCCGTCTGGACCACGTGGATTGATTCCCGCTACGACATCGTCTCGCACAACTTCGTCCTCGCCGCCCTCGAATATGCCGGCTGGGTCATGATCTGGCGCCTCTGGTTTCGCCAACGCCGCCCTGTCTGGCTACCCTGGGCGCTGATGCCCATGGTCGTCGCCCTGGGCATCGCCCAGGCCTTCAGCGAGAATTTCTTTCCCGGCTTTGCCGCGGGACCCGCGTCGGCCGTCGGCTATGCCGTCTCCCTCGCCCTCCGCCTGGTCACCGCCGGTTTCCTGCTCTTCATTGTGTTCAAGGGCATCCGCGAGCAGGGCGTCGAAGGCTGGCTCGCCCTTCCTCCCGTTCTGCTGGAAAGCACGGCCGAGTTCTCCCACGAGATTCAGCATCTGGGCCTGCGCGCTGTGTGGTTCCCCTTCGGCATTCAGATCAACCTCGCCGTAGCGTCTCGCCTGCTGCTGGTAGTCGTGCTCACCATCCTCCTCGTGCGCCGCCTCATTCTTTCCCTGCGCCAGCAGCGCATCCTCGCGCTCGACATCAAGCAGGCCCAGGAAGTGCAGCGCGTCATCCTCCCCGAGGCCCGTACCGCGCTGCCCGGCATCGTCGTGGAAAGCGAATATCGTCCCGCTCGCGAGGTCGGCGGCGACTTCTTCCAGGTCATCCCCAGTGTCGCGGACGGCAGCCTTCTCATCGTCGCCGGCGATGTCGCCGGCAAAGGCATGCAGGCCGGCATGCTCGTCGCCCTCCTCGTCGGCGCCATCCGCTCCACGGCCGAGTCCACCCGCGATCCCCTCCCGCTCCTTGAAGCCCTCAACCGCCGCCTCCTCGGCCGTGGCGAAGCCTTCGCCACCTGCCTCGCCCTGCGCATCGCCTCCGACGGCGCCGTCAAGCTCGCCAACGCCGGCCATCCGCCGCCCTATCTCAACGGCCAGACCATCGCCATCGAGGGCGCACTACCGCTCGGCGCGCTCGACGGCGCCGAATTCTCCGTTACCCGCTTCCTGCTTCAACCCGGTGACCGTCTGACCCTCACTTCGGACGGCCTCGCCGAAGCACAGAATCCCCAGGGCGAACTCTTCGGCTTCGCCCGCGTGCAGCAACTCGTCCAGTCCGGCCAGACCGCTGCTGATCTGGCGGATACCATCCAGGCCTTCGGTCAGGAAGACGACATTAGCATCGTCACCGTGACCCGCCTCACCGTCCCGGATGCCGTTCCAGCCTGAAGTCAGCCCCGAGTCCCGGTTACCCCACATCTGCCAGGTTTTGGCAGATGTAGGAGCTGCATTCCCAAAATGAACCAGGCTTCAGCCCCGGAGCGCACCTCAACGCGATCCCATAAAGGGCAAAATGAACCCTTATCGAAAGAGATGAGGCCCGTTCGTTCGAAAACCCAGGTACCTCCGTGCCGGTACAGCCGTTCCGGTACGTCGGTTTGGAAGTAACCCTCCAACGGGGCACGCCGCCACCGAGCCGCATTCCCTTCAAGTGCTATAGAGAGAACATTGTCCGCGCATCATACTGGGGTCACTGTGGTCACCGCTCCTGCGACTGGGCATGCATCTTTCTCTCCGAGGCTGTCTTCATGCATGATTTGATCTTTGCCTTCGCCTTTATCGCTATGGTCGCTACCCCCGCGATGGTCGCCGCCATCGGTGGCCGAAAAGAGTACAACCCTGACCCCGAAACGCATCCCACCCTGCCCGTCCACAGCGACAAACCCTTCGAGCCCCGCACCCTTCCGCCCGCTCTTCCCAAAACTTTCATCGCGAAGAAACCCTCCATCGCCACCGAAATCCGCACCCTGCCCATCCATCACGCCCGCGGCTTAGCCAACCGCTAACTCACCTCCGGGACAGCCCTCGGCCTCCGTAGGTGGCGTTCCTCCTGGCTCCCAGCCCCGGCTGTCTTTGCTAGGCTCTGTCTCTATGGAGCCTCTTCTCGTCGCTCTGCTCGGTCCCACTGGCAGCGGCAAAACGGCCCTCTCGCTCACCCTCGCCGGCCGTTTCCCTGCAGAGATCGTCAGTTGCGACTCCGTCGCCGTCTACCGCGAGATGGAGATCGGCACCGCCAAGCCTTCCCTCGACCAGCGCCGCCAGGTCCCCCACCACCTCCTCGACGTCTTCTCTCCCGACCAGTTCTGCACCGCAGGCGACTACAGCCGGCTCGCCCGCCAGGCCATCGCGTCAATCACCGTCCGCGGCTATCTCCCCATCGTCACCGGCGGCACCGGCCTCTATCTGCGCGCGCTCCTTGACGGCCTCTTCCCCGGCCCCCAGCGCTCCGAGGATCTCCGCCACCGTTTGCGTGAGAGAGCCCTCCGCCACGGCCCCGGCTGGCTGCACCGTCTTCTCCGCCGCCTCGATCCCGCCGCAGCCGCCCGCATCCATGCCAATGACGAGCCCAAGCTCATCCGCGCCCTCGAAGTCTGCCTCACCGCGCGCCAGCCTCTCACCGACGCCTGGAAAGCCGGCCGCGACCCTCTCACCGGCCACCGCATCCTCCGCATCGGACTCGATCCGCCCCGCCTGGGGCCACCCGAACCCGCGCTCTACGAACGCCTCAACGTCCGCGCCCGCGGGATGTTTGCCCACGGCCTCATCGACGAAACCCGCCAGCTCCTGGCCCGCTATGGCGACTCCCCCCATGCATTCGATTCCCTCGGATACCGCCAGTCCCGCGCCGTCCTCCGTGGCGAAATGACCGAGTCCGAAGCCCTCGCCGCCACCGCCCAGGGCCATCGCAACTACGCCAAGCGCCAGCTCACCTGGTTCCGCCGCGAACCCCACGTCCACTGGCTCTCCGGCTTTGGCGATGATCCCGCCCTCGCCAATCAGGCCATCGAACTCGTACAGAGAAATCTCTGATGGCCTCCCACACTGCCCCCAGCCCGCTCCCGGTCGCGCGCCCGCTCGCCGCCCTGCCGCTTCCCCTCAGCCTCCTCCCGATTCTCCTCACGCCCCTCGTCCTCGTCATCCACGGCTACCACCCGTTCGCCGGTGACGCCGGAATCTATACCGCCGGGGTCCGTCACATCCTCCAACCCACCCTCTACCCGCGCAACGCCGTCTTCGTCACCGCCTTCACCCATCGCTCCGTCTTCCCGTGGCTCCTCGCCGGTCTGGTCCGGCTCATCCACCTGCCCCTCGCGTTGACCCTCCTCGCCACTCATCTTTTTTCCATCTGGCTCTTTCTCACCGCCTCTGCCTGCCTCGCCCGCCGCCTTTTCTCCCACCCCTCCGCGCCTGCCTTCGCCACCCTCCTCGCAGCGGCCTGCTGTTCCCTGCCCGTCGCCGGAACCGCTCTCGTCCTAATGGACCCCTACGTCACCGCGCGTTCCTTCTCCACGCCCCTCAGCCTGCTGACCGTCGCCGCCGCGCTCGATGGCAAGAGGGCTCGCACACTCCTCCTCATCGCTCTCACCATCGCCGTTCATCCCCTCATGGGCATCGACACGGCCGCCTTCGTCGTGCTCCTCGTTCTCATCTCCGCCGGGCGCACCCGCACCGCCCTCGCACTCTGCGCCGCAGCCTTCGTTCTCGCCGGAGCCGCCTTCGCGCTCGTCCACGGCATTCCCGCCGATTCCGCCTACCGCCAGGCCGTCTCCCTCGCGCCCCGCTCCTTTCTCTTCCTGGCCCGCTGGCGCTGGTACGAAGTCCTCGGCCTCCTGCTCCCGCTGGCGCTCTTCGCTCTGGCCCGTCCGCGCCTCGGACCCCGCACCCTCACCCGCGCCCTCTGCCTGACGTCGATCCTCCTTGGAACCGTCGCCCTCCTCATCGCCGCCTGCTTCGTTCCTCCCGCTGGACCCTACCTCCTCGTCCCCCTCCAGGTCCTGCGTGCCTTCCACCTGATCTACTGCATCGGCGTCATCTTCTGCGGCAGCGCCTTCACCACCCTCGCGTACCGCACTCGCTGGCTCCCGACTACCCTCCTCGTCCTCCTCTTCGCCACGATGTTCCTGGTCGAGCCCCTCACATGGCCCGGCGGCCGCCGCGTCGAACTCCCCGGCCTCTTCCCTGTTAATCCCTACGTTCAGGCGTTTCTCTGGATCCGCACCCACACCTCCCGCGACGCCGTTTTCGCCTTCAACCCCGACCTCGTCTACCGTCCCGACGAAGACGAGCAGGGCTTCCGTGCCCGGAGCGAACGGGATCAGCTCGCCGACGACAAGGACGCGGGCGTCGCCGCCGTCCTTCCCTCACTGGCCCCGCGCTGGGCCGCCCAACGCAACGCCGAATCCTCCATCGACGAGATGTCTGACGCTGAGCGCCGCGCCACCCTCATGCCCCTCGGCGCCACCTGGCTCCTGCTGCCGCCTTCCGCATCCACGACCCTCCCCTGCCCCTGGCGGAACACAGCGGTCCAGGTCTGCCGCCTCATCCGCTGAAGTCCCTCACAAAAGCAAAAAAGGTCCAGGCGCATCGCCCGGACCCCATTGCCGATTCCCTATTGCCTGTTGCCTGCCCTATTGGACTGTCAGCGCCACGCAGACCGCGCCCGAGCAACTCGCGTCCGACGAGGTCGCGTTCGTGATCGCCGTACCGTTCGTCGAGTACGCAGAAATCAGCACCGTGTAGCTCCCCGCCGGCGTCCCGAAGTTCGGTGATGGCTTGTAGTGCTCATAGCTGTACCTCACGTTGCAGGCACTCAGGCCCAGCATGCCCGCGCCCAGCAGCATCACCAGCCCCAGCGCTCGCAACACCGTCCAGTTCTTCCGCCGCACTGCGCCGATTCCCACCAGCGCCAGCATGCCCGGCAGCACCACCGCCCACACCTTCCGCGATCCGCTCAGCGGTCCCGGCTCGTTCTTCGTCGTCACCGGCGAAGTCGCCATCGTTGCGATCTGCAGCGTGCTCTGGATCGATCCATTCGCCACCGGTGTCACCACCGCCGGAGTAAACGTGCACGTCGACTGCGACGGCAGTCCGGAGCAGGACAGGTTCACCGCCTGCGCAAAATTGTTCTGCGAGCTCACCGTCATCGTGATTGTGCCAAACTGCCCGGGCGTCAGGCTCAGCGTCGACGGACTCGCCGTCACCGTGAATCCCGGCAGCGTGCTCGTCGCATCCACCGTCACCGGAGTACTCGCCGTCGAGGGCGCAAATGCCGTATCGCCGTGATACACCGCCGTCACGCTTCTCGCCCATTGCGGCGGATTCGTCAGGTGCAGCGTGGCCTCGCCGTCCTGCACATACACCGACCCCAGCGATCCCTTTGCCGTCTCAAAACTCACCGAGCCTTCTGAGACCGACGCGCCGCCCACATCGGCCACCTTCGCCGTCAGCGACAACACGCCTCCGCCGCTGGTCTCCGCCGACACCTGGGTCCGCGTGGCGACCTGCGCCTCTGCCGTCCTTCCAATTGCGCCGAGAAAAAAGCAGGCCAGCAAGCCTGGGACGATGGCCAGCCCCCGCAGGGGGCGACTTCCAATGCACTTCCGGAACAGCAGATTCATTCGTGAGGAACTCTCTCGAGAAAACACCGCGCCGGCCCTCGCCACACCCGGCACTTCTCCGCCCGATGCTCGTAGCTGGTTGCCGGCGCTGGATAGCCTATTGTATCCGAGCCCCCGCCCTTCGGCACACGGCCCTCCCCTGCCGCCCTCCTCCTGCATTCCCCTCCCATCGGAGTTAGGATCGTAGGTTGCGTATCCGCATTCTTCGAGGCAAACCGTCATGGCCACTTCGCTTTCCGCGCGCCCCCAGCTCCAGTACCTCACCGACCAGCTCGAGGAGCTGAAGAAAAAAGGCACCCACTTCCGCCTGCGCATCCTGGACGACGAACAGGGCCCCGTCTGCACCTACGACGGCAAGCAGGTCATCAACCTGGCCTCCAACAATTACCTCGGCCTCTGCAATCACCCCAAACTCCGCGAAGCCGCCATCCAGGCCGTCAAAGACTACGGCGTCGGCTCCGGCGCCGTCCGCACCATCGCCGGCACCATGAAGATCCACATGGAGCTGGAAGAAAAAATCGCCCGCTTCAAGAATGTCGAAGCCTGCGTCGTCTTCCAGAGCGGATTCACCGCCAACGCCGGCACCGTCTCCGCCCTCCTCGGCAAAGAAGACTTCATCATCTCCGACGAGCTCAACCACGCCTCCATCATCGATGGCGCCCGCCTCTCCCGCGCCAAAATCAAGGTCTTCCGCCACAAAGACGTCGACCACGCCGAAGCGCAGCTCAAAGAAGTCCAGAATGAGCCCGGCCACAAGATCCTCATCACCGACGGCGTCTTCTCCATGGACGGCGACATCGGCCCCGTCGACAAGCTCGCCGATCTGGCCGAAAAATACGGCGCCATCATGATGGTTGATGATGCCCACGCCTCAGGCGTCCTCGGCCGCAACGGCCGCGGGACTGTGGATCATTTTCACTGCCACGGCCGCGTCGATATCCAGGTCGGCACGCTCTCCAAGGCCATCGGCTCTCTCGGCGGCTACGTCTGCGGCTCCAAAGACCTCATCGATTTCCTCTACCACCGCGCCCGCCCCTTCCTCTTCTCCACCTCGCACCCGCCGTCGGTCACGGCCTCCTGCATCGCCGCGTTTGACCTGCTCGAGTCCGAGCCCGAGCGCATCGACCGCCTCTGGGAGAACACCCGCTACTTCAAAGGCGAGCTGGGCCGCCTGGGCTTCAACATCGGCGGCGTCAGCACCCCGGCGAGCGAAACCCCGATCACCCCCATCATCATCGGCGACGGCCGCCTCACCATGGACTTCTCCCGCGCCCTCTTCGACGCCGGCGTCCTCGGCACCGGCATCGCCTTCCCCACCGTCCCCGAAGGCAAAGCCCGCATCCGCACCATCATGACCAGCGAGCACACAAGGGAGCAGCTCGACCAGGCATTGGATACGCTCGAGAAAACGGCAAAAAAGCTGGGGATTTTGGGCTAAGCCGCGAACCAAAGTAATGTATACTCACTGTAACGTGTAGCGCTACACTATACGTGTGATCCGGACCTTCAGGCATAAGGGAATCGAAGCGTTCTTCCTGACCGGATCGAAGGCCGGTATTCAGGCTTCGCACGCCAGGCGCCTCCGGCTGCAGCTACGCCGCAGTTGCTCCAGTCGATATGAATTCGCCCGGCTGGCGGCTTCATCCGTTGAAAGGAGACCTGGCCGGACATTGGTCGGTCGATGTTAGCGGAAACCGGCGATTAACTTTCGCCTTCCACGGCCAGGATGCAATCCTTATCGATTACCAGGACTATCACTGAGGAGCAACACCGATGCGCATGCACAACCCCGCTCACCCCGGCGAAATCCTCCGCGAACAGATGGGCACCATGTCGGTGACGAAGCTGGCCACGCATCTCGGCATCTCCCGTGTCACCCTCTCCCGCCTGCTCAACGGGACCTCCGGCGTCTCAGCCGATATGGCGCTTAAACTCTCCGAAGCTCTTGGAACCTCGCCGGAACTCTGGCTGAACCTCCAAACTCAGTACGACCTCTGGCA
The DNA here is from genome assembly GCA_036267395.1 of Acidobacteriaceae bacterium. Lineage (GTDB taxonomy): Bacteria > Acidobacteriota > Terriglobia > Terriglobales > Acidobacteriaceae > Palsa-343. The sequence continues at coordinate 1,103 of DATAWD010000037.1, read as the reverse complement.
CGCCTCCCGTATTCGCCGCAAGCGCGTCGCCCGCCTCGCCGCCTGACGCCTGGCTGCCCCATTCAAGCCCTCTTTGGCTTGAGTGGGGAATCGCCGCGCGCTCGCTGTATCCTGTCCTCAACCTCCCATCATGAAGTCCCTCACAATCTTCGCTGCTCTCGGACTCACCCTGGCGGCCTCGGCACCCGCCGCCCGTATGTCCGCGCCGCCGCCCGCGCCGATCCAAACCACGCAGTCCGACGTGACCGCCCGCCGCAGGGCCCTCAACGACCTCTTCGCCCAGTACTGGGAAGACCGACTCAGCCATTCGCCCGAATTTGCCTCCGCCATCGGCGACAAGCGCTTCAACGACCAGCTGACCGACTACTCCGTCGACGCCTACAATCAGCAGCTCGCCCGCGGACGCGACTTCCTCACCCGTCTCGGCCAGATCGATACCACGGGCCTCTCCGACCAGGAAATCCTCAGCAAAGACCTCCTCGTTCGCGAGCTCATCGAGCAGCAGGAAGAGTCCCGCTTCAAGCCCTGGGAGATGCCCGTCAACCAGTTCAGCGGCCTCCAGCTTGCCCTGCCCCAGCTCGCCGCCCGCCTCAGCTTCACCAGCGCAAAGGACTACGACGACTACGTCGACCGCCTCAACAAAGTCCCCTCTGCCTTCCGCCAGATCACTGACAACATGCTCGCCGGCGTCGACGACCACCGCGTGCCGCCCAAATACCTCCTCGAAAAAGTCCTCGTCCAGGTCAACGCCATCGCTGCGCAAAAGCCCGAGGACAGCCCCTTCGCGCGCCCCCTCAAAAAATTCCCCGCCACCGTCTCCGCGGCCGACCAAACCCGCATCCACGACGCAGTCCTCGCCGCCATCACCCGGCAGGTCATCCCCGCCTACCAGCGCTTCGCCAAATTCCTTCAGGGTGTCTATATCCCCGCCGGCCGTACCGATCCCGGCGCCTGGTCGCTGCCTGACGGCGCCGCGTACTACGCCTTCCGCGTTCAGCAGAGCACCACCACCGACATTCCGGCCGCTCAGATCCACCAGATCGGTCTCGATCAGGTGAAAGAAGACGAAGCCGAAGAGCTGGTCATCGCGAAGAAGCTCGGCT
>DATAWD010000036.1:0-50981 GCA_036267395.1 Acidobacteriaceae bacterium | reverse complement strand
CACGACAGCCATGCCGTAGACTGCGAACGCCTGTCCGCGTTTCCGGGGCGGAAAGGTGTCCGCCAGAATGGCCTGCTCGCTGGGCTGAAGGCCGCCGCCGCCCGCTCCCTGCAGAACGCGGAAAAGGATGAGCATCGGCAGCGAAGGCGCCAGTCCGCACAGCATGGAGCTGATGCCGAACAGCGCAACGCAGATCATGTAGAAGCGCTTGCGTCCGATGAAGGAGACAAGATACGCGCTGGCCGGCAGGATGACGGCGTTGGAGACGAGGTAGGAAGTCAGGACCCAGGTGGCTTCATCCTGCGAGGCGCCGAGGCCGCCCGCGATGTGCGGGATGGCGACGTTGGCAATGGAGGTGTCGAGCACCTCCATAAAAGTGGCGAGGGTGACGGTGAGCGCGACGGCCCAGGGATTATGCTTCGGCTTCCAGCTGGCGTCGGTGTCAGGCATCGATAGGGGTTGGAGACGGGGGTGTTGGGTCAGGATGCAGGAAAAACACAGTTATTGACAAGGGGCAGGATCCTCTTCGCCGGTAGCCGCGGGTGATATCCTGCAATTTCCAACGATGCGACCTGAACTTGAAGCGCTGATCCGCGTACAAACCCTCGATCAGGAGACCGCGCAGCTGCGCGGGGAGATAGCGGCGCTGCCCAAAAGGCTGGCGGCGCTCGAGTCGCGTCTGGCGGCGGAAAAGACGGCCGTGGAACAGGTGCAGAAGGCACTGAAGGACGAAGAGGCCTCGCGGCGGCGGATGGAAAGCGATCTGAAGGACCAGCAGCAGAAGATCGCGAAGCTGCGCGGGCAAATGTCGAGCGTGAAGACCAACGAGGAGTATCGCGCCTTCCAGCATGAAATTGAGTTCGCCGAGGTTGAGATCAAGAAGGTCGAAGACCGCGAACTGGAGAGCATGGAGCGCGTAGAGCAGCTGGAGCAGAAGCGCAAGGCCGCCGAGAGCGATCTGAAAGACAACATGAAGGTGGTGGAGATCGAGCAGAACCAGGCGCGAGCGGTTTCTGCCGAGCAGCAGACCCACCTCGAGGATTTATTGAAGCGGCGCGAGAAGGAGCGGATCACGGTGCCGGAGGTGTGGCTGCGCGAGTACGATCGGATCTCCTCCAAGGGGGGAACCGGCGTGGCGTATGCGCAGCGGCAGCGATGCGTGAGCTGCCAGATGGGTATTCGGCCGCAGATGTGGAACCAGATTCGCGCCGGGGAGATCATGACGTGCGAGTCGTGCGGGCGGCTGCTGTATTTCGACGCCTCGAAGGAGCCGCAGCCCCAGCCGGAGCCGGAGAAGCCGAAGCGGGGCCGCAAGGCTCCCGTCGCCGGCGTTGATTAGGGATCGGCATCGGGGCTACCCAGAGCTTTCACCCAGGGGACACAGAGTGCACAGAGGTTTCCGCTGTGTGGGTCCGGTGAATTGAGACGCCGGTCTTCGCGTTGGGGGCGGCTGTGATCGAATATCGGGTATGAAACGCGTCGCGATTGACATGGATGAGGTGCTGGCCGATACCCTGGCCGAACACCTGGCGCGCTACAACCGCGATCACGGCGAGGCCATCAGCAAAGCCGATCTGGAAGGCAAATGGCTATGGGACATCGTCTCGATCGACCGGCACGAGCGGCTGGAAGGCTATCTGCGGTCGGAGGACTTCTTCGAGGATCTGCCGGTGATCGCGGACAGCCAGCGGGTTCTGCAGATCATGGCGCAGCAATACGAGATCTACATCGCGACGTCAGCGATGGAGTTTCCCAACTCCTTCGGGCCCAAATATCGCTGGCTGCGGCGGCACTTCCCTTTTCTCGATCCCCGGCACTTCGTCTTCTGCGGGGACAAGAGCATTATCAAAGCGGATTACCTGATCGACGATCAGCCGCGCCACTTCCGCACATTTCCGGGAAAAGGAATTCTCTTTACCGCTCCCCACAACATGGGCGTGAGCGGGTATACGCGGGTGGATAACTGGACGCAGGTGGAGCGGCTGTTTCTGGTGGAGGGCGGGCCGCGGTGAAACAGCGGGTAGCCTGTCGTCGGTAGCGCTATTTTTCAGCCAGCAGGGTCCGGATGTCGCTCTCGAACCGGGCGCGATCGACGATGCCGGCGTGGGCGATGGCGACTCTTCCCTTGCGATCGATGAGCAGCGTCAGCGGCATTTCCGTCACATGAAACCGCGCTCCGAGCGCGTCAGTGCCCACGGCTACGGGATAGTCCATGTGCGATCTCACCATGAAGGGGCGAATCTTTGCAGGCGATTCGCCATACATGTCGAGGCCGATGAGAGCGAGTCCCTGGCTGCCATATTTCTGGTCGAAGTCAACGTACCAGGGGATCTCAATCCTGCATCCGCCGCAGTCGACGGCCCAGAAGTCGAGAAGGACGACTTGGCCGCGATCGTGCGCGAGGGTAATGCGGCGGCCATTGACACCGGTGAGCGCGAAATCCGGGACCGGTTTGCGCTCTGCCGGTGGAGTGAGCGCGTACGATGTTCCGGGTGCAGCGGGAACGGCCTGCGCGACGGTGCAGACCGTCGGAGCGAGCGGAATCACGAGGCTGAGGGCAAACGATGCGGACAGCCACCTGCAGTTGAGCATTGCCGGTTCTCGCGGTTTTGATTCGGGGTGCGCTGACGGGACCCATTCAGGCCGACAGCCGGCTTGAACGGGGCACCCGCATTCTTACTTACATCAGCTCTTCGATAAACGTCTTCGCCACCGCGGGGTCGATGTGTTCGGGGCGGCCGACCATCGGCCCGGATTGCGTGACCGGCTCGGCTTCGTGCAGCGAGGGCAGATCGGTCCGCTCGAAGAATTTGCCGATGGGGATTTCGTCGCCCCACACGGTGGACTTCTCCATCGCGCCCAGCCAGTCGGTCGCGTCGTAGTTCGCATCGTCTTCGAGCCGCTTGATGCGCGGACGGAACCACTGGAAGGTATTGTCCTTGTTGTAGGTGACGCAGGGGCTGAAGATGTCGAGGAACGAGAAGCCTTTGTGCTGGATGCCCTGCTTCAGGAGTTCGGTCAGGTGCTTTTGATCGCCACTGAAGCCGCGCGCGACGAAGGTGGCTCCTGCGGCCAGCGCCATGGAGATGGGGTTGATCGGCGATTCAATGTTGCCGTAAGGGGAGCTCTTGGTCTTCATCCCCAGGCGGCTGGTGGGCGAGGTCTGCCCGGTGGTGAGGCCGTAGATCTGGTTGTCCATGACGATGTAGGTCAGGTCGATGTTCTTGCGGATGGTGTGCGTGAAGTGATTGCCGCCGATGCCGAAGCCGTCGCCGTCGCCTCCCGTGACCAGCACCGTGAGTTCATGGTTGGCCATCTTCATGCCCGTGGCGACCGGCAGAGAGCGGCCGTGGAGCGTATGCATGCCGTACGTTTCAATGAAGCCGGGAAAATTGGACGAGCAGCCGATGCCGCTGACGGAGACCACCTGGTGATTGGGAATTTGTAACTCGACGAGCGCCTTTTGCACGGCGGCGAGGACGCCGTAGTCGCCGCAGCCGGGGCACCAGTCGGGGTCGACGCGGCCTTTGAAGTCGGCAATCGTCATCGGTTTCGGGGATTCAACAATGGTCGCCATTTTGCTTCTCCTGGGAATTTCCCTCAGGGGCTCAAGCCCCGGTTGTTTCGGTCCTGTACAGTACGGCTGAAACCGTGCCCCGGCAAAGCCATCCCTGTGCGGTTACACCATGACTTCGTGGGCGGGAACGGACAGCGTCGTCTCCCCGGCCAGCTGTTCGCGCACCGCATCGGCGATGTGGTGCGGCATGAAGGGCTCGCCGTCGTATTTGCGAATGTGCCCGTCGGCGACGAAGCTGGTTTCGCTGCGCAGATAGCGGGCGAACTGTCCACTGTAGTTGTTTTCGACGATGATGGTGCGCTTGGCATTCTTCAACTGCTCAACGATGGCGTCGCCGTGGAGCGGGACCAGCCAGCGAATCTGCAGCTGATTGGCGGTGATGCCCTGGTCGGCGAGCAGGCCGCGCGCTTCTTCAATCACGCCCTGCGTCGATCCCCAGCCGATCAGCGTCACGTCGGCATCCTTCGGACCCTGCAGGACGGGCGGCGGCACGGCGGCGGCAATTCCCTGCTCCTTGCGCATGCGCTTTTCCATCATGGCGCGGCGCTTGCGCGCATCGGTAAACATATCGCTGATGAGGACGCCGTCTTCGTCGTGCTCGTCGCTCGAGACCACATGCGTGTAGCCGGGAAGGCCGGGAATGGCGCGGGGCGAGACGCCGCTGTTGGTGATGAGGTAGCGCTTGTAATCGCCGTTGCCGTGGCCGTTGGGGGTGGTGATCATTTCACCGCGATCGACGGGCGGCGCGAAGTTCAGGACTTCCGGATCGACGCTCAGGCGGCCTTCGGAAAGCAGCAGGTCGCAGAGGACGAGCCCCGGCACCTGGAATTTATCCGCGATGTTCCAGATATCGGCCATGAGCGTGAAGCAGTCACCGATATCGAGCGGCGCGGCAATCACGCGGGGATAATCGCCGAAGGCGGCGCCCAGCATCTGCCACAGGTCGCCCTGTTCAGTTTTGGTGGGCACGCCGGTGGACGGACCCGCGCGCTGGCAATCGATGACGACGATGGGAATCTCCGCCATGGCGGAGAGGCCGAGGGCTTCCGACATCAGCGCGAAACCGCCGCCGGAAGTGGCGCACATGGCGCGGACACCCGCGTGCGCCGCGCCGATGCACATATTCACCACGCCGATCTCGTCCTCCACCTGGCGCACCATGATGCCGGCCTTGCGTCCGTTGGCCGCGAACCAGTGCAGCACACCGGTGGACGGGCTCATGGGGTATGCGCAGTAGAACTTGACTCCGGCAGCCGCTCCGCCCATGGCCAGGGCCGTGTTGCCGCTGAGCACGGCGTACTTCTTGTCCGTCATGGGGACGGGATTGGCGAAGGGCTTGAAATGCTGCGTGGCGTAGTCGTAGCCGGCGCGGGCGACGGCGATGTTCTCGTCGGCAACGGAGGCTGCTTTATGTCCGAACTGCTCGCGGATAACGCTCTCGAGCGAGTTGAAGCCGATGCCCATCATGCTGAGCGCGGCGCCCATGGCCAGGGTATTCTGCGCGACTTTGTTCTTGCTGATGTCGGCCAGCGTGGAGACCGGCAACGGGCAAAGCTGAACGCCGTCAGCATGCTCGCCCGCCTTGATGGAATCGGCGTTGTAGATACACGCGCCACCGGCGGTGAGCAGCTGCAGGTGGCGATCCATCGTGTCCTGGTTGAGGGGAATGAGCAGGTCGAGGTGGTCGCCCATGTTGGTGATGGGCTCGGAGCCGGTGCGGATGGTCAGATACGTGTGGCCGCCGCGAATGATGGACTGATAAGCGTTGTAAGCGTTGAGGTGAAGGCCGCGCCGGCTGAAAATTTTGGCGAAGATGTCGCCGGGAGTGGCAACACCCTGACCGGCGGCTCCCCCGATGCCGATGGAGAAAGACTGAATCATATCCGCTCCCGCAGAAGAACAGGACTGTTATGGGGGACGACGCCCGTGGACGCGCTGAGGACCCCGGCTTCTAAAAGTGGGCACCAGCATACACCCCGCAGTGGACGATTCGACAGGGGGGCGGACGATGGCAATCAGTTGGAATCGGGAAGCTGCAGAGTGGCGGCGCTTTCCATCTGGCGCTCCATTTGCAGGATGCTGCCGTCGGATCCGGAGAGCGTGTCGAGCCAGAGAATGCGGCCTTTGCCGCTGACCAGAAGCGCAGCCGTACCCTGGTCGATGGCGAAGGGATGGAGCTCGGCATCGGGGACGATGAGGACGGGCAGTCTGGCCGGCAGCGTGGTTCGGAAAGCGCGGAGCGATGCGAGTGCGGCAGGATCGGGGGCGTCGACGCCGAGGTTGGCCGCCCAGGAGGTGACGGCCACAACTTTGAGGCCCGGAGTGACGTGATCTCTGGCAAGCTGCTCGAGGACTTTGTTGATGGCCGGTCCTGAGGCAGGGCTGGCGAGGGAGAAGACCAGAACGAGCGTGCGATCGTCGAGCATGCGGACCATGGTGTTCTGGCCGAAGCGGCGGACGATGCGATGAGCCGCGGGATTGGGATCGTAGAGCAGGACTGTACTATTCACAGCCGCGCCGGAAGGGAGCAATTCCGCGCCGTGGAAAGCCCGCACCGGGCTGGGCTGGAGGAAGAACGCGTAGCGTGTGAGGGCGTTCTGGATGGCCTCGTTACCGGCGCTGTGGACAATGGGATCGGCAGCCGCATCGGCGCTGACCTGGCCGACGATCTTCTCCGCGTCCTCGGGTTTGCCGTTGAAGCGCAGGGCATTGGCGATACGAAGGGCGTCGCGCACCAGCGTGGCAGCGTCGACGAAGTCACCGTTGCCCTTGAGGGAACCGCCCGCGGCAAGCGCGTCGAGGATGCGCGGGAGCTGCAGCGCATTGAGGCGGTCGATGACTGCGAGATCGTCGACATTGATGCTGGCGGCGGCCGCATCGATGATCTGGTCGATGCCCAGATGAATGCTGGCGTCGTAGGGATACATGCTCAGCAGCGACTCTGCCTGGCTCTCTGCCGAAGTGATGGAGTGGAGGCCGAGAAAGGCGCGCAACAGAAGCAGACGGCCCACCTCAGGCGATTGGGGCGCTGGCAATTCGATGTAAGCCATCAGATTTTCCCGCGCGGGATCGAAGTCCTGCCCGAAAAGGCAGAGCTTGCCCAGGTCAAGGAGATCCTCGCCGCTCAGCCTCTGTGTTTTGAGAACCTCGCATTGCTGGTTGGCGCGCTGCATGCCGAGATGCAACGCCCATTTGTCGGCGTCGGTCAGGTCGTCCGGCGCGTTGCGTGCGTTGATGTAGGGCTCCATGGCATATTGATAGGCCACGGCGGGCGTCATGGAAGAGGGCGGTGGCGCCTCACCCTGAGGGGGCGTCGTTGCAACCGGAACAGCGGAGGGAGGCACGGCCGGAGGCAGGGTCCCCGGAGTTTGCTGGGCGAGCGCACTGACGCTGAGGGCTGCCAACAGGAGAACGGTCCTCATGCGCGGAGGGTACCATGCGCAGCACGCCGGTTCTACGGCCAGAGAGCGTGAAGGAGAAATTCGCGATTCCCTTCAGCGCCGGTGATAGGAGAATCGATGATCTCGATGGCGGTGCCACCAATGTCCGACACGCAGGCGCGAACGCGATCGATGGCCAGCTGGTGGGCGGCCGGATCGCGAACGATGCCGCCCTCACCGACGTGCTCGCGGCCGGCTTCAAACTGCGGCTTGATGAGGATGACGGCTTCCACAGGCGATGCGTCGGAGGCTGGTCGGACATTGTCCGACACGTGTCGGACGGCGGCGACGACCGGCGGCAGGACCAGAGTAGCCGAGATGAACGACACGTCCACAGCCAGGAAGGAGATGCCGGGGGGTACCTCTCCGGGAGCGAGGAGCCGGGCGTTGGTGCGCTCCATCAGGGTGACGCGGGGATCGTCGCGCAGGGATTGCGCGATCTGCCCGTAGCCGGTATCGATGGCCAGCACGCGAGCGGCGCCGTGCTGCAGCATGCAGTCGGTAAAGCCGCCCGTGGAAGCGCCAACATCGAGGCAGAAGCGGCCTGAGAGGTCAATGGACCCGTGGGCCAGCCCAGCCTCCAGCTTCAGTCCGCCGCGGCTCACATAGCGGAGATCGGAGCCCAGGAGCCGGATGGGCGCGTCGGACAGGACGGCAGCGCCCGGCTTGTCGTGCTTCTGCTCGCGGACCAGGACGCGGCCGGCGAGAATCAGAGCCTGGGCGCGCTCGCGGCTGGGTGCGAGACCGCGTTCCACAAGAAGTTTGTCGAGTCGTGTTTTCATCCGGACGGCTTCAGGAGCAGACTAAATAGAATGAGAGGTCGCGGCCACAATCGTCAGGACAGAAACTACGGGCCGTGAACACGCTGCATCTTAAAGTATGGTGCGAAGCGGGCCCGGAATCCAGAAGCCCAGGAAGGCATACGGAATGGCGGAGCAATACCCCCAACAGAAACACCGGCACCAGCCATTCCACTGGCTGGGGTGGGTGCTGGCCGGCGTGTTTGCGGCCACAGCGGCCGGGCTGGCGCATCACATCGCCTTTCTGCGCGGCCAGGTGAACTCGTATGAGGGCAGCGCGGCGCAGCTGCGGGTGCAGCTGCAGCATGCGGATGAGATCGTCGGGGTGCTGAACTCGCCGGATTCCGCGCACGTGTTTCTGAGCGAAACCAGCGAGCCGGCGCACGCCGTGGGACAGGTCAGCTGGCTGGCCAGCCGGGGCGCCCTCGTCTTTTTGGCCGGTGGCCTGAAGCCGTTGCCGGCGGACAGGACGTATGAGCTGTGGCTGATGCCAAAGTTGGGCAAGGCGCCGGTGCCGGCCGGACTGTTCCGGCCCAACGCCGACCATGGCGCCACGGTCGTGCTGCCTCCCTTGCCCGCCGAGACCCAGGCGGAGAAATTTATCGTGACCGTGGAACCGGCGCATGGATCGGAAACGCCTTCGTTCCCCATCGTGATGCAGGGCCGGTAACCGTAAACGGAGCATTGAACTCCCGGCACGATACACTTCCCTTTCCGGGCAGCGAAGATGCGAGATCCGGAATCCTGACGACTATGAAGAATCCGAAACCGCTCACTCTGGCAGTGGATATTGGCGGCACAGGGCTGAAGATGCTGTGCCTTGACGCGGAAGGCAGACCCATCACCGAACGCCTGCGGGTGCTCACGCCGACTCCGGCAACCCCGGAAAAGATCCTGCTCGCCCTCGATCCGTTGAAAGCGCAGATGCCGCCCTTCGACCGGGTAAGCGTGGGATTTCCCGGCGTCATTAAGCACGGGGTGACGATGCTGGCGGTGAACCTCGACCCGAAGTGGCTGGGCTATCCACTACAGGCGAACCTGCAAAAGCGGTGGAAGAAGCCGGTCCGCGTGGCCAACGATGCGGTGGTGCAGGGACTGGGTGCGATCCAGGGGCGCGACATTGAGCTGATTCTCACGCTCGGCACCGGGCTCGGTTCATGCCTTTTTGTCGATGGCAAAATCTGCCCCATGGAACTCGGTCATCATCCCTGGAAGAAAATGACCTACGAGGATTACCTCGGCCGGCGCGGCCTGGAGAGATTCGGCAAAAAGAAATGGAACAAGCTGCTCGAAAAGGCGATCGAGCAGACGGCGGCCACCTTCAACTGGGATCACCTGTACCTGGGCGGCGGCAACACCAAGCTCATCAAAATGGAACCCCACCCCAACATCACCATCGTCTCCAACATGGACGGGCTGCTGGGCGGTGTGGCCCTGTGGCGCGACGTGGACGAGAAGAGCAGAGCTTAGAGTTCGGAGTTTAGAAAAAGGGGTCGGGCGCTGCGGTGCGTTCCGATCCCCTTTTTTTATTGCGGCTCAGCGCGCTGCCAGGTGCTCGGCATGGAGCTTCTGCAGCGGGTTCACGCTGACGCGGCGGCCCTGCAGGGCGGCAATTCCCTCAGCAGCGGCGCTTGCGGCGGCTAACGTGGTGATGGTGGGGATGCGCGCCAGCACGGCGGCGCGGCGGATCGCCTTCTCGTCGAACCAGGGATCCTGACCGCGCGGCGTATTGATGATGAGCTGGATGCGGTCGCCCTTGATCAGATCGACGACGTTCGGACGCCCCTCCTTCACCTTGTAAACGCGCTCGACCGTGAGCCCGGCCTTCTCAATGGCATTGGCAGTGCCTTCGGTGGCGACCAGGTGGAAACCCAGCTCCACATACTGGCGAGCCAGATTGACGCAGTTCGTCTTGTCACGATCGCTCACACTGAAGAAGACGGTTCCCTTCACCGGCAGCAGCAGGCCCGCGGAAAGCTGCGCCTTGGCGAAGGCTTCACCGAAGTTGTCGGCCACCCCCATCACTTCCCCGGTCGACTTCATTTCCGGGCCCAGCACCGTATCCACACCCGGAAACTTGCCCCAGGGAAAGACTGGCGATTTGACGTAGAAATAGGTGCCGGTGCCGAGGTCTTTTCCGTCTACATCGAGGAAGTCGCGCAGGCGGCGGCCCGTCATGAGGCGCGAAGCGATCTTGGCCAGCGGCACGCCTGTGGCCTTCGACACGTAAGGCACGGTGCGCGAAGCGCGGGGGTTGACCTCGATGACGAAGACCTTGTCCGGCTGGCCGGTCCTGCGCTGGATGGCAAACTGCAGATTCACCAGGCCGACGACATTCAGCGCAAGAGCGAGCCTGCGCGTGTAGCCGCGGATGGTGTCCAGGGTTGACGGCGACAGATCCACGGCCGGCAGCACGCACGAGGAGTCGCCGGAGTGGATGCCGGCTTCCTCAATGTGCTGCATGATCCCGGCGATCACCACGTCCTGCCTGTCGCACAAAGCATCGACGTCAACCTCAACAGCATCTTCGAGGAAGTGATCGACGAGCACCGGCCGCTCCTGCGAGTACTCCACGGCCTCCTTCATGTAGCGGGAGACGCTTTCGGCGTCAAAGGCGATGACCATGGCGCGGCCGCCGAGCACATACGAGGGGCGCACCAGAACCGGGTAGCCGATGCTCTCGGCGCCGGCCAGCGCCTCTTCCACACTGGTGGCGATGACGCCCGGCGGCTGGGGAATTTGTAACTCTTCCAGTAGCTTGCCGAAACGCTTGCGGTCTTCGGCCAGGTCGATCGATTCGGGCGAGGTACCGAGGATGGGCACGCCGGCGGCCTTCAGGCGCAGGGCGAGGTTGAGCGGCGTTTGGCCGCCGAACTGGACAATCATGCCGATTTCGGCGCCGCCGGAGGCCTCGTGCTCGTAGACCGCGAGCACATCTTCGAGGGTGAGCGGCTCGAAGTAGAGACGGTCGCTGGTATCGTAATCGGTCGAGACGGTCTCCGGGTTGCAGTTGACCATGATGGTCTCGTAGCCGTCTTCCTTCAGCGCAAAAGCCGCGTGGCAGCAGCAATAGTCGAACTCAATGCCCTGTCCGATGCGGTTGGGGCCGCTGCCGAGAATGATGACCTTGCGCTTCGAAGTTGGAGGGGCCTCATCCTCTTCGTCGTAGCAGGAGTAGAGGTACGGGGTGAAGCTCTCGAATTCCGCGGCGCAGGTATCCACCAGCTTAAAGACGGGGCGCAGTCCGTGCTGACGGCGCAGGTTGCGCACCTGCTCAACGCCGTCATTGCCAGGCAGCGACCACACCTCGGCCAGGCGCTCGTCGGAGAGGCCGAGACGTTTGGCTTTGCGTAACTGTTCTGGCGACGTATCTTCGGGCGATGCGCCCATCAGCGCCACGGCGGCATCGGAGACTTCCTTGATCTGGTACAGGAACCAGGGATCCATGGAGGTCATGCGCGCCACTTCGCGCACCGAATGTCCTTCGCGGAAGGCGAAGCGAATGTAATTCAGCCGCTCCGGCTGGGCCGTCACCAGCTTCTGCGTCAGGCGGCGCCGATCCAGGACCTCCGCGCCGAGTTTCTTTCCGGTTTCGAGCGAGCGCGTGGCCTTCATCAGCGCTTCCTTGAAGGTGCGGCCGATGGCCATCACCTCGCCCACGGATTTCATCTGCGGACCGAGATTCTCGTCCGCCCCGGAGAACTTTTCAAACTGCCACTTGGGAATTTTGACCACGACATAATCGATGGTCGGCTCGAAGCAGGCCGGCGTCATCTTCGTGATGTCGTTGGGAATTTCGTCCAGCGTGTAACCCACGGCGAGGCGGGCGGCGATCTTGGCGATGGGGAATCCGGTGGCTTTGGAGGCCAGCGCCGACGAGCGCGAGACGCGCGGATTCATCTCGATGACGATCATGCGGCCCGTGTTCGGGTGCACCGCGAACTGCACGTTGGAGCCGCCCGTCTCCACGCCGATCTCGCGCATCACGAGGATGGCGGCGTCGCGCATAGCCTGATATTCGCGGTCGGTGAGGGTCTGGGCGGGTGCCACGGTGATGGAGTCGCCGGTATGCACGCCCATGGGGTCCATGTTCTCGATGGAGCAGACGACGATCACGTTGTCGGCCAGGTCGCGCATTACCTCCAGCTCAAACTCCTTCCAGCCGAGAACGGACTCCTCGATAAGGCATTCGTGCACCGGAGAGAGATCGAGGCCGCGGGCCAGGATTTCCAGCAGCTCTTCGCGGTTGTAGGCGATGCCGCCGCCGGATCCGCCGAGGGTGAACGACGGGCGGATGATGACGGGGAAGCCGATTTTGGTAGCGAAGTCGAGGCCGTCGCGCAGATTGTTGACCAGCGCTGAGCGCGGCACGTCCAGGCCGATGCGGGTCATCGCATCCTTGAAGAGGAGGCGATCTTCGGCTTTCTTGATGGCTTCGAGTTTCGCCCCGATGAGCTCGACGCCGTACTTGTCGAGGATGCCGGCGTCGGAGAGATCGACCGCGAGATTGAGAGCGGTCTGCCCGCCGACGGTAGGCAGCACGGCAAAAACGCCGTCGCGCCCCTCGTCTTTAAGCATCTGCACCTCGATGCGAAGGATCTCGTCGAGATACTCCTTGGTGAGGGGCTCGATGTAGGTGCGGTCGGCCAGCTCCGGATCGGTCATGATAGTGGCCGGGTTCGAGTTGACCAGCACCACTTCGTAGCCCTCGGCCTTGAGCGCCTTGCAGGCCTGGGTGCCGGAGTAGTCAAACTCGGCCGACTGGCCGATGACGATCGGACCGGAGCCGATCACAAGGATTTTCGTGATGTCGTTGCGGCGTGGCATGTCTCGTCGGCTGCTCTCAGTATCCTGGTTTCATAAAAATGGCGGGAAAGCATCCCCGCCGTCTCGAACAAATCGTCGAAAAATCCATTAGCCTTTCCACTCTTCCATCATTTTGCGGAAGTCGCGGAAGAGGTAGTGCGAGTCGTGGGGGCCGGGGCTGGCTTCGGGGTGGTACTGCACGCTGAACAGCGGCATGGTGCGATGGCGCAGGCCTTCCAGCGTATTGTCGTTCAGGTCGATATGGGTCAGGTCCACTTCGCTGGTGTTGATGGACTCCGGATCGACGGCGAAGTTGTGATTGTGAGCGGTGATCTCGACTTTGCTGTTCTCCATGCACTTCACCGGGTGATTGCCGCCATGATGGCCGAACTTGAGCTTGTACGTCTTGCCGCCCAGCGCGAGGCCGATGAGCTGATGGCCGAGACAGATGCCGAAGATCGGCTTGCGGCCGGCGAGGCGGCGGATGTTGTCCTGGGCGTACGTCACCGGCTCGGGATCGCCCGGACCATTGGAGAGGAAGATGCCGTCAGGCTTCAGCGCGAGCACGTCCTCGGCCGAAGTCTGCGCAGGGACTACCGTCACCCGGCAACCCTCCTGGCGCAGCATACGCAGGATGTTCTTCTTGATGCCGTAATCGTAGGCGACTACGTGGAGATCGGCTGGCGGCAGTGCGAGCGCCGCTTCGGACGGCAGCGGATCAGGCCCGTCGTGCTCAAACTCATAGCGATCTTTGGTGGAGACCACACTGGCGAGGTCGGTACCGTCCATTTTGCGGATGGCCCGGGCCTTCTCGACGAGGACGTCGGGGTTCGACTCTACGGTCGAGATCACGCCCCGCATCACGCCGTTGTTGCGCAGGTGCCGCACCAGGGCGCGCGTGTCAATCTCGGAGATGACGGGGACGTGGAAGCGCTCCAGATACTCGTCGGCGACCTGCTGGGAGCGCCAGTTGGAACTGATAGGAGAGAATTCGCGGGTGACGAGGCCTTCGATATAAGGGCGGGTGGCTTCGTTATCGGCGGCGTTGGTGCCGTAGTTGCCGATCTGCGGATTGGTCAGGACAACAATCTGGCCGGCGTACGAGGGATCGGTGAAGATCTCCTGATATCCGGTCAATGATGTATTAAAAACGACCTCTCCGCGGCATTCGCCCTGGGCGCCGTAGCCTTCGCCCCTGAAGATGCGCCCGTCTTCGAGCGCAAGCATTGCCTGCATGGAGACTCCAGAGAGTGGATTCTTCTGATTCTATCAGGGAGTGGCCCGGTATTTGTGGGCGGACCTGAGCAAAACCGGGGGAAATTCGACACAGAAAAGGCCCGCGCCGGAGGACGGAGCGGGCCCTGCTGCTGGTTTTGTCGATTCAGCCCTGCGGCTGACTCCCGGCCTGCGGCTGCGGTTGCTGCTCCTGCTTCTGCAGCTGCTGCTTCTGCGTAGGCGCCTGCACTTCCGGCAGAGACTGCGCCGGTTCCAGACCCGGGATGATCGGCGGGGAATGGATGTCGCCGGTCGCCGCATCGACAATGGAGATGCCGTACCGGTCCAGCGTGCTGGCCAGCGCCTCTTCCAGAGCGGCGCGATCGGTGGCGTAGCGGGCGCGCGCCGAAATCAGCTGGGCATCCGCCGCGGCCAGACTGCGCTGCTGCTGCAGAACGTCGGCCGTGGTAGCCGCGCCGAGATGGAGCTTCTTGAGATCAGCGTCGAGGCTCTGCCGGTTGTAGTCCTGGTTGGATTCAGCGGCGCTGACCGACGCGCGGTCGTTGGTCAGGGCGTACTGATCGTTGACCACCTGCATGCGAATCTGCACGTACAGCTGCTGCAGACGCATCTGCGCCTGGCGATATTCAATCTCGGAGCGCGCCTGGAGCGCCTGCGCCGGGCGGTTGCGGAGGGGGATGTTCAGGTTGAAGCCGACGCCTTTGTTGGGGCCGTAACTGTGGAAAAGGTCTTCGAAGGTAGTGCCGTAAGAAATAGACGGATAGGATCCCGGAGGGCAGGCCTGGCCGGTAAAGAAGTTCAAACATCCTGGGCTTTGCGTACCCCCCAGACCTTCACCGCCGTAAAAGGCATAAGCGTCGAGCTGGGGCAACAGGCCGTTTTTCGCGGCCTTCAGCGTAATCTCGTCGTTCTTCAGGTTCAGGATGGCCTGCTCAATGGACGGGCTGTTGGCTTCCGCCTCGCGCACCAGATCGTCGGCGGACATGTGCTCTTCCGGCGTTTCGGAGAGGCTGACGCGGTCAGTAGGGATGACGGGCGCATTTGCAATGCGGGGATCATCCAGGTTGCGGGCGATGGCCTGCTTCATCAGGAGCTGCTGATATTCCAGGTTGCTCTGCGAGGCGATGAGCGCCTGCTGATCGCTGGACATCTCGCTCTTCGCGTTCACCACGTCGAGGGGCGCCATGCTGCCGATCTGCAGCTGCTTCTCGTCGTCCTTCTCCAGGCTGCTGGACTGGCTGAGAGCTCGCTGTTTCGACTGCACATCTTCGTAGGCACTCACCAGTCCCCAGTAAATATCCTCCACCTGGTTGATGGTGTAGAGCAGTTGCGAGCGGAAGACGGAGTCGGCGATGCGCCGGTTGTTCGTGGCCTGAACGATAAAGCGGCTGTTGAGGCCCCAGCCAAAGCCATACAGGATGTGCTGGGTGAGCTGGGCATTGAAGGTTGTGGTGTAGGCCGGGCTGTAAATGTTCAGGGGGCTGTCGGTCGAGACACGCTGATTCTGGAAGCCAACCTGCAGCGCAGTGCCGGTGCGGAAACCCTGGTTATAGGTGAAGTTGTACTCGTTCGTGTTGGTAGTCAGAAATGCCTTGTTGCCGCTGAAAAGAGGATTGAGCTGCGGGGCTTTCTGCCGCTGCAGCTGAATCGTGCCCTGCAGGGTCGGATCCAGGTTCTCCGGCGCCGGTCCGGCGCCGCTGGTGGATACGGCGATACCGCCCGCGCCCGTACCGGTCACGCTGCTGCCGCCCGGTCCGCCGCCGGAGGTCACCGCCGATCCGCTGCTGCCCAGGGTGTTGGTCACCAGTGAGGTGCTGGTGCCCTGGGGGAGCTGGCCGGCTTTGGTGCGCAGAATGTCGGTGTCGGCAATATCCAGGTTCAGCCGCTGAATCGCGATGTCGTAGTTATTCTGCAGCGCCAGCATGACAGCGTCGCTGAGGCTGAGGTAGATCTTTCCGTCCTTGATCAGATTGTCGAGTTGCAGCGAATTCAGAAAACTGGGCGCCTGCACGGTGGTCGGCGTATACGGCGCAATCAGATTCGGGAAGTAGCCGCGCGCCTTCGAGAAATCCCGCGCCATATCGTGCATGTAAAGCGGCTGGGTGTAATTGGGCGGCGGCTCGGGCGGCAGCCCCGGCGCGGCCGACACCGGCTGCGACGATTGCTGAACCTGCGCCCAGGAAGGCGCGGTTCCCACCAGCAGGCAGGAGATAGCAGCACCGGCTCTGAGTTTGGCAAACAGGGTAGTCTGACTTTTTACAGAATGATTGCGGGCAGCTGACATTGGCCGTCTCCACTCCTCATGAAACGCATTTCCATCGACATCAGCGCAGGGTTCTGATCCATCGCGGAACCTCACATGCGCACTCCAGGCCCAGGAAACCGGTTTGGCTTGATCAGCTATACGGGACGCGCCTCGGCCTGGTTCCGTACTTCCATCACAACATGCAGGAAAGCTGAGTATATCGTAGCGTTTCGATGAATTCGGAGATATCCCGGATGCGACTATTTGGGCCGAAAAAGTTAAACGGTAGTATCAAATCCGGAACACGGAATTGCTTTGAACTGGAAACTGACACTGGCGTATGACGGCACCGATTTCTTCGGCTGGCAGGTGCAGCCGGATCGGGTGACCCTCCAGGGCACATTGGCCGATGCCATCCAGCGCGTGAGCGGCGAGCGCGTCCTGCCCCAGGGCAGCGGACGCACCGACGCCGGCGTACACGCGCGGGGCCAGGTAGCTTCCTTTGTCCTCGAGGCGGCAATCCCGGCCCCAAACCTGCTCCGCGCTCTCAATCGCAAGCTGCCCGAAGCCATCCGCGGGCTCTCCGCCGAGCCGGCGCCGCCGGAATTTCACGCTCGCCACGCCGCCCGCGCCAAAACCTACGAGTATCGGATCGACCGCGCGGAGATCTGTCCTCCCTGGCGGGCTCGCTTCGCGTGGGCTCTCAACTGGCCGCTCGATCTGTCGCGGATGCAGGCCGCGGCCCCGGCGCTCATCGGCTCCCACGACTTCACTTCTTTCGCCGCCATCGATCCCGACCGGACGATGCGCAGCACGACCGACGAGGACAGTCCCGGGGCGTTCGGCAACGTGAGAACCATCTCTCACTCCGAGTGGCGGGAAGACGGCGAGAGCCTGGTCTACCGCGTGCGCGGAAACGGCTTCCTCCACCACATGGTGCGCAACCTGGTTGGCACCTTCGTCGATATTGGGCGCGGGCGCCTCGATCCGGACGCAATGCCGCGCATCCTCGATGCGCGTGCGCGCGAAGCCGCCGGACCCACGGCCCCGGCGCGCGGTCTGTTTCTCGACAGCGTGGACTATTAGCCCCGCGCAATGCCCGGGGGCAGATCCGGTGCGGCTGGATGCTACGCTGAAGTTCCGATGGCCTTACCTGCCCCTGCATCCGCCTGCATTGCCCGGCTGGCCTCCGATCGCCGCGTGCACCAGGCCTTCCAGTGGCTGCATCTGCAGGAACAGCGCCTTCTGCAGTGGCAGACGGAGCTGGTGCGCGTGCCCGCACCTCCCTTTGGCGAAGGGCCGCGGGCTCGCTGGCTCTGCGATCGCTTTGGCGAACTCGGTCTCGAGGAGCCCCGCATTGACTCCGTTGGGAATGCCATCGCGCAGCGCGGCGGGAGCGATCCGCAAACGCGGCGGGTCCTGCTTTCCGCGCACATCGATACCGTCTTCCCCGCGGCCACGGCCATCGAGCCGACGCTCAAAGGAACGCGCCTCAGCGCCCCCGGCGCGTGCGATAACGGAGCCGGCGTCGCCGCTCTGCTGGCCATCGCCGCCGCATTGCGGACCGTGGAGATTCCCACACCCTGCACGCTGGAGTTCGTCGGCAACGTCGGCGAGGAAGGCGAAGGCGACCTGCGCGGCATTCGGCATATCTACCGCAACGGCGCGGGAGATAACATCGCCGCCCATCTGGTCCTCGATGGCGCCGGGCATGAGGCGGCCGTCACCCATGCTCTCGGCAGCCAGCGCTATCGGGTGACCATCCACGGACCCGGCGGTCACTCCTGGACCGACGCCGGGCGCCCCAATCCCATCGTTCTTCTCAGCCAGGCTATCCAGCGCTTCGCCGCGGTGACCGTGCCGGACATTCCGCGGACCACCATCAACGTGGGCACTGTCGAAGGCGGCACCGCGATCAATGCCATTCCCCAGCAGGCATCGGCGCGCTTCGACCTGCGCTCCACCGATCCGGAGCAGCTGATCCGCCTGGAAGTGGAGCTGCATCGCGCCGTCGAAGACGCGGTATTGGCCGCCAACCACGGGGGCGGACTGCGCTTTGAGATCGACAGGATCGGCGATCGCCCGGTCGGGCGGCTCCCTCCGCAATCGGAGATGATGGGCCTGCTGGAGGCCGTCGATCGCCACCTGTCCATCCGCACCGAACCGCGCCTGGCTTCCACCGACGCCAACATTCCGCTCTCCCTCGGCGTGCCGGCTGTGAGTATCGGCGGCGGCGGCGAGGGCGGCGGCATCCACACCTACGGCGAGTGGTATGACGCGCGCGGTCGTGAGCTGGGCCTGCGACGCATTCTGCTTCTGCTGCTGGCGCTGGCCGGCTGCTGATCCGGCGCGATCTCCGCGGGCCATCGCCATCGTCTAGACTGGCTCGGTGAAAGTCACGCCCGTTCTCCTTGGAATGATGATGACCGCCTCTCTGGCTCCCGCGCAGCTGCATCCCGTCGCGGATGCGATCTACCTCCACGGCAACATTCTCACCGGCATCGATCTGGAAACCGCGCATCCGCAGCGCGTCTCGGCCATCGCCGTGGCTCATGGCGAAATCGTCGGCGCCGGCAGCGATTCGGAGATGAAGGCCAAATTTCAGGGTCCCGCCACCCAGATTGTCGATCTGCACGGAGCCTTTGCGATGCCGGGCTTCAACGATGCTCATGCGCATCTGGGCATGGGCGGCCGCATTCGGCTCTCGGTGGACCTGATCGGGGTGCAGTCGCTCGCCGAGATGCGGGCCCGCATTCGCGACGCGGCGCAGAAAGCCCCTGCGGGACAGTGGCTCACCGGCGGGGGATGGGATCACACGCTGTGGCCGGGCGGCCGCCTCCCGGATCGCAAAGACATGGACGCCGTCGCCGGAGGGCATCCAGCGATTTTCACCCGCGTCGACGGCCACATCGCCGTGGCGAATTCAGCGGCACTGGCCGCTGCCGGCATCACCAACAGCACGCAAGCGCCTGAGGGCGGCGAGATCGACCACGCGCCGGACGGCAGCCCAACCGGCATTCTGCGCGAGACGGCCCAGGGCCTGGTGCAAGTGCCGCCGCCCTCGCCCCTGCAGCGACGCCGCGGTCTGGAACTCGCGCTCGAAGACGCTTATTCGCACGGCGTCACCAGCGTGCAGGACTTCTCCGACTGGGACGATTTTCTGGTCTTCGAGCAAATGGAGCGCGAAGGAAAGCTGCCGGTCCGCATCTCCGAGTGGCTGCGCTTTGCCGACCCGCTGAACGTGGAGCAGGAGCAGCGCGCGCACCACCCCTCCACCGATCGCATGCTGCGCACCACCATGCTGAAGGGCTTCATGGATGGATCCCTCGGCTCGCGCACTGCCGCTATGAACGCGCCCTATGCGGACGATCCCGGCAACTCCGGCATTCCCCGCTACACCCAGGCCGAGCTGAATGCCATGGCCATCCAGCGCGCGAAATCCGGGTTCCAGATGGGCTTCCATGCCATTGGCGATCGCGCCGTCGAAATGGCTCTCGACGCCTTCGCCGTGGCGGAGCCGCTCGCGCCCTCCCGCGATCGGCGCTGGCGCATCGAGCACAGCCAGGTGGTCGGCCCCGCCGATTTTGCGCGCTACAAACAGCTCGGCGTCATCGCGTCCATGCAGCCCAACCATCTGCTGACGGACATGGCCTGGGCCGGCGCGCGGCTCGGCCCCGAACGCTCGAAGTACGCCTACGCGTGGAAATCGTTCCTCGACGCCGGCGTACCCCTGGCCTACGGAACGGATTATCCCGTCGAGCCGATCGCACCCTTTCGCGGCATCTATGCTTCGGTCACGCGCATGAATGAAGCCGGGACGTTGACCTTTCAGCCGGAGCAGAAACTGACCATCGGCGACACCTTGTACGCCTACACGCAGGCCTCCGCTTACGCCGAGTTTGCCGAGAACTGGAAAGGCAAGCTGGCCCCCGGCTATGTGGCGGACTTCGTTGTCCTCGACCGCGACCTGACCACCGTTCCGCCGCATGAGATTCTCGGCACCCGGGTGCTGCGGACCGTTGCGGGCGGGCGCACAGTCTATATGCACCCCTGATACCGGCCGCCCTGATACCGACCACCCCGATCAGGCCGCGCAGGCGACCCGCGCACACAACCGTTGAACCGCCGCATCCCGCCGTCCGCTGCAAAGCCGATGGCCTCCCCTCTGGCCTGGTTACAATCAGAGAGACACCGCTCTCAGGAGACCTTTTTTCATGGCCACTGCCACCGTTGAACGCAATGCCGCCTCCCATAAAGTCGCCGACCTTTCGCTCGCCGACTGGGGACGCAAAGAGATTTCTATCGCCGAGCACGAGATGCCCGGCCTCATGGCCATTCGCCGCAAATACGCCGCGGAGAAGCCGCTCGCCGGCGTGCGCGTCTCCGGCTCGCTGCACATGACCATCCAGACCGCGGTGCTGATCGAAACGCTGAAGGATCTGGGCGCGACGGTGCGCTGGGCCAGCTGCAACATCTTCTCTACCCAGGATCATGCCGCGGCGGCCATTGCGGCAGCCGGCACTCCGGTCTTCGCGTGGAAGGGCGAAACCCTCGAAGAGTACTGGTGGTGCACCCTGCAGGCGCTCGCGCATGAGGGCGGCAAAGGGCCGCAGCTCATCGTCGACGATGGCGGCGACGCCACTCTGCTCATCCACAAAGGCTACGAGCTGGAAGACGGCAACATCTGGGTAAACACGCCTTCGGAGAGCGAAGAAGAAGCGGTCATCAAAAAGCTTCTGAAGGAAGTCCACGCTGAGGATCCGCAGCACTGGCACAAGGTCGTAAAGGAGTGGCGCGGCGTCTCCGAGGAGACCACCACCGGCGTCCACCGGCTCTACAAGATGAAGGAAGTGGGCAAGCTCCTGATCCCTGCCATCAACGTCAACGACTCCGTCACGAAGTCGAAGTTCGACAATCTGTATGGCTGCCGCGAGTCGCTGGCCGACGGCATCAAGCGCGCGACGGACGTGATGATGGCCGGCAAAGTGGCCGTGATCTGCGGCTACGGTGATGTAGGTAAGGGATCCGCGCACTCGCTCCGCGGCATGGGCGCTCGCGTCATCGTCACCGAGATTGATCCCATCAACGCGCTGCAGGCCGCCATGGAAGGCTTCGAGGTCACCACCCTCGAAGACACCCTCGGCCGCGGCGACATCTACGTCACCTGCACCGGCAACGTGGACATCATCACCTTCGACCACATGAAGCGGATGAAGGACCAGGCCATCGTCTGCAACATCGGCCACTTCGATAACGAGATCCAGATGGATCGCCTGAACCAGGCGCAGGGCGTGCAGAAGATCAACATCAAGCCGCAGGTGGATCAGTACAACTTCCCCGCCGATGGCGGCAAACCGGCGCACAGCCTGTTTGTCCTGGCGGAAGGCCGTCTGGTGAACCTGGGCTGCGCCACCGGCCACCCCAGCTTTGTGATGAGCAACAGCTTCGCCAACCAGACGCTGGCTCAGCTCGATCTGTGGAAGAACCGCGACACCTACGCCATCGACGTCTACACGCTGCCTAAGCACCTCGATGAAGAGGTCGCGCGCCTGCATCTGGAGAAGATCGGTGTGAAGCTGACGAAGCTCTCGCAGCGCCAGGCCGACTACATCGGCGTGGCCGTCGAAGGCCCGTACAAATCGGAGCACTACCGCTACTAAACAGCCGCGCTGATTCTCAATCTGGGTTCCGTCTGAGCGAGGGGAGATCAGTTCTTCCCCTCGTACCTTCCCGATTGCCGCTCCACAGCCAAACCTTCCCCGACCCAGTCGCCCCGACGACTCGCACCGCGAGGCGGAGGGTTCCGCGGCTGCAGTTCCGAACCCTTTCCCGCTTCGGAACATGCGGTCTTGTCACCCACCACCCAACCCCTGTCATCCCGACCAGTCGCACCGCGAGCCGGAGGCTCCGCGGTTGCTTTGCCGCCACTCGCCCATTTCTCTGTCTCTGGCTTCTCTGCCCTGAAAACAGCCTTCATCCCTGTCAACTATCCGCTGAACGCTGGTCTTCGTCCTGAACCCTGTGACTGAACGCAACATTTCGTCCGGGGGGGTTGCATAACAAGATGATGCAAAGCAAGTTAATACCCTCACGGAGGTTGTGCCAGAGACTAGCTGATTTCGACGGGCTTTCTGGGCAGAAAGCATCTCCCTCGAGCACCGACTCGAACTATTTGGACTACGGCCGACGAAACGTTCTGACGATGGGAGGCAGATCCAAAATACTATTACCAAAACACGAAGGAGCGGGCGTGAGCAAGAAAGTAGAACTAGATATGGATTGTCCCCGGTGCAAGACCGCTTTCAAAGCGGCGTTGTATCGCACAATTTGGATTGAATACCCAGAGAATATGGAACTCATAATGACCGATACGATCAACGTGGTACGTTGCCCTGCATGCGGCTTGTCCGAAAAGCAGCCCTTCCCATTTCTGGCAACCAACGCGGGAAAGAAAGTGGCTGTTTGGTACGAGCCGATCCCGGACCGAAATATTGATTCGGACGCGGCGCTTTATCGAAAGCACTTTGGTGACGATTACTTCTTGGCAAAAGCGGAGCGAATCAAAAATTGGACAGAGTTTAAGCAGCGCTTGACCGAGCTCAATAGGGGATCGGACGTAAACCCTACCCTCGAAGAGTTCGCCAGACTGCAACAAGGGATGAAGTCGGCATATGCAGAAGCAATTGACCCCAGACAGAACTCCCGAATTTCAGGTCTAATCGCTTCGTTCAGGACCTGGGCAACCAAGCTCGGTGGGACGCACACCTCTACTCGGTCGGCCTCCCCAAGCAGTGAAAATCTTGTGGGGGGGGCCAGTAAACGCTCAATTGATCCCGTTAACCCTATTACGAAACTTGAGCAATCTATATCCACTTGGGATAGAGGGCAGGCGAGGATTGCACTAGTGATATTCTCCGCTGTGATATTCAGGGATCGAGCGCCACTCGAAGCCCTTTTCGGTAAGGGCGCGGAAGTTCCAACTGCTATTGGACGCTTGACTGTGGGCCAACTGAAAATTCTCTACGAAATTATGACTGAGATCGCCCCGGACAACATAGACGGCGAATAGCAAGGCAAAATGCCAGTCGCAAAGGCTCAGCTTTTTGGGCAAGATGGCTTTATGTAGGCAGAGCCCCTCTCAGGGTATTACTCCGCATAATTGAAAACAAAGTAGTTGTTGAGGCCCTCAGCCAGGTGAGTCCACCCGGCGAGGGCGCTCTCGCCAGGAAATCGCCCCCGGCCAAGCTTCCCCTCCGTCGCCCCCGGCTGCCGCTTGAAGCCCAGCACCGCCGCCCACTGCCCTTTGCTCTCTTCCCGCCACACCAGCGAGCCGCCCAGAGCCCGCGCAATCAGCCCGGGCGGCAAGTCCCGATGGAAATCGAAGTACCGCTCGTCCAGCTTCTCGTTCTTCCGTCCCAGACTCAGCAGCAAATGCGGCGGATCGTACTTCGTCGAGAACACCAGCGCTGTGTTGTAGTCCTGCGCCAGATACGCCGCCTTCTCCACTGCCTGCGCTGAAAAATTGTCGATCGACACCACCGGCACGGGCTTCGTTACATAGCCCAGCTCCGGCTTGGTCAGCTCATCGCTGGCCGGCCACGCCGTCAGCACGACTGGATGCGGCACATGCGCGACGATCTCCCCAATCGCCGCCTGATGCAGCCGTACCACCGTCGCGTATTCCAGATTGTCCTCGGGTGCAAACCGATAGGGCGGATTGACGAACAGCCCCATCACAAACGCCGCCGCGCTCAGCGCCACCAGCCCGGTCCACTCCCGCAGCCGTCGGCGGAAGGTATTCACCGCCAGCAGCAGCACCAGCGGATACAGCGGCAGCAGATACCGCGTCAGCAGCGCTCCCCCCAACACCGAGAACAGCACCACATTCGTGACGATCACCACCAGAAACACCGCTTGATGCGCCGGAGCAATCCGCGCCCGCACCGTCCCATCGGTCTCGGTCACAGGAGGCAGCAGCAAACAGGCGAACATCGCCGCCACCGGCACAAACAGATTCATATGCAGCGTCACGTGCATCACGCGATGCGCCAGCGCCAGCAGAATCCGCAACGGCGTCAGCGTCGCCGTCGCGTTGTACTCCAGATACTCAGGGTTCCCGAAGACAAACCCCGTCTTATGCCAGTGGTACCAGTACCACCCCGCCAGCGGAACCACCGGAATCAGCAGAGCGGCCGTCACGCGCAGGCCTCGCCGGCGCGGACGTAGCCGCCAACTCTCCCACACCGCCAGCGCCACCGGTGTCACCACCGCGGTCTCTTTCGCCAGCGCCGCCAGCGAGAAACACACGGCCGCCCAGCCCAGCCGCTCCTCCAGCAGAAACACCAGCCCCCACAGGGTGCCCGCCATGGCAAACAGATCCGCGTGGGCCAGCGAGCTCTGCGCAAAGACCACGGGATAGAGCCCGGTCAGCAGCACGGTCGCGGCTGCCACCGCGGGCTTCCCGGTCGTCACCATGGTCAGTCGCCAAACCGCCGTCAGCGCCAGCGCCGCCACCAGACACATCGCCGACCGCGTCACCACCGGCGCAAAATGAAACACCGTCCACACCAGCGCCAGATACAACGACGGTACCGGCGGATGCGCATTCGATAACGTGGAATAGGGGATCAGCGTCCCACGGCGGAAGAAGTCATACGCCGCCGGAATGTAGTACCCGGCTTCGTCCCAGTAATAGGGCAGCCGCAGCAGCGTCGCATGCGCGGCCAGCTCGGCGGCAAAGGCCGCGGCCAGCACGCCCCACCACGGAATCTTCAGCGCCGGCTTCTCCGCCGCCATCGGCGTTTAGTGGACCGGCCCCTTCGGCGGCTGCGGCTCCAGCGCCAGCTGTCCGAAGGTCTGCTCGTACTGCGCCAGGTTCTGCCCGAGGATGTTCCACAGCGCCTTGGCCTGCTGCGGGCTCAGATATACGCCCAGCGCGTTGTTCACGTTCACCTGCTCGGGCGATTCCTGATGCACCAGCCCGAACACCAGCTGGAAATCCCACACGCTCACGCGCACCTGCACGCTGTTGGAGTAGATTTCGCGGTAGTCGGGGCTCTGGCTCAGCTGAATTTTCGGTTGTGGCTGCGAAGGATTCATGATCTCCCCAAGGGTATCGCATTGGCGAGGAGATCTTCTGGTGCGAAAGGGGGGACTCGAACCCCCATGGGTTGCCCCGCCAGATCCTAAGTCTGGTGCGTCTGCCAGTTCCGCCACTTTCGCACGTCGCCTGATGGCGCAGGTTCCCCGGCCGGGTTTCCCCGGCGGGTTCACCTGAATTGTACTGTGGCCTGAAACCGGTGCGAGTTCCTTACGCTGCCGGCGCTACCAGGAGCGCCTCAATGGCCGGCGGAGCCACCGGCTCCGGCAGAGCGCCAGGCGCGTAGCGGCCCTCGGCAATCTCTGCGAATACCTGATTCGCCGTATCTTCGGTGCGCGTCGAAGCCACATGCAGCTGCCGCACCGCCCGCATCACGACCGTCGCCAGCAGAAAGCGATTCTCGATTTGAAGTCCTGCCGAGTAAACCAGATCCGACCGCATGCGTTGCCCTCTTTTCCCGGTTATGGCGCGTTGGCTTCGAAAGCCGAGCTCGATGCAGGGTCCGCCGTGGGTCCACCTGTCTATTGACTCCGCTCCCGCAGGGGGTCGGGGGCGAATCGTTCGAGGGCTGGCCAGAAAGTTCACGGTCGATCGCTGGAGCGAATCGGCCTTTTACCAGCATACGCGGTTCCCCGCCCTTTCCCTAATCCCACTGATGGGTCATGCCCACCCTCCCGGCACGGCCGCCGAAATGCTACACTGTGTCCAGATCGTCGAATCCGAAATGGTCTACTTGCCTGTTCTGCTTCATCGCTCGACTCGCAATCAGCCACATCAGAGTTCAGCGATACATCAACACAAGGAAAAAGCATATGGAACAGGGAACAGTGAAATGGTTTAACGACGCGAAGGGCTTCGGCTTTCTGAGCCGCCCCAACGGCGAGGACGTTTTCGTCCACTTCTCCGCGATTCAGGGCAATGGCTTCAAGTCGCTCCAGGAAGGCCAGGCCGTCCAGTTCAATGTGGTCCGCGGACCCAAGGGCTGGCAGGCTGAGAACGTCCAGGCCATCTAAGCCAGGCCAAATCGAACAGGCGGGAAGAATCAGAAGCTCTGTGCTTCTGCTTTTCTTCCCGCTTTTCTCGTTTACAGGGGAAATCTGCCCGGCTAGTCCCCCGCTACCACCTGCCCATGCCGGATCTCGCCCGGGGACATCTCATCCACATAGCACCAGACCCACGTCTCGCCCCGCTCGATCGAGCGCATCACCGGATGCTGGGTCGCGCGAAAGTGCTTCGTGGCATGCTTGTTCTTCGATGAGTCGCAGCAGCCCACATTCCCGCAGCTCAAACACAGCCGCAGATGCACCCACCGGTCCCCCAGCTTCACGCACTCCTCGCAGACATGCGTCGTGGTTGTCGTAATTGCGATTGAATCCAGATGCGTGCATTCCGCCGCCATCAATCCTCCTCCTTTTATCTTTTTAAGGACGCTCCAGCGCCCCGCGATCCCACTGCCCGAAGCGCGCCGCCGCCTGATAGGTGCTCCGGCAAAACTCCAGCAGCGCCCGGCTCGGCGAGGTGCCTGTCCGCACATCCTCATACGCCAGCAGAAATTCTCCCATCCCCGTATCCCAGCGCGCTGCCTCGGGCCGCACCCGCGCGGCGCTGAAGCCCTCCGGCACCGGCGCCGCATAGGAATAGAACGAAGCATCCGGACCGCCTTTGGCCCCCGGCCAGAACCCCACGCTGCTCACCTCGTGCGAATAAGCTTCGCGTGTCACCGCATCCGCCCCGGGCCGCTCCGGCGCCCGCCGCCCTGAAAACCGCGTCACCGCCAGATCGAAGCTTCCCCAGAAGAAATGCACCGGGCTCACCTTCCCGATAAACTCCGCGCGAAAGTCGTGGAACACGGCGTCCACGCTCAGCAGCACCCGCCAAAACCGCTCCACCGCCGCCGCATCGTAGGCCGCATGCACGGTGTCTTCGTCGAACGGGATTGGATTCGGCACCTCCACCGGCATCCGCCAGATCTTTACCTCGATGCCCTCTGACGCGAGCAATGCCATGCACTCCCGGTAGAAATCCGCCACGGTTCGCGGCTCCAGCGCCAGCGTCTTCACCGCGCCGTCGCTGGTCTCCAGCACCAGCCGATGCGCCAGAAAGTCGAAGCGCAGCTCAAACGCCCGCGCTCCATAGGGAATGCGCGATGTCGTCAGCCCCCGCGCCGTCACATACAGCGGCACATTCCACCAGTGGTTCACCAGCGGTGTCAGCTGCAGCCGTACCTTACCCACAATCTGCGTCCACATATGCAGCGTCGCGCAGGTCTCCTGCCACTCCGCCAGCGGCAACGCCGGCCAGCACGCCGGCTCATCAGAAAGCGCCATCGATGTCATTGTCCCTCTTTGCCGTTGCAGTGGTACTTCTGTGACCTCTGTGCCCTCTGTGGTGATCATTTTCTCTTTTCTCCCCGCGGCTCCGTCATCTTCGCCGGATCCAGAATCTCCTTCAGATCCTCCTCGCTGAGCACCCGCTTCTCCCGCGCCAGTGCCACAATCGACTTCCCCGTCGCCACCGACTCCTTCACCAGCTCCGCCGCCTTCGCATAACCAATCCGCGGATTCAGCGCCGTCGCCAGCGCAATCGTGCTTTCCGCGTAATGCCGGCACTTCTCCTCATTCGCCGTAATTCCCACGACGCACTTCTCCGTAAACACCCGCAGCGTATTGGCCAGGATCGTCGTGCTCTGCAGCACGTTATACGCGATCGCCGGCATCATCACGTTCAGCTCCAGCTGCCCCGCCTGCAGCGCCAGCGCCACCGCCGTGTCGTTCCCGACTACCTGAAAGCCGACCATCGCCGCTAATTCGGCCATCACCGGATTGATCTTCCCCGGCATAATCGACGACCCCGGCTGCAGCGACGGCAGATGAATCTCGTTGAACCCGGTGTTCGGCCCCGACGACAGCAGCCGCAGATCGTTGCTGATCCGGATCACCTCCAGCGCCAGCCCCCGCAACGCCCCGCTCACCTGCCCCAACGGCGCCTGCGACTGCATCGCCCACCGCAGGTCCTCCGCCGGAAACAGCGGCTGATCCGCAATCCGCGCCAGGTTCTCCACCGCCTTTTTCCGATATTCGGGATGCGTGTTCAGCCCCGTGCCCACGGCCGTTCCACCCAGCCCCAGTTCGCGCAGCCCATCGCCCGCATCGCGCAGCGCCTCACCGCCCTTCCGGATCGCCACACCGTACGCGGCAAACTCCTGGCCCAGGCGAATGGGCACCGCATCCTGCATGTGCGTCCGTCCGGACTTCATCACGTCGTCGAATTCCCTGCCCTTCGCGGCGAACGCATCCGCCAGCGCATCCAGCTCGGGGTAAAGCGTCTCCAGCGCCAGCAGCGCCGCCACCCGCATCGCCGTCGGAAATACATCGTTCGTCGACTGCCCATAATTTACGTGATCGTTGGGATGAACGAACGCATACTCCCCACGCTTGCCGCCCAGGATCTCGTTCGCCCGGTTCGCAATCACCTCATTCGCATTCATGTGGAAGCTGACGCCCGCCCCCGCCTGAAATACATCCACCACAAACTCCGCGTCCCATTTCCCATCGATCACTTCCTGAGCGGCCTCGACAATGGCGTCCGCCCGTCGGGTGCCCCCTGGTGGACCGGCCCATTCGAGCCCGGCTTTGGCTTGAGTGGGATCGGGATCCTGCAACAGCCCCAGGGCCCGGTTCGCCTCCGCTGCCGCCCGCTTCACCATCCCGATGGCCCGAATCAACAGCGGATGCGCCCGCATCCCCGAGATGGGATAGTTCTCCACCGCCCGCGCCGTTTGCGCCCCGTACATCGCCCCTGCCGGAACCTCCACCAACCCCAGCGAGTCCTTTTCCTTCCGCATCTCCATGCTTCTGGCTCCCCTGCGCCGCAGGCGCGCTGGCCTGGACGGCCACTCCCCCTGATCGTCAGATGATCCGCCGCCCAAAAGGATTTGTCACCAGGCCGGCGCTCTTTTTACCGAGGCTCTCCCATCACGGGGCGGCGGGAGCCTGCGTCCGATGCTTCCCGCGCGCGGCGATCCGCTGGAATACGAATTCTTCCATCAGCGCGGCGCCGGCACCACTGGCCAGATTCAGCAGGCCATTGGTCACGACCAGGCTGCCCCCACGTTCGGCCGCGGGGTAGTAGAGATTCGAAACCGAGGCGGCCGCGAATCCGCCCAGCACGAAGGAATAATTCGGTTGCCAGCGGCCGTCGTCTCCCTTGCAGATGAACACGCTGGCAATCGAATAGAGAGTGCGGGCGCGAATACTGCCTGCGCGGTAGTAGAAGCGCGGGTCCTGGTGGAACAGGACGGGCAGCAAGGCGTTGGCGATCAGATCGGAAGAGGCGCTATCGGCGAAAGCAGCGCCATAGCGTTTGGCGAAACCGAGCGAACCCTGTCCGAACGCAGGAAAGACGTTCTCGCCCTGCTCAATGCCCGCGGTGATGCCAGCGGTGATGAAGGTGACGGGATCGAAGAGAGTGCGCGCAGCCAGACGCGACTTCTGGCCCGCAGAGAGCGGCGCGGCATCGGGCACATACGACACATAAAAGTTGGGAATGATTCCAACAATGCGCTGCTTCTCCTCGGACTCCATTTGCAGCTCGGCGACCTGATGGCGCGAGGCGGTCACCAGCACCGTGGATGTGGCGGCATCGATTTTGAGCACAATCTTCGGCGTCTGGCGGTAGTCACCCGGGGCGATGGCCAGCGGAGCCGATCTCCAGGGCTCGAATCCCTGCCCCGTCACAGTGAGGGTGTAGCTCCCGGCAGGCACGTCGGTAAAGGAGAAAAAGCCGGTGCCGGCGGAAGTGGCGGAGCGGATTGCGTGGCTGGCGGAGCTCTCTAGCGTGACCGTGGCTCCGGCCACAACACTGTCTCCCCCAGCGGTAGTGACGGTGCCGAAGAGCGTGGCGGTCTGACTGGCAGCTGGAGCAGGGGATGACCGCTGAGCACCCACAGGGCCCGGCGCGTCCGGCAGCCCAACGGGCATGCTCCCCTTCTGCGCCAAAAGGGATGAGCAGGCGAACGCGGCAACCAGAGCCGAAACCCAGAGCCCCATGGAAAAGGCTGATTTCATCCCGTCATTTCTGTTCTGGATCGGCGCCGCACGCACATACCGCTCCCTTTCAGACGTAAATCTCGGGCTTTGGGATGCAGGGGTCGCCTCTTCCGAGCGGGATCGCGCTCCCCCCATCAGCGGATCCCTCGCCCAAAAAATGCAACGTCAGGCCAGTACCCCCTCCGCCGCAAGGTGCGGCCCCCTGGACGGCCGGTCCCGCCTATGCCTGAAGGGCCAGTTCTGCTAGGCTTCGTCCATCCGTGGCCAACTTCGAAAAAGCGCCGGCAGAGGTCCAGGAAATCCTCTCCCGACCCATCCAGCAGCTCGGCCTCAAGCTGGAAGGCTCGCCCCTCGAACGCTTTGTCCAGCAGCTTTACAGCGAGCTCGCCGCCAAGGGACTCCAGCGTTTCCGCCCCCGTGTCTACCTCACCGATGAGTGGGGCTGCCCGAACATGGAGCCGGTCATCGGCATCCCCTTCTACCTGGCCGACCCCAAGCTACAGCGCCTCGAATCGGAGATGAACGACATCGAAGACGCGCGCCAGGTCATGATGTACCTGCGCCACGAAGCCGGCCACGCCTTCAACTACGCTTACGCGCTCTACAAGACCCCGGAGTGGCGCAGCCTCTTCGGACCCTTCCGCCGCGCCTATCGCGAAAACTACAAGCCCGTTCCCTTCTCGCGCCAGTTCGTGCGCCACATGGAAGGCTGGTACGCGCAAAAGCATCCCGACGAAGACTTCGCCGAAACCTTCGCCGTGTGGCTCACCCCGCGCTCCAACTGGCGCAAGCGCTACAAGGGCTGGGACGCCATGAAGAAGCTGCTCTACATGGATCGCATCGGCCGCCGGCTCCGCGAGGCCGACCCGGTCGTGGCCCATGGCGACACCGACATCACCGTCGATGAAATGGATCTCACCGTCGGCGAGTTCTATCAGCGCGCACTCGATCAGCAGCTCACCCCCGGCGACCTTCCCCTCGACACCGATCTGCACGACATTTTCAATGTCTCGAAGCGCCGCACGAACCATGTGCGCCCCGCCGTCGATCTGCTTCGCGAAAACCGCAAGGTGCTCGTCGACAAAGTGAACTACTGGACCGGCGTGCAGCGCCCGCTGGTAAAAAAATTGATAGAAACCATCGAAACAAAAGTCAGCGACCTCGGCCTGCGCGCCGACGTAAGATGTGAGAAGGAATATCTGACGGAAGTTTCGGTATACGCAACAGCGCTGGCGATGAATTACATTACGCGGGGTAAGTTCATTTCGCCCTGAACCCTGCTGACTCATGCTTCACGTCTGACCCTGAACGGCTGACCGGCCCCCAACCCAGGAGCGTAGAGGTCCGATGGCAAGTCTGAAAGTAACGATTCTGCATGACGTCTGGGAAGAAGGCCCGCCGGAGCCCGAGCCGGAGCCGGTTAAGCCACTGCGCACCAAAACCGGAAAGCATCGCCGGAAAAAAGAAAACCCACTGCGCGACCGCGAAGAGATTTTTGAGGCGCTCACAAAGCTCGGCCACGAGCCTTCGTATCATCTGCTCAACGGCAGGAATCAGTCGCTGCTGGCCCTGGCCAAGTGCGGAGCCGACCTCATCTTCAACCTCACCGAGTCCTACGCCGGCGACGACACCGCGGACATGAAGCTCGCCGCTTACCTCGATCTGCTGCACATCCCCTTTACCGGGGGCGGCCCCCAGGCCCTGTACCTCGCCCAGGACAAGGCCATCGCCAAAAAGATTTTCGACTTCCACAAAATCAAGACGCCCGATTTCGCCACCTCCTACAAAGGCCTCACCGACCATTCGCACGACATCAAGTTCCCGCTGATCGTCAAGCCCGTCTCCGAAGATGGCTCCATCGGCATCGACACCGGTTCCGTCGTCGACAGCGTGAAAGAGCTGATGGAGCGCATCCACTACATCCATGAGGAATTCGACAGCCCTGCTCTGATCGAGGAGTACATCGAAGGCCGTGAGATTTACGCTTCCGTCCTCGGCAACGATAACGCCGAGGTGCTGCCCCTCGTCGAACTGGACCTCTCCAAGCTGCCGCGCGGAACTCCGCGCATTGCGGGCCAGGACGTGAAATTCGATCACGAAACCGAAGCCTACAAAATGACGAAGTCCGCGCCTGCCGAAGACCTCGATGAGGAGCTCACAAAGAAGCTCAAGGACACCGCGCTCGCCGCCTATCGCGCTCTGAAGCTGCGCGATTACGGCCGCGTCGATATGCGGGTGAACAAAAAAGGCGAGGTCTACGTGATCGAAGCCAATCCCAATCCATGGCTGGCCAGTGCCGCGGAATTCACCATGGCTGCGAAAAAAGCCGGCTACTCGTACACCGACATGATCGGCCGCATCGTGGAATTAGCGCTCGCTCGATCCCTATAGCTGACGGGACTCCTGCGCCGCAAGGCGCGTCCGTCTGCACGACCGGTCCTGCGCCGCAAGGCGCGCGCGCCCGTGACGGCCAGTCACGCCAGGATCACGCCAGGATCGGCACCCCGGCAAACTCCGTCTGAATCCGCTGCTTCCACTCCCGCGGGCCGGTCTCGTGTACCGACGTCCCCTGCGCGTCCACGGCCACCGTCACCGGCATGTCCTCCACCGTGAACTCGTAGATCGCCTCCATGCCCAGGTCCTCGAATGCCACGACTTTCGACGCGCGAATCGCCTTCGACACCAGATACGCCGCGCCGCCCACCGCCATCAGGTACACCGCGTGGTTGTCGCGGATCGCCTCCACCGCCGTCGGCCCGCGCTCCGCCTTGCCCACCATGCCCAGCAGGCCCGTCTGCTCCAGCATCTGCCGCGTGAACTTGTCCATGCGCGTCGCCGTCGTCGGACCGGCAGGGCCCATCACTTCTCCACGTACCGGATCTACCGGCCCCACGTAATAGATAAAGCGGTTCGCGAAGTCCACCGGCAGCTTCTGGCCCTTGTTCAGCATCTCCGTCATGCGCTTGTGCGCGGCGTCGCGCCCGGTCAGCAACTTGCCCCGCAGCAGCAGGACTTCGCCCGGCTTCCACGTCGCCACTTCCGCCCGGGTCACCGTATCCAGGTTCACCCTCCGCGCGGACGAAACATCATAGGTAAGCGCCGGCCAGTCCTTCAGCGCCGGGGGCTCGAGCGCTACCGCACCGCGCCCATCCAGCACAAAGTGCGCATGCCGCGTCGCCGCGCAGTTGGGAATCATCGCCACCGGCAAATTCGCCGCATGCGTCGGATAGTCCCGAATCTTCACATCCAGCACCGTCGTCAGGCCGCCCAGCCCCTGCGCGCCAATGCCCAGATGGTTCACCTTCTCGTAAATCTCGATCCGCATCTTTTCGAGATTGTTCTTCGCCCCGCGATCCAGCAGTTCGCGCATGTCGATTGGATCCATCAACGATTCCTTGGCCATCAGCATTGCCTTCTCCGCTGTCCCGCCAATCCCAATCCCCAGCATCCCTGGGGGGCACCACCCGGCCCCCATCAGCGGCACGGTCTTCAGCACCCACTCCACAATCGAATCCGACGGGTTCAGCATCGCAAACTTCGACTTCGCCTCGCTGCCGCCGCCCTTGGCCGCGACCGTCACATCGACGTTGCCGCCCTTCACCATTTCAATGCTCACCACCGCCGGCGTATTGTCCTTCGTGTTCTTCCGCGCTCCCGCCGGATCGGCCAAAATCGACGCCCGCAGCTTATTGTCCGGATCGAGATACGCCCGCCGCACGCCCTCGTCGCACATTTCCTGCACGGTCATCGTCGCGTCCCACCGCACATCCATCCCGACCTTCAGAAACACCGTCACGATCCCCGTGTCCTGGCAAATCGGCCGATGCCCCTCCGCGCACATCCGCGAGTTCACCAGAATCTGCGCGATCGCATCCTTCGCCGCCGGCGACGCCTCCCGCTCATAAGCCCGCGCCAGGCTGGTGATGTAATCCACCGGATGGTAGTAGCTGATGTACTGCAGCGCATCCGCCACGCTCTGAATGAAGTCGTCCTGCCGAATCGTCGCCATGAGAATGTCCTTGCCTCAAGGTTAATCGACGAGGCCGCCCCCAAGCCGCGTTCCAGTCCTGTACCAATGACTTCCGTGCACACCCCATCCCTGGGTGGCCCACTCAAGCCCTCTTCCGGCTTGAGTGGGGAGGCGCCTGGGCCGGCTGCCACCACCCTCCACTTCGACCGCCGAGCCGCCCGCCTGAATACCTTCGATCGAACCAGCCGCATGACCCCCACCCCACCTCTCCCGGCCCCCATCGTCTAATCTAAGGAACATGCCCGACTCCCCTCCCGCAGCCCCGCCCGCCGACTCCTTCGACGTCCTCGTCATCGGCGCCGGGCCCACCGGTATGGCCTGCGCCATCGACGCCCAGCGCGCCGGCTTCCGCACCGTCCTCATCGATAAGGGCTGCATCTGCAATTCCCTCTTCCATTACCCGTCGCACATGACCTTCTTCACCACCTCGGAACTGCTTGAGATCGGCGATATCCCCTTCCCTTCGCCCAACGCCAAGCCCTCTCGCAATGAGGCCCTCGAGTACTACCGCAAGGTCGCCATGCACTACCAGCTCGACGTCCGCCAGTACCAGCGCGTCGAGCAGGTCTCTGGCCAGGACCTCGGCTTTGAGGTCCATACCCGCGATGCCTTTGGCCGCACCACCGTCTTCCGCTCCCGCAAAATCGTCGTCGCCACCGGCTACTACGACCTGCCCAACCTCATAAAGATCCCTGGCGAGGATCTCCCCAAGGTCCGCCATTACTACAACGACCCGCATCCTTATTACGGTCTCGACGTCCTCGTCATCGGCGGTAAGAACTCCGCCGCCATCGCCGCCCTCGAGCTCTGGCGCCATGGAGCCCGCGTCACCGTCGTCCACCGCGGCCCGGCCATGCATCGCCACGTCAAGTACTGGATCCTCCCCGACATCGAGAACCGCATCAAAAACGGCGAGATCACCGCGCACTTCAACACCTCTGTCACCCGCATCGACGCCGATTCCGTCACCCTCTCTACCCCCCAGGGCTCCCGCGTCCTTACCAATGACGCGGTCCTCGCCCTGACCGGCTACCGCCCCGACTTTGAGTTCCTCGAATCCCTTGGCGTCCGCATCGAAGGCGAATACCGCTGTCCCGCCTGCGATTCCACTTCGCTCGAGAGCAACGTCCCTGGCATCTACCTCGCCGGCGTCATCATCGCCGGCGATCGCACCAACGAAATTTTTATCGAGAACGGCCGCTTCCATGGCCGCCAGATTGCCAAAGATCTGAAAATGAAGTTGCAGTCTCCCGCCGGCGCGCTGGCGGGTCTCCGGGCCGAATAAATCGCACCGTTCCCGCGTCTGTGTTCATGGACAATCGCGCTCACGTTTTCTTAGGATGACTCCTGGCCCACAGCAGTCCTGATTTGCTGGATTTTTTGAGAGATATGTCGTTCCTTCGACCACGCACGATTCGCGGCCAGTTCATGGCGGCCCTGGTCCTGTTCGAAATCATCGTCGTCAGCATTTTTACCGTTCTGCTCGTCCGCCAGCAGAACGCGGAGCTCAATCAGCGCCTGCGCCGCCGCCTCGAGAGCCAGGCCTTCATGGTCGCGGCCGAAGGCTCGCTCGCCGCTGACAGCCATCAGCCCAACGCCCTCAACAGCGTCGTCCAGAGCGCCGCTGAGGCGCCCAGCGTCAATGCCGCACAAATCACTGACCTGCAGGGCCGCACCATCGCCAGCACCGACCCCACCGTCCTCGGCAAGCTCGTCCTCTCTGACAAGGAAAAGACCTTCCTTCGCCGGATCGGTCAACCCGTCATCTTCGCGGCCAAAGCCAAACAATGGGAGGCCGTGGCTCCTATCCGCCAGGGCGGCCGGGTCAGCCTCCTTGTCTGGATCTACCCCAACTCCACCCAGGATCAGCAGGACCTCCGCTCCCTGGTCCGCATCACGGTCCTCTGGGCCCTCTTCGTCCTCGCCGCCTGCACCCTCATCGCCGCCCTTCTCGCCCAATCCACCTCCCGCCAGCTCGAGCTGCTCATCCGCACCGCCGGCCGCCTCAGTCAGAATCCCGAAGACACCGCCGGATTCCCCCTTCCCGTCATCTCCGGCAACGAAGTCGCCGACCTCACCGAAGCCTTCAACCGCATGGTCGCCTCCATTGAGGAGCAGCGCGCCGGTCTGAACGAAACTCTGGCCCTCCTCGATTCCATGCTGGCCAACGCCCCCATCGGCTTCGCCTTCTTCGACCGCAAATTCCGCTTCGTTCGCGTGAACCAGTTCCTCGCGCAGATGAACGGCTACTCCTTTGCTCTCCACATCGGCCGTTCCGTCGCCGGCATCCTCCCGCCCGCCTCCGCCGACCACCTTGAGCAGTCCATTGACGCCGTCTTCACTACCGGACAGCCGATCCGCAATCTCGAGCTCTCCTGGGAAATCGAGCCCGCCCGTTTCCGCAGCTGGCTCGTCCACCTCTATCCCGTTCACACGGACCCCGGCACCACCCGCTGGGTCGGCGCCATCCTCGTCGACACCACGGAGCAGCGCCGCGCTGAAGAAGCTCTCCGCCGGACCGAAAAGCTCGCTGCCGCCGGCCGTCTGGCCGCCTCCATCGCTCACGAAATCAACAATCCCCTCGAATCCGTCATGAACCTCCTCTTCCTCATCCGCCAGGAAGATCTCGCCCCTGAGCCGGCCCGCTTCGCCGACCTCGCCCAGCAGGAGATCTCCCGCGTCGCGGAAATCACCCAGCAGACCCTCCGCTTCTACCGCCAGTCCACCCTCCCCGTCGAAGCCAATGTTCGCGAGCTTCTCGACTCCGTCCTCACCCTCCACACGGGCCGCATCCAGTCTCTGCAGGTCGAACTCCGTCGCGACTACTCCGGCGACATTCCGCTCTTCTGCCTCGCTGGCGAGCTCCGCCAGGTCTTGGCCAACCTTATTGGCAATGCCCTCGATGCCATGACCCCCGCCGGCGGCCGTCTCGTCGTCCGCGCGCGCCGCAACACGCGCCTCGGGATCCCCGGCGTGCGCATCACCGTGGCCGACACCGGCTCCGGCATCGCCCCGGAAGCTCTCCACCACATCTTTGAGCCCTTCTTCACCACCAAAGAAGCCACCGGCACCGGTCTCGGCCTGTGGGTCAGCGACCAGATCATTCGCAAGCACCATGCCATTGCCCGCGTCCGCAGTTGCGCCGCCGGCCGCCGCACCGGCACCGTCTTTACCGTCTTCTTCCCCGCTGACGGGCTCCAGCGCGAACCTCTCCCCACCGACGCCGCTCCCCAGCCCACCGAGCCCGAAGCCGTCCTGTAATCGAAAACGACAGGTCGTCCCGAGCCAAGCTCGGCCCCAGGGGCTCCCTGGCGGCGCGCGATGACGGGCCGCGCGTAGCCGAGGGACCCCGTAGCGAAACGACCTGCCTGCACAACCACAAGTCTTCCCGCGGAGGGACTCGGTCGCAATGCGGCCGATAAGAATCTCCAGCGCGGCTCCGACAGATTTGAGCCGGCTCCCCGCGCCCGGCTCCCCGCGCCCCGCTGCCCCTGTACCCTGCCCCCTGTCCCCTGTCCCCTGTACCCTGTTTCTTCCGTTTATCTCCAGCTGTTCCACTTTCCGGAGGATCCCTGATGCTCGCACGCTCCCGTCTGTCTTTCACCCTCGCGCTCGCGCTGTGTACCACGATGCCCCTCGCCGCGCCGGCGCAGAAGAAACACAAACCCACTCCCGCCTCTGCGCCCGCCGCCGCTCCTGCCGACCCTGACACCGGCCCCTGGTCTGAGCCTCAGCCTGCTGTCGAGAAGCTCGACCTCACCATGTACATCCGCATTCGCGACGAGGGCTTCCAGCACTCCCGCATCATGGACTACGCCTCCGCCCTCACCGACGACATCGGTCCCCGCCTGACCGGCTCGCCCAACATGGCCAAAGCGAATGCATGGACCCGCGATCAGCTCACCGCCATGGGCTGCGTCAACGCCCACCTCGACGACTGGGGCGAATTCGGCATGGGCTGGCAGCAGCTGAACACCTGGGTCCGCATGACCGCGCCCGACACCGCCGTTTTCATCACTCAGGCCACCCCGTGGTCGCCCGCCACTAACGGACCCATCACCGCCCCAGCGGTCTACGTCAACATCCAGGACGAGAAGGACTTCGACAAGTACCACGGCCAGCTCGACGGCAAAATTGTTCTCCTCGGCGAAATGCGCCCCGTCCCGCCCGTCGATCAGCCGCTCTTCAACCGCTATACCGATCAGCAGCTCCAGGACATCGCCGAGTTTCCCGTCACCGGTCCCAACGCCGAGCTCCAGCGTCGCCTTCGTATGTATATGGAGCGCATGAAGCTCACCGACAAGCTCATCCAGTTCCTCGCCGATGAGCATGCCCTCGCCGTCATCCGGCCCAGCCGCGATGCCCGCGATGGCGGCGGCTCCGGAGGCACCATCTTCGACGACAACGGCGCCTCCATGGGCCGCACTCCATACATCAGCGGCCACGAAATGAAGGTCCCCACCGTCGTCATGGCCATCGAGAACTACGGCCGCCTCTACCGCCTCCTGGAAGCGCACGTTCCCGTCTCGCTCCAGATGGATGTCGAAACCAAATTCACCGGCGACCATGAGCACGGCTACGACACTGTCGCCGAAATCCCCGGCACCGATCCCAACCTGAAAGATCAGGTCGTTATGGTTGGCGGCCACCTCGACAGCTGGATCGCCGGCACCGGCGCTACCGATAACGGCGCGGGCACGCTGGTCGCCATGGAGGTCATGCGCATCCTCACCGCCCTCCACGTCCAGCCCCGCCGCACCATCCGCATTGCCCTGTGGTCCGGCGAAGAAGAAGGCCTCTTCGGCTCACGCGGTTATGTGAAGGAGCACTTCGGCTTCGCGCCGCTCTCCACCGCCCCTGACCAGGCCGCGCTGCCTGAATTCATGCGCCGCGCCGCCGGCCCGCTGGAGATCAAGCCCGAGCAGCGCCTCATCTCCGGCTACTTCAACCTCGACAACGGCTCAGGCAAAATCCGCGGCGTCTACCTCCAGGGCAATGCCGCCGTAGCGCCCATCTTCGCTCAGTGGATCAAGCCTCTGAAGGACCTCGGCGTCACCACCCTCACCATGCGCAATACCGGCGGCACCGACCATCTCTCGTTTGACGCGGTCGGCATCCCGGGCTTCCAGTTCATCCAGGACGAGCTGGACTACGAAACCCGTACCCACCACTCCAACATGGACGTCTACGAAGAGCTCCAGCCCTCCGACCTGAAGCAGGCCGCGGTCGTTGAAGCCATCTTCGTCTACAACGCCGCCATGCGCGACCCGATGCTGCCCCGCAAACCTCTCCCCCACCCCGAGCTCCGCCGGCAGGCCCCCATTAACAACCTCTACCCCGACGCCGCCCCAGAGCAAACCCCCGCTCCGCAAAGCTAGCGCCGACAGAAACACACCGGGTGCCCCATCCTTGTCGCTTCCGGCTATTGGAAGCGACAGGGTGGGTCCTCTGAACTCCAAACTCTGCCCTCTCACCCCCGCACGAACGCCAGCAGATCCCGATTAATCTCCTCCGGATGAATAATCGCCATCCCGTGCGGATAACCCGGGTACACCTTCAGCCGCGCGCCCTTCACGATCTTCGCCGTCAGCAATCCCGCATCGGCAATGGGCACGATCTGATCGTCGTCGCCGTGCATCACCAGCGTCGGCACGTCCATCTTCCGCAGGTCGTCGTTGAAATCCGTCTCCGAAAATGCCTTCACGCAGTCATAGTGTCCCTTGATCCCCCCCGACATCCCCTGCAGCCAGAAGTGCTCCCGCACCCCGTCCGACACCTGCGCGCCCGGCCGGTTGTACCCGAAAAACGGCAGCGTCAGGTCCTTATAGAACTGCGACCGATTCCCCGCCACGCCTGCGCGGATCCCGTCGAACACCTCCAGCGGAAGCCCGCCCGGATTCTTCTCCGACTTCAGCATCACCGGAGGCACGGCGCCGATCAGCACCGCCTTCGCTACCCGCTTCGATCCGTGCCGCCCCAGATAGCGCGCCACCTCGCCGCCCCCCGTCGAATGCCCCACCATCACCGCATCCTTCAGGTCGAGATGGTCGAACAGCTCGGCCAGATCATCGGCATACGTATCCATATCGTTGCCGTCCCAGGTCTGCGACGAGCGCCCATGGCTCCGCCGATCGTGCGCGATCACCCGATAACCCTGCTGCCCCAGAAACAGCATCTGCGCATCCCACGCATCCGCGTTCAACGGCCACCCATGCGAAAACGTGATCGGCTGACCCTTACCCCAGTCCTTGTAGTAAAGGCTGGTTCCGTCTTTCAATGTGATTGCAGGCATTGTGTTTTCCTCGGAAAAGTTTGAGAGCCCGGGAGCAACAGACTACGCCGTTCCATTCAATGGAGCGTTGCGCAACGTTGAAAGTTCTGCGAGGCGGCCCAAATCTCTCCCCGCCACAACTCTCTGTGGTGAACAACGCTGAATGCTATCCGCTACACGCTGCCCCACAGCTCCCCCTGCACCGGCCCCGCCGCCTGCACCGCGCGGCCCTCAAACCGCGCCTCCAGCCCATGTTTCTTCACCACCGCCTTCACCAGAGCCGCTACCCGCTCCCGATACGCCTTCGAGACAAACGCGCGGTCCCCGTACCGCGCCGCGTACATTGCCTCCAGCTCCGGAAAATGCTCCCGCACGAACCGCAGAAACACCCCCTTCGAGCACGGCTTCAGAAACAGCGGCTGCGAAGCGAAGAAGTTCGCCCCCGCCTTCTTCGCCCGGCGCGCCATCGTGTCCAGCGCTCGCGGCGTGTCGGTGATCCCCGGCATCAGCGGCGAGCACAGAATCCCCGCACGCAGCCCTGCCGCCCGCAGCCGCTCCACCGTCTGAAACCGCAGGTCCGGCCGCGGCGCCCGCGGCTCCAGGATCCGCGCCAGCCGCGCATCCGGCGTCGTAATCGTCAGGCACACGGTCAGCTTGTTTCGCTCCGCAATCCGCACCAGCAAGTCCACATCCCGCTCAATCAGCGTGGACTTGGTCACAATTCCCAACGTCAGCCCCGCTCTCTCTGCGAAGACCTCCAGTACGCTCCGCGTCACCTTCGCCGTCCGCTCCACCGGCTGGTAAGGATCGGTGGCCGTACCCAATCCGATGTACTCCCCCGGCCGCACCTGCCCCAGCTCCTGCCGCAGCAGCCACGCCGCATGCTGCTTGATAAAAATCTCCCGCTCAAACAGCTCATACGGATCGCTCCCAGCTCCAGGCTCCTGCCTCCCACCTTCCATCTGCGGATGAATGAACTCGTGCGTGTACCGCGCGTAGCAGTACCGGCACCCGAACTCGCACCCGCGGTAAGGATTGATCGTCCACGTCATCCATGGCATCCGCTTCGATTCCGTCCGGTTCAGCACCGATCGCGGCGCCATCGTCCGGAAGACCACCAGCTTTCGCTCGCCGGCGCTCTCGCCTTCCGCCGCCAGCCGCGCAATCCCCACTGGCCCCTGGCCCATGATCGGAAAGAGCGCCGGCTCCGCCAGAGGCGCCACAGAACCTCCCGCTCGTCCCCAGGGACCAGCGGCTGCTCCTGCCGACGCCGCCGGCTTTTTTGCTAAATTCGCCTTTTGTTCGCCCATGCGGAGAAGCTACGCCCGCCCGCTCCGCCCGTCAAGGCCCCTGCGAGCCAGCGACTGCGGGCCAGAAACGGTGGGCTCTCCTCAACGCATCCCACCAGGAAAGTGCTTATCCTGCACAGTGGAGGATTTTTACCCGATGTCCGACTTCAAAGGCGCCGCCATTACCTGGCTTGGACACGCCACCGTCCTCATCCAAACCGCGAAGGGAACCACGATCCTCATCGACCCCTTCCTCGAGCACAACCCCAAATTCCCCAAAGGCTTTAAGCTCCCCGAAACGATCGACCTCCTCCTCGTCACCCACGGCCATATGGACCACATCGCAGACGCCGTCCCCGTCGCCAAAAAGCACGGCCCCGTCGTCATCGGCATGGTCGAGCTCATCGGCTGGCTCCAGTCCAAAGGCGTCTCCGGGGACCGCGCCATCGGTATGAACGTCGGCGGCTCCCATCGCCACGCCGACGTCACCCTCACCCTCACCGAAGCCCGCCACTCCTCTGGCATCACGGATGGCGACAAGACCGTTTATGGAGGCGACCCCGCCGGCTTCGTCATCGCCATCGACAACGGCCCCGTTCTCTACCATGCCGGCGACACGGGCGTCTTCTCTGACATGCAGCTCATCCGCGAGCTCCACCATCCTGAGATCGCCATGCTGCCCATCGGCGACCACTACACCATGGGCCCCAAAGCCGCAGCACTGGCCGCGAAGTTTCTGGGCGCGAAGACCATCCTCCCCATCCACTGGGGAACCTTCCCCGCCCTGACCGGCAATCCCGCCGCACTCGAAAAGGAACTCGCCGGCTCCGGCGTAGAAGTCCTCCACACCGACCCGGGCCAACCCCTCCGCTAGGCTCCAAACAAAAATCCCATGGCCAAAAGCCATGGGATTTTCACGCGATCCGCGATTCGCTATCCGTTTTACCAGCTAACCGCTTTTCAGCTACCGGCTACCGGCTGTCTCCTGCACGTCCTCAATCAGCTCATCCCCGTACTTCTCCCGGTGCTCCGGCACAATCAGAACCGGGCAGCTGACCGCGGCCACCACCTGCGCTACCGTGCTGTGTTCCAGATCGTGCTCCTGATGCTCCGGCGAGGGCGCGCCCAGCACGATCAGATCCGGCCCCAGGTGCTTCGCCGCCTTCACGATCTCCTCTGCCGGTTCGCCGCCCGTCACCACATGATCCACCGGAATCGTGTGCGATTCGTTAAACGGCGCCAGAAACCGCAACCGTTCCAGGCAGTTAGGACACTCCTCATGCCGCCCGCACCGCGCCGTGTGCAGCAGGATCAGGTGCCGCCCCGCGATCCTCTGCGCATAATGCAGCGCGCTCAGCGACGCCAATGAGAAATCCGTTGCCGCCAGCACATTATGCCAGCACCCAAAGTTTCGCGGATGCTCGCCTTCCTCCGGCGCCACGGTCAGAATCGGGCACGGCGACTGCATCAGCAGCTGCCGCGTCACCCGCCCCAGCGCCGCCCGTCCCGCCCCCGTCACCGCCTTCGTCCCCAGCACCAGGAGCGCTGCCTTGTGATCGCGCAGTGACAGCAGGATCCGCTCGCACACAATCCCCGTCTCCACCCGCGAGTGCACCGGGATTCCCTGCTGCCGTACCTCTGCCTCAATCCGCGCCAGTTCCTCGCGCGCCGCCTTGTCGCCGGCCACCGCGGCCGGCGCTCCTTCGGGAAAGGCATACCCGACCGGATCGATTACGTGGATCAGCAGCAGCCTCGCATGCTGCGCCCGCGCCAGTTCCTGCGCGCAGCGCAGCGCTGCCGACGACCCCTCGGAAAAATCGGTTGCCGCTACGATCGTGCGAAACGGAAACCGCTGCGCCCCGCGCAGAACCGTCGTTTGTGGATGAGAATGCACGTGCCCACTGGAAGCTGGCATAAGCGAAAGCCCTCCTTCCCTCTCGGGCTTCTTTCTCAGGCTTGTCCTGACCCTACGCTTCGCAGCCAGGCGGCCTCCGTGACGAAGGTCACCGGAAAATGTGACATTGAACACACACCTGCCCC
Source organism: Acidobacteriaceae bacterium (assembly GCA_036267395.1). GTDB lineage: Bacteria > Acidobacteriota > Terriglobia > Terriglobales > Acidobacteriaceae > Palsa-343. Next base: position 7,099 of record DATAWD010000036.1, on the reverse strand, counting down.
GCTCTCCGGCCTCCGCCGTACGGGTCTTCATCGTGCCGACTCGTTTTCTTTGCTCTAACGGGAAATACCCACCGCGCCGGGGCTCTCTCAACCCTGGCGCGCAGCGCCTTCTACCGGCACGCCACCCGAATATCCTGCGAGGCGACGGCCTGCCACTCTCCGCCCCGCTTCAGCCACGTGTCGGTCCAGATCTGGCAGATCTTTGCGTTGGGCCGGGACGGGTCCTTCCCGACCGCGTGTTCGCTGCCATACACCAGGGCGATGCTGTCTCCGAAGAAACGCACCCGCGTCTCGTCCAGTCCACAATCGTGCGCGATGTGAGGACCTTTCTCGTCGCGCAGCTCATCGGCTTTCGTGAAGCGCGCTCCGGTGGTCGACGTGCCCTCAAAATCCTCCGCCAGCAAACGGCTCACGACGCCGTTGTTGACACAGACGCCCTCTGCCCACTTCCGTTCCATCTCGACGATGGACTTCGCCGTCGGATCGTTCGCTGACGCCCAGTGACTTTGCTGTGCCCAGGCCGGCACAACGCTCACCATCGCCGCCAGGGCGCAGATGCGTACAAGAGCTTTTTGCATGACGAGCATCCTACACCGAGCCTCCGATAACAGCCCCATCGGGGTACCCCCTGGTTGCAGAGCCGGTGGTTTTATTGATTGCACTGGGGTTGGAAGGTAATAGTTTTTGGGTATTACCTCCAAAAGCAGGTTGCAGGTTGCAGGTCCCGGGGCGCAGGTTGCAGGTCCCGGGGCGCAGGTCAGGAGTTGTTCCTTCAGGCAATGGAAAAGGCCGCCTTCTGGGCGGCCTGTTTCTGTTTTTACTCTCTATTCTTAGAATATCAGGTTCGGACAGGTTGAGTGCCAGGTTTTGGCACTGTTACGGTTACGAATGGCGGGTTGATTCGCAGGGAATTGGCGGCCGCACAGTACTTTGGTCAGGACCCGGAGGGCTTGACAGGATTTCCACAGACGCACGGAGAAGTGCGTAATCGGGGCGGGGAGACCGGTTGCAGCCCCGCCTCCAGCTCTCCTAGACCCTCTCAATCGTCACCGACTCCAGCACCACCGGCTTGGTCGGCTTGTCCGAGCGGTCGCGCGACAGCTTCGAGATCTTGTCCACGATCTCCTGGCCTTCCACCACTTCACCGAAGATGGTGTGCTTGCCCGTCAGCCAATCCGTCCCGGCCACGGTGATGAAGAACTGCGAGCCGTTGGTGTTCGGTCCGGCGTTGGCCATGGCCAGCTTGCCCTTCTTGTCGAAGCGGTGCTGCGAGCCTTTCGTCTCGTCCTCAAACTTGTAGCCGGGTCCGCCCATGCCATTACCCGCGGGATCGCCGCCCTGAATCATGAAGTCGGGAATCACCCGGTGGAAGACGGTTCCGTCGTACAGTTTGTCCGTGCTCTTCGCCCGCGTGGTGGGGTGCGTCCACTCCCGTTTGCCCTCCGCCAGCTCAATAAAGTTGGCCACGGTCCTGGGGGCTTCGGTCTCGAACAGGCGGCACACCACCTGCCCTTCGCTGGTCTTGAAGACGGCATACGTTCCTGGCTGTCGGCTCATAACAAACTCCTGCATGGGATTTTTAAAACCGGGGATGGCCCTGGGGTGGCGGGGCCGGATTGCTGGTGGGGCTGGGTGCATTGGCTGGAGCAGTCGGCGATGCGCTGGGGGCCAGCGGCACCGGCTGCCCGGCGGGAATCACCGTCACCTTGCTCAGCACCACAGGTTCCACAGGCCTGTCGTTGCTGTCGCGATTGACGCGGGCGATCGACTTCACCACCCACACGCTCGCGTCGTCGCACTGCCCGAAGATCGTGTAGTGCTGGTCCAGGTGCGGCTGCGGCGTTTCGGTAATGAAGAACTGCGAACCGTTGGTGTCAGGACCGGAATTGGCCATAGCCAGCCGCCCCGCCACGTCGAAATTGAGATCAGGATCGAACTCGTCTTTGAAGGAGTAGCCGGGACCGCCTTCTCCCGTGCCCAGCGGATCGCCGCCCTGGATCATGAACTCGGGGATGACCCGGTGGAAGGTCGTCCCGTCGTAGAACGCCTTGCCATCGACCTTCTGGTTCGTCTTTGGATCGGTCCACTCCTTCGTGCCGGTAGCGAGACCGACAAAATTGGCGACGGCTTCCGGCGCTTCCTTGTCGAAGAGCCTGCAGGTCATGCGGCCCATGCTGGTGTCAAAGAGGACGGTAGGCCCGGTGGGCAGCGGCGCCGCATGCGACTCCGGCGACTCGGGCAGTTCCTGCGACGACGGGGGTGCGGTCTGCGGGGCCGGTGCGGTCTGCGGGGCCGGTGCGGTCTGCGGGGTCGGCGCGCTCTGCTGCGTCGAAGGAGCCGGCGCGTCGGGAACGGTGGGAGGCGTTTGCTGCGCAAAAGCGGAACAGGAGAGCAGAACGGCGGCCGAAAACCAGGAGACGGTACGGGGAGAGATCATCCGTCTTTCAGACTACGGCATCGGGACGGTAGCTGTCGCGGGCTGCAGAAAGGGCTCACCCGCATTGGCGAATGAGCCCTGAACGCTACGGGCTACAGGCTACCGGCTTCCAGCATAGCTCACGTGCCAGATCGACCCCGACCCGTCGTCGGTGACGAAGAGCGAGCCATCGTTCGCGACCGTCACGCCGACAGGCCGCCCCCACACGTGGCCGTCCGGCGTGGTGAAGCCGGTCAGGAAGTCCTCGTACTCGCCCGTGGCGTGGCCCTCGTGCATGGGCACCCGGATCACTTCATAGCCGGCGCGCTTCGACCGGTTCCATGAGCCGTGCTCGGCGGCAAAGCCGTCGCCCTTGTACTCAGACGGGAACTGCGAACCCTCGTAGAACAACAACTCCAGCGAGGCGAAGTGCGGCTCCAGCAGCACATCGGGCGTGATGACTTTGCTCTGCAGCTCGGGGTGCTTGCCCTTCTGCCGCGGATCCCACTGCCCGCCATGCTCGCCCATATAGAACCAGGGCCAGCCGTAGAAGCCGCCCTCCTGGATGTGGGTGATGTAGTCGGGAACGAGGTTGTCGCCCAGCATGTCGCGCTCGTTCGTCGAGCACCACAGCTCGCCGGTGATGGGATTGATGGCCTCACCCACGCAGTTGCGGATGCCGTAGGCGTAGACCTTCACGAACTTGCCCTCGGGCGTGAACTCCAGCACATTGGCGCGGTGGAACTCTTCCGGATGCGTGTCGGAATCGTCGTCGTTCGAATGCGATCCGACCGACACGAACATCCGCTGGCCGTCTTTGGAGAACGCGATGTCGCGCGTCCAGTGGCCGCCCCCGCGCAGGCGCCCGCCGCCGGGCAGATCCGCCAGCTTCTCAGCCGGCCCGCGCGCCTTCATGTCGCCATTCTGGTAGGGAAAGCGGACGACGGAGTCGGTATTGCCGATGTACACCCACTTCGGGTTCGGGCCCGCCGGATAGAAGCGGATGCCGAAGGGCTGGCTGAGATCGTCAGCGAAGGTGGAGACCTGCTTCGGCTTGCCGTCGGCTCCCACGCCGCGGAAGACCATGATCTTGTTCTGGTAGCTGATGGCGACGAAGAGATCGCCGTTGGGAGCGGTCCGGATGAGCCGCGGCTGGTCGAGGCCGGTGTAATAGAGGTCGACCTTGAAGCCCTTCGGAGCCTGCGGCCACGCATTCGCCGGACGCGACACCAGTTCCGGTCCGTTGTCCACGCCTTTGGTCGCGTAGGGCGCCGGCAGGTCGGCCACCGTCAGGTGCCGCCGCACGCCAGGGTGTTCTTCGGCGTAGTTCGTGAACGCCTGCTGGCCGGTCAGCACCTGGCCGTGAGGTCCGTCGGCGAACGCCGGGACTGCCGCCAGCGGCAACGCCAGGGCCAGCAGCCCCAGAGAAACGGAAAACTTCTGCATGATTCCTCCAGTTGGGTTGGGGACGACGCGGGAGCCACAGGTCGCCTGAGTCCCGCAGATTCAGCCGTAGTTTCCTGATGCGTCGGCTCGCCTTCCGGATACTTTAAGGCGACTTCGGCGCAGGTGTTTTTCCACTTTCCGGAACGCCCATCTTCTTCAGGTCCCGCGGCGTGCTCATCACTCGCTGCACCAGCGCCGTGGGAATGGTCGCCGTCACCACCGCCTGGTTGCGATGCCGCTCCACTGCGATGCTGTTGATGAACGACTGCAGATCAGGGTCGAACGCCGGCTGGCCGCCCGGCGGTCCCGCCGCATTTTCCATCGACTTCAGCAGCACCAGAATCGTCTGCAGCGACTCGGTCGTATCGGCCGCGGCGGAATCGCTGGGGGCGATCTCTTCGATACGAAGATGAATCTTCCCGATCCAGCTCAGCGAGGCAATGAACATCGCATCCACCGGCAGGGGCAGGCGCAGGCCGAAGATCCGCGCGCCGCCATTATTGCCCAGCGGCAGCGCAATCTGGCCCATGCCCCAGGCCACCGAGAGCAGCGGCACCTTCGAGTAGTTCTTGGCCAGCAACGAGGAACCCGCGAAGGGCAGCGCCGCCGTCCGATAGCGGTCGATCATGGAGTGGATCATCTCCGGCGAAGGGTAATTGCTCACGGCCACTATGTCGTAGCCCAGCAAGGTCACGCGCACAGTGCGGCCGTTGCTGGGGATGTTATAGATGGTCCGCCCGGCATAGCTTTCCTGAGAGGTGGCGATGCCGGCCAGGTACTCCGCCAGCCGGCGTCCGTCGAAGTGCCCGACGAAGGCATCGGAGAAAGCTACGGCCCCGTTGGGCCCATTGGGATCGGCCATCCGGTGCAGGGCAAAGGCCGCCGCGTCCAGGTCGCGCTCAAACTGAATGCCCGTGGCATCGATGAAGTGCTGATACTCCGGCGAATGGGCGACAGGATGCTGGTCAAAGTGCGTGGCAGCCCGCAGCGGCCGCAGATTGATATAGACGATGCCGTCGGATTCGGGCAGCAGCCGGGCAGCTTCCGGCGGGGCCTCCTTGCGGAGGTAGATGGCGCCACCGAGCAGCACCAGGATGACGATCACAATGGCAATGGAGAGCTTCGTGCGCCGGCGAGTCATCGGGAATCGAACAGCGTTCCTATCATCTCATCCTGCGGGCCTCCGCAACACCGATTCCGGGCTTTCGGTGTACTTCCCAGGGGCGAAGCGGTCTTGCCCGGGCACCGCCGGGATGCGTCTGAACACCCTCCGGATCGCTCATTGCGAGCCGCCTTTTCGTGTGATACTTTTTATCCTGTACCCGCTGAACGAGGAACGCAGAAGTGTGTCTTCGGGCTGCGGGCACAAGGCTGTCCGGGCTGGCGTAGCTCAGCTGGTAGAGCATCTGATTTGTAATCAGAGGGTCGGGGGTTCAAGTCCCTTCGCCAGCTCCACGCTCCGGCCGCGGAGAGTCAGGGCGGGATTCCCTTCGCAAGGATCCAGGAACCAGGCAAACGTCATCGCCGGATCGCTTCCGGAATGCCGAAGGGTGCCCGAAACGAGTTTGGAACGAGCTGATGGTGCTCAGCAGGTACAGCACTTCCGGTCATCGGCTCCAGTCCGGAGCCCGCCCGGGGCAGAGTTTGCGGTTGCAGTAAAGGGCTGATGTAGCTCAGTTGGTAGAGCACTCCCTTGGTAAGCCCCCGCGGCGTCAGCCGCGGACAAGGAAGACAAGGAAAAGGGGTCACCGGTTCGGTTTTTTCATCCCGGTCATCAGCTCCAGTCCGGAGCCCGCCCGGGGCAGAGTTTGCGGTTGCAGTAAAGGGCTGATGTAGCTCAGTTGGTAGAGCACTCCCTTGGTAAGGGAGAGGTCACCGGTTCAATCCCGGTCATCAGCTCCAGAATTTCAAAAGCAGCTTCTCGAAGCGCTTTCGCACAGGTGGCCGAGTGGTTAATGGCAGCAGACTGTAAATCTGCCGCTCTTTGGAGCTACGGAGGTTCGAATCCTCCCCTGTGCACCAGGTTTTCCGGTGGTGAAACGCCGGCGCAGGATGGGTGAATCGCGGAGCGAGCGCCGAGATCGCGCGAGCAAAGCGAGAGGGTCTTGACGAGAGCGGAAGGCGCGAAGTCAAACCCTCGAGAAAGGCCCTGCGGAGGTTCGAATCCTCCCCTGTGCATCAGGTTTTGAGCCGCGCCTGAACAGCGCGGCTGGTTTTTGGCAGGACGGGGGTTGCCGCATGCGGGTGGAAGGAACAAAGCGCAAGCTGCTGGCGCTGGCCTCGCTCGCGGTTCTGGCCGCCCTCGCCTGGACCACGATGGATCCGGGCAGGGTTCGCCTGGTCGTCGTGGTTTTGCTGGGGGGATTCGCTTTTCGCATCAGTCTGATGACCCGCAGGGTGCCGGATGAGAGCGAGATCGAAGAGCCCGCGGAAGTAACGAAGGGTTAGGCGGGTTTTCTGAACGCTGTCGTAAGGCGGAATGAACGAAGGGATACGTCACAGCATTCGGAGTCAGCAGTCGGTTTGCGGATTTTCTGTACGCTGAACGCTGGTTTCAGGCGGGAGTAACTCAGTGGTAGAGTCACAGCCTTCCAAGCTGTTGGTCGCGGGTTCGATTCCCGTCTCCCGCTCCAGAATCTCGGGTCAGGGGCTGATTTGAAAGGGCACGGTTTTAGCTTTCCGGATCAATCACAGAATGATGGGGCTTCGGTCCCTGAGGGTTCTCACGCAATCATGTTCGAGCAGGCAACGATTCCGATTCAGGACGAGAAGACCTTCGCCGTGGTCCGACAGGCGATGGACGAGGCCTTTGCGCCGCAGAAGGTCGCGGCTTTCCTGCGCAGAGTCGAGAGCGCGAAGCTGCGCGTTCGTCAGTTCGAGTCGATCCTGGCGCATGGATTTCTAGGCGCCCCGGCCCAGGCCAGTTATGCGGCTTTGGGCGATGCCGACCGCGGCCAGATTCGCGAGCAGTATCTGCGCCGCGTGGAGAAGGTCGCTCCCGAAGTGCGGCAGAAGTATTTTCGGTTGTACGCGGGCTATTAAACTTCCGCACGAGACAAGAGGTTTTGAGTAAGAGGCATCTGGAGAGGAAACAAGTATGGCGAAGGAAAAGTTTGACCGGTCGAAGCCGCACGTGAACGTGGGGACGATTGGGCACATTGATCACGGGAAGACGACGCTGACGGCGGCGATCACGAAGGTGCTGCAGAAGCACAATCCGAAGAACCATTTTCGTTC
>DATAWD010000035.1:0-162717 GCA_036267395.1 Acidobacteriaceae bacterium | reverse complement strand
CGGGTCTATGCCCAGGCCCAGAGCTACGCGGCGGCGCTGCGGGCCAACAGGGCGACGACCGCACTGCACCCCTGAACCAAAAATTCCGAACGACGCCACCCGGACGGTCAGTCCTCATTCGGAGCGCAGGGCTTCCATCGGCTGGATTCCCGACGCTCGCAGCGCGGGTAGCCATGCCGCCAGCAATCCGGACAGCGCAACGACGCAGCACACCGCCAGCAGCACCGCCGGACTTCTTCCGCTCACGCCATAGAGCATCGACCCCAGCACCGGCGCCAGAATCAGCGTCGCCCCCAAACCGATGGCCGTGCCCACGCCCAGCAGCACCAGAGCCTGCCGCAGCACCATAGCCTGCACGGCGCCGCGCGCCGCTCCCAGCGCCAGGCGCACCCCAATCTCCCGCGTCCGGCGCGCCACGGAGTACATCATCACCCCATACAGACCCACGACCGTGAGCAGCAGAGCCAGCGCCGCGAAGGCGCTCAGCAGGACCATGGCAAAGCGCGGCTCGGCCAGCTCCACTCCAATCCGATCCCGCAGGGTCAGCACATCGGTAACGGGAATATCCCCGTCCATCGAAGACACCAGGTGCCGCACCTCAGGCTCCAGGCTCACCGGGTCCACGCGCGTACGCGCCACCGTATACAGGCAGCACCAGTTGGGGAGCTGGCTGGCGGCCAGGTAATACGCCGGATCCATCTCCCGCTGCGTGGCCACCGTTCGGATATTCCCCACCACCCCCACAATCGTCCGCCATGCAGGAAGCTCGGAGGGGCCGGCGCTTGTTCCTGGCTTCAGCTTCCTGCCGAGCGGGTTTTCGTTGGGAAAGAACTTGTCTGCGAACGCCCGGCTCACCATCATCACCTGGGGCGACTGCACCGTGTCGCCATCGTTGAAGTCGCGCCCCGCCAGCAGGGGAATCTGCATGGTTTGGAAATACCCCGACGACACGAGATCGAGTCTCGCGCTCTCCAGCTGCCCCTTCGGCAAAGGATGCTCCGGATTCTCAAAGCTCACGTGCCCGTCGTTATCGGTCATCGGCAGCAGGATTGACCCGGCCGCGGACTCAACCCCCGGCAACGCGCGCAGCTTCTCAAAATACTGCTGGTAAAACTCGGCTCGTGTGTGCGAGTAACGGGTATCCGGCGTTTCAAACAGAAACGTCAGCACGTGATCCGGATTGAAACCTTCGCTGCTGTGCGTCAGGTGGACGAAGCTTGTCACCAGCAGGGCCGCCCCCGCGGTGAGCACAATGCCCAGCGCTACCTGACCCACAATCACCAGCGATCCAAGCCGTTGATGTCCACCCGTGTGGCTCCGGCCGCCCTCTCGCAGCGGCGAGAGCAGATCGCTGCGCGCCGACGTGACGGCCGGCACCAGGCCAAACACAATCCCTGCCGCCAGCGACATCAGCAGCGCAAACGCCAGCACCGGTAGATTCACACCGGCATCGGCGGCACGCGGCACGCTGGTGCCGATCAGATCGAGCACCGCCGGCGTAGCCGCAAAGGCCAACCCGCATCCCGCAACGCCGCCCAGCAGCCCCAGCACCACGCTCTCTACCAGCAGTTGCCGGACAATTCTGGATCGATTCGCTCCCAGCGCGGAGCGCATTGCTATCTCCCGCTCGCGCTCGGCCGCCCGCGCCAGCAGCAGATTCGCCACATTGCCGCACGCGATCAGCAACACCAGACCCACCGCTCCCAGAATCACCAGCAGCAGCGTCCGCGTATCCCCCAACAACGCGGTCAGCTCACTCTCCACGTGGGCCGCGTTGTGCCGGGTATTCGTCTCCGGATACTGCCTCGCCAGGCGCGCCGCGATGGCCTGCATCTCCGCATTCGCCTCGGCCACGGTAACGCCCGGCTTCAGCCGCCCAATCACGCCCAGCGAATGGTTGCCGCGATTCGCGGTGGCCGCGCGCGGCGTGCCGTCGTTATCCACGGCCAGAGTCGTCCAGAAGGCGTTCTGCGGCGCATCCACCGGAAAGCGGAACGTGGCCGGCATCACGCCTGCAATCGTGTAGTTCTGCCCGCTCAGGTGCATCGTTCGGCCCACAATGGCCGCGTCCGAGCCAAACTGCGACTCCCACAGCGCGTGGCTGATCAGGATCACGCGCGCGCCCAGCTTCTCGTCCTCCGGACGAAAACCGTGGCCCCGTTCAGGAGCCACCCCCAGCAGCGGCAACAGGCCCCAGGAAACAGTCTCGCCATCCACATGGACCGTCCTCTCGACCCCGGTCAGCGTGCCCGAGTTACCCTGGAACGACACCAGCTGCGAAAAGCTGTGGTTTTGCGCGCGCCAGTCGAAAAAGTCGGGATACGACACGGCGCTGCCGACAAAACCTCCCATCGCTCGCCCCGACTGCACCTCAACCAGCTGTTCCGGATGCGCATACGGCAGAGGCCGCAGCAGGACAGCATCGACAATGCTGAACACCGTCGTGTTGGCCCCGATGCCCAGCGCCAGCGTCACGATCACTACCGCCGTAAAACCGGGCGCCTTCTTCAACTGCCGCAGCGCATACCGCACATCGCGACCCAGTCCCTCCAGCCCCAGCGCCGCATCGGCTTCCATCGTTGTCTCCTTCATGGCCACCGGATTGCCAAACCGCAGCCGCGCCGCTCGCCGCGCCTCCGGCTCACGCAGGCCGCCCCGCACCATCTCTTCTACCGCCAGCTCAATGTGCGACCGCAGCTCGGCGTCAATCTCCGCATCAACGCGCTTCTGCCGGAACAGATTCCCGATTCGTTGTGACCACCCCATCGTCGTCCCTCCGTTCCTTTTCCGAACCGCTTCACGGAAAATCCGCGCAGCGGGTCCGCCTGGACGGCCAGTCCTATTCCATCCGCAGTGCCTGCATGGGATCCACGCTCGCCGCTCGACGTGCCGGAAGCAGCGCCGCCACCAGAGCCGCCAACCCCAGCACCAGGGCTACCGCAATCAGCAAACGCGGATCCCACGGCTGCACCCCGTATAGCTGGCTCGCAATCAGAGATCCTGTTCCGATCGCCGCCGGAATCCCTACAGCCAACCCCATCGCCACCTGCAGAAATGCGCCGCGCAGCACCAGTGCCACCACCGAGCCGCGGTCGGCCCCCAGCGCCATCCGCACGCCGATCTCGCTCCTGCGCTGCTCTACGCCATAGGCCGTCACTCCGTAGAGGCCCACCGTGGCAAGGAGCAGCCCGATCGCGCCAAACAGCCCGGTCAGGCTGGCGATCATGTTCTGTTGGGGAAAGTCGCGCAGCGCCTCCGCATACGGCTCCATGCCGTACACCATCAGATCCGGATCGACGGCGGCCACCGCGCTCTTCACCTGGGCCTCGAAATTCAGCGGACGGCCGGGCGCCCAGATTACCAGGTTGTACAGATCGTGCGACCAGATCTCGCGGCTCTCCATTGCGGCATCGTCGAAGTGCGTGCTCTGCGCCTCCGGCAGGAAATACATGGGCTGGTCCGGATTGTTCTCAAATTCCACGTTCGCCGCGACCCCCACGATTTCGTAGAGGCCTGCGTTCTTCCCCGGAGCCGGCCCGAAGTGCTGCCCAACAGCGTTTTCCTTTCCGAAGAACTTCTTCGCAAATGCCTCATTGACCACCGCCACCGGCTGCGTGCTCGCATCGTCTTCCACGGTGATGGGGCGCCCCGCCATGATCCTGTCCTGCATCGCCGGGAAAAATCCCGGCGTCACCCGCGTCCACCCGGAGGTGACATCGTCCTGCGGCCCCGGTTCAGGCTGGCCCTCGATGCGGATATCATGCGTCACCCAGCCCCCCGGCGGCGCCTCCAGCACACCGCCCGCCGCGCGTACCCCCGGAATCGTCCGCACGCGGCTCTCCAGGTCGCGGAAGAGCGGCACCAGTTGCGCCTGTGGAGCGCCCGACGCCTTTGCATCGATGGAGACGAGGGTCCGCCCCACGGGATCGAATCCGAAATTCTGATGCTCGAGATTGTGCAGACTCCGTCCCAGCATCGCCGCTGCGCTCAGCAGCACGACCGACACCGCGGCCTGCACGATCACCAGAGTCTTCTGTACCCAGTGCCGATCGCCGCCCACCGCATGGTTGGCGCCGCGCATGGCTTCAATCGGCTCGGCTTGCGCCATCTTCCAGGCCGGCGCCATACCGAAAACCACTCCCGTGAGCACTGCAACGCCCAGCGCGAAGAGCAGCACCGACGTGGAGGGCGATGCCTGCACCGGGATCCAGCTGCTCTGAGCAGAATGCGTATAAGCCAGACGCAGGATCAGGCGCGCTCCCGCCCACGCCACGCCCACCCCTCCGGCGCCGCCCATGCCCGCCAGCACCAGGCTTTCCACCAGCGCTTTGCGCACCAGCCGCCCGCGCCGCGCGCCCAGCGCCATGTGCACCGCGGTCTGCTGCCGGTTCCGCAGCCCCCGCGCCAGCAGCAGATTGGCGATATTGGCGCAGGCCACCAGCAATACGCAGATCGCCGCGCCCATCAGCAGCCCCAAAGCAGCCCGGTAGTCCGAGCGCATCAGCGAAACGCCGGCCCCGCCCGGCGTCAGGCGCAGCGTCTGCTTCTGCCAGGCGGCTTTTTCCGGTGACGACATATCGGCGCGATGGCCGGCCAGCCACTGGTGCAGCTCGCCCTGTAGCTGCGCCTGCAGCGCCTTCGGGTTCGTGCCTGGCTGCACGCGGCCGATCAGGTCCAGCCAGGCCAGGCTGGGATTCTTCAAGCGCGAGGTGGTTCCCGCGATCAGCGGCTCGGTTGTCAGCGGCAGCCAGAAATCGGGCATACCCCATACGGCCGTCTTCGCTCCGTAAAATCCCGGCTGCGCCACGCCAATCACCGTGAAGGCGTGGCCGTTGATCTCATACGTCGCGCCCACCACCGACGGGTCGGAGCCGTATTGCTCCTGCCAGGTATGAAAGCTCATCACGGCAACCGGCGGCGCGCCTTCCCGGTCATCCGCATCCCTCATCAGCCGCCCACGCCATGCGGAGACGCCAAATGTCCTGAAGAAATTCCCCGAAACATACTCGCCATTGCGCGACTCGGCAGGCGCTGGCGAACCACCGCGCCGCACCGCCAGCTCCGCATTCCCTTCCCCGATCTCAAATGCCGCCAGTTCCCGGAACGCCGGCGTCTGCGCGCGGAAGAGCCTGTAGGCTTCCCACGAAAAGAGGCTCCAGTCGTGGGCCCGGTCGTCGCTCGTCTGCGTGTAGCCCTGCCCGTAGCAGCACGAGGCGGCATCGCCGATCCGCCATAACTGCCCCGGCTGCGCCACCGGCAACGATCGCAGCATCACTTGCTGGATCAGGGTGAAGATCGCCGTCGTCGCCCCAATCCCCAGCCCCAGCGTCACAATCGCCGTCACCGCAAACCCCGGAGATTGGCGCAGTTGCCGGACGGCAAACTTCACATCCCGCCCGATTCCCTCCAGTCCCAGCGCCGCATCCGATCCCATCGTTCTCTCCCGCACCGTCACTGGATTCCCAAACCGCAGCCGCGCCGCCCGACGCGCTTTTGTCTCCGGCTCGCCCGCCCGCATCGCGTCCTCAACGGCCATCTCGATGTGCGACCGCAACTCCGCCTCGATCTCAGCGTCCACGCGTTCTCGCCGTCCAAGGTTCCGAATTCGAGAAATCCACCCCACCCCTGCACCTCACAGAGCCGCAACCAGCGACCTGTACCCTGCACCCTGCACTCTGTCCCCTGCACCCTGCACCCTGCACCCTGCACCCTGCCTCTTAGGCGTAGCGCAGCATCGCCCTCACACCCTTCACCAGTTGCTCGAAGCTCGCCTCGACCTCGTCGAGCTGTTTTCGCCCAACCGGCGTGAGCTGGTAGTACTTTGCCTTGCGATTCGTCTCGGTCAGCGCCCACTCCGAGCGGATCCACCCGGCCTGCTCCATGCGGTGCAGCGCTGGATACAGCGACCCCTCCTCCACCTGCAGCAGGGCATCCGAGGCGCGCCGGATGTGCTGGACGATCCCGTACCCATGCAGCCGTCCCCGCTGCGCCAGAGTCTTCAGCACCAGCAGATCCAGGCTCCCCTGCAGATCGTTTCTCGCCATCTCTACCCCTTGACTTCTTAGTAAAAGCGACAGTATCCCTAGAAGTGCAGGGATGTCAAGACATGGGTCCTGCCCTCGCGGCCGGATGCCCCCCTCGAAGACCCTCCTGCGTGGTTTCCATTAGGCTGTTCCTATGGTTTCTCTCTCCGTCGAAGGCAAAGTGGCCCTCATCACCGGCGGCTCGCGCGGCATCGGAGCCGCGGCGGTTCGCCTCTTTCGCGATGCCGGCGCCCGGGTCGCCTTCAGCTTCCGATCGGCGCGGTCGGCCGCCGACGCCCTGGTGGCCGAGACCGGCCCAGAGCTATGCGCCGGCTTCGCCCAGGATCTCGCCACCCCCGGCGACGGCCGCGCCCTGGTCCGGCGCACCGTCGAACGATTCGGCCGGCTCGACATCCTGGTCGTCAACCACGGCGTCTGGCCGCCGGACGATGTCCCGATTAGCGCGATGTCCGATGAACAGTGGCGCAGCACGCTCTCCATCAACCTTGACAGCGTCTTCGGCCTGATTCAGGCCGCGGTGCAGCAGTTCCAGACGCAGACCCCGCCCCAGGGATCGCTGGCCGCCGCCCACATTGTGCTGGTCAGCTCGACGGCCGGACAGCGCGGCGAAGCCTTCCACGCGGATTACGCCGCCAGCAAAGGGGCGCTCATCAGCCTGACCAAGGGCCTGGCAACCGAGCTGGCGCCGCAGGGCATCCGGGTGAACTGCGTCGCGCCGGGCTGGGTGAACACCGAGATGTCGGCGCCCGCCATGGCCGACCCGAAGCTGCGGACCCGGGCCTTATCCACGATTCCGCTGGGCCGGATCGCCGATCCGCGCGAAATTGCCGGCCCCATTCTGTTTTTGTGCACCTCGCTTGCTGGCTTTATGACCGGAGAGATCGTCAATGTAAATGGAGGAGCCGTCTTAGTCGGCTGACCATGCGAACGATTGCCCGTCTGTGCCTTCCCGGTTGTGCCTTATGGCTTGCCTGCGGTTTCGTCCACGCCCAATTGCCGTCGCCGGATGCGCCACCCACGTCATCGGTGGCCGCGGCCGCACCCACGCAGGACCCCAGTGCGACCAAAGCCCGCGCCCTGCTCGATGCCATGATCAAGGCACTGGGCGGCGAGCGCTGGCTGAATCTGCAGAATCGCTATATGGAAGGGCGGATTGCCGCCTTTTACCAGGGCAAGCCCACCGGCGCGACCGTCCGCTATTGGCAATGGGACACGCCAACGGCCGAGCGCCTCGACCTGGCGGAAGGCAAGAAGGACAAGCACACCTGGACGCAGGTGTTCATGGGCGGCCAGTGCTGGGAAGTGACGTTCCGGGGCAAGAACCCGATTCAGAAGGACATCTGCGCGGCGTCCAATCGCAGCCGCGATCACTCCATCGAAACGGCGGTTCGGGTATGGATGAAGGAACCGTCCACCATTCTGATGTATGAAGGGCAGTCGTTGGCGGGGGCGCACCTCGCAGACCAGGTGACGCTGCTGAATGCCGAAAACGACTCCATCACGATCAGGGTGGACGACAGCACGCACCTGCCCCTGAGCCGCAGTTGGCAGTGGCGCGATCCGGTTTATAAAGACAAGAACGAAGATTCGGAAGAGTACGCCGACTACCACGTGATCGACGGCCTGCCCACGCCGTTCACCATGACCCGCACGCACAACGGCGATGAGACCCAGCAGTGTTTCATCTTCAAGGCGGCCTACAACGTGCCGCTGCCGCCGAACGGCTTCGATGCCGGTGCCATTGCCGCGCGCTGGAAAAAATAAACACAGCCGCCCAACCGCGTTTCGCGACAAGCGCGCCGGGCTACAATCGCCGCGTGACAACACGATATCGGGTGCGATCCGACCACAAGAGCTGGATTCCGCGTCACCCCGGCAGGGCGGTAGCCGCCGGTCTGGCCAGCGCCGTGCTTTTGGTGGCAATGTTGTGGGGAATTGTCTTCTTTGTTGTGGTGGGCGCGCTTCGCACCTCATGGCCGGCGCGGATGGCAGTCAGAAAGGCGGCGGCCAATCCCGCCGTGGTCGAGGCGCTCGGCCGGCCCCTGCGGGAACGCTGGCTGGTGACGGGCGATCTGCATACCCGCACCTCGAAGAATCGTTCTCCAGCGCATGCGCAGCTGAAGATCCGGGTAGCCGGCCCGCGCGGCAGGGGCAGAATTGAGGCGACAGCCCGGAAGCGCTCCGGGAAGTGGGTGCTGACCGAATGCACCATCACGATTGCAGGAGAGGACGCCGCCCTGGATTTGCTGGACACGGCGCAGCCAGACCCGTCGATTTCCCAGGCTCCGGCTCAGTAACTAATGAGTGGCGGGTCGGTTTACTTCGTCTGCGGCGTTACCGCTTCGGACTTCGTCGTCGTGTCCTGCTTGGCGGCATCGCCGTCCGGCGAGCCCTTGATGCCTTCCTTGAAGCCACGGAAGGCTTCCCCAAGACCTTTGCCCAGTCCAGGAAGCTTGGTGGGTCCGAAAATCAGCAGGGCGATGGCCAGGATCAGAAGCAGGTGCTCGGGTTTTAAGAGGTTGTCAAACATACGGAATCCTCCGGAGGCATCGCGCCACTACGCGGACACACCTCCGTACACTGCTATTGTCGCATACAAGACCTATGCCATGGATAGTACGCTCGTGCCGTCCCCTCCGGATGACTCTGCGTTGACCGTGTACCTTAGAAAATGAGTCCCGGCACATGATGAGCACTCCCGAACGAGCCATCTGCATCCACGGCCATTTCTACCAGCCGCCTCGGGAGAACCCCTGGCTGGAGACGGTGGAGGCTCAGGAGTCTGCCGCCCCGTGGCACGACTGGAACGCCCGCATCACGGCGGAATGCTACGCACCCAATGCCTCAGCGCGGATTGTGGACCAGCAGAACCAGATCATCCGCATCCTCAACAATTACGCGCGGATGAGCTTTAACTTCGGGCCGACGCTGCTTTCCTGGCTGGAACAGAAGTCGCCGCGGGTGCATGAAGCGATCGTCCGCGCCGATGCGCGCAGCCAGAAGCGCTACTCCGGTCACGGATCGGCCATGGCGCAGGTCTACAACCACCTGATTATGCCCCTCGCCAGTACGCGGGACCGGATCACGCAAATTCAATGGGGCATCGCCGATTTCGAGTACCGCTTCCACCGCAAGCCGGAGGGCATGTGGCTGCCGGAGACGGCGGTGGATTCCGAATCGCTGGACCTGCTGGCGCAGCATGGAATCCGGTTTGTTCTGCTGGCGCCGCATCAATGCGCGCGGGTGCGCTCGCTGGAACGTCCCGCTCCCGGCACGGAACTGCCCACGCCTTCGGCAAAAGAAGCCGAGACCGGCAAAGAGCCGCGCAAGGCCAAAGCCACGAGTGAATCTTCCTGGGCTGACACCACGAACGCAGCCGTGGACACCACGCAGCCCTACCGGGTGCGCCTGAAGGAAGGCCGGTCCATCGTGGTCTTCTTTTATGACGGCCCCCGGTCGCGGGCCATTGCCTTTGAAGGCCTGCTGAACAGCGGTGAGAGCTTCGCGCAACGGCTGCTGAGCGGCTTCCAGCCGGAAGGCCGGCGGGCGCAGATGGTCCACGTCGCCACCGACGGCGAGAGCTACGGCCACCACCATCGCTATGGCGAGATGGCGCTGGCCTGGGTCCTCCATCGATTCGAGGATGCGAACCACCAACCGGACCCGGACGCACGTCTGACCAACTACGGCGAGTTTCTCGAGAAACATCCCCCGCGCTGGGAGGCGCAGATCGTCGAGGACACCTCCTGGAGCTGCGCCCACGGCATTGAGCGCTGGCGCTCCGACTGCGGATGCTCCAGCGGCCGGCCAGGCTGGAACCAGAAGTGGCGAACACCACTGCGGAACGCGCTGGACGAACTGCGCGATGCGGTGGCGCCGCTGGTTCATGATGCGGCGATCCGGCTCTTTAAAGATCCCGAAGCCGCCCGCAACGACTACATCCAGGTCATCCTCAACCGATCGAAAGAGTCGCGCGATGCGTTTCTCTCGTCGCACAGCCTGTACACACTGAACGAGGAAGAGCGCACCCGAGCCCTGATGCTCATGGAGCTGGAGCGCCACTCCATGCTGATGTACACCAGCTGCGGCTGGTTCTTCGACGACATCTCCGGCATTGAGACGGTGCAGATCATCGCCTACGCCGGGCGCGTGCTGCAATTAGGCGCGGAGCTGTTCGGGAAACGGGCCGCGAATCTGGAAAAGAAGTTCGTCGAGCAGCTGGCCGAGGCGACGTCGAACTTGCCCGAGCAGCTGGACGGAGCGGCCGTCTACAACCGGTACGTCAAGGCGATGCAGGTGGGTCTGGAGCAGGTGGCGGCGCACTACGCGATCAGTTCCATCTTCACCAGCTATCCCGACGAAGCCAATCTGTTTTGCTACTCCGTGCGGCGGCTCGCCTATGAGTCTGTCTTTTCCGGGCGCGTGCGCCTCGCCGTGGGGCAGGCGCTCATCTCTTCGAAGATCACCGAGGCGGCGGAGACGGTCGCCTTTGGCGTGCTTCATTTCGGCGATCAGAACATTACTGCAGTGGTGAAGCGCTGGGAAAACGGCGATTCCACGGAATACGACGAGTTCGTCGAGAGAGCGAAAGCGGCCGTGAATCTGGCCGACTTCCCCGAGGTGGTGCGCATCTTCGATCGCTACTTCGGCGGACAGACCTACTCGCTGCGCTCGCTCTTCCTCGATGAGCAAAAGCGCATCCTTGAAATCCTGCTCACCACCACGCTGGAAGAAGTGGAGTCGAGCCTGTCGGCGATTTACGAGAATCAGGCTTCGCTGCTGCACTTCCTGAGCCAGAGCAAGCTGCCGCGACCGGAGGCGCTGACGGTGGCCGCCACCTTCGCCATCAATGCCGGCGTGCGAAGAGCGCTGGAGGCGGAGCCCATCGATGCCGTCCAGGCGCGCTCCTGGCTGGCTCTGGCAAAATCCGACCAGGTAACGCTGAACAAGCAGCTGCTGGGCTACATCGCCGAGCAGAAAATCAACAAGGCCATGTTCGGTCTGCACGAGGATGCCGAGTGCATGCAGTGCGTCGAGAACGCGCTGCTCATCGCGCGCACCCTGCCCGAGCTGCCGTTCGATGCCAATCTATGGCAGGCGCAGAATCTCTGGTACGAGACCTATCGCGACCGGCGTGACAGGCCGCCCTCCGCCGAGTGGCTGGAGAAAATGCAGGAGCTGGGACGCCAGCTGCACATTTCTGTCGAGTCGATCGTGGCCGAAGAAAGCAACGGGAACAACAACGGACACGCGCTGCAGGAGACCGTTCAGCCGACGACGCAGCCAGTTTTCTGAGCGCTGAACCCGGTGCGCTGAACCCTGCTTTTCAGCTGCGCCAGTGCAGCGTGACCGGCTCCGGGATGGGGTGCTCCATGGGCGCGCCGGTGCGTTCGGCGTCCAGCCGCGCCTGCTTGAGAGCGAAATACCACTTGGCCGGCTTGTCAGCGTCATCGATGAGCATCAGCGCCGGCTCGTAATGCAGGCCCTGGGCCTGCTGAATCATCGTCACCTGATCCTGACGCACGAACATGTTGCCGAAGAACTTCAGCATCGAGGTCATGAAGGGGAGATGGTAGAGCACGTTCCAGGCCCCGGCCACATCGATCCGGCAGGCCGTGGGCGTGGTCGGCGTAACGGTGGTCAGACTGGAAAACCACTTGTCGCCACAGCGAATGGTTTCGTAGCGGCGGTTGGGCAAAACAAAGTCGATGGTGGTGACCACCGGCTCTCCGTAGACACCGAGAAGCTTATAGGGCGCGGAGTTCTTTGAAGGCGCGTGCGTGGCCATGCGGAAGCCCTGCGGGATGGGCTCGAAACGCTTCTCCTTTTCGTGGATGCTCCCCTCCTTGCGCCACCACCACGACTGGTGGACGAAGGGCCCGTGCGCCGGATCCATGAGCCCGATGATGCCGTGATCGACATTGCAGGGCAGGTCGGCGGTGAGATGCGCGCTGCGGAAGCGGGCGCCGAATTTCGGCACTTCGGGGACCGGGATCAGCGCGGCGTCTTCGGGCGTGACGCGGCCGCGGCCCGGCTCCGGCACATACACCCATGCATAGCCGTCGCGCTCCTCGCACGGGTAGGCCATGCCATGCAGGTTGCGCGGGAAGGGATCGTCCTGGGTCAGCGAAGGGATCTCCATGCACTGACCGCTGACCGGCTCGAAGCTCCAGCCGTGGTATTTGCAGGTGAGCGACTTGCCGTCGAACCAGCCACAGGAGAGCGGGATGCCGCGATGGGGGCAGAGATCGCGCATGGCAAAGAGGCGGCCATCGTCCCGGCGACCGAGCACCAGCGGGGTGCCGAGGAGCATCGCCGTCGCCATGCGCTTGCCCTGGAGCATCTCGCTGCGCAGGGCCGGATACCAGTCGTTGAAGAGCAGGGTGGCGGGCGGTCCGCTGATTTTGGGTACGACGGCGGTGGTCGTCATGATCTTAAAGAGGAGCCTTTGAGTTCACTATAGCGCTCGCGTTTTCAGGCGGTATTTGCGTCGAAATCGAGGCTGGTTTTGGGTGGCGCAGAGAAGGCTCGGCGGGGCCGCTTGCATGTCGCTGAATCCATTGGTCCAGCTCGCCTTGTGCGCAGCTAACTCTTCATTTATCATAAAGATAAGTCTTCGGTCGCACCTCGCAGCAGACCCTCCCGGTGTGGCCCCCGACTCTTGAAATTCTATGGCAGACGATCAGAACCCCCAGCTTCCTCTTGGCGGCAACTCCGGCGACGGCCCCACCGGTCCCGGCGCCGCGAATCTTATTCCCATCAATATCGAAGAGGAGATGCGCCGGTCGTATCTCGACTACTCGATGTCGGTCATCATCGGGCGGGCCCTCCCCGACGCGCGCGACGGACTCAAGCCCGTGCACCGCCGCATTCTGGTGGCGATGGAGCGCGAGGGGCTGCAGCACAACAAGCGCTATTCGAAATGCGCTGGCGTCGTCGGCGAATGCCTGAAGAAGTACCATCCGCACGGCGACTCCGCGGTGTACGACGCCCTGGTGCGCATGGCGCAGCCCTGGGCCATGCGCTATCCGCTGGTGGATGGGCAGGGGAACTTCGGCTCGGTCGACGGCGATCCGCCCGCGGCCTACCGGTACACCGAGTGCCGCATGACGAAGATCGCCGGCGAAATGCTGGCCGATATTGAAATGCAGACCGTCGACATGGTGCCTAACTTCGACGAGTCGACGTTTGAGCCGGTGGTGCTGCCCACGCGCATCCCCAACCTCATCGTCAACGGTTCCAACGGCATCGCGGTGGGCATGGCGACGAACATTCCACCCCACAATCTCACCGAGGTGGTGAACGCGGCCATCGAGATGGTGAACAACCCGCATGCGGGTCTGGCCGAGGTGCTCAAGCACGTGCACGGGCCGGACTTCCCGACCGGTGGCTTTCTCTATGGCAAGAGCGGCATCGCCCAGGCCTACAAGACCGGCCGTGGACGCTTCCTGATTCGCGCGAAATGCGCGACCGAGAACCTGAACCAGGGTCGCCAGTCGATCATCGTCAGCGAGATTCCCTACCAGGTCAACAAGAACACCCTCATCAAGCGCATCGCCGAACTGGTCAACGACAAAGTGATTGACGAGATCAGCGACGTGCGCGACGAGAGCGACCGCGACGGCATGCGCATCGTGATCGAGCTGAAGCGCGGCGCCGAAGCCCAGATCGTCCTGAACCAGCTCTACAAGCATACCCAGATGCAGGAGAGCTTCTCCATGATCTTCCTGGCCGTGGTCAACGGCCAGCCCCGCGAACTGCCCCTGCCGGAAGCCATCCGGGTCTTCATCGACCACCGCATGGACGTGGTGCGGCGGCGCACCGACTTCCTGCTGCGCAAGGCGCGCGAGCGCGAGCACGTGCTGCTCGGCTACCAGATCGCGCTCGACCACCTGGACAACGTCATCAAAATTATCCGCGGATCGTCCTCGCGCGCGGATGCCCGGGAAAACCTCTTCCAGTACTTCTCGAACAAGACCATCACGGTGCGCGACCAGGCTCTGAAAGGCGTAAAGCTCAATCCGGCAAACTATGGGATTGACGAGACGACGCTGATCACTGCCACGCTGACGCTCAGCTATCGTCAGATCGACGCCATCCTCGAACTGCAGCTCTACCGCCTGACGCAGCTCTCCATTGACGAGCTGGTCAACGAAATGAAGGAAGTGCGCGACAACATCACCGAGTACGAGTCGATCCTCGCCTCGGAGAAGAAGCTGCGCCAGGTCATCGTGAAGGAGCTGGAAGCCGTTCGCAAGGACTACGGCGATGAGCGGCGCACGCAGATCATCGACGAGACAGCCGAACTGCAGCTCGAAGACCTGATCGCAGACGAACAGGTCGCGGTCACGGTGTCGCATTCCGGCTATCTGAAGCGGACGCCCATCTCCACCTACCGGCAGCAGCGGCGCGGCGGAACGGGCCGGCTGGGCATGAAGACGCGCGAGGAAGATTTCGTCTCGCAGCTCATCGTCGACTCCACCCATGCCTACCTGCTCTGCTTCACCAACAAGGGGCGGGTCTACTGGCTCAAGGTCTATGAGATTCCCGACGTGGGCGCCGCGGGCAAGGGCAAGTCGATTGCCAGCCTGCTGAGCCTGCAGCCCGGAGAAACCGTGCGCAACATTCTGCCGGTGCGCAATCTCGAAGAAGAAGGCAAGTTCATCTTCTTTGCCACACGCGGCGGAACGGTGAAGAAAACGCCGCTGAAGGATTTCTCCAACGTGATGTCGCGCGGGATTATTGCCATCGGCATCGACGACGACGACGAGCTCATCGGCGTTCGCATCACCGACGGGGAGCAAATCGTCTTTATGGCCACCCACGACGGCATGGGCATCCGCTTCGGCGAAGAAGATGTCCGCTCCATGGGACGTCCGGCCTATGGCGTGCGCGGCATCGACATCGGCAAGAACGACTACCTGGTCGGACTAGCCGTCACGCCCAGGAAGAATGGCGCCACCCATCGCATCCTTTCGGTCACCGAGAACGGCTTCGGCAAGCGCACCGATGTGGAGGAATACCGGCTGCAGACCCGCGGCGGCAAGGGCGTCATCAACGTGAAGACCACCGCGAAAAACGGCAAGGTTGTCGGCATTCAGCTGGTCGAAGACACGTCGGAGATCATCGTGATCAGCCAGTACGGCAAGATCATCCGCATCGACACCACGACCATCCGTCAGGCCGGGCGCTCCACCCAGGGCGTGAAGCTGCTGAACCTGGAAGAGGGCGACAAAGTGGCCGCAGCGGTCGTCATCCCGCCGGAAGAAGCCAAGATCGAACCGGAAACCGGCACGCTGCTGCAGTAAGCGTCGGCGGTCATCATAATAAGGGCATCCCGTGTGGATGCCCTTTGTTTTTGCGCCGTGAATGCCCCCCTCTCATCCCGACGCCGCGAAATCGCTGAACTGGCCATCGGCTACGGTCTCATTCTCATCACGGTGTGGACGCGGAATCCAGAACAGCGCTGGTTCTACTGGTCGGCCTTTGCGTGCATTGCCGTCACCGCCTGGCTCAGCCGCAACCGCAGCCGCCCCCTGGGGCTGGGCACCGAGGGGCTGCTGCGCTCTTTGTGGATCGTCGTCGCAGCGACAGCCCTGCTCTTTGTCGGACTGGGCATCGCGGCGCGTGTGCACTCGCTGCACAAGCTCTATGGGCCGCTCCCCTTCGGCGCGCACATCCTCGAGTACTCGCTCTGGGCGCTCATGCAGCAGTACATTCTGCAGGTCTACGTTCTGCTGCGCCTGCTGCGGCTGGGGATGGGCCGCGCGGCCGCCGTGGCCCTCGCCACGTTTCTGTTTGCCCTCGTGCATCTCCCCAACCCCGTTCTGGTTCCGGCGGTGGTGATCTGGGGCGCAGCTTCCTGCCTGCTCTATCTCCGCTATCGCAATCTCTATCCCCTGGCCCTGGCCCACGGCATGCTCGGCATGTGCCTCGCGGTGAGCATTCCCAATGCCGTGCACCACCACATGCGGGTCGGCATCGGCTATCTGGATTATCCCGGCCATCGGCCCCGCCTTCAGATCACCGGCCGCTGACCGCCATCCTGCGGTGAGGAACAAGGGCAGCAATAGAATCCCCGCTGCCAAAAACCGACCACGCCAGTCCTCAGCACAAAGCGCAGGGCGATCTGCCCTCTCGGCTACGGGTCATTGGGGTCTGACTTTGACGGCTTTTGCACCACGGCGCAGGCAGCCGTTCACAGTAGCGAAACATAGGCCGCCAATTCTGTCCGGTTGTGGACAAATCTCCCCGCCCTGTTGCAGAAAACCGCCGAAAAAACAATCCGGCGGAGTGGCACAAGGCGTAGTAGTTTATGTAGTCTAATTCGCACCGCACGGTCCCCCGCCCGGCGTCCCCAGAACCGGCCCCACCCTCGAATCCACCTTCGGATTCTCAGGGGAGGTCCCCAGTTTTCCGGTCGCGCCCGGTCTGGTCCAGCGGAATCGATGGAGGAATGACAATGAAGCAATCTTTGAAGACCATGATGGTCGCTGCCGCCGTCGCCGGCCTGTTCTCGGGCACGACCGCGATGCACGCGTCTGTTCTCAGCTCGTCCGGCGCCACGCCCATCCTGAAGGCGGGCAAAGCGTCGTTCACCGGTGTCGAGCAGGCAAAGGCACCCAAGCACTCCTGTAAGGGCAAGAATGATTGCAAAGGCCAGGGTGGCTGCAAGAGCAGCGACAATGGCTGCAAAGGCAAGAACAGCTGCAAGGGTAAGGGCGGCTGCGCGACTGACGGCTCCCATATGCCCAGCTAGTTCGGCCCTTCTGCGACAGGGCCGCTCTTTGCGGCCCTTGCGCACTCGATCGCAGAATCGATCGACCGCGGCCCTCTCTCGTTCCGAGTCGTCAGCCTTGATGGCCGCCCGTCCTGAAACTTCTGGCGGCCTCCTGAATCGAATCGCCAGCGCCGCTGTTTCTCCCCAGAGGTCTTGACGTGCCCGCTAACCGCTTCAATGGATCCACAGATTACGGCGTCGGCATCGGTCTGCGCATTCCCCACTACCAGCACATCCTGAGCCGCAAGCCGGTCGTCGACTGGTTCGAGATTATCTCCGAAAATTACATGATCGATGGCGGCCGCCCGCTGGAGGTCCTGGATCAGATCCTCGAGCAGTACAAAGTGGTGCAGCACGGCGTCTCCATGTACTTCGGGTCGGTCGATCCGCTCAGCCGCGAGCACCTGAAGCGGCTCAAGCAACTCGTCCGGCGGACCAGGACTCCCTGGTTGAGCGACCATCTCTGCTGGGGCTCGGTGGATGGCCGGTACACACACGACCTGCTGCCCATGCCCTACACGTGGGAGGCAATCGAAGTCACGGCGCAGAAAATTCGCCAGGTGCAGGATTTTGTCGAGGTGCCGGTCGTGGTCGAGAACGTCTCGAGCTACGCCGAGTTCCAGGCGTCGGAAATGACGGAGTGGGAGTTCCTGACGGAAGTGGTGGAGCGCGCGGACTGCGGCATTTTGCTGGACGTGAACAATATCTACGTTTCCTCAAAGAACCATACGTTCGATCCGTTCGAATATGTGAACTTCGTGCCCGCCCATCGCGTCGCGCAGATCCACATTGCCGGGCACAGCAAGTTCGAGAAGTTCATCCTCGATACCCACGACCATCCTGTGCTGCCCGCCGTGTGGCGGCTCTACGCCCGCGCCATCGAGCGCTGCGGGCCGACGGCCACGCTGCTGGAGTGGGACGACAACATCCCCAGCTTTGAAGAAGTCCACGCCGAGGCGCTCAAGGCGAACAAGTTTCTGAAGGCCGCAGCCGAAGCTGCGCCGCAGAGCGCCACCGCCGCGGTGGAAGCATCTGCCGCCACACTGGAGCAGTCCGCCATGGCTCAGTCAGGAGCGGCACGATGAGCGAACAGGCCGGCCAGCTTCTCGATATACAGCGCCGCATGGCCGCAGCCGTCATGCATCCTCTCACCCGCAGCGAAACCATGCCGCGGCGCCGCCGCGACGGGAAGTCGAACCGCAGCGAAGCAGACGCGATCATTCGCCCCAACGACCGGCTGACCTCCTTCGAGCGCCTCGAAATCTACAACCGACAGTACTGGTTCCGTCTCTACACCTGCTTCGAAGAGGACTTCCCGGGACTGCAGGCCATCCTCGGCCGCGCCCGCTTTGACCCGCTCATGCGTGCCTATCTGACCGACTGCCCCTCGGAGTCCTTCACGCTGCGCAACCTGGGATCGCGCCTGGAAGCGTGGCTCAGCCAACACCCGGAGTGGATTGAGCCGCACACGACCCTGGCTCTCGACATGGTGCGCCTGGAGTGGGCGCACATTGAGGCCTTCGATGGCGAAGAGCGGCCGCGGCTGAGCCCGCAGGGACTCGCCTCCATCAACGAAGATTCCGTCCTCCACCTGCAGCCCTGCATGCGGGTTCTTTCCCTTTCCTATCCGGTTGAGGATCTTCTGCTCCAGGTGCGCAACGAGAACGGCAGCAGCGCCTCATCGACCAACAACGCCACTTCCGCCCGCAAGCGTCATCACGTCCGGCGCACCGCGGCTCTCGCGCCCAGGGCGATCCACCTTGGCATCCATCGCCACGAAAATTCGGTCTGGTACAAGCCGCTGACGGCTGAGGAATTCCGCCTGCTGTCGGCCCTGCTGCACGGCCTGCCGCTCGGCGCAGCGATTGATCTTGCGCTGCGCGACAGCCCCCTGCCGGAAGAGGAACGCCCCGCCTTCCTGCAGGAAGCCTTCGCCTCATGGTCGGCACTGGGCTGGTTTACCATTTGACCGATTGAAACCCTCTATCCTGACCAGCGCACGAAAGGGCACACCATGAACGCTGCCGCCACCGGTTCCGCCAAAGCAGAACCGTCCGGTTTCATTCCGTCTCTCTACCGCCGCTTCCAGCACGGCACCGCGGCCCTGGCGTCGCCCTTCCTGCTCCTCGTCCGCCTGTACTGGGGATGGCAATTTGCGCAGACCGGCTGGGGCAAGCTGCATCACCTGGCCCACGTCACCCAGTTCTTCGCCAGCCTGGGCATACCCCTGCCGGGATTCAACGCCGCCTTCGTCTCCGGACTGGAATTCGTGGGCGGCATCCTGCTGATGGTGGGGCTGGGGACGCGCTTCCTGGGTCTGGTGCTGGCGTTGGACATGATTGTCGCCTACGTGACGACGGATCTGGTCGCGCTGGCCTCGATCCTCAGCGATCCGGATAAGTTCTACAACGACGCCGCCTATACGTTCCTGATCGCCTCGCTGATTGTCCTCGTCTTCGGCGCCGGCCGCTTCTCCCTCGATTACCTCATCTGGCGCCGCTGCGATTGCTGACCGAGCCCGCCCATAACCCATTTCTCGATCCGCCCGTCTAATGGATGGTTTAATAGACATCCAGGCGCCTTATGACGAAATCTTTCGGCCTTCGCCCCCTTTTGTGGACCGCCGCCTGCGCGGCTCTGCTGTCCCTTCCTGCCATGCCCTCCGCGGCCCAGACCGACAAGCCGGCCGGTGGCACCGCCGCACCCGCGCCTGCACCGGCGCCCTCCGCCCTGCCGGTTCATCTTTGGGTAACGGTGGTGGATAAGAAGGGCGACCCGGTCAAGGATTTCACTCCCGCGGACGTCACTCTGGCCGATAACGGGCGCATCCAGAAGGTCGATTCCTTTGCCGTTGCCCAGCCCGCGCCGGTCACCTTCGGCCTGCTCGGCCAAACGAACGCCGCCCTGCGCACGGAGCTGGGGGACATACGCCTGGCCACCGAGCATTATGTCGATCACACGCTGCCCGGCACCGACGACACCGCCTTCGTGGTCCAGTTCGGCAGCGAGGTGGATCTGCTCGAAGATCCCACCGCCAACAGCAACAAGCTGCACGACGCCATCGATCACCTCGGCTCCACCAATTTCAGCAACGGCAGCGGCGACGATCAGAATCGCAATATGACGACCAGCCGCGACAACAATCTCTACGACGCCATCTACCTGGCGTCGCTCGAAGTGCTGCAGAAGGCGCCCGGTCACCATGTCATCATCGTCATCAGCGACGGCATCGACCGCGGCAGCAAAGAGACCGACGCGGAAGCCGAAGAAGCCGCGCAGAATGCCCACGCCCAGATCTTCGCCATCTACTACAAGGGCGAAGAGGAGCAGCAGCATAACCAGAACCCGGGAACCAACCGCCGCGGCGGCATGGGCGGAGGCGGTTATCCGGGCGGCGGTGGCGGGTATCCCGGCGGAGGCGGTGGCTATCCCGGCGGAGGAGGAGGTTATCCGGGTGGAGGCGGCGGAGGCCGGCGCGGTGGCCAGACGCCGTCATCGGAACCCCACGTGGACGGCAAGAAGATCCTCGAAAACATCTGCAATGCCACCGGCGGCTATATGATCGAGGGCCGGCGCGACCATGCCGACGAGGCCTACACAAAGATCGCCGCTCTGCTGAAGTACCAGTACATGCTGACCTACACGCCGGACACTACGGATACCGTCTCGCACCACCTCAGCCTGACTTCAAAAAAGAACGATATCTGGGCGATCGTGCAGCAGATCTATACAACGTCCGCACAGCTGACCGGGGCTTCCTCTGGCGGCAGATGACGCACGCCCTGCTGGCTGCCCCTCCGGTACCCCTGTTAGGATGAACCAGCATGCGACGCGCCTGGGCAGCCTTCCTGGTTGTGCTCTTCAGCTATCCGCTGATCGCGCCTGCCTTTGCGTCCGGCCCCGATAACTCCCAGCTGCCCGCCTGCTGCCGCCGCAACGGCAGACACCATTGCGCGATGCAGATGGCGGATATGGCGCTGGGGAATGTTCCCTCGCAGTTCGCCACTGTCTCTGAGAAGTGCCCCTACTCACCCTTCGCGCACTGCCCCCTGATGCTGCCCCACTCCTTCAGGCCGTCGGCTCTCCGCACGGCCGCCGGTCTCAGCCAGGGACCCGCCCTGATCGTTCGCGCGGCAGAGGCCGGCTACCGCATCTCCGCGGACCGGGCCCGCCACAAGCGCGGCCCGCCCCGGCTCCTCAGCCTGTAACGCAACGCAGCCGGCCGCTCGCACTCCGCGTGCGCCCGTCTGCCTTCATTACCCGTTACAATTGCGAGCTTTCCTCAGGAGCCACAATCGTGCGTAAGCTGTCGCTGTTCCTCGTCTTTCTTTTGGCCGTGCCGCTGCTCCGAGCCACGGTTCTCGGCCGCGTGCAGGGAATCGTGCACGACCCCACTCACCGCCCCATCCAGGGCGCGCAGATTGCACTGCGGGCGGCGCACTCCACACTCACCTTCCACGCCACCAGTGACCCCAACGGCGCTTTCTCCATTCAGGCCGTGCCGCCTGGGATCTATATAATCACCGTCTCCAGCCAGGGCTTCGCCACCACCACCCAGACCCTGCAGGTCACTTCCAATTCGGAGGATTTCCTCCACTTCCCCCTCGAAATCGCCCAGGCCAACCAGACGGCCATCGTCCACGCCGAGCAGGATGCCGCCAATCCTGACTCTGTCACTCCCACCACGATGATCAGTCGTTCCGACATTATCGAAACCCCGGGCGCGGACCTGACCAATTCCCTCGCCATGATCACCGACTACACGCCGGGAGCCTACATGACGCATGACATGCTGCACATGCGCGGCGGCCACGAGCTGAACTGGATGATTGACGGTGTGCCCATCCCCAACACCAATATCGCGGCCAACGTCGGGCCCCAGGTCAATCCCCGCGATATCGACACGGTCGAGGTTGAGCGCGGCAGCTACAGCGCGGACCTCGGCGACCGCACCTATGGCATGTTCGACGTGGTGCCGCGCACCGGTTTCGAAATGAACCGCGAAGGGGAGCTCGTGAGCACCTTCGGCAGCTTCGATCACACCGACGACCAGCTCAGCTTCGGCGATCACTCCGAACGCTTCGCCTGGTACGCCTCCGTCAATGGCAATCGCAGCAACTACGGTCTGATGGCGCCAATCGAGACCCCGGTCCACGATGCTGCCAATGGCTATGGCGGCTTCGGCTCGCTCATCTGGAACCGCACCCCGCACGATCAGCTGCGCTCCGTCTCCCAGCTGCGTACCGACTACTACCAGATCCC
Organism: Acidobacteriaceae bacterium; assembly: GCA_036267395.1. Classification (GTDB taxonomy): domain Bacteria; phylum Acidobacteriota; class Terriglobia; order Terriglobales; family Acidobacteriaceae; genus Palsa-343. The sequence goes on along the minus strand of DATAWD010000035.1, from coordinate 140,631 downwards.
CTACGATCCCAATCCCAACGACTGGGAAAACCAGCTCTACAACTCATCCGGCCTGCGCGACGGCGACCATGAAACCGACGGATTCTCCGTCTTATCCTGGATTCATACTCTGAGCCCCAACACCCTCTTCGAGGTCTCGCCCTATTACCACTACAACGAAGCCCTGTATCAGCCATCATCCAGCGACAATCCCACCGCCACCACCGCGCGTCAAACCGGCCAGTACACCGGAGGGCAGGCGTACGTCTCCACCGTGATCGCCCACAACTCTCTCAAGGCGGGCCTGTACGGCTACGACCAGCACGAGAATGACTCGTTTGGCGTCGTCTTCAACGATGGGAGCGCGACCCGCTTCAGCGTGAATCCGGTCGTCAACGGCGGCGTTGAAGAGGCCTTCGTCGAAGACAACTACCATCCCACCTCCTGGCTGACCCTGATCGGCGGCGAGCGCCAGACCCACTTCCAGGCTTCTATCTCTGAGAACGCCATCTACCCCCGTATCGGCATGGCCATCCTCATTCCCAAACTGGGATGGGTCCTGCGCGGCTTTTACGGTCACTCCTACCAGCCGCCTCCGCTCACCAGCATCGCCGGCCCGGCCCTGGCTTATGCCCAGGGAAACAACACCAGCTTCGTTCCCCTGCGCGGGGAACGCGACGAGGAGCACCAGTTCGGGCTGCAGATTCCCTGGCGCGGCTGGCTGCTGGACGCCGACACCTTCGAAACTCGCGCCAACAATTTTCTCGACCACAGCAACATTGGCGAATCGGATGTCTTCATCCCCATCACCGTGCAGGGCGCGCTCATTCAGGCGTGGGAGCTGACCCTGCACTCGCCCCACCTGTGGCGCTATGGGCAGTTCCACCTCGCTTACTCGAATCAGATTGCGCAGCAGATCGGCCCCATCACCGGCGGCCTCATCTGCTACGATCCGTCCAACCCTGGCTACTGCTCCGGCACCGTAGTCCCCGGCTACTCCGCCCTCGACCACGACCAGCGCAACACGCTGAACTTCGGGTTGAACGGCAACCTGCCCAGGCGAGCCTTCGCCTCTTTCAACGTCTACTTCGGCTCGGGATTCTCCAACGGCTACACCGATCCGCCATCGCCGTACACCGGCAATTACCTGCCCGCCCACACAACCGTCGACCTCGCCGTCGGCAAATCGTTCGGCGAGAACTGGAGCGCCAGCGTTCAGTCGACCAATGTGGCCAACACTCGCATCCTGCTCGACAACAGCCTTACCTTTGGCGGATTCCATGAAAATGATCCCCGCCAGATCTACGGCCAGTTGAAGTACCACTTTCACTTTTAGAATGAAAGTGTGGCCTTTGCCGTCCAAGTCCCCAGGGCCTGCGAACGGCCGCGCTCTCGCCTGCTGCGGGGCGCCCTCTACTGGCACCTTCTCAGTCTCGATGCGCCGACCGTAGCCGTTCTCTGGGCCTGGAGTTTTGAGCGCGCTGCCGGGGTTCACACCTCCCTCAGCGCGCTCGCCGTCCTCGGCCTCGGCACCTGGCTGATCTACATTGCCGATCGGCTGCTCGATGCGCGCCGGGCTCGCTCTCCCTCTGCCTCCGGGGCGAAATTGCGCGAGCGCCACTTCTTCCACGCCCGCCATCGCACGACCCTGCTGGCCGTAGCCTTGCCGGCGGCGATAGTGCTGTTATGGCTGATCGCGCAGATGCCCTCCCTTGACCGGCGCGACGATGCCGTCCTGTTTGTGATCGCCTTGCTGTATTTCGGCAGCGTCCATCTCGCGGTTTCCCGCGCGCGTCGATGGTTCCTGCGCGAAATCATGGTCGGCGTGGTCTTCGCCCTGGCCACCGCCGTCCCCGCCTGGTCGCAGGCGCCGGGATCGCGGGCATCCACCGCGCTGCTGGTTGTGCTGTTTGCCGCTCTTTGCTGCCTGAACACCATTGCCATCGAGGTATGGGAGCAGGCCGGTAGCGGACGCCAATTCTCCGTTTCGGTCGCGGCCGCCGCGCTGGCCGTCGGCGCCACCACCCTCACCCTCTGCGCCGGCGGATCCGACCCGGCCGACAGTGCTCTGCTTTTCTGTGCTGGAATCTCCGCGATGGCGCTCTTTGCGCTCGACTATCTGCACCGGCGCCGCTCCAGCCACGCTGCCCCGCCGGACGAGGCCGCGCGCTGGCTCCTGCTCGTCCGCGTCGCTGCCGATGCCGCCCTCCTCACGCCTCTGCTCTTCGTGGTGCCGTGGCGATGACGGACCGTCCGCCGCGCTTTGACCGTGTGGCGCGCTCCTACCGCTTCCTCGAATACCTTTCCTTCGGACCGATGCTGGAGCGCTGCCGCTTCCATCACCTGCCGGTTCTTGCCTCCGCGAACGTCACAAGGGCTCTGGTTCTCGGCGACGGCGACGGCCGATTTCTCGCGCGCTTCCTCGGGGCCTGCCCGCACTCGGCTGCCGATGCCGTGGACGCCAGTCCCGCCATGCTCCGACGGCTCAGCGCCCGAGCCGCGCGCCGGGGAGCCGAGCATCGCCTGGCAACCATCTGCACCGACGCCCGCAGCTTTACTCCTTCCGCCTATGGATACGATCTGGTCGCCACTCATTTCTTTCTCGACTGCCTGACTGAGGCGGAAACCGAAGCCCTCATCGGCCGGATCCTTCCCCATCTGACCCCGGACGCCCGCTGGGTCGTCTCGGAGTTCCAGGTTCCCTCCGGCAGCCGGACGAAAGCCGCCTTCGCCCGCGCTCTCATCGCCGGCCTTTATACGGCCTTCCGCTGGCTCACCGGCCTCCGCACACGCCGCATTCCTCCCTGGCGCGCGCTGCTCGAACGTTCAGGCTTCACCTGCGCGGCTTCGCAGTCCTTCCTGGGTGGGCTTCTGGTCACCGACCTCTGGCGATTCGCCAGGGCAACCGACTCGCCCTCTGCCGGTTCCCAACAGAAGATGCCATTTCCCATAGAACTCGTCGCCATGCCAGCGTCTATTCCTGGGATTGATCCAGGCCCCGAACCCGCCCCCGGCCCACCGGCCATCCCCGAGCCGAAGCCCGCTCCCGGTCCCCCACCCGATCCCGATCCCGAACCGTACCCCGGTCCGATCCCGGCCCCGCTGCCGGTTACGCGCGCGTTCTGAAACAAGATCGCCATCCGCCAGGACCCTGCTGCAATCGTCCAGGCGCAACCGGAATCACCCTCGTCGAGCCCCGCGAAATTAACATTCGGGGCTCAGGTCCATTGTTACAATCGCGTTAAAAGCGGCCGATCTGCCCTTTCTTACTCATGAATCTCTATATTCTCCGCCATGCCAGCGCCGGCACACGCCGCGCCAATCCTGTAGTTGACGTGAAACGACCTCTGGACAAGGAAGGCAAGCAGCAATGCCTCCTCGTTGGCGGCTTTCTGAACAGCCTGAACGTGCAGTTCGATCGCGTCGTCTCCAGTCCCCTGAAGCGCGCTCTGCAAACCGCTTCTCTGGTGGGCAACGAGACCGGCTACGATACCAGAATCGAAATCAGCGACGCCCTCGCGCCCGACGCTTCCGTGCAGAAGTTCCGCGACCTCATCCGCGGCCTTGAGAAGTACGACAACGTGCTGGTCGTCGGCCACAATCCAAATCTGGCCGTGTTTTTCGGATCGCTGCTGTCGCCCGCCGGCCGCATGAGCACCCGCCTCCGCAAGGGCGCGATTGCCCGTATTGACTGCAGCCGTCTGCCCGGTACCCTGCACTGGCTGGTCGATCCCCGCATCCTGCGCGGTCTTTACAGCAAGGCCACGAAAAGGTCGCGCCCGAAGACCTCGCGGAAGTAAGCCGCCTCTTTGCGCAGCGACCACAACTCCAGCTCGGCGCCGGTGCGCCCGGGCTCCAGTTCCAGGAGCACGCGCTTTGGATAAACCCGCACCCGCACGCGCAACACATCGCTCGCGCGATCCTGGTTCAGAGCCACGGCCAGCCGCAGCAGCACCACCGCCCGCCGCACGTGCTCATGCTCTTCCGGTGGAACCTCGCGCATGGTGCGGCCTTCCGGCGCCGGCCGGCTCTTGCCCAGATACCGCGCGATGGCCGATGTCACCACCCGCTGCTGCGGCGTAAATCCGTACAGCTCGGAGTTCGCGATGATGTACTGCGCGTGCCGATGGAAACCCTGATGGTTCAGGAATTTTCCTATGTCGCGCAGCATCGCCGCCGCCTGCAGCCACGTCTGATACTCCTCCGGCAGATCGTGCACGGCCGCCAGATCGCGAAACAGCTGCTCCGCATGCTGCCGGACGGGCTCCGCAGTCCGCGGATCGATCCCATAGCGGCGGCACGCCTCCAGCACCCCCTGCCACCGCTCGCGCTCGAACTGCTGGTGGACGGAAGCCCGCGTATCCTGCTCGGCCAGCATCTGCGCCAGAATTCCGTCGCGCAGCCCCATGGGCGAATAGCGGAAGCTCCGCAGACCCAGTTCCTCCAGAATGTGGGCGAACACGTGCGCCCCGGCCACGATGATCTCCGATCGCCGCGGACCGATCCCCGGCACCAGGGCACGCTGGTTGTTCGTCATCTTCGCCAGCTTCGCCGTCAGCCGCCGCACCACTTCCACCGGTGTCTGATCTTTGCTCGCACGGTCTTTGGCCGCGCGCTTCTTGCTCATCGCTCGCGCCGCATCCGCCAGGGCCGCCGCCGTCCCGGATGTCCCCAACACCAGGCGCACGCCGCTGGCATCGATGCGTCGGCAGGCCCGCCGCACCTCCCGATCGATGAACTGCCGCAGCCGCCGAATCTCGTCCTTTTGCGGCACCTCGCTCTGCAGGAACTCCTGCGTGAGCCGTACCGCGCCCAGCGGCAGGCTGATCGTCTCCCGGATGCTCTTGTGCTCGGACAGCGTAATCTCGCAGCTGCCGCCGCCCACGTCGATCAGCACGCAGCGGCCGCCGGCGCCCGCTTCGTTCTCCACCACGCCGCGATGGATGAGCCGGCCTTCTTCCAGGCCCGAAATGATTTCAACCTTCCAGCCGGTCTCGTCCTCCACCCAGGCCAGAAACGCTCGCGAATTCCGAGCGTCGCGCATCGCGGAAGTAGCCACGGCCCGCACGCGGTCCGCCCCATGCTGCTGCACCGCTTTGTAGAACCGCTTCAGCGTCCGCAGCGTCGCGGCCATCGATTCCGGCGAGACGTTGCCCGCTTCGAAGACGCTGGCCCCCAGCCGCGTCACCTCTCGATCCTCGTGGACCGTGTGCAGCTGGTGCTTCACCACCCGGCCGATCTTCAGCCGGCACGAATTCGATCCGATATCGATGGCCGCGAAAGTCTGCATGATCGCCGAAAAAGCTGCCCTCCCGCCGCAGGTATTTACTCAGCACGATACACGAGCAGCATCATGTTCCCGCACCGCGCCGCTGCCCGCTCGCCTTTGAGAGCAGCGTGGATCTCTGCGCCGGCCGCCGCGCAACCGCCTGCCACTCGCCCATCAGCCGCCCCCGCAGCCGGGCCGCCATCTTCATCGCTGCGACAAAGTGCTTCTCCCGCTCGGCCTCCAGCTGCCCGGCCAGCTCCCTCGCCTTGTCGCCCAGCGCCGTGTGCGCTTCTTCGCCCAGCACCAGCCAGTCATGCCAGTCGCCGATTTCGTCCTGCAGCTTCTTCAGCGTTATCCCGATCTTCTCCGCTTCCTGGTCTCCCTGCGCGGCCAGTTCTGCCACGTACCGCGCCTTCTTCGCGCCTTTGCGGAAGTCGTGCAGATTCGTCGCGTCCAGCAACTGCATCTCCGTGGCCAGACGCGCAAAGCTTTCCAGCGCCACTAACCCCGGGGCCTTTTTCCTGACCTTCCGTGTCGAACGACCGCGCAGCGCCGCTTCCAGATCGGACAGCCGCTTGTCGAATTTCGCCACCAGACCGCCCGCCTCTGACTGCAGCTCGTCCCCAACCTCTCTGCGCCGATGCTTCAGCCACACGTCGAGATCATCCGCCTCTTGTTCAACGTCCGTCACCCGCAGGCCCGCCTCCGGCCTCTCAACGATGTCCGGCTGCTCCGGAAAGCGCCGTCGCGATTCCTGGTTCCTCTTCGTCTCTTCGCCCCCCGGCCGCGGGGCTCGCTTCACCAGCTTCTCCAGCAGCCTGCGGTGCACGTCCAGGTCCCGTACCGGTCCAGCTTCACGCCGAATCCGCTTCAGCAGCCGCATCATCGCATCGGCTGAAGCGCGGACCGGTTCGCCCTCGGCGCCGTCCGGCAGCGCCCGCACCATGCTTTCCAGCGTCGCCTGCAGCCGGCGCGTTCCGGTGCGGGTGTCGTGCACCGGATCCACATCGGGCTGCACCGCGCATTTCCCCAGATTTTCGCGCAGCGCGGCGGCCAGTCTGCGGATCGCCTGCACATCGTCCGTCATCCCCGCACCCCATAACCCCGCCGCTTCACACTGATATTCTGAACGTTCTGCCAGGCTTCGAACAAATGACCCTTCCCCATGCCCCAGCAGCTCCCTCGACCGCGCCCAGCCGCCCGTCGCTCTACTCCACCCCCGCCCGGGCCTGGACTCTGCTGTCGCTTGTGTTTCTGGCCGTCTACTTCGCCGCCCTTTTCTCGCCCGCGCTCCTTGACGACGCCGACGCCACCCACGCCCAGGCCGCCCAGCACATCGTCACCAGCGGCGACTGGGTCACGATGTACGTCAACGGCATCCGTTATCTCGAGAAACCGCCCCTTCCCTACTGGATGGTCGCCGTCGATTACCATCTCTTCGGCTTCAACGTCTTTGCCACCCATCTGCCCATGGCCCTGGCGGTGCTCGGCTGCGCATGGCTCGCCTGGCTGTGGGGCCGGCGCGCCTGGGGCGACCGCGCCGCCTTCTACGCCGCGCTCGCCATCCTCACCTCCGTCGGGACATTTCTCTTCACCCGCACCCTCATCCCGGAATCCATACTCACATTCTTCCTCATCCTGGCTCTCTACAGCTTTCTCATCGGGGTGGAAGACCGTAAGCCCTCCCGCTTCTACCTGGCCTACGCCTCGCTCGCCATCGCCCTGCTCGCCAAAGGTCTCATCGCCCCGGTTTTCTTCGCGGCCGCCGTGGTCCCGTATCTCGTTCTCACCGGAGAGTGGAGGCGTTGGCGGCAGTTCCATCTCTTCACCGGATTGCTGCTCTTTCTCGCCATTGGCGCGCCATGGCACATCCTCGCCGGCCTGCGTAACCCCGATTACGGCAACCCCGTCGGCAACGTTCCCTCGCCCGGGCACGTGCACGGATTCTTCTACTTCTACTTCATCAACGAGCACTTCCTGCGTTTCCTCGGCAAGCGCTATCCCCACGATTACAACCGCCAGCCGTGGTGGGTCTTCTGGTTCGGACAGCTGATCTGGCTCTTTCCCTGGAGCCTCTTTCTGCCCGCGGTCGTCCGCCGCGCCTGGCGCAATCGCCGTCTCTTCGCCTCAGACCTCCGCTACGACGCCACCAACACCATCCAGTTTCTCGATCCAAAGAAGACCGCGTGGGAATCCTCCTCGATGGCCGCGCAGCTCCGCTTTCGCGCGCGCACCGCGCTCCTGCTCACCCTCTACTCTCTCTTCATTCTGGTTTTCTTCGCGCTTTCCACCAACCAGGAGTACTACACCTGGCCGATTTACCCCGCCGTGCTCCTGCTCATCACCGGCTCGCTGGCCACCGTCGAGCAGGATCCTGAAGATCCGCACCGCGACGGCAAAACCTGGATCACCGGCGCTCACGCGTTCTTCGTTTTCCTCGGGATGCTCGCTGCCGCCTTGCTGGCCTATGGCCTGTGGCAGTCCCGCCATCTGCCCTACATCCACGACATCGGCACCCTCATGGCCCATCGCGGCGTCGGCAACTACACGCTTTCGATGTCCCATTTCTTCGATCTCACCGGGCCGTCCTTTGCCGCGCTGCGCTTTCCCGCTGTGCTGGCGGCCCTGGCCTTCTTCTTCGGACCTCTCGCCGCCTGGCGCCTGCGCCGCCGCGGTCACGCTCTGGAGTCCACCGTCTCGGTCGCCTTCACTCTTGCGGCCATCCTCATCGCCGCACACATCGCCTTCGTTCGCTTCCAGCCGATGCTTTCCTCCAAGGCCATGGCCGACACCATCAATCGGCTCACCGTCGAGCCGGCCAACGCCGACGCACAGCTGATGATCTATGGCGACCAGTCCGGCGGCTCATCCATCATTTTCTACACCCAGCGCCAGGCTCTGCTCGTCCATGGCCGTACTTCGTACTTCCAGCCTGCGAAGGATGAAGATCAGGGCAAGCTCTTCGGCTCCTCCATGATCTGGGGCTCCGACTATCCGGACGCTCCGCACATCTTCCTCAGCGATGCCGACCTGCTCCACCTGTGGGCAACCGGCCCCCGCAAATTCCTGTTTGTCCCGGACGAGTTTCACCAGCACGTGGAAACGCTGCTGGGATCGCGCCTGATCGAGGTGCAGGAGCTCTCCGACAAGACCCTCTACACTGACCGGCCGCTCCGATCCGTCAGTGCAGTTCCTTGATCTTTGTTCCCTCGGGGATCTTCAGCTCGAACTGATCGTTGGCCAGCGGCAGATTCATCCGCAGTTTCTCGATCGTGATCAGAATCTGCTCCTGTTGCTGCGGCCACTTGATCGTAATCGTCCCCGGAAATCGCTCCGTCCCGAAGGTCTGCAGCGGACCGTAGAACGCCTGGGTCTGCACCTGGCCGTGCTGGTCGTAGATGTCCTGCTGCACCGGCCGCAGATCGATGCGGCTGATGTGAATCACCCGATGCACCTGGGTGAACCGCGTATTCGGCTGCCGCTCCTGCACCGTCAGCAGGTACTCCGGCCGGATCTCCAGCTTCTTCGTCTTCGGATTCACCACCAGATTGTTGGTGTCCGCCGTCACCGACAGAACCTCGTCCGGGCCGATCTGCGGGATCACCATGGCATCGAAAAACATGAACGGCCGCAGATTCTCAATCGCATTCTGCGAGGGCTGCGTCAGGGCGTTCGGCCCCTCGATGGCTTCGCTCCTGGGAGGAACCAGCAGCTTGAATGCGTTGCCGGTGCTCGCCATGTCGAAAGCCGGCGAGTGCACCACCGGCAGATAACCAATCACCCGCAGCGCTTCCGGCTTACGCAGCAGAATGTAGCCGCTGAAGGGCGTGATGGTCTTCTCTTTGCCGTTCAGAACGCCGCCGGAGGTTGCAGTGAACGTGACCGCAGCACTCAGCGAGTTCACGGCATCGTAGTGCTTATTGATGATGTCCACCAGTTGCTGCGGCGTCGCCGTCATCACGATCGCCGGCATCCGGGCCTGCGGCACCCTGCGCGTATGCCACAGACACCCGTTCAGCGCCGGCAGAGCCAGCAGCAGCACGAGCGACCATCGGGTCCCGATCCGGTGCATTCCTTTCAGCGAGCTGATCCTCCCCATCCAATCCACAGCGTCGACGGGCGTTCTCGCCCCACTCTTACGGTTGCGGCTGCCCCGCCTGGCGAACGGCTCGCCGGTAGGCCTGCACGTCTTTTGCGTGCTCTTCAATCGTCGCCGAAAAACGCGATTGCCCCGACGGATCCGCGCTCGCCGCCACAAAATACAGGTAATTCGTGATCGCCGGGTGCATCGCCGCCTGCAGCGACTTCAGCCCCGGATTGCAGATCGGCCCCGGCGGCAGTCCCTGATGTCGATACGTGTTATAGGGCGAATCCGCCTGCAGATCCGACTGATAAATCGCTCCCCGGTAGCGCCCCTCCAGTAACGAGGCGTAGATAACCGACGGATCCGTCATCAGCGGCATGTTCTTTGCCAGCCGGTTCTCGAACACACTCGCCACCACCGGCCGCTCCGCATCGATCGGCGTCTCTTTCTCCACCAGCGATGCCAGCGTGACCGTCCGGTGAAAATCGGCCGCCAGCCCAATCCCCGCGGCTGCCGCCCGGAAACGCTTCACCATGGCGATCATCATCTCCTGTGGATCGGTATGCAGCGAGAACCGGTAGGTATCCGGAAACAGGTACCCCTCCACACTCGGTGCCTGCGGATCCAGGTCCTGCACCAGCGAGGCGTCCTGTTTAGCCGCCGTTACGAACGCATCCTTTGATCCCAGCCCCGCGGCCTGCACACGCGAGGCAATGTCGAAGATATTCGATCCTTCCGGGATCGTGACCTCAACGGTATAGACTTCGCCGCGCCGGATCATCTCCCAGACCTGAGTCATGGGCAGAGGGTGGTCGAAACGGTATTCTCCCGCTTTGAGCGTCCCCCCCCGGGCCAGTCGCAGCCCCAGAAAGACATACTTGCTGCGGATAATCCCCTGCTGCTTCAGCTGTCCCGCAATCCGGGCGCTGGGCGTTCCGGGCAAAATATCCACGTACGTCGCCGTCTCCGGCCCCGCCGGCGCCAGCAGCGCGAAAGCAATAGCTCCGGCCGCCACCAAAGCAGCCACCACAACGAGGAAGAAAAAGCGTCGCACGAAGGGGAGTCCTGATCCTGGGTATGACCCTTTGGATTCTCTAACTCATTGTAAGATGCCGATCTTTGCTCCGTTCTCTCCCCCGCCCTGCGCGCTACTATACGACTGTGCCGCCTCGCCTTCTCGGCCTCGATTTCGGAGATCGCCGCATCGGGGTTGCCGTCTCCGACGAGCTGGGGCTGACCGCCCAGCCGGTCCTCACTCTCGTCCGAAAAAACCTGAAGTCCGACCTCAAATCCCTCGGCCGCCTCCTCCGTAAATACGGCTGTACGGCCATCGTCCTCGGCAATCCGCTCTACATGTCCGGCGACCTCAGCCCCCAGGCGGCGAAGACCCAGGCCTTCGGAGAAGCCCTGCGCACCGCCTTTGCCCAGCCCGTCCACCTCTGGGACGAGCGGCTGACCTCGGCCGAGGCCCATCGTCACCTCCACGCCGCCGGCCGCCCCCTTTCCGGCCATCGCGAGGTGGTCGACCAGGTGGCTGCCGTATTGATATTGCAGAGTTTCCTGGACGCGCACCGGCCCGCGCCGGCATCGTATAATCAGGATTGAGGCGGTACCCCGCCCTTCGTTATTTCCCTTGCAAGGGTTGATTTCTCTCCAGTGCGGACCGGAGATCGCAGCTTCCTTTCCGCCCGGCATCGCCATTGCCCGCGATGTGGATCGAACCAGCCCTGACGGATGTTCAAGCATGCCCGAGCACATCAAGAAGAAGCTTCAGGAAGAAATTCGGCAACTGGAACATGAGTTGACCCACGAGCTCCCGGCTGAAATTAAGAAAGCTGTCGCCATGGGCGACCTGAGCGAAAACGCCGAGTACCACATGGCCAAGCAGCGCCAGGAATTCGTGAATGCGCGCCTCGGCCAGTTGAAAAAGCGTATGGGCGATCTGGCTCTCGTCAACCTTGCCAATATCCCCCACGACCGGGCCGCCTTCGGCTCCACGGTCCTCGTCTACGACACCTCCAAGGATGAGAAAATCGAGTACAAGCTGGTGACCAGCGAGGAGTCGGACGTCAACAAGGGCCTCATCTCCACCACCTCCCCCATCGGCAAGGCTCTGGTGGGCAAGCAGGTCGGCGATATGGCCGTGGTCGACACGCCCAACGGCAAACGCGAAATGGAAGTCCTGAAACTGGCCACCATCCACGACGAAGCGGCAGCGCAAGAAGCGGAAGCTGGAAAGTAGAGGCCGCATGGCGGACGAAAAGCCGTCCCATCTCACGTGGACCCGGGCCTTCGGCCGCGCCTGCGGCGTTCTCCTGCAGGTCATTGTGGACGGGCTCTCCCTCACCCGCATCTCCCCCAATGTCCTCACCTTCATCGGCCTGCTCATCAATACCGCCGCGGCCGTCCTCTTCGGTTTCGCCAACCAGCACAACTACGTCCGCATGTTTCTGTATGCGGGCCTCGTGATCATCGGCGCCGGCATCTTTGACATGGTCGACGGCCGCGTCGCCCGGCAAACCCAACAGGTCACCGTCTTCGGCGCCTTTTTCGATTCCGTCATCGACCGCTACTCCGACGTCGTCCTCTTCTTCGGACTCCTCGTCTTCTACGCCCGCGGCAATCGCCTCTTCTACGTCTTCCTGGCCGCCTTTGTCATGATCACGTCGCTCATGGTCAGCTACACGCGCGCTCGCGCTGAAGCCCTCATCGGTAGCTGCAAGGTGGGCTTTATGGAGAGGCCGGAGCGCGTCGTGCTCATCATCCTCGGCGCTCTCTTCAACCGCTGGGGCGTCATGGCGCCGGTTCTGTGGGTCTTGGCCGTCATCTCCACCGTCACCGTGATCCATCGCATCCTGTACACGTATCAGCGGACCGCCAACGTCGCGCCCGTCCTCGATGCCCATTCCATGGTCCAGCCCATCGTGCTCCGCGAGGCGGGCAAACGCCCCGATCCCGGCCACGAGCTCCCCGCGCCCAACGCACCCCGCGCCTAGACTGCGACCGCTGGCCCGCCGAGCATCCGGTTTATTGCAGCTTCCCCAGCCGCGTCGTTAGATACTCCTGAAACACGCTAAACTTCTCCACCCGCGGAACCGCCTCCGGCCCCACGCTCTTCCCCAGTTCCTCCGCTTCGCCGCTCGGCTGCTGGGCCGGCCATTCCGGCAGGCTCTTTCCGTTCGGATTCTCCGTCTTCACAAAGTTCGTCCAGTAGCCGATGATCGATCGCGACAGGGCTCCGTCCTCCGGGCGCGCCACCCAGCTCGTCCAGTAATGCCGGCTCAGAAACATCTCCTCTTCGCTGTGGAACGCACCCAGCTCCGCAAACGGCCCCTGTCCCGCATAGGTGAAGTTGTACAGGTATGCATCCTGGCCCACGTTGTCGGTGTCCCGCGCCAGCAGCCATGCGCCAAATCCAAAATCGTAATCCGTGAACATCCGTCGAAACGCCTGCGGCACTTCCGCATCGCTTTGCGCCGGATACTCCGCCAGTACCCGACCCGCCAACGGCCCAAACTGCTTCTCCAGCCACGCGCGATACGCCGCCACCGTCTTCGGTCGATTCGAGTGGCCGCCCACCAGCGGACTGGCAAAAATCGATACCTCGCTGTCGTTGCTGCCCACCAGCACCGGCACCTTCACCTGCTCTCCCTTTGCAAAGGTCACCGCCGGCTGCTGCGGCAGCACCCACCCATCCACCGCCGGTTCGAAATCCAGAACCTCGTCTTTCGCCGCCGCCGCATACATTCGCTCCGCCGGTACGGCCCGCAGCGCCGCCAGTTCGCCCTGTCCCGCCGCCACGCCCAGATCTCTCGCCAGCCCTGCGTTGTTGCCTTCCAGCTCCGGGAGCTTTGGATACACCGAGTCCACGCACACGCCGCTTTCCATCACTGCGCCCCGAAACAACCCCGCCGCCAGCGGAGAAGCCATCAGGTTACAGACGTCCAGCGCCCCTGACGATTCGCCCGCAATTGTCACCCTCGCTGCATCGCCCCCAAACGACGCAATGTTGCGCCGCACCCAGCTGAGCGCCGCAATCTGATCGAGGTGCCCGTAGTTCCCGGAAACATGCCGGGCCGACTCCGCGTCCAGCGCCGGGTTCGCATAAAACCCAAACACGCCCAGCCGATAATTCAGGCTCACCACCACAATCCCCTGCTCCGCGAGAGGCACACCCAGCGGAGGCCACTCCCCCGATCCCTCGACATTCCCGCCGCCATGCACCCATACCAGCACCGGCAGCCGCCTCGCAGGATGCAGCTCCGGTGTCCACACATTCAGATACAGGCAAGCCTCGTCGGTCCGCATCTTCCGGATGCCCAGCATCTCCGGCAGCCACGGGCTCGGCGCCTGCGGACAAGCCGCCCCATACGACGTCGCCTCTCGCACCCCGCTCCACCGCGGCGCCGCCTCCGGTGCGTGCCAGCGCAACGGCCCAACCGGCTGCGCCGCATAAGGAATCCCCATAAACGCGCCACCTCGCGGCAGAGTCGCCACGGACCTCCCGCGCACCATCCCGCTCTCCACGCGAACCTCAGGCCCCGCCGCGCCCCCATTCGCCCGCCCTGCCGGCGACACCAGCGCAATCCACGCAGTCACCCAGCACGCCACAGCGATCCGTATCATCTCCAGCCATCCCCAATCGGTTTCCGCTATGGTAAACAGATATGTTGCGACGCGCGCCTTCGCTCGTGCTCACCGCGCTCTTCTTTTCCTGCGTCGCGTTCCCGCAGTCCGCTCCCGATACCCTTCAGGTCTCCGTCAATGAGATCGCGCTCACCTTCCACGCCGCGGCCCACAATGGCGCGCCCCTCACCCATCTCACCCCCCAGGATCTCATCCTCACCGACAACGGCCGCCGCCAGCCCCGGATCGTCTTCCTCCAGAACTACGACGACCTGCCCATCCGGGCCGGCTTCCTCTTCGATACCAGCGCCTCGATGCTCCGCGCTCTCGCATTCAATCGCGCCATCATCCACACCTATGCCGCCCAGCTCCTGCGCAAAGGTTACGATCGCGCCTTCGTCGAGCAGTTCGACACCAGGACCTTCCTCCGCCAGAACTGGACTGACAGCGACGCCGCCATCGCCGCCGGGGCTGCCCTCGTCGGCAATACCCCCGATCGCTACGACCCGCTCACCGCCATCTTTGACTCGCTCTACACCACCTGCCGCGACCAGTGGCAGCAGGACTCCAACACCCCCACCGGCAACTTCATCCTGCTCTTCAGCGACGGCGTCGACGACGCCAGCCACGCCTACCTGAGCGAAGCGGTGGATATGTGCCAGCGCACCCGTACTGCTGTCTACGCCATCGTCACGCGCCGCTCCAGCCAGTTCTCTGACGGCTATCGCACGCTCGAGGACCTGACCCAACAAACCGGCGGACGGCTCTTCCTCAACCCGCACGGCAGCCAGATTCTCGATGACCTGCGCATCATGGAATCGGAGCAGCGCAATCAGTATCGCCTCGTCTATAAGCCGACCAACTTCGAGGCCAACGGATCCTTCCACCGCATTCGCCTGCAGTGCTCCGTCCCCGGCGCGCACATCACCGCCCGCTCCGGTTACTACGCCTTCGCCCGGCCCTGAGATTGCCACTCAAGCCGGTCGGGAATCAGGACTCCTGGCGCGAAGCGCCGTCCGCCTGGTCGGCCAGTCCTACTGTTCGTGCAAAGCCGTCTTCGGATCCAGCCCCGCCGCCCGCCAGGCCGGCAGCCATGACGCAATCCCCGCGATCAACAGGAAGATCACAATCATGCTCGCGTAGGTCAGCGGATCGGTCGCCTTCACCCCCACCAGCATCGCCGTCATCACCCGCCCCAGCAACAGAGCGGCGACAAAACCAGCCACAATGCCCATCGCGCTCAGCCGCATTCCCTGCATCACCACCAGTCGAAGAATATGGCTGCGATCCGCGCCCATCGCCATGCGCACGCCAATCTCCGGTGTCCGCTGCCGCACCGCCGTGGCCAGCACGCCGTAAAGACCAACCCCCGCCAGCACTCCGGCCACGATCGCAAACAACGCGATCAGAAGCAGCGAAAAGCGCGTGCCTGCCTGCGCCTCGCGCACCACCGTCTCCGCCGGCTCCATCTTGTCCACCAGAAAACCGCGGCTCAGTCCGGCCATGGCCGCGCGCACCTCTCCTTCGTAGCCTGCCGGATCGCTCCGCGTCCGAATCGCCCATCGCGGAGGAGTGAATCCGCCAAAGTAGCCATCCGTAAAATAGATCTGCTCCCGCCCCGGCACCGCCAGCGACTCCTCGCGCTGATGAGCCACCACGCCGATGATCTCCACAAACACCGGCTGCGGCGTCTGGACCCGCGTGACAATCTGCTTGCCCACCGCCGACTCTCCCGGAAAGGCCTTCCTGGCCAGGGCCTCATCCACAACGGCATAATTCCTGTTGGGCTGCTCGTCGTCCTCCGTGAACGTCCGTCCCGCCAGCAGGGGCGCGTGCATCGTTTCGAAATATCCCGGAATCACAATCTGCAGATTCGTCGCCTGGTAGCGGCTTGGATCCGACAGCGCCGCTTCCGTCCCCCATCGGACCGGGCTGTACCCCCCGGTCAGCGGAAACGGAGTCGACGCCGTCACGCTCTCCACCCCGGGAATCGCCCGCAGCCGGTCTTCGATCTGCCGCCTGCGTGCCTCGCGCTCCTCCGGCGTCTTCCCCTGCGGCCCCCCCGCGCCCAGTACCCGGAACGTCAGCAGGTTGTGCGCGTCAAATCCGGGATCGATCTGCTGCAGATCCAGAAAACTGCGGAACATCAGCCCGGATCCGATCAGCAGAACAAACGACAAAGCCACTTCCGCCATCACCACGCCGTTGCGCAGGAACGCTCCGCTGGCCAGCCCCGAGATGCGGCTCGATCCTCGCAGCACGTTCATCAGCCCTGGCTGCGAAGCCCGCCACGCCGGAGCCAGGCCGAACAGCACCGCCGCCGCCAGCCCCGCCACCGCGGCAAACGCCAGCACCGTCCCGTCGATCCCAACGGAATTCAGCCGCGGCAGGTTCGCCGGAGCCAGATGCCGCAGCTCGCGAATCGCCGCCCACGCCAGCCCTAACCCCAGCGCCGTACCCCCCACCGCCAGCAGGCAGGCTTCCGTCATCAGCGGTGCGATCAGCTGCCGCCGGTTCGCTCCCATCGCCGCACGCACCGCAAACTCCTGCTCCCGCAGCGAGGCCCGCACCAGCAGCAGGTTCGCCACGTTTGCGCACGCGATCAGCAGCAGGAAAATTACTGACCCCATCAGCGCCAGAATCGCCGGCCGCGCCTGCGCTACCAGATGCTGCCGCATCGCCGCCAGCGAGATCTCATAGCCGACCGACGCATCCATCGGGATCGTCCGCCGCCCTTCAGCCGCAACCGCATCGGCCGCCTCCTGCGCCTGCTCCACCGTTACGCCCTTTTTCAGACGCCCCACCGGAATGATACTGAAGTTGTTACGATTGGCGACGTCGTAATCCAGCCGGTTCGCCACCCACACATCCGGCGCCGCGTCCACCTCGTCCTCGGGCGGAAAATACAGCCGAAACCCCGGCGCCAGCACGCCCACAATCACCGCATCCGGGCCGCCTGCATTGCCCAGGGTGTGCCCCAGCACCGCCGGGTTCCCGCCGTACCGCTTCACAAAATATTCGTGGCTCAGAATTGCCATCTGCGGCAGCCGCGGCGGCTCTGCCGCGCCTCCCTGGGCTTGTCCCGCCTGCGCGGCCGGGGTTGGCGGTTGCGGAATTCCGTCCTGCGCCTCAAAGTCCCGGCCCGCGACGATCTGCGCGCCCATCACGTCGAAGAAGTTCGTCGTGGCCACCGCCATCGTGAACGGCTCGGGTGTCCCGTCAGCTTTTTGCGCCACCACTTGAAAGCTGAAGATCCCCGCCATATCGGAGAACTGCTGTCGCGTGCCGTTCTTCAGGTCCAGGTAATCCGCGTTGGAAAAAGGCAGCCCCTTCACATTGCGCTTCTGCATATCGAATCCCGCCACCACCAGTTGCGCAGGATCCTTATAGGGCAGCGGCCGCAGCAGCACCGCGTTCGTTACGCTGAAGATCGCGGTGCTCGCGCCCACGCCCAGCGCAATCGTCATGACAGCAATGAGGGTGAAGGCGGGATTCTTCCGCAGGATGCGGGCAGCAAGCTGGATATTCTTCCACATACGCTGAACCTCCCAGGCGCGGACCCGCCATCGGCATCACAGCGGCCTGCCCATCGCTCTGTCGAGAAACCCCGGGGAAAGCATCCGCGCCCGCCCGAAGCCCGGCAGGCGTTGCATCATGATGCCTGTATTGACACAGAACGCACAAGAGTCACGAGGATCCGGCCCGGAGTGCGCCTCTCCCCAGGCAAAAGGGAGCAGCCTTAGCCGCTCCCCCGTCCCTGCCTTGCAACTTCTAAACTCTGATCGCTGAACTCTGTTGCTTACCAGCGTCCCCACGCGCGGCTGAGGTAATCCGTCATGGTCATCGTGAGCAGCACCAGAAACGTGAAGAAGCCCGCAGCCACCGTCAGCTTGGTCAGCTTCGAGCTGTACTTGATGTGCATAAAGAACAACACCACCAGCGAACCCTTCAGGCACGCAATGGCCAGCGCCACCACAGCGTTAAAAACGCCCAGATCCACATAGGAAACCGCCGCCGTGGTCCCGGTCAGGATCAGAAGACAGGTACCGATGATCAGGTACACCTTCGGCGTGACGATGTGATCCTCGTGATGCGTTGGCTCCGACGCCGTCAGATGCAGATGATGCTCGTGGTGCTCCATGCCCTCACTCCACTTTCGTGAATGAAAATTCCGACACTGCTCCCGCCGTCACTGATGTCGACTGATCAGGTACAGCAGTGGATATAAAAAGATCCACACAATGTCGACGAAGTGCCAGTACAACCCGAAGTTTTCTATCGGCGCTACATGCCCTGTGGTGTAGGCCCCGCCATAGGCCTTCACGAACAGAAACACCAGCAGCGATACGCCGATGATCATATGCAGCGCGTGCATGCCGGTCATGGCGAAATACAACGAGAAATACACCTGGGTCTTCTCCGCCATATCCAGCGGCAGCTTGTCGTCCGGATACGCCGGGCTCCCCGTCATGAACTCCGTCGGACTGAAGTTCAGTCCCGGCACGTGGTGCTCCACCCACTCGTCGTGCCACTCGTACGCCTTCACGCACAGGAAGCCGATGCCCAGCACCATGGTGAGAACCATCCAGCGCAGCAGCGGCTTGCGCTTCCGCGTCTCCGCCGCATGCACCGCCATGGCCATGGTGAAGCTGGAAATAATCAGCAGGGTCGTGTTCAGCGTGCCGGCCCAGATGTGCAGCGTGTGGCTCCCCGCCACAAACGCCGGGTAGTACCAGTTCCTGTAAATCAGATAGGCGCAGAACATGCCGCCGAAAAACATAATCTCCGTCAGCAGGAACAGCCACATGCCGAAAGTGGCCGCCTCCCGCTGCTGCGCCACATTCTCAAAGTGGTGGCGCAGAAACGGCGGATGCGCGTGTTCGTCGTGCGGCGTGATCGCAGTCTGCGCGGCTACTGTGTGGCTATCCAACGGTCGGCACCTCTCTGGCTTTGGTATTCTCCAGCCACTCGTAGTCGTAGGCTTCGTGCGTCACAATCGGCGTCTCGACAAAGTTCTCCGTCAACGGCGGCGACTGTATCTGCCACTCCAGCCCGGTGGCCTGCCACGGATTCGGACCTGCGATCTTCCCGTACTTCAGCGACCATGTCAGATACAGCAGAGGCAGCAGGTACCCCACCCCCAGCACGCTGGCCCCCGCGCTCGAGAACACGTTCAGCACCTGGAACTCCGGCGGATACGCCGCATACCGCCGCGGCATCCCCAGATAGCCCAGAATGAACTGCGGGAAGAACGTCAGCACAAATCCCACAAACGTGATCACCGCCGCCAGCCGGGAAACGCCCTCCGGATACATGCGGCCCGTGATCTTCGGCCACCAGAAATGCACCCCCGCCAGATACGCCATCAGCATGCCCCCCACCATCACAAAGTGGAAGTGCGCCACGATGAAGTACGTCTCCGTCAGGTGGATGTCCATGCCCAGCGACCCCAGGAACACGCCCGTCAGGCCGCCGATGGTGAACAGTCCCAGAAATCCGAACGCGTAGAGCATCGGCGTCTCAAACGTGATGGAGCCCTTATAGAGCGTCGCCGACCAGTTGAAGATCTTGATCGCCGAAGGCACCGCCACCAGCATCGTCAGCAGTGAAAACACCAGCGCCGAGTAGTTCGAGATGCCCATGATGAACATGTGATGGGCCCATACAAAGAATCCGAACACCGCGATCGCCACCGATGAGAACGCCACCGCCGTATACCCGAATACCCGCTTCCGCGAGAAGGTACTGATCACTTCCGAGATCACGCCCATGCCCGGCAGAATCATGATGTACACGGCCGGGTGGGAATAGAACCAGAACAAGTGCTGGAAGAGCAGCGGGTCGCCGCCCTTGGTCGGATCGAAGACCCCGATCCCGATCGTCCGCTCCAGCACCACCAGCACCAGCGTGATGGCCAGTACCGGCGTGCCCAGCACCATCAGGATCGACGCCGCATAGTGCGACCACACGAACAGCGGCAGCCGGAACCACGTCATGCCCGGCGCCCGCATCCGGTGGATGGTCACAATAAAATTCAGGCCCGTGAAAATGGAGCTGAACCCGGCCACAAAGACCGCCAGCCCGGCCGTCACCACATTCGTGTTCAGGTAGTGCGTGCTCAGCGGCGTCGTGAAGGTCCAGCCCGTATCCACCCCGCCAAAGGCCAGCACGCAGATCATCATGATGCCCGCTGCGATGTAGAGGTACCAGCTCAGCAGGTTGATCTTTGGAAACGCCAGGTCCTTCGCTCCCACCATGATCGGGATACAGAAGTTCCCGATGGTGGCCGGCACCGACGGCACCAGAAAGAAGAACACCATGATGAGGCCGTGCGCCGTAAACACCTTGTTATAGGTATCGGCGGCCAGCAGGTCGCTCACCGGCGTCAGCAGCTCCATCCGGATCAGCGCCGCCATCGCTCCGCCGATAAAGAAGAAGAACGTGATCGAGATCAGGTACAGAACCGCGATCCGCTTGTGGTCCCCCGTCAGCAGCCAGCTCTTCAGGCCGTACTCTTTGTTCAGGTACGACACCTTCGGCAGCCGCGCCGTCGACTGTTCGGGTAGCGATACGATTGTGCTCATGGCTTCACCGTCCCTGCCGGCATCTCCGGAGCCGAGGTCCCCGGCGGCGCCGCGCCCGTCTGAATGGTCTGCGCTCCGCTGTTGTCAATCGTTTGCTCGATCCGGTACTGCGAATCGAGTTGGCGGATATACTCCACCAGATCGATCAGGCCTTCTTCGCTCACCTGACCCTGATACGTCGGCATGATCGGCGCGTAGCCCGCCACTTCGTGCAGAGTCGGGTTCAGAATCGTGTCCCGCAAAAACGCGTCGTCCGCTGTGACAAATTCCCCGTTCTTCAGCTGCACGTGCGCTCCATAAATGTGCGCCAGGTTCGGTCCGTGCGCGTTCGGTGTGCTGTTGTGGCAGGAATTGCAGCCCAGGCTGGCAAACAGCCGCTCCCCGTTCTGCGCCAGCGAGTGCCCGCTGGTCGATCCCGCCGCCCACGCCTGGTAGTCCTCCGGCGTCATCGCATACACCCACCCGATCATCTGCGAGTGCAGCGTTCCGCAGTATTGCGTGCAGAACAGGTGATACCTGCCCGGCGTCGTCGCCTCGAACCACACCGTGTTGTACCGCCCCGGAATCACCTCGCGCTTCACCCGGAAGGCCGGCACCGAGAAGCTGTGGAACACATCCTGAGAAATGAGCGTCAGCTGGATCGGACGGCCGACAGGAATATGCAGCGCGTTGATCTCGTGCTGTCCGCCCGGATGCTCCGCCTTCCACATCCACTGCTTGCCCACCACATAGATGTTCATCGAGTTCGGCGGCGGGCTGTAGATGCGGAAATACAGCAGAGCGCCCCACACGAAGCAGATCATGAACAGGATGAGCGGAATGATCGTCCAGGTGGCTTCCAGCAGCGTCGAGCCTTCAATCGGCGTGGCCCGTGGATTGCGCTCCTGCCGATAGCGGATCGAGAACGTGACCACCAGGATCGCCACTGCCGCCAGGCCCACCGCCGAGATCAGAATCAGGAAAAAGTACAGAGCGTCCGCATACGGCGCAATGGTCGACGCCTCCGGCGGAAAGATCGCGAAGTTCGTGAGCCACTTGATTAGAAATTGCCAGAGTACCGGACTGATGAAATGCTGCATCGTCTCTTTTTATCCGTTCGCCAGAGTTGTTTTCTGTACGCGCGCTTCCCGTATATCCCGCCGAAAATTCATGATCAGAAACCCGCCCAGCAGCAGAACCGTCAGTACCCCGCCCGCCTGATACAGACGGATGTACATCAGCGTATGCCGGTTCAGCGTCGGGTCGTACTGGTAACAATAGGTCAGCAGGTTATCCACCAGCGAGCCGATCTTCCCGTGCGAGGCCTCGATCAGCCCCAGCTGCATATCCTTCGGCGAAAACTCAACGCCCAGGTAATACTGCGCCAGCCGGCCTTCCGGCGTCACCAGCTCAATCGCGCTGGCATGCGCAAACTGCGTCATCTTTCCGTCCGGGCCCGCCATCGGCACATAGCCAAACCCCACCGCGCTGGCCAGAGCCCGAATCGCCGCTGCCTGCCCGGTCAGGAAGTGCCACCCGCCGTTGTCCTGCGGCCGCCCGTAGCGCTTCATGTAGAACGCCTTTTCGCGCGCTGCGATCGCCGGCGTCTCTCGCGCGTCGATGCTCACAAACACCACGTCGAAGTCGCGCCCCGGTTGCAGCTGCAGCATCTCCAGCGCGCCCACCAGCCCGTCGATCTCCTCCGGGCACAGGATCTTGCACTGGTAGTACACCAGCGACAGAATCACCGGCCGCTTGCCGAAGTAGTCGCCCAGCTGCACCGCCTTGCCGGTTGAATCCACAAACGCCAGGTTCAGGGGCAGCTGCGTGTTCAGTTTCTGCTGGATGCTGATCTTCTTCAGAAGCAACGGCTGCTGGTCCGCCGGCCTCCCGGGCTTCTTGAACCCGAACCACTGGCTCTGCGCACGCGCCGCCGGAGCGCAGGCCATTCCAACGCACAGCACAAGGCCCGCCATCAGTTGCCCCGCCGCCTGAGCCCGCCCCCGAATTGTGGTCCGATCCTGCATCTCGTGAAATTTCATCCCGGCTACCAGCTACCGGCCTTTTCTGTACCCTGTACCCTGTCTTACCTTCCGCCCATCATGCTCGACGTCTGCTCACCCGCCTGCTGCGCACGCCCGTGCAGCTCCTGTTCGTAACCCGTCGGCGCAAACCCATTCGTCAGCGGCATCTGCACCGTCGGCGTGCTGTCGCCCATCATCAAAGCCTGACGCTGTTCCGCAGGAGCCACCGGCAGTCCCCGTTGCGCAATCAGCTCCATGGCCCGCTCAATCGGAATCCGCACCTTGCCCTGCCCCCGATCGATCCAGCTGTAGTGATCCAGCAGCAGGTCTTCGCGCTCGTGCAGAGTCGCCAGATCCTCATCGCCGTTGTCCAGCTGCACCCGCGGCGCCGGAAATTGCTGCGTCAGCTTGGCCAGCTGCTCCTGCTCCAGCTGCGGATTCGACCGCAGGGCCAGAGTCGACGCAATCTGGTTCTGCGCTTTCCACTTCGTCGTGGGCCCGTCCTGCCGATCCAGCGCCGTGTTGATCACCTTGCCCATCACGAAGCAGAAGACGAAGAACACGCCCACCGAAATCGCCAGCCCGATCAGGAACACCGCGATGCCTCCGGTGCTCGCGTCCGTGACTTCGTAGCCTTCCCGCACCGACGCGTCGTCCTCGTGCCCCTGCGGATCGTACGGACGAGGATCGTTTGGATTATGCGTGGACATAGTCATGCTCCAGAATCTCCGCCAGATGCGGATCGTTCGTCGCAATCAGCGGCCGCTTCTTCAGTTGTCCGAAGTACGCCACCAGCCAGAAGCAGAACAGCGCCACCGGTACGGCGACGTACTCCAGGATCCCCCAGCTGAAATGCAGGTTCCGTGCCGCGTCGCTGAAGTTCGGCTCGATCAGCCAGAACATGTCCAGGAATCCCGCGAAGATCATCACCCAGCACGCCACCGCCATCCGGCTCTTGATCCTCTTCAGGTCCCGCGACAGCAGCAGGCTGAATGGAATCAGCCAGTGGAAGATCACGTCCAGCGTTGCGATCACGCCCCACCCGCCCCGGATCCGGTCCAGATACCACGGAATCTCTTCCGGCGAGTTTCCCGACCAGACGATCAGAAACGCTCCGAACGCGAAGTAGATGTTCAGCATCACCAGCGCGAAGCACAGCTTGCCCAGATCGTGCTGCTCCACCACGCGCAGTGTTGACTTGATGGGCTCTGCCCGGCTCAGCCACATCAGCGTCAGAATCCCCAGCGGCAGCACCACGAACGTCTCGCCCACCAGATACTGGAAGCCGTAAATCGTCGAATACCACCCCACGTCGATGGACATCACCCAGTAAATCGACAGGATGAACAGCAGCGCCGCGAACAGCACCACGCCAAACCCGCTCAGGTTCTCGAACCGCGTCCGCCAGTACGCCACATGCGGCTCCGGATCGGCATCCCTCTTCAGCGACCACCGGTTCAGTATCGTGATGTACAACGCGAAAATCGCAAAGCACACCAGTGACACGACCCAGAAGTTCGTCTTGTTCAGCATCGGCGACTTCCACTGGATCGCATGCGCCATCTCATGCGAGATCGCTCCGCTTTTGAGAGCCGCCGCCCAGTTCTCGTACTTTGCCCATGGATACAGCTGCCCGTACGCCGCGCCGAACACCGCTACCGGAATCCACAGCAGCACGATCAGCGGCCACGTCCGCGACATCGCCTCCAGCGGGCGCCGCACAATCAGCCCCCACTTGCCGCCGGAGAGATACTGCACCATCAGCAGCGCCATCCCGCCGAAGCAGAACCCGAAGCACATCACAAAGCCGTCCAGCCAGCCGCGCAGCAGATGGTTCCAGCCCAGATGCTCCGGATCCATCGACTGCCCGAGGAATCCGAACAGCACCGCCAGCGCCGAGAACACCAGCCCCACCATCAGCGCGCGCCGCCGCCAGTTGTCCACGAAGGCCGGCGCTCCCAGCGTCGACGGCAATCCTTTGCTGAATGAATCGTTCGCCATCGCTATTTATGCGCTCCTGAAGGCCGCGCGGGCGGCGTCATCGTCTCACTCTTTGTCGCGGGCGTCGCCGGCTTCGTCTTGCTTGCCGGCTGCGGCACCCCTTCCGCCGGAGCCCCTGCCACGATCCCGATTGTCTTCAGCCCATAAACCGCTGTCCCCGGCATCGGCCACGCTCCCGCATAGCTCGCCGGTTCGCCCTGATCCTGCGCAATATCTTTCAGGTTCTGCACCTGGGTCCCCGCCGGCACATCCGCCACCGTCGCGTTCTGGCTCAGCTGCAGCGCGCGTATATACGCGGCAATCGCCCACCGGTCCGCCGGGGCAATCTGCGCCCGGTAATCCGGCATCGCGCCAAAGCCGTTCGTCATCACGTAGAAGTAGTGGCTCAGCGGCTCGGCCAGCCGCTTCGGATCGTGGAAGTTTCCCGCCGGCTTGTACCCGCGCTCCACAATCATCCCCGCCCCGTTGCCCACTCGCGAGTGGCACGGCGTGCAGTAAATATTGAAGCGCTCCTGGCCGCGATCCAGCACCTGCATCGTCACCGGAAACGGCATCGTGTCCGCTTCCTTCCCATTCATCAGCCCGGTATAGAAGTAGCCGTCTTCGTAGAGTTGACCGCGCGCCACCGTGTGCTCCACCTGCGGCCGTACTGACCGCCCATCGGCAAACAGCGTCGTGCCGCGCTGCGGAAACATCCTCGGCTGGTTCTGCATATCCTGCCGGCATCCCCCCGCAAAACCCAGACACGCCAGGAGGGCCACCCCGCTCACGCCGCGCACCAGTGCGTCCCGGCGCAACCGGGTTCCCCTGTACGCTGTACGCTGTACGCTGTACGCTGCCGCGTTAATACTCCACCTCCACCACCGAAACCGGCGCCTGCGCTTCCAGAAATCCCCGCGTCTCCCCTGCCTCGAACTTCGGGTCCGTCGACTCCAGACACAGGAAGAACTTGTCGCTCGTCGCTCCGTTCCGGAAATTCGGCGCATTAAAGACCGGGTGATACAGCTTGGGCAGCCCGCACAACGCCAGCATGCCGAAGCAGGCCGACAGTCCGGCCCACAGAATCGTCCACTCGTACGCCGGAACCACAAACGCCGGCCACGAAAAATACGGGCGCCCCGCAATGTTCAGCGGATACGACCACACCGAAATCCACGTCTCCAGCCCGAACATCGCCGCCAGCCCCAGCAAGCCGCCCAGCAGGCACACCAGCGAAACCTCGTCGCGATGGAAACCGATCGCCTCCGCCGCTTCCTCCACGGGATACGGCGTGTAGCAGTCCATCCGCCGGTAACCCGCCTCGTAAGCCGCCTTAGCCGCGTGTACCAGCTCGGTGGGCGTATCGAATTCCGCCATCAATGCGTACAGCCCCTCAGGAAGTGGCATTAGTCACCTGCCTCCGGAAGAAGTTCTTTTTTCTCCTGCACCTTAGCCTGCGGCAGCATCAGCCGCAGCTCCGACATCGGAATCATGGGCAGGAAGCGAATGAACAGGAAGAACAGGAACGTAAACAGTCCCAGCGTTCCGGCAAACGTCATGTAATCCCACTTGGTCGCCCGATACGTGCCCCACGACGACGGCAGATAATCGCGCGTCAGGCTGGTCACCACAATCACGAACCGCTCAAACCACATGCCGGTGTTCACGATCAGCGACATCAGGAACATCAGCCCCACGTTCGACCGGAACTTGCGGATCCACATCAGCTGCGGCAGCGCGATGTTGCACGTGATCAGCACCCAGTACGACCACCCCATCGGCCCGAACATCCGGTTCCACATCATGAAGTATTCCCAGTGGCTGGCCGAATACCAGCTCATGAATACTTCTGTCGAGTAGCCGTACGCCACGATCATGCCCGTCGCCAGCATCACCTTGCCGCAGTTATCGATGTGCCGGATCGTGATCAGATCTTCCAGGTGGTAAAACTTCCGGATCGGAATCGCCAGCGTCAGCACCATGGCGAATCCCGAATAGATGGCCCCGGCCACGAAGTACGGCGGAAAAATCGTCGTGTGCCAGCCCGGCAGCAGCGCCACCGAGAAATCCAGAGAAATCACGCTGTGCACTGACAGCACCAGCGGCGTCGCCAGGCCCGCCAGCAGCAGCGACGCCGTCTCGTACCGCACCCAGTGCCGTACCGAACCCCGCCACCCCACGCTCATCATCCCGTAGACGAATTGTCCGAACTTCGACTGCGAGCGGTCCCGCAGCGTCCCCAGATCGGGGATCATGCCCATGTACCAGAACACCACCGAGATCGTCGCGTACGTCGAAACCGCGAACACGTCCCACAGCAGCGGCGACCGGAACTGCGGCCAGTAATTCATCGTGCTCGGATACGGAAACAACCAGTACCCCAGCCACGGCCGGCCTACGTGGATCAGCGGGAACAACCCCGCGCACACCACGGCAAAGATCGTCATCGCCTCGGCAAACCGGTTGATCGAGTTCCGCCAGCTCTGCTTGAACAGCAGCAGAATCGCCGAGATCAGCGTTCCAGCGTGGCCGATGCCGATCCACCACACGAAGTTGATGATCGCGAAGCCCCAGGCCACCGGTATCGTGATCGCCCAGATGCCCACGCCCTTCAGGAACAGCCACGTCACCGCTGTCAGCAGCATGCCGACAAATCCGCCTGCCACCACGAAACCGAGCCACCACCCCATCGGCGTGTGGCTGGTCAGCACAATGCGGGATACCTTCTCGGTGACCGACTTGAACGTGTGCCCCGGCGCGATGACCCGGTATTCTCCGGTGACCGGATCCACCATCGGATTGTTGACGGGTGCGTCTTTTGTTGCCATTCGATCCGTATTCCCCGCTGAATTCGCTCTCTTACTGCGTCCCTGTTCTGCTGACTCGCTAACCGCTTCCCAGCTAACCGCTTCTCAGCTAACCGCTACCCAGCTAACTTTGATACTCTCCCAGCGACTTCGCCAGGTCTTCATTGATGTTCAACACCCCGGCCACATACGTCGTGCGCGGCCGCGTGTTGATATCGGCCAGCACCCCATACGTCCGTTCGTTCGTCTTGATCTTCGCTACCTGACTCGTCTTGTCGTTGATATTGCCAAAGATGATTGCGCTCGTCGGGCACGCCTGCTGGCACGCCGTCCGGATCTCCCCATCGCGAATGTCGCGGTTGTCCTTGTCCGCTTCGATCTTGACCGCCTCGATCCGCTGGATGCAGTAGCTGCACTTCTCCATCACCCCGCGGCTGCGCACGCTCACTTCAGGATTGCGCATCAGCTTCAGGCTCTCCGTCTCGTAATCGGAGTACAGCAGGAAGTTGAACCGGCGCACCTTATAAGGACAGTTGTTCGAGCAGTAGCGCGTCCCCACGCAGCGGTTGTAGATCATCACATTCAGGCCTTCGGGCGAGTGCACCGTCGCTCCCACCGGACAAACCTGCTCGCACGGCGCGTTCTCGCACTGGTGGCACGTCATCGGCTGAAAGTGCGCCCGCGGCGCCGCCAGATCGCCCTCGTAATAGGTATCGATCCGGATCCACTGCATGATGCGCCCGATCTTCGTCTGCTCCCGCCCGACTACCGGAATGTTGTTTTCCGCATAGCAGGCCGTGATGCACGCGTTGCATCCCACGCATGAGTTCAGATCGATCGACATGCCCCAGGCGTTCTTGTCGTATCGATATCCCGGGAACATGCTCTCGTCCGGCTTCGGCGTCCAGTGCCCCACGCCCTCATGCGCAAAGTCCGGATCGGCCTTGTACTCCGTCAGCGTTGCGTACCGGATTATCCCCCGGTCCAGCGCCTCATCGCCTTCCAGCGAATGCGTTCCGCTCCCGTCGC
This sequence comes from Acidobacteriaceae bacterium, assembly GCA_036267395.1. GTDB lineage: Bacteria > Acidobacteriota > Terriglobia > Terriglobales > Acidobacteriaceae > Palsa-343. The sequence goes on along the minus strand of DATAWD010000035.1, from coordinate 112,270 downwards.
CGCCCGCAAACACCGCGCGCTGGTCGATGTGGTGGCTCTTCGTCACGCACAGGTCGTAGATGCCGCCCGTCTTCTTCAGCGTCGCGCCCGACTGCATATACGGCGCGTCTGACGACTGAATCAGGTAGCCGTTGTAGCCCACGCCTCCGGCCACGCGCCCCATCCGCCGTCCCTGCCCCAGCGTCACCAGCACCACGTCGTCCGGCTGTCCCGGCACGGCCAGCGCTCCGGCAACAATCTTCCGCCCGCCCACGCTGATCTCGACCGCGTCGTCTTCTGACAGCCCGTACTTCTCCATCGTCGCGAAGCTCATCTGCGCCGCGTTGTCCCACGACAGGTTCGTCACCGGCCGCGGAATCTCCTGCATCCAGCCCACGTTCGCAAAACGCCCGTCGTAGACATGCGGATCCGGCCGGAACAGCAGTTCCACGCCGTTCCCCGCTGCAGCGGCGCTCGTCGCTGCACCCGCGGCCGCACCCTTCGCCGCCACCGTCTTCGCCTGGAACGCCGTGTCCGCGATCCATCCATCGTGCAGCACCTTGCGCCAGGCAAACTCCGGACCCGCATCGCCCCCGGCCTGCTGCGCCCCCGCGCCGCCCTTCTCCAGCGGTCCGCCCTTCTGCATCCACGTCGCCCGTACCGCGTCGTACGCCGACACATCCGGATCATCCAGCAGCGACTGCAGAATCTCATGCGCGTTATGCCCGCCGTACAGCGGCTCGATCATCGGCTGCACGATGCTCACTGTGCCGTCGTAGGCCCGCGCATCCGACCACATCTCCAGGTAGTGCGCGTTGTTGATGTGCCAGTGCGCCGTCTCTCCCGTCTCGTCCAGATGCGAGCCCAGGTGAACGACCGTGCCCACCTTGTTCAGCGCGCTCTCGAACTCCAGGTCCGCCGGCGCAGCATACACGGGATTGGCATTCAGAATCACCAGCCAGTCCACCTTGCCCGCGTTCATGTCCGCGACCAGCGACTTCAGCTCCGCCGTCTGGATCGAGGGCATCGGGTTCACCGTCTCGGTGTACACCACCGTCTTGCCCACGTTCCCCAGCTTCTCGTTGATCGCGAACGCCGCCAGGTGCACTTCCGGCGGTGCCATCTCGCCCGGTATCACCACACACTTGCCGCCGTTGGCCTGCAGATCCGCGGCCACGCCCGCCAGATACCTGGCCTCGTGATCCGACCAGTTCCCGCCCTGCCCGCCGCCTGCGCCCACGGCTCCGGCCAGTGCCTGCGCAAACGCCGCCATCTGGCTCGGCCGAACCGCCAGCCGATGCTCCGCCTTGAACCCCGTCAGCGTCGTCTCGGTCTCGATCGTGTACAGCCGATTCATCGCCAGGTCTTTGTCCGCCAGCTTTCGCTTGCTCGCGTAGTCCTGCGCCAGCCGGTGGAAGCCCGGGTACTGGGCGCCGCCCAGGAAATTCGCATCCAGCGAGACGATCACGTCCGCCTCGTCCAGCCGGTACTGCGCATCCACATACTCCCCGAAGGCCTGCTTCGCCGCCGTGTAGTGGCTGTCGCGATGGAGCGGGTCGTACTGGATGAACTTCGCCTGCGGATAATTCTTCTGCCCCTGCTGCCACTGCGCCGCCATCGTCGGCGAGGTCACCGTCGCGCTCAGGAAGTACAGCCCCTGCCCGCCCGATGCCTTCTTGTCCGCCAGCATCGACCGGAACTCCGCCAGAAACGCCGGCCACGCCCGCGTCTCACCCCGATACAGAATGTGCTGCGACCGGTCCGGATCGTACAGATCCAGCAATGTCGCCTGCGTCAGCGGATCCGACCCTCCCCGGTTGTAAGGATGCTCCGGATTCCCGTCCACCTTGATCGGCCGGTACGCCGCGCTCTTGACCAGCACCGGCACCGCGCCCGTCGTGAACGGAAACGCGCTCGCGAAATACACCGGCTGCCCCAGGATCAGATCCGCCGGCGCCTTCACGTACGGCATGATCGCTTCATCCGGCTGCTTGGTGCAGCCCGCCAGACCGGCCAGCGCCATCGACGCGCCCATCACCTTCAGAAAGCTGCGCCGCGATACCGGATCGATCCACTCCGACGCCTGCGACGGAAACTCCTCGTTCACCAGCCCGGCAAACTCCGGCGCATCCACCAGCTCGTCCACAGACCGCCAGAATTTCTTCCTCTTCTGGCCGCCCGGCTCACTCGCCAGCTTCGCCCGAACCTGCTCGAGCGTAGGCTTCCTCGCCTGCTCAATCTGCACCAGCTCCGCCACCCCTTCCTCGTTCACGGAGTTTTCTGAGCTCTGCGCTCTGAGCTCTGCGCTCTGTTCTGCGCCCCGAGCCCCGAGCTCCCGGCTCCCGGCTGTACCCTGTACCCCGTACCCTGTACCCTGCTTTTCTTTCATCGGTGGCAAACCTCGCAGCTCGTCAGCTCACGCGGCGGGCGAATGTCGTAGTGCTGGAGCAGGAACCGACCCAGCTCCTCCTGGCTCGTGAACTTCACGTAGTGCATCCCCGCCGGCAGTCTCTCCGGCATCGTGTCCTCGCTGCCAATTCCGGTTCCGATCCCGTTCAGCTGCGCCGCCATCCCCGTCGGCGGTCGGCTCAGCGCCGCCATCTGGATCCCTCCCGCTCCCGGATTCGCCTCCGTGCAGGTCACGCTCTCCGCCGTCGGCGTTCCTTTTTGGATATCCTCCGCCGCGCACCACACCGGCTTCAGCTCCGACGCTCCCGTCCACGCCATGTTGTAGATCTCGCTCGTCGGTCGCAGATTCTTCGCCGGATCCCGGTGGCAGTTCAAACACCACTCCATCTGCAGCGAGTTCTGCATGTACATGATCGGCATCTCGTCCACTCGTCCGTGACACGACGAGCACCCGATGCCTTTGTTCACGTGAATTTCATGATTGAAGAAAACAAAATCCGGCAGGTCGTGCACCCGCGTCCACGGGATCGACTGTCCCGTCGCCCAGCTGTCCCGCACCGGCTTCAACAGGTCCGCGTCCGTCCAGATCTGCGCGTGGCAGTTCATGCACGTCTTCGTGGGAGGAATGCCCGCGTAGCTCGACTCCTCCACCGACGTGTGACAGTACTGGCACTGCAGTCCCAGTCCTTCCACGTGATGCTTGTGGCTGAAAGGCACCGGTTGATCTGCTCGCTGGCCCTGCCGCGTTACCCACGGCGACCGTTGCAGTTCATCAAGGGTCAGCCCCAGGCTGATAATGATCAGCCCCGTCAAAATCAGGCTCATCCGGGCCAGCGCGTTCGAGCTGCGGTCAAAAATCTGCGGCATGAATGCGTCCTGCTTCTCCTAAGTAAATCTGCCAGGTAAATCGCTGAGAGGTGAGCGCTCTGCGCTTGCCGGCGATCATCCCTTTCATCTCAGAACGGCGCGAATACAGGCGACGGACTCAAACGAAATCGTACGGGCTGTCACCGAAGTTGCCTTGCTGCCGATCCAGCACACAGAAGCTCACCGCTCGGGCCGGTCCCTGTGCTCTGGAAGAGGGTTGATTGTGTTTTGGATCACACCCGATTGTGACCTGCATCACAAAAAAGATTACGAAAGAAGAACTATAGCGGCAGATTGCCGCCCTCTGCAAGCGCACGACCCTGAGATGCAAAAAAATCCGCCGCCGAAAGCCCCGCGTCGCCTCGCCGCGGCTTCGCACACGAATCCCCGCCCACCCCTGTGCACCCGCGCCCCGCCTCAGCGCGCCGTGGTTTTCCACACCTCATCTGTAACCGTCCCGATGCCTAATAGCGATGGCCGCCGCCCACTGTGTCCTCGGGGCCCTCTGTGGTAACGTCTGCACGGCGCCAGCCCCGCAACCCGTAACCTGCAACCTGTACCCTGTCCCCTGCAACCTGTACCCTGTCTCTCATGCCCGACGGAAGACGCGCCGTTCGCTACGATTCCGAGGAAGCCTGCCGCGCCCTCGCTGCCGCCGACCCTAAACTCGGCGACCTCATCCGCCGCGCCGGCCCCTTCACCGTGAAGCTCAAGAGCCAGCACTCACCCTTTGAAGCCCTGCTCGAATCCATCATTTATCAGCAGTTGCACGGCAAGGCCGCCGCCGCCATCCTCAAGCGCCTGCTCACCACCTTCGGCGAACTCCATCCCGCACCCGAGCTTCTGCTCCAGACCTCCGACGACCGGCTCCGCGCCTGCGGCCTCTCCGCCTCCAAGACCAAAGCTCTCCGCGACCTCGCGGCGAAAACCATCGACGGCACCGTCCCCACCCTCATCGCCATCCGCCGCATGCCCGACGCCGAAATCATCGAGCGCCTCACCGAAGTCCGCGGCATCGGCGCCTGGACCGTCGAGATGCTCCTCATCTTCCGCCTCGGCCGCCCCGACGTCTTTCCCGTCACCGACTACGGCGTCCGCAAAGGCTTCGCCCTCACCTTCAACCGTCTCCCCAAAACCAAACCCTTCGACGCCTCTATGCTCGCCAAACCGGACGCCATGTTGCGCCGCGCAGAAAAATGGCGCCCCTGGCGCTCCGTCGCCAGCTGGTACCTCTGGCGCGCCTGCGACCTCGCCGGCAAAAAAATGGTCCTCCCCGACTAGCTGCGATCCACATCATTCAAGTCGTCCTGCCCTGCGCCGATGAACCTCTTGTCAGCCGAAGCCGGGCCCATGGTCTGAAAAGAAACGACCATCACTATCCCGCGCCTCGGCACAGAAAGGCTCTCTCCATGTCGGTCGCCCGCAATATCCCCGTCGCCCGCAAATTCGCGGTCGCTTTCGGCGTCATCTGTTCTCTCTGCGTAGCCCTGGGCCTGTACACCGCCCTCACCCTGCGCGGCGCCTCCCAAAAGGCAGGCTTCATCGACCAGGACGATTTCCCCTCCATCGTTGCCCTGACCGCCGCCCGCGCCGACATCAATCAGGTGCGCCGCTCCGACCTTGCCCTGACCCTGTGCCCATCGCCCGATTGCATCGACAGGGAAACCGCCTCGCGCGCCAAAGCGATTAACGATTTCGACCAATCCCTCCTCGCCTACGCTCCCCACGAAACCAGTCAGCAGCAGCGCGATCTCGCCCGGCAGTTCGCCTCGGGTTTTGCGCAGTATGTGGAAACCGGCAACCGCGCCCTCGCTCTGGACAAGGATCACCACTCCGCCGAGGCCGGGAGCCTCCTCGTTTCTGCTGCAACCGCCGCTCTGTTTCATGCGGCCATGGATTCATCCACCACCGACGTCGCCCTGAACCTGTCCCAGGGACACGACGACGAGACCGCCGCCGTCCAGGCCCTCCAGTGCACCCTCTGGATCAACATCGCCATCACCCTGGCCATCGTCCTGCTCTCCGCCTTAATCGGCTGGCAGCTCACCCGCCTCATCGCCCCGCGTATCGGTGTCGTAACCCAAGCCCTCGAACGCATGGCCAACAAAGACCTGACCGCCCAGGTCGTCGTCACCGGCTCCGACGAAATCGGACGCCTCGGCGTCGCCCTCAATACCTGCTCGGATGCTGTGCGCGAGGCCCTGCACTCCGTCGCCGCCAGCGCCAACAGCCTCGCCGCCTCCACCTCCCAGGTCAGCGGCAGCGCCTCCCAGTCGGCCTCCAACGCCAAAGCCCAGTCCACCAAAACCGGCCAGATCGCCGCCGCCGCTCAGGAAATGACCGCCACCATCGGCGAGATCAGCCGCAACACCGAAAACGCCGCCAACGCCAGCCGCGAATCCGCCGAAACCGCCCAACAGGGCGGCGAGGTGATGCAGGCCGCCGCCACCACTATGGAAAAAATCGCCGCCGCCACCGGTTCCGCGTCAGAGAAAATGTCCTCCCTGGCCCTCCGCTCCGACGAAATCGGCAAAGTCGTCAGCGTCATTCAGGAGATCAGCGAGCAGACCAACCTCCTCGCCCTCAACGCCGCCATCGAGTCCGCCCGCGCCGGGGAGCATGGCCGCGGCTTCGCCGTCGTCGCGGGTGAAGTCCGCCGCCTCGCCGAGCGCACCCGCAGCGCCACCGAAGAAATTGCCGCCACCATCCGCACCATGCAGGAGGAAACCCAGACCACCCTGCAGGTCATGCAGGAAAGCAACACCGCCGTCAGCGCCGGCATCGAGGAAACCACCCGCGCCCGCCACAGTCTGGCATCCATCATCGATTCCTCCAAACAGGTCGAGCAGCAGATTCAGCTCATCGCCTCCGCCGCCACCGAGCAGACCGCCGCCTCCGGCGAGATCTCCCAGTCCGCGGAAGAAATCTCCCGACTCTCCGTCGAAAACACCCAGGGCGCCGACGAAGCCGTCCAGGCCCTCGGCAGCATCGCCGGCCTGGCTGCCGACCTCGACCGCGTCATCCGGCAGTTCCGTCTCGACGATGGATCGCAGGCCGGCGGCTCCCTGCGCCGCGGCGTCGCTTCGGCTTCGCAGCTGCGGCCGCGTGCGGCCCGCGCCTGACACCACAGCATCGGGCCACAAAAAGAAGGGGCCACCGCACAAGCGATGGCCCCTTAAGGAGGTTTAGCTGTCGTTGTTTTTTTTCTGACTACACCTGGGTCACTGCCCCTGGATCATCCGCGTCGGCACGTATTCGCTCGGCTGCGTCTTCCGGTCCAGTCGGCTCGTGATCGAGCTCCCGTACTGCACCGACTGCAGCTCGTGCGCATCGCCGCTCTCGTCGAATCGCAGAATCACCCGGGCATCGTAGGGGGAGGGCTCTCCGGGTCCGGCAATCCACGCAAAGGTGCGCGACCAGGTCCTCGACCGCAGCGTCACGATATTGCTCGCAGCGTCGTGTTCCACCTGATATCGCCCCGCCGGGCACATCTTGCCGTTTACCGTGAAATTGAACGGCACATCGACCAGCACTTCCGCCATCGCGGGAGCTGCTGCCAGCGTCCCCGCCACCAGGACGGCCGACGCGAGAATCATTTTCGAAAAGAGAGTTCGCATGGGGGACTACCTCCTGACTGCTCACTCATCCTGCTCGTCTCCCCCACCCAAAGTCGTTAAGGTCCTGTCCAGATTCCGTCAAATTCATACCGCCCTGCGTTCTCCGCTTCGAGCCGCGCCGGTCCCCGTCTCCGTCAGCGCCGCTCGAATCGCCGCCTCCGCCTCCGCTCGTTCCTCGCCCTCCAGATGCTCCGCGACCCGCAGAGCCTGCTCGGCGAGATGCCGCCCCTCCGCCGTCGCCCCTCGCTCCCGCGCATACCGCGCCGCATCGCACAAGGCCGCACTGGCCTGCCGCCAGTCGCCGGCAGCTTCGTAGTGCAGCGACCGCTCCTGCGCCACCGCCGTCTCGCGCCCCCGAAACAGCCCGGCCAGCCGATCGGCGATCCGCACATGCCACTGCGCCCGTCTCCCCGCCGCCTGCCGCTGGTACAGCGCCTCGCGATACAGCCCGTGCACAAATACGTAGAACTCTGACCGCGTTCCGTCCGGCAGTTCGTCCTCTCCCGCCCGCTCCAGAAAATGCACCCGCCGCGCCAGCTCATCGCAGGTCTCTTCCACCCGCGCCACGTCCTCCTCCAGAGCCGCCGCTACCGCCCACGCCGGGAATGCGATCCCCATCACGCTGCCCGCGCCCAGAATCCGCTGCTCCTCCGCCGTCAGCCCCTCCATCTCCACTTCGATCATCTGCGCCAGCCGCTCCGGCACATCGGCCTCCGCCTCCGCCAGCTCGCCCCGCACCCGCCATGCCTTCTCCGCGCGCACCAGAAACCGCCGCGCCACCAGATGTTCGGCAATCGCGATCGCAAACAGGGGATTTCCCTCCGACCGCTGGTGCACGAAACCCGCCAGCCCCGCCGGCAGCGCCTCCTCTTTGAGCTCGCACGCCAGCAGCGCCGCAACCTCCGCCCGCGTCAGCGGACCCAGCGCGATCTCCGTGCCCAGCTGCCTCATCAGCAGATTCTGCTTCAGCGCCTTCACCGCCGACTCCCCGCCGCCCGCGCGTCGCCCCTCCTCCTCGCCCGCAACTTTGCCGGTCGGCGGCCCCGTCTGGCTCCCCGCTGAATGGCCGCTTCCGCACGTCGCCAGAACCATCAACTGCGCCGCCGCCCGCCGACGCGCCAGCGCCGACACCAGGTGCAGCGTCGCCTCGTCCGCCCACTGCACATCCTCCAGAACCAGCAGCAGCGGCCTCTCCGCCGCCATCGCCTCCAGAGCTGCACATAGGTCCCCCGGCTTCCGCTCCGTCGCCAACACCGGCGGTGCGTGCATCGCCGGCGCCCCGCCCAGCCCCGCCAGCCATGCCGGAGCCAGCCTGGCCAGCGCCGCACACGCCGCCTCGCCCTCCGCGCACAGGCACATCTCCCGCAGAGCTTCCGTAACCGGGTAGTATTCGTCCCGGCCTCCAAAGCCCTCCACACATTGTCCCCGCGCCACCTGCGCCGCAATCCGCATTGCGCTGCCCCGGCAAAGCGCGTCCACCAGCGTCGTCTTCCCGATCCCCGCTTCCCCGCTCACAAAAAGAATCTGCCGCTGGCCCCGCGCCGCTCCTGCCAGCGCCGCCTCCAGTCGACCCATCTCCTCCACCCGCCCCGCCAGCGGCCGGCCTCCCCCCTCCGTCTCCACCACCCCGACAATCCGGCCACCTTCCTCGCTGTCGTCGCTCACCGCCGCCACAAAACAGTAGCCGCGCTTCGTCATGGTCTGGATAAACCGCGGCTGCCCGGCATCGTCGCCCAGCAGCTTCCGCAGCTCCAGCACATAGGTCCGCAGCACCTGCGGCTGCACCCAGGTCTCGGGCCACAAGGCATCCAGCAACTCGTCGTGCGGGATCAGCCGCCCCGGATGCTCCACCAGATAGCGCAGCACAAGATACGGCTTCGGCGGCAGCGTCACCTGCACCCCGCCGCGCCACAGGCACTCATTGCGCGTGTCCAGTTTGAATCCGGCGAACCGCTTCATCGCGCCGGCTCCCACCCGGCCAAACCCAAGAGGCGTTGTTACAGAAGGCAACTCAACGGCCACTGAGCCCGCCCTCGTGGCCCCTCCTGTCTGCCACACTTTGACGTGGCTCGCGCTCCCTTCGCTTCCACAACCGACCCCCTCCCTGTCCATCCCCGGACACCCGGTGTCCGAAACCACGACACAGAACCACTCCCCCCTCAGCCCCCGAAAGTCGACCCGCCCGCGCTCCTCCGTCCAGCAAAAGATATATCGCAAAATAGCTTGACGCGACTCTGTCATGAGATATATCTTGAGATACAGCAACAAGGAGATCCACTTTATGTTTGAACATCACAGCTTCAACCAGCCTCGGCACGATTGCCGCTTCGGCGCCCGCGAAGACGTCCCTGAAGACCCCCGGCGACAGTTTGCCGGCCGCGGCCGTCACCGTCATGGATGGGGTCCCGGCCCCTGGCCCGGCTTCGGCGGCGGCCGCGAGCGCCTCTTCGACGCCGGCGACATCCGCCTCGTCATCCTCAAGCTGCTCTCTGAGCAGCCCAGCTACGGCTACCTACTCATGAAAACCATGGAAGAGCGCCTCGCCGGTGGTTACACCCCCAGCGCCGGCGTCATCTACCCCACCCTCACCCTCCTTGAAGAGGAAGGCCTCACGGTCTCGTCCACCTCCGAAGGCAACAAGAAAATCTACTCCCTCACGCCCGACGGCCTGGCTTTCCTCGAGCAGAACAAGGAGCGCGTCGCCGCCCTGTTCGAGCGTCTCGAAGAAGCCGGCGACGAATTCCGCCGCGGCCGTTCGCCCGAGATCATGAAGGCCTTCATGAACCTCCGCGGAGCGGTCATGGCCCGCGTCGCCCGCGGCAATGCCACTCCCGAACAGATGCGCCGCATCATCGAGGCCATCGACGCGGCAGCAAAGACCGTCGACCAGCTGTAAGCTCCCTCCCCCACCCCCCGCCGCAGGTCCTCCCCCGGGCTTGCGGCGTCTTCTCTGGCCCTTATCCCCGTTCCGGCGCAATGGACACGCGCAATCGGCACCCGCTATCATGGCCGCCTGCAGCCGTCGTGCGATTTTCCCCAGCAGCCCCATTATCAGGAGGCAACATCGGTGCGAGTCTCAATGAGAGTTTTGTCCGTCGTGGCAGTCATGGCTTTGATCCCCGAGCCCATCCTGTTCGCCCAGGCGCCAGCCGCGCCGCTGCCCGCCGAAGCCACGGCGAACCCGGTAGTGTGGAGCGCGAAGACCCTCTACGAACGCGATGCGAAAAATATGATCGCTGCGGCTGAACAGATGCCCGCCGACAAGTACAGCTACCACCCCACGCCCGACCAGTGGACCTTCGGCAAGCTCGTCTCCCACGTTGCCCAATCGAATGGCGGCCTGTGCGGAGCGCTGTCCGGCACCACGGCGCCGGCATCGGTCCACGTCAGCGACACCGCTTCCAAGGCCGACCTGGTTGCGGGCCTCAAGGCTTCCTTCGACTTCTGCGGCCCCGTGCTCGACGGCCTCACCGACGCCAGGCTCGGCGAGCCCCTCACCGTCTTCCACCGCACCATGCCGCGCGCAATGGTGCTGGTGTTGCTGCCCGCCGACCTCGCCGACCACTACTCCCAGATGGCTGCCTACCTGCGGCTCAACGGGATGCTGCCCCCCTCGGCACAACCCAAAAAGTAACAGCGGCGACGACAAAACGGAAGCCACGCACGCGATGCCACGCCCGCCGCGAGCCTGACTCTCACTGCCCCGGCGCAAAAATCTCCCGGATCGCCTGGTTTCGGTACTCGAAGATCTGCTCTACCGATCGCCGCACGAACACGCGCCCCGCCACCGCTCCCGCCCATCCCCACCCCACCTCGTACTGCACCAAATCCCGCATCAGCGTCCCCCCGGACACCTCTTCGAAGCTGTGCCGATGACGCCAGAGCCGATACGGTCCTTTGAGTTGCACGTCCACAAAGAACTCCGGCGGCGCCCATTCCTCGATCTGCGTCCGCCACCGGAACCGCATCCCATACAGCCCCAGTTTGTAATCGATCAGCGCGCCCGCCCGCATCCCAATCGGCCCCGCATTGACCACCTCGAACCGCACCAACTGCGGTGTAATCCGCTCCAGATTGCGCGCCTCCGCGAAAAACGGAAACACCTCCGCCCGCGGTCTCGGAATCAACACTACCCGCTCCAGAAAATTCACCATACACACATCGATGCTTCCCACGGACGGATGGCTCTCCCGGCGTCGCCGCCACGCCTCAGAATCAGCCCTCCCCGCTACCGTGCTGTCTTCCTCGCGCCTGCATCGCCTCCCCCAGCAACGTGGGAATCGTGCTTCGGCTTCAGCGCGGGCTCGTGATGGTGTAGAGATCCGAGAGGCGCAGGCCGTAGCCGTAGGCGTAGCTGGCTCCATCGGGACTGATGAGGAGTCCGAAGGCGTGGATCCCGCCGACCGGCAGCAGCGGTATGTCGCGCCAGGCAGCCCGCTTGCCCGTGTGCGGATCCAGAATCGCAACCGGGATGCTCGTATTGCGCGTCTTCAGCTGAGGCCGCACGTAAAGGCGCCCGTCCGAGGTCCAGCCAAGCGCATAGTCCGTGGGCTGGAGGCCCGCGATAGGCACCGGCGCTCCTCCGTCGATGGGCACCAGGAGCGTACTCCTGTGCGTCAGATCGGAAGCGGTTCCAGCCAGCACCCACTTCCCATCCGGCGAAGGGACAACGCCCAGGACCTGCTCGGAGGAAATGGGGCGAGGATCGCCTCCGCTGAAATTCTGCACCCAGATACGGGACGGCCCATCGCCCTTCCCGGCCAGCAGGACAGCTCCTTTGCCGTCGGGAAGAAAGTTGGCCCAGACGCAGTGGAAGCCCGGCGGAGAAATGCGCCGCGGCTCGCCCGGACCGACGGGCAGGAGCCACACTTCTCCATTCAGCCTTAGGGCAAGCACCCAGTTCTTGTCGTGAGACAAGTCGGCGCCATACCCCTCGCCCACCGGTACCGCCGGGCTACCATCCGTATTGCGCACGTAGATGGTGTAGTTGGGACTCTCCGCGCCTTCCTCTTCAAACAGGATCATCTGGCCGTCGTCGCTGATCGCGCGGATGAAGCCATAGTTGAGCCAGGAGAGATCGTGCTGGACGTTCCCCTTGCCCGTCGCCACCATCATGCCGAGATGCGATATGCCTTGTTCGGCCAGCAGATGCCCGCTGGACGAGATATCGCGGAGAAACAGGCGGCCGGGAACGGAAAGCACTTCGCGATTTTTTCCGGAGAGCGAGAGCGCGTGCACCTGCCCGCTCTCCAGCGGGGAGGTGAGCCAGATCTCCTCGCCAGACGGTGTCCAGGCCAGCCCTTCCGCGCTGGCGTACATGGTGCTGGTAGCGACCTTCGTGCCATCCGCGCGCACGATCACTGCATTCCCGCGATCGTCGAAGGGATTCTCATGCGGGATGAAGGCGAGGTATTTTCCGTTGGGCGAGAAGCGCAGATCGGTGATGGCCGGCGCTGTGTACAGCACCTTTCCGATCGGGTACTCCACCTGGCACACGGCCTTATCGGGCAGATAGCGCACGATGGCCAGCGCCGAGCCATCCGGAGTGTAATCCGCCAGAACGATATTCGCGATCTCCGGCTTAGGCGCTCCGCTTCCGTTGGAAGCGCGCGCGAGTGTGCCCGGACCCATGAACGCGGTCACGAAATGAGGCGACAGCGCGACCGCGACCTCACCCGTTTTCGAAACCGCAAGCAGTCGCGCGTTGGCAATGCCCAGAGAATGACCGCCGCTCCCGTTCGCAGGAACCGTGTCAATCTCCGGTTGCGTGCCCTCCCACTCCGCCGTGTAGAGGATGTTTTGTCCGTCCGGCGTGAAGCGCGCGTCGGTCAGCTCTCCGAGGCGATACGTGATCTGGCGAAACTGCGAGCCGGTCACGGGCTTTACACCCGCGAGAATCTTCCACCCCCCCAACCCGGCAATGAGCACCAGGGCCAGCGCCGCCCCGGCATAGAGCCGCCAGGAATATCGCGTGCGCGCCTTTGCCGCGGGCACGCCGCCGGACGGCGTCAGATTGGACGCCGATTCGAGGTCAAACGCCAGATCCCGCGCCGACTGGAAACGCTGATCGGGGGATTTCTCCAGGCAGTGGCGAATGATCCGGTCGAGCGCGGGCGGGATCTGGCGCGACGATTCCAGCGTCTCCGGCGGTTCGTCGTTGAGGATCGCCGTCATGGTTTCCGCGCTGGTGTCGCGCCGAAAGGCGCGCACCCCGGTGAGCATCTCGAAAAAGACTGCGCCGAAGCTGAAGATGTCGGTGCGCGTGTCCACCACCGAGCCGCGCACCTGCTCAGGCGACATATAGCCGGCCGTGCCCATCACGGTTCCTGCATCCGTGGCCGGCCCCGACGCGGCCAGAGTGAGATCGTCGGGCGACGCCACCGCATGGCCGGTCCGGACGATCGATTTGGCCAGCCCGAAATCGAGGATTTTTACCTGGCCCTCGCGCGTGATGTAGATGTTGTCCGGCTTCAGGTCGCGGTGAGCGATGTTCTTGCTGTGCGCCGCGGCAAGTCCCTGCGCAATCTGAATCGCATAGGCCACCGATTTGCGGTGGGAAACAGCGCCCCGTGCCAGCAGAGCGCTCAGGGGCTCGCCTTCCAGCAGTTCGGAAACGAGATACGGCGCCCCTTCGGAATCGCCGATGTCGTAGACGGCCAGGATGTTGGGATGGCTGAGCGCCGCCACCGCCTCAGCCTCCGTTTGAAAACGGCGCAGCCGCTCCCGGTCGGACGCGAACGATACGGGCAGGATTTTGACGGCAACGTCGCGGTTCAGGCGCGTGTCGCGCGCCTTGTACACCTCGCCCATCCCTCCCGCTCCAATTGGAGCGGTGACTTCGTAAGGACCGAGGCGTGCGCCGGGAGCAAGGGGCATGGATTCAACCGTTCCGAACCAATCCGCCTTCCGGCGTCGCCCTATAGTATCGCGTGCGCCCGCTTTCGTTGGTTGAGTCTGGGCAACGGCGATCCCCGTCGGCCCAGGGGATGCTGCTGGGTAGATGGCGTTCGGTCGTCTCACCGGCCAACCGGAACCTTCGACCCGGACAACGTCACCCGCAGCCTCCTCCTCCCCGAGTACGCACTTTTCCTTCCCCCTGTGGAAATTCTGTCAACCCCTCCCCGCCCGCACCAAAGTACTGTTTTCCCGCCAACCCTTTCCGTATCAATCCACCATTCGTAACCGTCACAGATCCAAAACCTGGCACTAAATCCATCCGAATTTGCTATTCTGAACTTATAGAGTGAAAAAGAAAAAAGCCGCCCTCCGAGGCGGCTTTTCTCATTCGACATGGGAACTAAGAAGGGTTCGCCGCAAGGCGAACCCTTCCTTTTTACCGGCACAATCTCGTGTGCCCCAACCTCAACCCGCAGTTCGTTAACCCCCAAACTCTAAACTCTGTTTTCCCGGAGGAAGAACCCATGACTCCCGAATGCACCTGGACTCTGCCCAATGGCCGCAAATGCCGCGGCCTCGCCGGACGCAACCAGACCTTCTGCCGCCATCACCGCCCTCAGACTCCGGGGCAGCGGCCCACCCCGCGCCGCGACCGCTACACGCCCCGGATGCGCTGGCGCGCCACCGGCTGCGAACTCCCCTGCCTCCGCACCGAAGAACTTCCCTCCCTCGTCTACGAGCTCCTCGACTCCCTCACCCAGCCCGGCCAGGCGCCCTCTGACCGCACCGTAGGACGATTCCTCCGCGAAGCCCTCACCCGCCTCGGCCAGGTTCCCTTCCCCTACCCGGATTCGGAATCGCCCCAGCCGGTTCCGTCCCTTGCATCCGCCCACCTCGGCCGGCACCTTGCAGCGCCCCCGTCCGCGACTGCTGCATTCCCGCCCTCGAACCCTGCCGACCTCGCCCAACTCCAGCGCGAAATGGCCACCCTCTTCGCCACCCTCGCCGAGGCCCAACAGCCATGAAGAGGAGCAGGAGACCGGGGACCGGCGACCGGGGACTTCCCCCCGCTCCCGCCTCCCAGCTCCCGGCTCCAATTGCTGTACTCCGGCCTCGAGACCAACTGCTTTGCCCTCAAACACGCAGACCCGTCGCGGCCTCGAATGCAGCATTCGCACCCGCGGATGCTGCACTCCGTCCTCGAGACCAACTGCTCTCCCGCCAACGACTTGCCGCATACCCCGGAGGGCACCGTCCCGCAAGCCCAACAGAATCAAACACCGCGAAGTCACCCCGAAGGGAAGGGGGGTACCCCTCAGCCCCCGGAATTGTCATCCTGACGATTCGCAGAGCGAAGCGGAAGGATCTGCGGTTGCTTTTCAGCGCCTGCCGCCCGCTGAGGATGGCGCCATGCACAAGGGTGGTTCCTGCACGTCCCGGATGGCCAGCCACCAATTCACGGCCTTCCAACCTCACGCCCCTTTCGCCTTGTTATTCTGGTTGGGTTATGACGACGAAAAAAGAGCTCCTGAAAGACCCCGTTCGCCACATCGACATCAAGCAGCACAATGTCGTCGCCCTCGTCGACGCCATGCAGTCGATGGCCTACAGCTCCCGTGACCTCGCCCGGGCTGCCTCCATCTACGAGCGCATGCTGCGCGACCAGGATTGCGGCGTCATCCTCTGCCTCGCCGGCTCCCTCATCTCCGCCGGCCTCAAGCAGATCTTCGTTGACCTCGTCCGCAACAACATGGTCGACGCCATCGTCTCCACGGGCGCCAACATCGTCGACCAGGACTTCTTTGAAGCCCTCGGCTTTAAGCACTACATCGCCGACGAGCTCATGCGCTCCGGAACCCAGGACGCCGTCCTCCGCGAGTTGATGATCGATCGCATCTACGACACCCTCATCGATGAAGAAGAGCTGCGCCACTGCGACGAAACCACCGAAAAGGTCGCCGACTCGCTGCCGCCCCGCCCCCACAGCTCCCGCGAGTTCATCCGCGCCATGGGCGCCTGGCTGGAAGCCAATGGCAAAACCCCTGAAAAAGGCGGCGCCGACTCCATCGTTCTCGCGGCCTACCAGAAAGATGTCCCCATCTTCTGCCCGGCCTTCAGCGACTGCTCCGCGGGCTTCGGCCTCGTCGCGCACCAGCACAAGCGCCAGGACAAGCCAAAGGTTTCTATCGATTCGGTCAAGGATTTCTATGAGTTGACCCAGCTCAAGATCGCCAATCCCACCACTGGCCTTCTGATGATCGGTGGCGGCGTGCCGAAAAACTTCGCCCAGGACATCGTCGTCGCCGCCGACATCCTCGGCAACGAAGCGCCGATGCACAAGTACGCCATCCAGATCACGGTCGCCGACGTCCGCGACGGTGCCCTCTCCTCCAGCACCCTGAAGGAAGCCAGCTCCTGGGGCAAAGTCGATACAACCTACGAGCAGATGGTCTACAGCGAGGCGACCCTTGCGCTGCCTCTGATCGCCGGTTATGTCTGGCACAAGAAAGCCGCCGCGAGCCGCTCCGAGCGCCGCTGGAGCCGCATTCTCGAGCCCGTCACCGCATAAAACCGCGCGCCGCCCGCGTTTCCCCCGGCGCCGCGCCGGCCCTTCCAATTCGACACCAGCCGGTGTTTCCGATTACATTGTGGGCACCTTCTCGCATTCCCGTCTACTCTCCCGCTCTCCCATTGCCCGATAATGGGAATGCACAATCTGAGGTCCACCGAATCCACCTGTGACCCGACTTACTCAGTCCCGGTCCGTCACCCGAGCCTTTGTCATCGCTCTGGCCTTCTCCCTCGCCGGAGCTCTCGTGCTGGCGCGCGCCGGCAGCGCGCCCTCGCAGAACCATCCATGGATCTTCTGGTTCGCCGCCTTCTGGACTCTCGCGCAGGCCCTGCTCGTCGTCATCGCCCTGTCCAGCTTCCGTTCCTCCATGCGGCAGCGCCAGGCCGAACGCCTGCTGCAGCGCGTCGCTCGCCTGCACCGCAGCATCCTCGACTCCGCAGGTCCCATGATGATCGCCTGCGATCTCTCGGGCCGCATTACCCTCTTCAACCCAGCAGCCGAGCGCATGCTCGGCTTCCGCGCCGCTGACGTCGTCTCCCAGATCCTGGCTCAGGAGCTCTTTCCCGAAAGCGAAATGGCGCGCGTCGGCGACCAGCTCGGCGCCTCACTGACCAGTCCACGCACCCAGCCTGACGTCCCGCCCGACACGGCTGCAACGCTTCTGCCTTACGTTCGCTATGTAGCCAGCTTTCCCGCCAGTCGCGTGCGCGGGTTTGAGATGCGCTACCGCCGCAAAGACGGCACCACGTTTCCGGCCATGGTTTACCTCTCCGCCGTCCGATCCTCCGCCGGAACCGTCGAAGGCCTGGTCACCATCGCCGTCGACCTGAGTGCCACGCGCCGCGCTGAGCACGCCCTGCGCGAGAGCGAGGAGCGCTATCGCGACCTCTTCGACAACTCCACGGAGATGATCGCCACGCTCAGCCCGCGCGGTCGCTATCTCTATGTGAATCCAGCCTGGCAGGCGCTCTTCGGAATGGATTCGGCCCAGTTCGAAGCCCTGATCGGCTTCGAGTCCGCCTTCCCGCCGGAAGTCCAGGCGGAAGCGGCTGCCCTCTTTCATAAGGCGGTGCACGGCGTCCGTGTGGAGCACCATCCCGTCCGCCTCCAGAACTCTGCCGGCGAAAACGTCGAGGTCGAAGCCAGCCTGAGCTGCCGCCGTGAGGAATCCGGACCCGTTTCCGTCCGCTGCATTTTCCGCGACGTGACGCAGCAAAACCGCCGCGAGCGCCGGCTGCGCATCCAGCTCATCGTCAGCCAGATCATCGCCGAAAGCACCTCTCTCGACGAAGGCCTGATCCACGTGCTCGAAGCCCTGTGCGGCACCTTCTCCTGCGAGTTCGCCTCTCTCTGGTCGGTCGATGAAGCGCAGCACGCCATGCGCCCTCGGATTGCCTGGTGCGCCAAGGGCCGTTCCAGCAACGAATTTCTGCACGATACGCAGGCCTTGCTGCTCGCTCGCGGCGAAGGGCTGCCCGGAATGGTCTGGTCCCTGGGCAAGCCGGTCTGGGTCGCGGATATCCGCCAGAACACCACCATGATCCGGCGCACCGTGGCGCGTCTCAATGGCTATGTCTCCGGCTGGGCTGTCCCGGTCCGCGTAGGCAATCAGGTGATCGCGGTTGTGGAGTGCTTCTCCCGTCATTTCATGCGCGAGGACCCTGACCTGATGGCCACCGTCGAAACCGTGTGCGGCTCCATCGGCCAGTTCATGGCGCGCGCCGGTCAGGAAGCCCGCGTCCGCCAACTCGACCGGCAACGAACCTTCATTCTCGACTCGGTGGCCGACGGCATCATCGGCGTCGACTCGACGAATCGGATTGCCTTCGTCAATCCCGCCGCCGCCCGCGTCCTTGAACGGGCCGAATCCGAATTGACGGGCCGCGAGATTCACGAGGTTCTGCACGCCGCCGCCGGGTGCGACGCCACCTGCCCCATGCGAAGAGCCTTCCAGGCGGGCGAGAGCGCTTCCGGCCAGGACGTCTACTTCCGGGCTCCGGCCAGAAGCTTCCCGGTCGAGTTCTCGCTCATGCCCATGGTCGAAGAAGGCGAATCTGTCGGCAGCGTTCTCAGCTTCCGCGACATCAGCCAGCGCTACGCCCTCGATCACATGAAGGATGAGTTCATTTCAACGGTCAGTCACGAGCTCCGCACGCCGCTCACTTCAATTCGCGGCGCGCTGGGTCTGCTTTCCGCCGGATTGCTGGGCAACGTCAGCGAGAAGGCGACCAGCCTGCTTCGGATCGCGGTGGCGAACTCCGACCGTCTGGTCCGCCTGATCAACGACATTCTCGATCTGGAGCGCATGCAGTCCGGCCGAGCGCCTCTTACCTTCCGCCGCATCGCTCTGGAAGAGCTGATCCGCCAGGCGATCGAAACCATGCAGCCCATGGCGGAAGCCGAGGATGTGCATCTGGCCTTCGAGCCGGCCTCCGTTTCGATCGAGGCCGATCCCGATCGCATGCTGCAGGTGATGACCAACCTGCTCAGCAATGCAGTCAAATTCTCGCCGGCAAAATCGATCGTGCGAGTGATCATTAAAAGCAGCCCCGACGGGGCTACGGTCAGCGTCATTGATCAGGGTCGGGGCGTTCCCGCCGACAAGCTGGAGAGCATTTTCGACCGCTTCCAGCAGGTGGACGCCTCCGACTCGCGGCAGAAGGGCGGCACCGGCCTCGGACTGGCCATCTGCCGCACTATCATGCACCAGCACAGCGGCCGCATCTGGGCTGAACAGAACGGGGCGCGGGGCACCGTCTTCCGCTTCTTCCTGCCCGATCGCGCCTCGCTCGCTCACAGCGGGGAAGAAGCCGCTCACAGCTACTCATAGAGGGTTTGGGGAAGAGCATGGCACGCAGGATTCTGATCATCGACGACGAGGAAGACATCCGCGAAGTGGCGGCCCTCAGTCTGGAGACTGTCGCCGGCTGGGATGTTCTCGTGGCCGGTTCCGGAGCCGCCGGCATTGCCAAGGCGCGCGAGAGCCGTCCTGATGCCATCCTGCTCGACGTGATGATGCCCGGTATGGATGGCCCAACCACCTTTCGCGAGCTGCGCGCTATCCCGGAAACCTCCCAAATCCCCGTCATTCTTCTTACCGCGAAGGTGCAGGCCGCCGACCAGAAACGCTTCTCCGACCTCGGCGTCGCAAGCGTCATGTTCAAGCCGTTCGATCCGCTGATTCTGGCCCGGGACATCGCCCAGGTTCTCGGCTGGCAGGAAGCATGAACGAAGCGGCGGCAGAGAAGATCGCGTCGCGCCTCGCGGAGTTGTGGCAAACCAGCCGTCCGACGATCCTGGAGCGCATGGCTGTGCTGCACGCCGCCGAGGCGGCTCTGGATGCGAATCCCCTCGATCGGGAGATGCGCGAGCATGGGCGTGAAGCGGCCCATAAGCTCTCCGGCGTGCTGGGCATCTTCGGACTCCCGCAGGGCAGCGAGATCGCGGCGACCCTCGAGGAATTGCTCAAATCCCCTGCGCCTCTGCTTCCTGAAGATCTTGCCGGCCTGCGAACCCGAATTGCGGACCTGGACGCAGTGATTGCGTCCAAATCCGCGTAATCGTCAGGCAAAAACCAGGCACTGCGGCTTCACTCGCGGATAGCTCTTCCCTGTCTCCGCCAGCTTGCCGGTCGTCGCATCCCGCGCAAGAACCGCGATATTGTCCGAGTCCTGATTCGCCACCAGCAGCCAGCGCTCCGTCGGATCCAGCGCCAGATGGCGCGGCGTTTTGCCGCCGCAGGAAATCCGGGCCAACAACGTCAGCTTTCCGTCTTTGGCGATCGAGAACGACTCGGCACTATCGTAGAACCGATTGATGGCATAGGCAAAGTGCCCGTCGCGCGTAACCACAATGTCGCAGCCGGCCGTCTCGCCGTGATAATCCGCCGGGACCAGGCTGAGGGTCTGCAGTTCGTGCAGCACCCCCTTCTGCGTGTCCCAGTGCAGCACGTTCACAACGGATCCCATCTCGCACACACAATAAGCAATGTGCCCGTTGGGATGGAACCTCAGGGCGCGGGGACCCGAGCCCGGAGCCGCATGCCACGCCGGCGGCTCGTTCGGTGTGAGCCGTGCGGTAGCGGGATCCAGATGGTAGATGTGAATGAGGTCCAGCCCCAGGTCGTTGACCAGCAGCCAGCGATTGTCCGGAGAGACAGTCACCCGGTGCGCATGCGGCACCGCCTGCCGATCAGGGTTGGGGCCATGACCGGTGTACTGAAAATGCGAGACCGCATCGCTGATCTGTCCATCGGGATGCAGATAAAACGAGCTGGCGCTCCCGCCCACGTAATTGGCGCAGAAGGCTGCGCGACCCATACGGTCCACGGACACATTGCACGTGCCGGATCCCAGTGCGGCCACCTGATTGATCGGGCGTAGCTTTCTGGCCGTGCGATCGACCGCAAAAGCACTCACCGCTCCACTTTTTTGGCCCTCGAACTCATCCAGTTCGTTCGCGGTATACAGATAGTTCGCCGCGGGATCGAGCGCCAGGAACGTGGGATTGTCACTGGCCGCTGCCAGCTCTTCGCCGCTCAGTTCTCCGGTCGCCGAATCCCAGTCATAGGAATAAATGCCTTTGCTGTCGTTGTTGTGGGTCTGGGTGCCAACCAGCAGCAGCCGCCGCTTCGTCTTCCCTTCGCCCTGGGCAAACCAGGACGTCCCCCCCGCTGCCGCGACTGCCGAAGCAGCCAGAAACCTTCGTCTGTTCATCCCAGTAGAAAACCCCCTTTTTCTCATCATCGCTCATGCAGCCGCAACGCCGGGGCAATTCGGCCGCTAACCATTGTTTTCAAACCACTACTTCGAGAGGCAACCCTTCCCATTGACCTGCGCATCCTTCTAGCGCTTCCATTGCAGGCTTACTCCCGGTCAGGCTGCGGCCGAGGTGCATTTCCGGGATGAACCCCAGACGCTCTCACTCGCCAGGAGCCCTTTATGGCCACCGTCGCGCAGCCCGCGCCCAAACAAAAAAGCGGGCAAAAATCTGTCCCTGTCCCTGGTTCTGATGCCGCGGCACAGGATTATCTTCCGATCATCCTGCAGGGACTGCAAACCATGAAAGACGGCGACTTCAGCGTCCGCCTGCCTGTTTCGTGGACGGGCCTGGCCGGCAAGATTGCCGACCATTTCAATGAGATTGTCTCCGCCAATGAACAGATGGCCCGGGAGCTGAAGCGCGTTGGCCATGCCGTCGGCAAAGAG
Source organism: Acidobacteriaceae bacterium (assembly GCA_036267395.1). Classification (GTDB taxonomy): domain Bacteria; phylum Acidobacteriota; class Terriglobia; order Terriglobales; family Acidobacteriaceae; genus Palsa-343. The sequence continues at coordinate 90,722 of DATAWD010000035.1, read as the reverse complement.
GGCAAGACGCGCGAGCGAATCCGAGTCCCCCGGCATCATGGCGCCTGGGATGACATGGAAGTCTCGGTCAACGGCCTGATTGAAGATCTGATGCGGCCCACGACAGAGGTGACCCGGGCCATCGCCGCCGTGGCCCAGGGCAACCTGACACAAACCGTTCGCCTCGACGTGGACGGACGGCCCCTTGAGGGCGAATTCCTTCGCTCCGCCAACATTGTCAACACCATGATTCAGCAGCTCAGCATCTTCACCGCCGAGGTGACGCGCGTGGCCCGCGAGGTCGGCACCGACGGCAAGCTGGGCGGCCAGGCGCAGGTGCCGGGGGTGGCCGGGACCTGGAAAGACCTCACCGACTCGGTGAACTCCATGGCCTCGAACCTGACCGGCCAGGTCCGCAACATCGCCGAGGTGGCCACTGCGGTCGCCAGCGGCGACCTTTCCCGCAAGATTACGGTCGATGTGCGCGGCGAGATTCTGCAGCTGAAGGAAGCCATCAACACCATGGTCGATCAGCTGCGCTCCTTCGCTTCGGAAGTGACGCGCGTGGCCCGCGAGGTGGGCACCGACGGCAAACTGGGCGGCCAGGCGGTAGTGCCGGGAGTCGCCGGCACCTGGAAGGATCTCACCGACTCGGTGAATGCCATGGCCGGCAACCTCACCGCCCAGGTCCGCAACATCGCCGAAGTCACCACGGCCGTCGCACGTGGCGACCTTTCCCGCAAGATCACCGTGGATGTGAAAGGCGAAATTCTGGAGCTGAAAGACACCATCAACACCATGGTGGACCAGCTCAACGCCTTCGCCGGCGAGGTAACGCGCGTGGCCCGCGAGGTCGGCACCGAAGGCAAGCTCGGCGGCCAGGCAAACGTGCCCGGCGTCGCCGGAACCTGGAAAGATCTCACCGATAACGTCAACTTCATGGCCTCCAACCTCACCGGCCAGGTCCGCAACATCGCCGAAGTGGCGACAGCCATCGCCAACGGCGACCTTTCCCGCAAGATCACGGTCGATGTCCGCGGCGAGATTCTTCAGCTGAAAGAAACGCTGAACACCATGGTCGATCAGCTGAACCGCTTCGCCGGCGAAGTCACGCGCGTCGCCCGCGAGGTGGGTACCGAAGGCCGCCTCGGAGGTCAGGCCAATGTGCCGGGCGTGGCCGGCACCTGGAAAGATCTCACCGACAACGTCAACTCCATGGCCTCCAACCTCACCGGCCAGGTCCGCAACATCGCTGAAGTCACCACGGCGGTCGCACGCGGCGACCTTTCCCGCAAGATCACAGTGGACGTGAAGGGCGAAATTCTCGAGCTGAAAAACACGATCAACACCATGGTCGACCAGCTCAACGCCTTCGCCGGCGAGGTAACCCGCGTGGCTCGCGAGGTGGGCACCGAAGGCAAGCTCGGCGGCCAGGCGCAGGTCTCCGGCGTGGCCGGAACCTGGAAGGATCTCACCGACTCCGTCAACTTTATGGCCGGCAACCTTACCGGTCAGGTCCGCAACATCGCCGAGGTGGCCACGGCCGTCGCACGCGGTGACCTCTCCCGCAAGATCACCGTGGATGTGAAAGGCGAAATTCTCGAGCTGAAAGACACCATCAACACCATGGTGGACCAGCTCAACGCCTTCGCCGGGGAGGTGACCCGCGTGGCCCGCGAGGTGGGCACCGACGGCAAACTGGGCGGTCAGGCCGCTGTGCCGGGAGTCGCCGGCATCTGGAAAGACCTGACCGACAACGTCAACTTCATGGCCTCCAACCTGACGGGCCAGGTCCGCAACATCGCCGAGGTGGCCACCGCCATCGCCAGCGGCGATCTTTCCCGCAAGATTACCGTCGATGTCTCCGGCGAGATCCTGCGGCTGAAAGAGACCATTAACACCATGGTCGACCAGCTGAACCGCTTCGCCGGTGAGGTGACGCGCGTGGCCCGCGAAGTGGGCACAGAAGGGCGCCTCGGCGGACAGGCCAACGTGCCCGGCGTGGCTGGTACCTGGAAGGATCTCACCGACTCCGTCAACTCCATGGCTGGCAACCTCACCGCGCAGGTCCGCAACATCGCCGAGGTGACAACCGCTGTGGCTCGCGGCGACCTCTCCCGCAAGATCGCCGTCGATGTGAAGGGCGAAATTCTCGAGCTGAAGAACACGATCAACACCATGGTCGACCAGCTCAACGCCTTCGCAGCCGAAGTGACGCGCGTGGCCCGCGAAGTGGGCACGGAAGGCAAGCTGGGCGGACAGGCCGAAGTGCCTGGCGTGGCCGGCACCTGGAAGGACCTCACGGACAACGTCAACGTCATGGCCGCCAACCTCACCGAGCAGGTGCGCGGCATCGTGAAGGTGGTCACGGCCGTCGCGAACGGCGACCTGAAGCAGAAACTCACCGTGAACGCCAAAGGCGAAGTGGCTGCGCTCGCTGAAACCATCAACGGCATGACCGATACGCTGGCCACATTTGCCGATCAGGTGACCACGGTCGCCCGCGAGGTCGGCGTCGAAGGTCGGCTCGGCGGACAGGCCAACGTGCCGGGAGCCGCCGGAACCTGGAAGGATCTGACCGGCAACGTCAACCTGCTCGCCGACAACCTCACCAACCAGGTCCGCGCCATTGCGGAAGTAGCCACCGCGGTCACCAAGGGCGACCTCACCCGCTCCATTCAGGTGGAGGCCCGCGGCGAAGTGGCCGAGCTGAAGGACAACATCAATACGATGATTGATAACCTCCGGCTCACCACCGACCGCAACACCGAACAGGACTGGCTCAAAACCAATCTCGCGCGCTTCACCGGCATGCTGCAGGGGCAGCGCGACCTGGCGACTGTAGGCCGCATGCTCCTCTCCGAGCTCGTCCCGCTGGTCAATGCGCAACAGGGCGTGATCTATCAGACTGAAACGCAGCCGGAGAGCGAAGACACGGGCGCCCTGGTTCTGCTCTCCGCTTTCGCCAACATCCCCGATGGCTACAAGCGCGAAATCGGCATGGGCGAGGGCCTCATCGGCCAGTGCGCAGCCGAGAAGAGGCGCATGCTCATCACCGAGCTCCCGCTCACCGCCGTGCCCATCCGCTCCGGTCTGATCGAAGCCGTTCCTCGCAACATCATTGTCCTGCCTGTGCTCTTTGAAGACCGCGTCAAAGCGGTGATCGAACTGGCCAGCCTCAGCGTCTTCACCGCTTCGCATCTGGCCTTCCTCGAACAGCTCACCTCTTCCATCGGCATCGTCCTCAACTCGATTGAGGCCACCATGCAGACGGAAGCCCTGCTGAAGCAGTCGCAACAGCTGGCCACCGAACTGCAAACCCAGCAGAAGGAGCTGCAGCAGACCAACGAGCAGCTGGCTCAGAAGGCGCAGCAGCTGGCCGAACAAAACTCCGAGGTGGAGCGCAAGAATCAGGAAATCGAACAGGCCCGCCGCGCTCTCGAAGAAAAAGCTCGCGAACTGGCCCTCACCTCGAAGTACAAATCCGAGTTCCTGGCCAACATGTCCCACGAGCTGCGCACGCCGCTCAATTCCATCCTCGTGCTCGGTCAGCAGCTGGCGGAAAACCCCGACGGCAACCTCAGCGGCCGTCAGGTCGAGTTTGCCCGAACCATCCACGGCGCCGGCACTGACCTGCTCAACCTCATCAGCGACATTCTCGACCTCTCCAAAATCGAATCGGGCACCGTGTCGGTCGAGCCGGAGGAGCTCTTCTTCGGCAGCCTGCTCGAAGCGGTTTCCCGGCCCTTCCGCCACGAGGCCGAAAATCGCAGGTTGTTCTTCGAGGTCAAGGGCGATCCCAAACTCGGCCGCAGCCTCGTCACTGATCCGCGCCGCCTGCAGCAGGTCCTCAAGAATCTGCTGTCGAACGCCTTCAAGTTCACCGAGCAGGGCGGCGTTCGTCTCACGGTCGCCAGTGCCATGTCCGGGTGGAGCCCCGATCATCCGGTCCTCAGCGGCGCCGGCGCCGTCGTGGCGTTTGAAGTCTCCGACACCGGCATCGGGATCCCCACCGAGAAGCAACGCATCATCTTCGAGGCCTTCCAGCAGGCCGATGCCGGCACCAGCCGCAAGTACGGAGGCACGGGCCTCGGTCTGGCCATCAGCCGCGAGCTGGCCAGCCTGCTGGGCGGCGAAATCCAGCTGCGCAGCACCCCCGGTAAGGGCAGCACCTTCACCCTTTATGTGCCGCAGACCTATGTCGGTCCCGCGGCCACGCCTCTGGCTGAGAGACACGGGCCTTCCCCATCGGTGCCGGTTTTCCTCTCCAGTCCCGTTGTTTCAGAGCAGGACGCCGCGATGGAAGACGACCGCGAGAATCTCGAGGAAGGCGACACCGTTCTGCTTGTCGTCGAAGACGATCCCCACTACGCCCGCGTCATCGCCGATCTCTCCCACGACAAGGGCTTCAAGGTGCTGATCGCGATGACCGGCGCAGAAGCTCTGGCCCTGGCGCGCGAATTCAATCCCTCCGCCGTCTCTCTCGATGTGTTCCTGCCCGACATGCTCGGCTGGACCGTCCTGAACCACCTCAAGCAGGATCCGCGCACCCGGCACATCCCCGTACAGATGCTCACTCTCGACGACGACCGTCACCATGGGCTCTCCCGCGGCGCGTTCGCATTCGTCACCAAACCCACCTCCACTGAGGATCTGGAAGTCGCGCTCACCCGCATCCGCGACTATTCCCGGCCCCGGCGCAAGCGGCTGCTGGTGATTGAAGACAATCCCGCGGAGCAGCTCAGCATCCGCGAGCTGCTCTGGCACGACGATATCGATATCGATGTCGTGGAGTCCGGAACGGCCGCCCTGCAGCGTCTGGATGAGGGCAGCTATGACTGCGCTGTTCTCGATCTTCGCCTGCCCGACATGACCGGCTTCGATGTTCTCGGTCAGCTTCGCGAAAATCAAAAGCTGGTCGATCTGCCGGTCGTCGTCTTTACCGGCCGCGAACTGAGCGCCGAGGAAGACTCTCGCCTGCGCATGCTGGCCCGCAGCGTCGTGGTGAAGGACGTCGAGTCGCCGGAACGTCTGCTCGACGAGACGGCTCTCTTCCTGCATCGGGTGGTGGCTGATCTGCCGGCCGAAAAGCAGCGCATGCTCAATCGCCTGCACCAGTCCGACGAGGCCCTTTTCGGGCGCAAAGTCCTCATCGTGGACGATGACGTCCGCAATATCTTCGCCCTCTCCAGTGTTCTGGAGCGCCGCGGGATGACGGTGCTGACGGCGGGAACCGGCCGCGAAGCCATCGCCACAATCGAATCCACCTCCGACCTGGCCATCGTCCTGATGGACATCATGATGCCGGAAATGGACGGCTACGAAACCATGCAGGTCATTCGTCAGAATCCCGCGCTGCGGCGGCTGCCCATCATCGCTCTTACCGCTAAGGCGATGAAGGGTGACCGGGAAAAGTGTCTGGAAGCAGGCGCCTCAGAGTATCTTGCCAAACCGGTGAACACCGAGCAGTTGCTTTCCGCGCTGCGTATGTGGCTCCATCGGTAGAAAGGTTCGTTCGGGCTCGGAGCAATCGATGACGGCAGACGAAAAAGTCAACATCCTGATGGTGGACGATCAGCCCTCGAAGCTGCTCAGCTACGAGGTCATCCTCGCGGATCTCGATGAGAATCTGATCAAGGCCGCTTCGGCCAAGGAGGCTCTGAACGTCCTGCTGAAAACCGACGTCGCGGTCGTCCTCATGGATGTCAGCATGCCGGAGCTGGATGGATTCGAGCTGGCCGACATGATCCGCGAGCATCCCCGGTTCGGCAAGACCGCGATCATTTTCATCTCCGGCGTACATCTCACCGACTCCGATAAGATCAACGGCTATCGCCGCGGCGCCGTCGACTATATCTCCGTCCCCGTCATTCCCGAAGTTCTGCGCGCCAAGGTCGGGGTCTTTGTTGAGCTGCACCGCAAGACGCGCCTGCTGGAGCGGCTGAACAGCGAGCTGGAACGGCGCGTGGCCGATCGCACAGAAGAACTGCGCCAGAGCGAGGCGCACCACCGCGAGCGCGCCGAACTGCTCGAGCTGGCCACCGAAGCGATCATCGTGCGCGACCTCGAGGGCGCCATCCGTTTCTGGAATGCGGGTGCGGAAAGCCTTTATGGCTGGAGCTGGGAAGAGGTCCTGGGCCGCGACCTGCATCAGCTCCTGGGCACGGCGTTTCCGGTCTCGCGCCAGGAGACGGAGAGCGTATTGCTGGCGCGCAAGGCCTGGAATGGCAATCTGACGGTGCACTCCCGGGACGGGCGTGAGCTGGTGGTCGCGACACGCAAGGTCATCAATCGCGACGGAACCGCCATCCTTGAAATTCAGCGCGACATCACGGCCCAGATCCAGGCTGAAGAAGCCCTCCGCCAGGCCGAGAAACTGGCGGCTATGGGACGCGTCGCCGGCATAATTGCCCACGAGATCAACAACCCGCTCGAGGCCATCACCAATGCCTTTTACCTGCTGCGCAACCATCCTTCGCTCGATGAGGAAGCTCGCTACTACGCCTCCATGGCAGAACAGGAGCTGCAGCGCGCCTCGCATATCACGCGCCAGACCCTGAGCTTCTACCGCGACTCCAAGCAGCCCATTGCCGTTTCGGTTTCCGATCTCCTGGACAATGTCGTGGAGCTGCAGCAGCGCCCCATCCTCGCCAGCCACATCGTTCTGCAAAAGAAGTACGCCTCCCCGGGGCTGGTGCGCGGCTTCCCTGGAGAACTGCGTCAGGTCTTCCTGAACCTGATCGGCAATGCCATCCAGGCCATGCCCTCAGGAGGAACGCTCCGCCTCCGCGTCGCCGAAACGACGGACCGGGAGACCCAACGGCGCGGCATCGCGATCTCCGTCATCGATACGGGAAGCGGGATCCGGCGGGAAGACGCCGAACGCCTCTTTCAGCCGTTTTTCACGACGAAATCGGCCAAAGGCACCGGCCTCGGCCTGTGGATCAGCAAAGGGATTGTGCAGAAGTACGAGGGCCGCATCCGATTCCGCAGCCTCCGCCGCGGTGGCGGCGCCTGCACCTGTTTCCGGGTCTTTCTGCCAGCCAGTGCCGAAGGCCTGCCCAACGAAATCCGCCGGGATGAGGACCTTTCTTCCGGAGAACCGGTGCGCGCCATCGCCTGAATCCGAATAGCGGCCCTGGTCTCTATTGCCCGAGCCGCGCCTTCACGATCTCGCTGAGCTGCCGCCCGTCCGCGCGCCAACCCTGCTGTTGAACACGCGCCTGCACCGCCTTCATCGCCGATCCCATATCCCGGGCGCCAAAGCTGCCGCCGGACATTACTTCTTCAACCATCTTCTTCAGGTCTTCTTCGCTGGCCGTCTTCGGCAGGTAGCTCTCGATCGTCACGATCTCCCGCGCCTCCTTCGCTGCCAGTTCGGGCCGATTCCCTTTCATGAACTGCTCGATTGAGTCCTTGCGCTGGTTGATCATCGTATTGAAAACCTGCTGCGCCTCGACGTCGGTCAGATCCGCGCGCTTCTCGATGGCTTTGTTCTTCAGCGCGGATTTCGCCATCCGCAGCGTCGAAGTGCGCTCCACGTCGTGCGCCTTCATCGCCGCCACCATGTCCTGATCGATCTTTTTCACAAGATCCATGCGTTTCGCCTCGTCTCGTCCGGCCTCCCATTATAAGGGGATTGGCAAGGGGAAGCCGGACGCTAGAATGGGGGCAAGGGAGCCGCCTTCATGATCCGTAAAACCAGACTTTTTACGCCCGGTCCTACCCCCTTGCTGCCCGCAGCCCAGTTTGCCATGGCCGCCGCTGACATCCACCACCGCACCCCGGAGTTCCGCGCCCTCTACCAGCGTGTCCTCGGGCAGTTAAAGGTCTTTGTCGGGACCAAAAACGATGTGCTGCTGCTCGCCTCCTCCGGCACCGGCGCCATGGAAGCCTCCGTCTCCAATCTCACCTCGCCCCGAGATCGCGTGCTCGTCCTCTCCGCCGGCAAATTTGGCGAGCGCTGGGAATCCCTCGCCAAAGCATTCGGCTGCCAGGTTGATCTCCTGAGCGTTCCCTACGGCCAGACCTTCTCGCTCGATGAAATCGGCAAGGCCTTGCGCCCGGACACCCGCGCTGTCTTCGTCCAGGCAACGGAATCGTCTACGGGCGTGCGTCACGACATCCAGGCGATTGCCAGTCTTCTCCGCGACACAGGCAGTCAGGCCCTGCTGATCGTCGACGCCATCACCGGCCTCGGCACCTCGCATCTCGACGTGGACGCCTGGGGTGTCGACGTAATCATCGGCGGTTCCCAGAAGGCGGTCATGATTCCTCCCGGCCTCGCTTATCTGAGCCTGAGCGACCGCGCGTGGAAGGCCGCAGAAACCTCAAAGAACCCCCGCTACTACTTCGACCTCCGCAAGGAACGGAAAAACGCCCAGAAGGGTGAGTCGTCCTACACGCCGGCCGTTGCGCTCATCGCCGCGCTGGGTGCGGCTCTGGACTACATTGCCGCCCAGGGCGGAGGAGACCTGGCCGCCGGACGCGATGCGCTCATTGACAACGCGGAAACCTGCGCTGCCATGACCCGCGCTGCCATGCAGGCTCTTGGCCTCCCGCTCTTCGCGCCCACCGCTCCCTCTGCAGCAGCCACCGCGGTCCTGACTCCGCAGGGTGTGGACTCCGGCGTCATCGTGAAGGAGCTGAAGAGCCGGTTTGCCGCTATCGTGACCAACGGCCAGGGCGAGATGAAGGGGCAGATCTTCCGCATCGCTCATATCGGCCTCTTCGACTACATGGATACGATCGCCATCCTTGCCGCTCTCGAGCAGGTCGCCGCCTCATCGCTGCACCTGCCCGGATTCCGCTTTGGCCAGTCGCTCGCTGCCGCCCAACAGGTTTACGCCGAGCGCAGCGGGCTCGCCTCGCCCGCCCGGGCTAAGGAACCGGAAGCCGTCCACGCCTGACGTCGTCCGGCCCCAACTCTCGAAAGGCTTTCATGAAAGTCGTTCTCGCGGAAAAAGTCTCTCCGGCGACGCTCGCCGTGTTTCAGTCCGAACCCGGATGGCAGGTCCTCACCCACGACCAGGTGAAGGACCTGCCCACAGCCCTCGCGGACGCCGATGCTCTGGTCGTTCGCTCCGCCGTTCAGGTGGACGACGCCCTGATGGCCGCGGCTCCGAAGCTGCGCGTGATTGGCCGCGCCGGCGTAGGTGTGGACAACATCGACGCTGAAGCCGCCACCCGCCGGGGCATCGTTGTGATGAACACCCCGGGCGCCAATGCCGTTGCTGTCGCTGAGCTGGCCGTCGGACTCATGATTGCGCTCGCCCGCCAGCTGCCCCGCGCCGACTCCACCATGCACGCCGGCAAATGGGAGAAGAAATCCCTGCAGGGCTCAGAGCTGCGCGGTAAAACACTGGGCGTCCTCGGCCTCGGCCGCATCGGGCTTGAAGTCGCCAAGCGCGCCCGCTGTTTCGGCATGGAGCTCCTCGGCCACGATCCCTTCGTCTCCGCCTCCATCGCACGCGAGCATGCCATCCGCCTGGTATCCGCCGAAGAGCTTTTCTCTCTCTCCGATTTCCTCACCCTGCACGTTGGCCTCACCCCGCAAACGGCCGGCATCATCAACCGCGACACTCTCGCCACCATGAAGAAGGGCGTCCGCATCGTCAACTGCGCCCGCGGCGAGCTGGTCGTCGAAGCGGATCTGGCCGTGGCGCTCAGGTCCGGCCACGTCGGCGGCGCGGCCCTGGACGTCTTCCACGAGGAGCCCCCGAAGAACTCACCCTTCGCTGCTCTCGACAACGTGATTCTCACCCCGCACATCGCCGGCTCCACGGCCGAAGCCCAGGAAGCCGTCGGTGTCCAGATCGCCCTCCAGGTCCGTGAGTATCTCAAATCCGGCGTTGCCCAGAACGCCGTCAATCTGCCCTCTCTAACCCATGAGGAATACCAGGAGATGGCGCCCTACATGGCGCTGGCCGAACGTCTGGGCACCTTCCTCGTGCAATTCCCGAAAGGCAGCGTCGACACCATCCAGATTGCCTACCACGGCCGCCTGGCGGAAACCCGGACCGAGCTCATCCGCAACTCCGCCATCGCCGGCGTCATCGGCCATCTCGAGCAGGTCAACCGCATCAATGCTGCATCCGTCGCGGCCGAGCGCGGCATCCGCCTGCATGAGGAGAAGAAGGAAGCGCCCTTCGGGGGAGCCGGCACCGTTCTGCAGCTCACCCTGCACGCCGGCCCTGCCAGCATCTCCGCCAGCGGCGCTATCCTCCACGGCGACTCGCCGCGGCTCCTGCATCTGGACGGCATCGATATCGAGGCGCCCCTGCAGGGCACGCTCCTCACCATCCGCAATCAGGACGTCCCCGGCGTCATCGGCCGCATCGGCACCATCCTCGGCAATCATCAGATCAACATTGCCAATTTTGCTCTGGGTCGATCCAACGGCAAAGAAGCCGCCCCCGCCACAGCTCTCGCCGTCATTCAGATCGACGGCAAAGTCACCGACGCCGCCCTCCAGGAACTTCGCACCGCGCCCGCGATCACCGGCGTACGACTGGTCACGTTGTAGTCAAAGCATGGCGTAGACGACGCATCGATCCCCGGAAACACAGTTCCCTGTGCCCTGTAACCTGTGCCCTGTAACCTGGTTTTTCAGTGCTTCACCCATCCATGCAGGCCGGCCTCGAAGCTCCGCCGGTCCAGGCGCGGCAGTTCGCGTGCCACCCGATGCGGGAAGAGCGGATAGTGCCGGGCGGCGATCAGCAGCTCCGGAACGCACCAGACGTCTTCCTCCGCCGTCATCCACCCCTCGCGATCCAGCCGCGACAGATTCACAGCTCCGGAGTACGCGCGCAGCGTCCGCTCCCCCCGCAGATTGTAGTAATGCTCAAAGTAGCTGAGCGCCAGCTCGCGCAGCGTTCGATAGATGGGCGCTCGAAACCGCAGCCCGGCGAAGTTCGATTTCGCAATCCCTCCCCATAGCCCGCGCTGCCGGTAGATGGCCACAACATGGTCATCGTCGTGTACAGCTTCCAGGTCCATCAGCAGCGCAGGATGCCCATTCACCCGCAGAGCCGCAGCCGCCAGCAGAGCTCCCTCCAGACAATGCCCCTGGCGCTCCCGCAGCACCCGTGACGGCGAGCCCGCCGTGTTCCCATACTGATACGCCAGCGCGTCCACGAACTTCTGGATCAGCGCCGGTGTCTTCAGAGCGCGCAGCGTCCGCACATCTCCCCGCGACAGGCTGAAACTCGACCCGTTGCGGCTACCGTTCTTCGACACCCTTCCACCGTTCGCCTGCAAAACCCATACTCCTGAGAATTGCCGCGATTATACCGAGCGCTTTGCGCGGTCCGGCGGCATCGCCCCAAACTCCCCGCTGCCCTCGCGATGACAGATGTGCGCCGGGCGCGCTCCGAAACCCGCTAGAATAGAGGGGGAGGGATGCTTCTCCCCGGCGCGGCTCCAAACCAGGAAGTCACCGGAAGCAGCCCGCTGATCCAGATTGTGAAGGACACCTTTCTTGCCGCTCTACGAATATCGCTGCAAAAACTGCGGGCATCAGTTCGAAAAGATTCAGAGCTTCAGTGCTCCGGACGAAAAGGAATGTCCCCTCTGCCATGGACCGGTCGAGCGCCTCATCTCCGCGTCTGCCATCCAGTTCAAAGGCTCTGGCTGGTACGCCACCGACTATGCTTCGAAAAGCAACAGGGCCATGAAAGCCTCGGCTGAAGGCAATGGGAAAGCCGGGGAGTCTTCCGGATCCGGCGACAAGTCAGAAAAACCGGCGGCGCCCGCGCCCTCCAGTTCCACCAGCAGCTCCTCAGAGTCTTCGTCCTCCTCCGCAGGCAAGAAGGACTAGCCGCGCCCGCTAGCTGACCGCGCCCTGCTCTTCCAGCTGCATCGAGAGCTCTTCCCACTCCTGGTTCAGCTCCGCCTGCCGATCGCGCAACGCTCCCAGCACCTCCGTCAGCCGCTGCGTTTCATCGGCGCTGACATAGACGGCCATGGCCTGCTCGGTTTCCGCCACCCATCCATCCACACGCGGAATCTCCGCCTCCACCGCCGCCAGACGCTCCTGCATCTGCCGCAGCTTGATCGGATTCACGCGCTTCGCCGGCGCACTCGGCACTTCCTCAGCCTCCGTCACTACCGGGGCCACGATACGCACCACCGGTTCTGCAGCCGCCGCTGTTTCAGCCGCCAGGGTAGCCGCTCCGCCTTCTTTCCGCCACCGGTAATCCTCGTAATTGCCCGGATAGACGTAGAGGCGCGACCCGAGCGCCGGATCCTCAGGATTCTTTTCCACCTCGAATACCTTCTGGGCCAGCCCGTCGATAAAGTATCGGTCGTGGGAGACAAAAATCACCGTCCCATTGAACTTCCCGATCGCCTCCAGCAGCACATCCTTGGCCCGCAGATCCAGGTGGTTCGTCGGCTCGTCCAGCAGCAGGAAATTCGCCGGACTCACCAGGATCCGCGCCAGCGCGTACCGGTTCCGCTCGCCGCCGCTCAGCACTCCCAGGCGCTTGAATACATCATCGCCTGAGAACAGAAAGCATCCCAGCAGGCTCCGCAGGTCCTTCTCCGGAACCTTGGCCGCCGCCTTGCTCATGTCGTCCAGCATCCGCGCTTCCGGATCCAGCACCTTGTACTGATCCTGTGCGAAGTACTCCGCCACCACATTGTGCCCCAGCTTGAGCGACCCCTGCGTCGGCGCCTCCTGGCCGGAAAGCAGCCGGATCAGCGTGGATTTGCCCGCCCCATTCACCCCCACCAGCGCGATTCGATCGCCCCGCTCGATGGTGAAGTTCACATCCTCCAGCACCCGTTTCTCGCCGTACTGCATCGACAGCCCGGCAACCTCCACCACCGTTCGTCCCGACGGCGGCGGCTGCGGAAAGCTGAAATGCGGCACCGGCTCTTCCAGCGGAATCTCGATCCGCTCAATCTTGTCGAGTTCCTTGATGCGGCTCTGCACCTGCTTCGCCTTCGTCGCCTGATACCGGAAGCGGCTGATGAAAACCTCGAGATGCTCGATGCGTTCGCGCTGGTTCTTGTACGCCGCGTCCAGCTGCGCGCGCCGCTCCGCCTTCTGCGTCAGGTATTTCTCGTAATTCCCGTGGTAAACGTGCAGGTTCTTGTTCCAGATCTCGATGATCTTGTTCACCGTCACGTCCAGAAAATACCGGTCGTGCGAGATCAGGATGTAGCCGTTCGGCCACGTGGTCAGGTAGTTCTCCAGCCAGTTGCGCGTCTCCAGATCCAGGTGGTTCGTCGGCTCGTCCAGCAGCAGCAGGTCCGGCTTCTGCAGCAGCAGCTTCCCCAAAGCCACCCGCATCTGCCAGCCGCCCGAGAACTCCTCCGTGCGCCGCGTCCAGTCCTCTTTGGCAAAGCCGAGGCCGGTGAGCACCGTGCCCACCTGCGCATCCAGGGCATACACGTCGTGGTGGCGCAGACGGCCCTCGACATGGCTGTAGCGGTCCGCGACCGACTCATACTCCGGACTTCCCGGATCGAGTTCCGCCAGCGCGTGCGCCAGTTGCTCGAACTCCTGCTCCATGGCACGCAGCTCGTCGAAGACGCTCAGGCACTCCTCAAACACGGTTCTGCCTGCCAGCGCCAGGCCATCCTGCGGCAGGTAGCCGATGGTCATGCCCTTCATCCGGTTCATCGAACCGTAGTCGAGCCCGTCCATCCCGCCCAGGATCTTCATCAGCGTGGACTTGCCGGCCCCGTTCGCCCCCACCAGCGCCGTCTTTTCGTTGGGGGTGATCAGCCAGTCTGCGTTTTCAAAGAGAAGCCGGGGACCAAAGCGCTTGCCCGCGCCGGAAAGCTGCAGCATCCCTTCATTTTATCGGAGCCGTCTTCGGCTCCCATTTTCCGGCTGGCGAGGACCCCCATGCCCAACGGCAAACCTCAGCGATTCTCTAAGTCCCAAAGAAAATCGATTTTATGGGTTGCTCTTCCACTCTCCGACGACTACTCTGATCGACGCACAGGATTCATTCTCATGACCCAGTCGTCTGCCGTGCAATCGTCCCCCGCCTATAAGAATTGCAGCCTCCCCTCAGCCCGCCGCGCCAAAGACCTCCTCGCCCGCATGACTCTCGAGGAAAAAGCTGCCCAGATGCTCTGCGTCTGGCAGGAGAAACCGCAGAAGCTCGTCAACGAGAAAGGCGAGTTCGACGAGGCGAAGGCGAAGAGAGCTTTCCGCGATCGTCGCGGCCTCAGGTCGGCCGTCCCTCCGACGCCGGCGGCGGCCGCAACGCCCGCCAGATGGCCGAGCTAACCAACGCCATCCAGAAATTCTTTCTCGAGACGAGCCGTCTCGGCATCCCCGTCATCTTCCACGAAGAATGCCTCCACGGCCATGCTGCGCCCGACGGCACCAGCTTCCCGCAGCCCATCGCCCTGGGCGCTTCCTTCAATCCCGACCTGGTCGAGCAGCTCTTCACCATGACGGCTCTCGAAGCCCGCCTCACCCAGGACCTGAAAGACCTCTTCAGCAACCGACCCTGGATCGTCCTCTTCGTCGTGACGACCTTCTATTTCGCCACCATCGCCATGCGCGGCAGCGTCATGCTGCCCTACTTCAAATACGTGGCCGGCAACGAGAAGCTCTTCAGCTGGTTCAATGGATTCGGCCTCGCCGCGCTCATCGCCGGCGTCACGGTCTCCACCGCGCTCACCGTCCGCATGGGCAAGCGCCCGCTGTTCATTCTCAGCATGGCGCTCACCGGCCTCTTCAACCTGGCCGTACTCTTTCTTCCCGCCACGGCCACCGTTCCCATCATCGTCTCGGAAGTCCTGCGCCAGTTCTGCTACGGCGCCTCCGGTCCCCTCATCTGGGCCATGATGGGGGACGTCGCCGACTTCGGCGAATGGAAAACCGGGCGCCGCGCCACCGGCACCGTCACCGCGGCCGTCGTCTTTGCTTTGTGGGTGGGACTCGCCATCGGCGGCGCCATCGCCGGCTGGCTCTTCTCTTTCTACGGATACGTTTCCAACGCGGTCCAGACCGCGCGCTCCCTCGACGGCATTCGTCTCACCGCGGGCCTCTGGTCCGGCCTCTTCTTCTTTGCTACCGCCGCGGTGCTGTTCTTCTATCCCATCTCCCGGCGGATCAACAAGACCATCTCCGACGAGCTGGCCGGGCGCCGTCTGAACTTCGGCGCTCCCGCAGTCACAAAAGTGACTGCGATCGATGCCGGCACTCGCCTAGCAAAGAAAAGATGGGCCATTTCCCCGGCATGCTTATGAGTTCGTCTTCATTTCCGCTGTGAGCCGCGCTACGACCTCGTCCAGGGCCGACTCCCACGTCGGAAGCTCCACCCCGAACTTCTCCTTGAGCCGCGCATTCGACAACACCGAGTTCCGAGGCCGCTGGGCCGCCGTCGGATATTCGCTGGAGGCAATCGGCTTCACCTCAGGACCCTTTCCGTCGAGCAGGTTCCCCGCCCGCGCAAAGATCGCTTCGGCAAATCCATGCCAACTCGTTGAACCGCCGCAGGTCATGTGATACAGCCCCGCCCACGACGCAGGAGTTCCAAATCGTCTCTCGCTGATTCCTTCCACAAGGGTCCGGGTTGCGTCTGCCAAAGCAATGGAGCTCGTCGGCGCTCCCCACTGATCGTCCACAACGCTCAGAGACTCCCGCTCGCTCCCGAGGCGCAGCATCGTCAACAGGAAGTTCTTCCCATGCGGCCCGTAAACCCAGCTCGTTCGAAGAACCAGACACGGACCCCCCACCTGCCGAATCGCCTGCTCCCCGGCCAGCTTGCTTGCGCCGTAAACGCTCAGCGGATGCGCAGCATCGTCCTCTGTCCACGCGCCCTGCTTTGCACCATCGAAGACGTAATCGGTCGAGTAGTGTACCAGCAGTGCACCCTTCTGCCGAGCCTCCTCCGCCAACACGCGCGGAGCTTCCGCGTTGATGGCCATGGCCAGTTCCGGCTCCGACTCAGCCCGGTCCACCGCCGTGTACGCCGCCGCATTCAGAATCACACTCGGTTTTACCTGTTGCACCAGGGCGCGGACCTGTTCCGGAACTGCCAGATCGACGCTCTCCCGATCCACGGCTACGATTTCGCCGAAATTCCCGAAGCTGCGCTGCAGCTCGCGTCCCAGCTGACCGGCCGCACCCGCGATGAGCACCCGTCCCCGGATGCTCAAGGAAACACCTCTGCATCGCGCAGAAGCGCTCCCTGCGAATCTCGGTCGGAAATAATCATGCTGTCCGCGGCCGCGGGCCACGCAATCGCAAGGTCCGGATCGTTCCAGCGAAGGGTGCGCTCGGCCGCCGGCGAGTAATACTCCGTGACCTTGTAAGAAAATCCAACATTCGCCAGCGCCAGAAACCCGTGTCCAAAGCCCGGCGGAATCCACAGCATGGCGCCGTTCTCTTCTGACAGCTCAATGGCCACATGTTTCCCAAAGTTCGGTGAACTGCGGCGCAAGTCGATCGCCACATCCAGCACCGCGCCGTACACCACCCGTACCAGCTTCCCCTGCGGCTGCGTGATCTGATAATGCATGCCGCGCAGAACATTCTTCTTCGAAACCGAGAAATTGTCCTGCACCCACGTCGTCGGCAGCCCGGCCTGCTGCATCGTCCGTAGATTCCAGGTCTCCAGAAACGCGCCTCGGCTGTCCCGGTAGGTCGTGGGGTGCAGCAGCAGTACCCCCGGGAGTTCCGTCTCCTCAATCTTCATCAAAGGCTCTCAGCGGCAAAGTAGGGCTCATGCAGCAAACCGATCAAATATTGACCGTAGCCGCTCTTGCGCACGGGCTCCGCGAGCTTCTCCAGCTGCTCCGCGGAAATGTAACCCAGCCGATAAGCAATCTCCTCCGGACAGGCAATCTTTAATCCCTGGCGCCGTTCCACTGTCTGGATGAACAGCCCCGCCTCAAAGAGTGAATCGTGCGTGCCGGTATCCAGCCAGGCCATGCCTCGGCTCATAATCTGTACATTCAGCGTGCCCGCCTCCAGATAAAGACGGTTCAGGTCCGTGATCTCCAGCTCGCCGCGCGCTGAAGGCTTGAGCGAGGCCGCCAGCTCCACCACCTGCCGATCGTAAAAATACAACCCCGTCACGGCATAGCGCGAACGCGGCACCTTCGGCTTTTCCTCCAGGCTGATCGCCCGCCCGGCATGATCGAATTCCACCACGCCGTATCGCTCCGGATCCTGCACCGGATAGGCAAAGACGGTCGCGCCCTTTTCCAGCTGCGCCGCCCTCTGCAGCTGCTTTGAGAACGACTGTCCGTAGAAGATGTTGTCCCCCAGAACCAGCGAGCACGCATCCTGGCCAATGAATTCCCGCCCGATCAGAAAGGCCTGCGCCAGTCCGTCCGGGCTGGGCTGCACCGCATACGAGATGTCGATGCCCCAGCCGTGCCCGTCTCCCAGCAATTCCCGGAATCGCTCCGTGTCCTGCGGTGTCGAGATAATCAGAATGTCCCGCAGCCCCGACAGCATCAGCGTGCTCAGCGGGTAATAGATCATCGGCTTGTCATACACCGGCAGCAGCTGCTTCGAAACCACATGCGTCACCGGGTACAGCCGCGTCCCCGATCCCCCCGCAAGAATGATCCCCTTCATTGCGTCAGCCGCTCCCCCGTCAGTCGCTCGCCATAGTTCTGCTCGATCCACTGCAGATACGCGCCGCTGCGCACATTCCCCACCCACTCCAGGTTATCCAGATACCAGCGAACCGTCCGGCGCAGTCCGCTCTCGAACCGCTCGGCCGGCTCCCAGCCCAGTTCCTGCGTGATCTTCGTCGCGTCGATCGCGTACCGCCGGTCGTGTCCCGGGCGATCCTTCACGTAGGTGATCAGCTCTCTGCGCGTACCCGGCCGTCCATCCGAACTCAGCTCATCCACCAGATCGCAGATCGTGTGCACGACGTCCAGGTTCTTCTTTTCACTGTTGCCGCCGATGTTGTAGGTCTCGCCCACCCGGCCCCGCTCCAGCACAGTGCGAATCGCCGCGCAGTGATCCTCCACAAACAGCCAGTCCCGCACGTTCGCTCCGTCCCCATACACCGGCAGAGCCTTGCCCTCCAGCGCATTCAGGATCATCAGCGGAATCAGCTTTTCCGGAAACTGAAACGGCCCGTAATTGTTGGAGCAGTTCGTCGTCAGCACCGGCAGCCCAAAGGTGTGATGGTACGCCCGCACCAGATGATCCGACGACGCTTTCGATGCTGCATAGGGGCTGTTCGGCGCATAGGGAGTCGTCTCCGAAAAAGCCGGATCGTTCGGCCCCAGCGACCCGTACACCTCGTCCGTGGAAACGTGCAGGAATCGGAAGGCGCGCTTGTCCGCCTCGCTCACTTCCGACCAGTAGCTCTTCGCCCTCTCCAGCAGCGTGAATGTCCCCTCCACATTCGTGCGGATGAAGGCATCCGGCGCCACAATCGATCGGTCCACATGGCTTTCAGCCGCGAAGTGGACAATCGCCCGCGGCCGATGTTCGCGCAGCAGCGTGCCGATCTGCTCGGCATCGCAAATATCCCCGTGGACCAGAAGGTGCCGGGTGTCGCGCTGGACGGAGTCCAGATTCCTGGGGTTGCCGGCATACGTCAACCGGTCGAGATTCACCACCGGGGAGCCCGCCTGCTGCAGCCACTGCAGCACGAAGTTCGACCCGATAAACCCCGCTCCGCCGGTTACGAGAATTGTGTCATTCATGCGCTGGATTCGCTCGCTTGCAGGCCTCGCCCATCATAAACGGTCGGCATTGCCGCCGCCGCGCGCCCGACTCGCCGAGCAAGGCCAGCCGCGCCGATGGAACAAGGCAAATGTGAAGATCTGATCTGCCCCTCATCGTATCCTGCCCTCTCCATCCCGAACAGCCGCACCGGCATATTCTCCATTCACGAAAGAATGATGAAAGTACTGCCAATGGGCCATTGCTGAAGACCTCATCTACCGGGTAAAAAGGGGGTGCGGGTGTAGTTTAATGGCAGAATCGAAGCCCTCCAGGCTTCGGGTAGGGGTTCGACTCCCTTCGCCCGCTCCAGCTTCCTCCTCTTGCCCCGGCGATCCGGGGCGGCCAACGGTCCGCGAGACTCCCCTCCTCTCGCCGTTGCCGGCAAGGGAACACGGGGCATGTCAACTGCATCCACTCCGCGGGACCACCGCTCTCTTCCTGCATCCGGCAGGCTCGACAGCTCCGGTGAACGCGTCCCCGTCCTCGACGGAATCCGTGGCATCGCCATCCTGCTGGTCATGGTCTTTCACTTCTGGGAGAACGGAACCACCGGCCCTGGACCTCACCTCTGGCAGCGCCTCTACACCTGGGGCGCGGGGATGGGCTGGACCGGCGTGGACCTGTTCTTTGTCCTCTCCGGCTTTCTGATCACCGGCATCCTCTACGACGCGCGTAATCAGCCTCACTATTTCCGCGTCTTCTACGGCCGAAGAACGGTTCGCATCTTCCCGCTCTATTACGCCGCTCTCATCTTCTTCTTCGTGGTCGTCCCTTTCGTGCTGGCGCATGTCCATCACGGCATTTCCTCGGCCATGCGCGACAGCATCCATACCAATCCCGCCGGGAAGTTCTTCGCCTGGACTTACACCGTCAACTGGTACGAGGGCTTTCGAGGATGGGGCGCCATCCCTCACCCCCTGCAGCATTTCTGGTCCCTCGCCATTGAAGAACAGTTCTACCTCGTGTGGCCCTTCCTGGTTCTCAGGCTGCCGCGTCGCCGCTTGATCGGCGTCTGCTTTGGCATCATGGCCCTCGCCGTGACGCTCAGGGGCCTGTTCTTTGAGATTCACCTTCCTATCGCGGCCTATACCTGGACGATCTGCCGCGCCGACTCTCTCGCTGTGGGCGCCATCGTCGCTCTCTCCTTCCGCGATCCTTCCGACTGGAAGATTCTTTCCACGTGGGCCCGGCGGCTTGCCTTGCCCGCCCTCGGTGCTCTGATCGTGGTCCGCGTTCTCAATCCGAATTGTCTGGCCGGCCCCGGCGACGCGCCCAGCCTCTCCATGGACACGCTCGCCATCAGCTTCGGCGGAATCTTCTTTGCGTCCTGCATCGCGATAACGATGGGCACGCCCACCGGCAGCCGGACCCGCCGCATGCTGGGAACCCCTTTTCTCCGCTTCTTTGGCAAGTACAGCTATTGCCTCTACGTTTGTCACCTGCCCATCATTGCCGTGCTGGCCAAGGCAGGCTTCAGCAACGATCAGCTTGCCCACCGGCTGCATACAAACGACTTCGTCGGAGCTCTCCTCGTGAACGCCATCGGCTTTGCCGCTTCGCTCACCGTCGCCCTGGCCAGCTGGCATCTGTACGAAAAGCAGTGGCTCAAGCTGAAAGACCTTCCCGCTTTGCGGCGCAGGGACGCGCTCCCCGCGCAGGCGCCGGGCCATGTCTGAGATTGCTGCCTCTGCCCGGATTTGTCTTCCCGCCTGGCGCCGGCGTATCGTCAGGAATGGGTTCGGGTGGCATCCTTTGCACGCCGGGGGAGCCGCACTGGAGACATCATGAGCATCACGCAGTTCCGCAACAGCGACCCGGCGGCCATCCGGCCGGTTCCGGTCACCTTCCAGACATTGCAGCAAAAGAAGCAGACGGGCCGCCCCATCACGGCGCTCACCGCCTATGACTACGCCACGGCACGCCTGGTCGACGAGGCCGGCATCGACCTGATCCTCGTCGGCGACTCGCTCGCCCAGGTTGTGCTCGGGTATGAAAACACTTTGCCCGTCACCGTGGACGAGATGCTCCACCACACCCGCGCCGTCCGCCGCGCCGTTCGCCGCGCCATCGTTGCCGCTGACATGCCGTGGGGCTCCTATCACGTTGACCTGACGGAGGCCGTCGCCAACGCCGTCCGCTTTGTGAAAGAAGCCGGCGCTCAGGCGGTCAAAATCGAAGGTGGCGCCAGCCGTGCCGAGCTCGTCGAGCGCCTCACCTCCACCGAAATCCCCGTCATCGGCCACCTCGGCCTCACGCCCCAGTCGGTTCACAAAATGGGCGGCTACAAAGTGCAGGGCAAGTCCGTTGCCGCCATCGGCACCCTGCTCCACGATGCGCACACCCTGGAAGCCGCTGGAGCCGTCCTGCTGGTCCTCGAAGGCATGCCGCGCGAGGTCGCCACCCGCATCACCGCCGAGGTCGGCATCCCCACCATCGGCATCGGCGCCGGGCCCGACTGCGACGGCCAGATCCTCGTCTTCCACGACCTCGTCAACCTCAGCTTCACCCCACCGGCCAAATTCGTCCGTCCGTATGGCGATGTCGCTGCGCTCTTCCGCTCCGCCATCGACAGCTACCGCCGCGACGTGGAAGAACACGCCTTCCCCAACGATGCGGAGAGCTATCACCTGCCCAAGGATGTGGCAGCGGCCCTTGAAACCGCCGCGCTCCGCGACAAAGCCTGAGGTCGCGCTCGCCGCCCCCAACCAGCCTGGATGACAACCGGATGAAGATTGTTCGCACCATCACGGATACGCGCGCGGCGATTGCAGATCTCCGCCGCCAGGGGCGCTCGCTGGGCCTGGTGCCGACCATGGGGGCCCTGCACGAGGGTCATCTTTCGCTCGTGCGCGCGGCCAAAGCTGCCTGCGATGCGGTCGCCGTGACACTCTTCGTCAACCCTACCCAGTTCGCCCCGAACGAAGACCTCTCCAAATACCCCCGCACCTTCGAAGCCGATGGCCGTCTCCTCGAAGCTGAGAACGTCGATTTGCTCTTTGTTCCGGAAGTCGCCGAGATGTACCCCGACGGCGCCACCACGTGGGTCGCCGTCGAAGGAATTCAGGATCGCCTCGACGGCCAGTCGCGCCCCGGGCACTTTCGAGGCGTCTCCACCATCGTCGCCAAGCTGTTCCACATCATCGGCCCGGACCAGGCCTTCTTCGGCCAGAAAGATGCCGCGCAGGTTGCCATCCTCAAACGCATGGTGCGCGACCTCGACTTTAATCTCGAGCTGGTCGTCTGCCCCATTGTCCGCGAGCCGGACGGCCTCGCCATGAGTTCCCGCAACCGCTATCTTTCCCCTGACGATCGCCGCCACGCCCTGGTTCTGCATCGCGCCCTTCGCGCCGTCCAGGCCAGCGTCCAGGCGGGCCAAAGCGATGCCGCCCCTCTCATTGAAGCCGGCCTGCGCGTTCTGGCCGAAGAGCCGTCGGTCCGCGTGGACTACCTCCGCATCGTCGATCCGGATACGCTTGAAGATCGGCCGCACGTCCGCGACGGGGCCCTCGTGGCCGTTGCCGCCTTTGTTGGCCCCGCGCGCCTCATTGATAATCTGCTCATCGCCCCGCGCTGAACCGCTTACTCCGGCTTCGGAGGCGCTCCGGCCTCTCCCGGAGGCCCGTGATGCTCTTCCGGCGGCGGCACAAAGTGCTCTGGCATCGAATGGCCCCGATGGCAGGTGCCGCAGGTCACGTGCTTATCCTCGGGCATCGCGTCCGGGTCTTTGACCTTCGCCACGTAGTCGGCGTTGATGGTCATCGTCATGCGCATCATCAGCCGCGCCGTCTCCTTGTCCTGCTTGGCATCGGAAGCGAAGTCGAGCTTGTGCGTCTCAGGGTTCCGCTCATGGCAGAAGCTGCATCCCACCCCCAGCGAACCTGCGAACCCATGCATGACCTTCATCAGTTCTTCGGGAGCGATGTTTTTCGGCAGCACCTTTAAGTTGACCGGCTTAGGCATAGGCCGGTGCGGATGGCTCTCCGCGGCGGGCGGAGCGCCGGCCTGGAGGTTGGGCGCCGCAAAAACAGGCTGGGCGGCAAGGGCGAGGACAAAAACTCCGACAACGAAACGGCTCTGCATGCGGTTGGATTTCCTGAGAATGGGAGTGATACAGCCGTGAGGATGGCCTGGAGAACAGGTTATCAATCGGACGGCATCGCCCCGCCGCGGGTTTCAGAATGACGAAGAATTCATTGGCAGAGGAATCGCGGCAATCACCCCGAAACGAAGCGGTTTCCGGCCAGCGCGAACCGGAGTGGGCGGTCCGCCGCCTTGCGAATCCCCACGCGCGGCAGAACCGCGACCTCGCCCACCCGCAGGCCATCGTCCTCCACATGCAGTCCTGAATGGCGATCCGTCACATCGACCCCGTTGTGCATGTCGCGGGTAATGCCCAGCGCCTGGCACAGCCGGCCCGGCCCCGACGCCAGCAGCCGCGGATTCGCCTCTGCCTCCACCCCGCGCAGCCGCGCCATGGTGGCCAGCCCTTCCACCGGCTCGAGCGCGCGCAGCAGCACGCACCCCGCCTCGCCCTCCGGTTCGCAGCTGATGTTCAGGCAATAATGCATGCCATAGATGAAGTACACGTAGGCAAAGCCTGGCGGCCCAAACAGCACTTCGTTGCGCCCGGTTCTGCCCGCGAAAGCGTGCGCCGCCTCGTCTCCCAGCCCGAAGTAGGCCTCCACTTCGACAATGCGCCCGCTCAGCCATTCCCCCTCGCAGCGCCGCACCAGGATCTTTCCCAGCAAGGCGCGCGCCACCTGGTCCGGTGGATGAATGTAAAGCGGACGCGGGACAACAGGGCAGCGCGGCATCTATTTGCTGGTCAGTTCCTTCAGGGCGGCCAGCACTTCCTCGGCATGTCCTTCCGGCTTCACCTTCGGGAAAACCTTCAGCAGGCGCTGGTCCGGCCCGATCAGAAACGTCGTCCGCTCAATGCCTGTCACCTTCTTCCCATACATATTCTTTTCCTTCAAAACACCAAACTGATTGCAAACCGTTTCGTCTACATCAGCAAGGAGGACGTACGGCAGGTTGTATTTCTCGCGGAATTTCTTTTGCGCGAGCGGCGTGTCGCGGGAAATGCCCAGCACCACGGCCCCGGTATCCTGGATCTTTTTGAACTGGTCGCGAAAGCCGCAGGCCTCGATCGTGCACCCCGGCGTATCCGCCTTCGGATAGAAGAACAACACTACGGGCTTGCCCGCAAAGTCCTTCAGATGAATGGTATGCTCCCCTTCATCCTGGAGAGCAAAATCGGCGACTTGATCGTTGATCTGCATAGGTGCCTCATTAGATGACGCGTTTCCGGCTGTCGCTCGCATCAGTATGATTGTTTCGTAGCAGTGAGGATTATGTCACGGGTTCGTTGCAGCAAGGTTGCGGCAGGATTACTCGGAATTGCGGCCATGTGCAGCGCCCTTCCTGCCCGGGCGCAGTACCCCGGCCGCGTCGACACCACCAGGGCCGCTGGCGGACCTCACCTCCGCGCCACCGCCGTCGTCGAATACACCGGCGATCTCAACCACATGAAAAGCAGCCGCCTCATTCCCATTGCCGTGTGGGACGGCCTCGAATTCCAGCCCGGAGCCCTTTATCTGGCCCAGCCCGCCCCCCTCGCCGTACTTCCCGGCACCCAGTACGAACTGGAGGCAACCGGGCGATCGAAGGGCTTCTTCAATGTCAGTAACTCCGAGAGCCTGGCTGGCCTGTGGATCGGCGTCGGCCATTACCAAGCACCCCAGGTACGGGTGGCCCGGCTGCAGCCGGCGAAAGTCATGCCCTATGTCGTGGGCGACACCGATCCGGATAAGCCCCACTTCGCCCATCGCCCTGCCGACGAGCACCAGCCCCAAAGATCTGCTGGCGCGGCTCCGATCGACCCCGACCGCCCCTCCCTCCACGAACGTCCGCCCAGTGACGATGCTTCCGCTTCCGGCGCTGCCGCCGAGGATACCGATTCCGACCGCCCCACCTTCCATCGGCAGAACGACACCATGACGAACACCTCTGCCGGCAATGCAGAAACCCCGATTGACCCGAATCGGCCTCGCCTCGAATACACCGCCCCGCAGGAGCAGGAGAAGCTGGACAGACCCGATGCCCTCCTCGGTCTCCCCGCCGATCTGAACCAGATTGTCGGCGTCTCCGATCCAAAAACCACCGACTCGGAATCCTGGACCTTCAGCGCGTCGAACCCCAACGACGCCGCAAAGATGAAGGCCGACCTGGAAACCGTGGCGGAGCAGGCCCTCGCCCCGCCACCGCCCGCTCCTGCTCCCGCGAAAAGCCGCACGGCCCACCACAGCGCCCGCACGAAAAAGCCGGTTGCGCCGCCTGCGCCCATGCTGACCGACGAGGAATTCAAGGTCTACAGCCTGAGCTTCGGCGGGGGCGCCACCATGGTCCTCTCCGCCCGCACCACGTCGGCTCCGATCCAATATGTCACCATCATCGCCCAGCCCGATTTTTACGGAAACGCTCAGATTCTTCTGAAGCATGTGACCCGTGACGGCGATCTGGACGTTTCCCCGCGCATGCGGCTCATCGATGCCGTTGACCCGCGCGGCGACGGCCGTGCCGACCTGCTCTTCGAGCTCCGGGGACGCACCTTCCGCCAGTTCGCCCTGTACCGCATCGGCGGCGGGCAGGCCTCGCAGGACTTCGTCACCGAGCCCAGTGCGAACTGATCTCTTTTCCGGTTACAGTTTCGGAAGCTGGCTGGTATTCCAGCCGCCGCCCAGTGCGCGAATCAGCTGGACGCTCGCCACAAACTGCCGTGTCGCAATATCCGCCTGGGTCCGCTCGTTGGTCAGCTGCGCAGTCTGTGCCGTCAGCACTTCCAGATACGTCGTCACTCCGCCCTTGTACCGATTCGTGCTGATCAGCAGACTCCGCCGCGCCGCCGCCACTGCGGCCTCCTCCGTCACCGCTTCCTGACTCAGAATGCGCAAAGCCGCCAGGTTGTCTTCCACATCCTGGAATGCACCCAGCACGGTCTGCCGATAATTCGCCACCTGCTGTTCATACGCATCCCGCGCCTGCTGGGTAATGGCGTGCCGCCGCCCCGCATCGAAAAGCAGTTCCACCGCCGACGCTCCCAGCGACCACATCTCGCTGGGACCCTGAATCCACGTCCCCGCGCTGCCGCTCAGAAAGCCGCCCGTTCCCGTCAGCGATACAGCCGGATAATACGCGGCAATGGCCAATCCGATCTGCGCGTTGGCCGCGTCCACCTGCCGCTCGGCAGCCGCAATATCCGGCCGGCGCTCCAGCATCTGCGAGGGCACCCCTACCGGGATCTGCGGGATATGGTTGCCCAGCGGCATCGCCGCCAGGCTGAAGACCGAAGCCGGCACTCCGATCAGCGTGGCGATCGCATGCTCATATTGCGCGCGAGCTACCCCCACGTCGATGTCCTGGGCCCGCGTCGTCTCCAGCTGCGTCTGCGCCAGAGCCACGTCTGACTCGGTGGCCACGCCCCCCTTGTAACGAATTTGTGTCAGCCGCAGATACGATTCATAAGCCTGAACCGTGTTGTCCAGCAGTTCCTTCTGCGAATCCAGGCCGCGCATCTCAAAATAATCGGCGGCCAGCTCCGCGCGGACGCTCAGCTCCACGTTGGCCAGCAGCGCCGCCGAGGCCTGCGCATTGGCCCGCGACGCTTCCACCGTCCGCCGCACCTGGCCCCACAAATCCGGCTCCCATTGCGCCTGCCCTGCGATGCTGAAGGTGTTGTACTGGTAGTTCGTCACCCCCTGAACCGTATTCGCCTGGTTATTCGACTCCCGCGTGCGCTGAATCGCCGGCCCCGCCGACAGCGTGGGATAGTACTGCGATCGCGCCACCGCAACCTGCTCCCGCGCCTGCTGGTACTGCTCCATGGCCGCCCGCAGCGTCTGGTTGGAAACCGCGATTTTGCTCTCCAGCTCGTTCAGCTTTGGATCGCCATACGCCTCCCACCACGCTCCGCGCAAACCGCCGTCGCTCGGCTCCGTCTGCTTCCATGTTCCATGCGGCGGATTCGGCGGCGGAACTGCGTTCTCCTTCCAGTCCGGCGCGCTCGGCGCGCCTGGCCGATGGTAGTTCGGACCCACCGTGCATCCGGCCAGCAGCAGCAGCACCACTGAGGCAGCCGCTCCTGTCGCGGGAAGACGCCTCATTTGCCGCCCTCATCGGGGGCCTGTTCGCCCTCCCCTTCCTGCGGAACACCTGGAATCCCGCCTTCGCGATTCGGTTGAACCACCCGTACCGTTTCCCCATCCACAATCGAGTCGGGAGGATTCTGCATGACCAGATCATCCGCTTGCAGTCCCTCCGTTACCTGCACCACCTTGCCGTCGTTCTGCCCGATCGTGATCGGCACCAGCTTCGCCGTGTTCCCGTTCACCACCGTTACGACGCGCAGGCCTTCCTGGCGAAACAACAGCGCGGAAACCGGCAGGATCAGCGTCTGCTTCACGACCTTCACCTGGAAATGGACCTCCGTGTAGGCCCCCGGCACCAGCACACCCTCCGCATTGGGCACGTCCACCTCCACCAGCAGCGTGCGTGATGTGGGATCGATGGCTCGCGCCGTCCGCACCACTTTGCCGTGGAACTCGCGGCCGGGAAACTCGTTCAGAGTCAGATACGCCGCCGTGCCCGGCGTGCAGTTCGGCGCATCCACCTGCGGCACATTCACATACACGCGCATGATGTGCTCGTCGTCCATGTGAAACATCTCCCGGGCCCCCGATGTTCCCGCCCCGGCGTTAATCAGCGTCCCGATGTCCACGTCGCGTGCCGTGATGACGCCGCTGAACGGCGCGTAGATCTTCTCGAATTCCACCATTTGCTCCACACGATCGACATTCGCCTGTGCGGATCGCACCTGCGTGTTCGTCGAAGCCTGCTGGGTCACAAAATTCTCCGTGTCCTGTTTGGCCACAGCGTTCTGAGCCAGCAAATCCGTGTAGCGCTGCGCCTGCTGCTTCGCGTAGTGTGCCGTCGCTTCCGCGGTCAGCAGATCGGCCTTCGCCTGGGCCAGCTGCTGGTCCACTTCCGGGCTGGCGATGGTGGCCAGCAATTGCCCCTTGCGCACGTGCGCGCCGATATCGAAATACCACTTCTCGAGGTAGCCGTCCGTCCGCGCGTAGATCGGCGAATCCACATACGCGAACATGTTGCCCGGCAGAACAATTTCCTGGCTCGGCTCGCCCAGCTGCGGCTTTTCCACCACCACATCGTCCAGGGCCAGTTCGTCCGTCCGCTGCGCCAGCTGCTTTTGCGCCCGCAGACGCGGCACGATCCCCGCCACTGCCGCCACCACGGCGATCACCAGCAGCACCGCCAGCAGGATCAGCGCGCCCCGCCCGCTCAGCGTCCGGCGCTCGCCATTCCTTCCCCGATTGGGCTCACTTTCTCTCATGCTTCACTCCCCGCCATGGCATGGTGCCCGTGGCGCTTCGCTTCCCGCTCCTGGCGCTTCCGCTCCAGCCGTCCATGCATCACGCTGAAGACCGTCGGCACGAAGAACAACGTCGAAACCGTCGCAAACAGCAGGCCGCCGATCACCGCCCGTCCCAGCGGCGCATTCTGCTCACCGCCCGAGCCCAGCCCCAGCGACATCGGCACCATGCCGATAATCATCGCCAGCGCCGTCATCAGCACCGGCCGGAAGCGCACATAACCCGCATTCAGCGCCGACTGCTGCGCGTCTCCCACCGTGAACTCCAGCTGCTCCCGGGCGAAGCTCACCACCAGGATGGAGTTCGAAGTCGCCACCCCCATGCACATGATCGCCCCCGTCAGCGCCGGAACGCTGAGCCGCGTATGCGTCAGGAAGAGGAACCATACGATCCCGGAAACCGCCGCCGGCAGCGCCGTCACGATGATGAACGGATCCAGCCACGACTGGAAATTCACCACGATCAGCAGATAAACCAGCACGATGGAGCCCAGCAGTCCCAGCAGCAGACCTCTGAACGCCGTGGTCATCGTCTGCACCTGCCCGCGGATCACCAGCCGCGATCCGCGCGGCAGGTGTGCCTTTTCCCCGTCTACGATCTTCTGAATCTTCTGGCTCACACTGGCCAGGTCCGTGCCCGTCACATTGCCGTAAATATCCAGCACCGGGGCGATGTTGTAGTGCGTCACCATCCCCATCTCTTCACCGGGCTGCACCGTCGCAACATTGCCCAGAATCTGGATCGGCTGTCCCCCTACCGGGCCCGCACTGCCCGGTGGCAGCCCCGCCCCGTTGGAGGCGCTGTTCGGCGGCAGCCCTCCTGCGCCGCTGCCCGAGGTCACGGGGATGTTTCTCAGGTCCTGCATGGTGTCCAGGTTGTATTGCTGCGACTGCGCGACGATGTCGTACTCCACCCCGTTGCGCGGATCCAGATAAAACGTCGGCGACGTCTGGAAACTGCCGCTGCTGGCGACCAGCAGGCTCTGCGCCACGTCCCTCTCCTCCAGGTTCGTGCTCTCCGCCAGGCTGCGATTCACGTCAATCGTCAGTTTCGGGTTATCGAACGGCTGCTGGATGCGCAGGCCCGACGTTCCCGGTACGTATTTGATCTCGTTCAGCAGGCGATCGGCCACCAGCCGGTTCCCTTCCAGATCGGGTCCCACAATCTGCACATCGATCGGTGAAGGCAGGCCGAAGTTCAGAATCTGCGTCACCATATCCACCGGCAGGGTGAAAAACTCGAGCCCGGGAAACTTCCGCGGCAGTTCCTCCCGCAGCTTCGCCACATAATCGTCCGTCGGCCGATGGTGCTCCGTCAGCGAAACCTGAATGTCCGCATCGGCCGGCCCAATCGGAGCCGAGTTCGAATACGTTGTGTTGATCCCCGAATACGGAAGACCGATGTTGTCGATGATGGTGACCAGTTCCTTCTTCGGAATCGCCTGCCGGATCGTATTGTCGATCCGGTCGCACAGCGCTGCCATGTCCTCAATGCGCGTCCCGGTCCGCGCCCGCACATGCAGCTTGAACTGCCCGCTGTCCACCGATGGAAAGAAATCTTCTCCCAGAAAGGGGTACAGCACCGCTGCCGACCCCATGGTGAAGACAAAAAACAAGACCATGAACAGCGCCGCATGCTCGATGCACAACTCCAGAATGCTGCGGTAGCCGACACGAATCCTCTCGAAGTGGTGTTCGAAGGCCATCTGAAAACGCGTGAATGGATTCCGGCTTTGCAGCTTCCGCTCCCCTTCCAGCGGGTCGTGCTCGTGCAGCAGGTAGCGCGCCATGGTCGGCACCACCGTGCGCGACAGCAGATACGAGGCCAGCATCGCAAACACCACGGCTTCGGCCAGCGGTACAAACAGATAGCGCGCCACTCCGCCCAGAAAGAACATGGGCACGAACACAATGCAGATCGAAATCGTGGCCACCAGCGCCGGAACCGCAATCTGCGCCGCGCCGTCCAGAATCGCCTGCTCGATCGCCTTCCCCTGTTCCAGATTCCGGTTGATGTTCTCGATTTCCACCGTTCCATCGTCCACCAGGATGCCCACCGCCAGCGCCAGGCCGCCCAGCGTCATGATGTTGATCGTCTCGCCCAGCCCCCGCAGTACCAGCAGCGACGTCAGGATCGAGAGCGGAATCGACACCGCGATAATCAGCGTGCTCCGCCAGCTGCCCAGGAACACCAGGATCATCAGAGCCGTCAGCACCGCGGCGATGATCGCTTCCTGCACCACGTCGTCGATCGATGCCTTCACGAATATCGACTGGTCCGACAGCGGCGTGATTTTCAGCTGCGGCGGCAGCTGAGATTTCAGCGATGCCACCCTCGCCAGCACGCCCTTGATGATGTCCAGCGTCGAAGCGTTTCCCGTCTTGATGACCGACAGCAACGACGCCCGCTGCCCGTCTACCCGCACGATGTTGGTCTGCGGCGGAGACCCGAACTCCACATGCGCCACATCGCGGATGTACACCATCGCCCCGTTGACCTGCCGAATGGGGAGGTTGTTCAGCTCGGCAATCGTATCCGGTGCCGCGTTCGTCTCCAGCTGGTATTCGAACGGCCCTATCTTCATCGTCCCTGAAGGCAGGATCAGATTCTGCGCCGCGATCGTGTTGACCACATCCGCGGGAGACAGCCCCTTGGCCTGCAGCGCCGGCACGTTCAGATCCACCTGCACCTGCCGCTGCTTGCCGCCATAAGGATAGGGAACGCCGGCCCCCGGCACCGTCACCAGCTGCGTGCGGATGAAGTTCAGGCCGTAGTCGTTCAGCTGCGCTTCCGTCAGCCCCTGCCCGGAAAGCCCCAGCTGAATGATCGGCACGCTTGACGCGTTGTACTGGATGATCAGGGGCGGCGTCGTGCCCTGCGGCAACTGATGGATCTGCGTCTGCGCGATGGATGTCACCTGCGCCACCGCGCTGCCGATGTTCACCCCGGGGTTGAAATAGATCTTGATGATTGATCGGCCGTTCACCGACATCGATTCGATGTGCTCGATGTCGTTGACCGTGGTCGTCAGCGACCGCTCGCTCAGCGTCACGATCCGGTTGGCCATCTGCTCGGGCGAAAAACCCGTGTACTGCCAGATCATGGCCACCACGGGAATGTCAATATTCGGAAAAATATCCACCGGCATCGTCAGGATGGCCAGCGGTCCCAGAATCATCAGCAGGAGCGCGAGGACGGCAAACGTATACGGCCGTCGCAGCGCGAGGCGGACTATCCACATAACGCGTCAGTTTCTCCCGCGGTTCGCCGCCCCCTGGACGGCCGGATCGCTTTCCTGCGCAGGGCTGGATTGAAGGAAATCGTCAATTTAAGAGACACAAATGCGGCTCTCTACAGTATCTATCCTCGGCCTGTCCGGGAGGAATCGTGCCAGGTTACAGCGTATGAACTGGAAGACGGTTTTGCCGCCGAAAAAGTCTTCCCCGGCAACAGCTCAATCGTATTGGAACAGAGTATCGGACCCGGCCGCGCGATTCACTCTCCGCCCCTTACGCCCCGCCCGCTACAGGTTCAGCCTCTTGAAGATGCGCCCGGGAATACTGCGCACCACCAGCATAATCAGCCCCCAGAACGGCGGCGCATACACCACGTCCCGGCGCCGGTCGATCCCTCGCAGAACATACCGCGCCACCTCTGCGGGCTGTGCGAACAGCGCGTTCCTGGGCAGATGCGCCGTCATCGGCGTCGCCACAAAGCCCGGCTTGATCGTCAGCACCTGCACCCCCGCCCGATCGATCCGGTTCCGCACCCCGTCCAGAAACACGTTGAGCCCGCCCTTGGACGCGCCATAGACGTAATTGCTCTTCCGCCCCCGATCCCCCGCCACCGACGAAATTACAGCAATGGTGCCCCGCCGCTCCGCCTCGAAATAGTTCGCCAGCCACGTCACCAGCGACACCGCCGACAAAAAATTCGTCCGCAGCACCGCCTCCGCCGCGCGGTAATCCTGCTCCGCCCGCGGCTGATCGCCCAGCACACCATGCGCCAGCAGCGCGATATCGAGTCCCCCCAGTGCGCCCACCGCCCGCGACAACAGAGCCGGGTGTCCCGCCGTATCGTCCAGATCGGCGACCTCCCCAACCGCCACCGCTGCCCCGCGCGTCACCAGATCGGCGGAGACCGCCGCCAGCTTCGCCGCGTTCCGCGCCACCAGAAAAAAGCTCGCCCCCTCTTCGGCCATCCGCCGCAGCGTCGCCTCGGCAATCGCCGATGTCGCGCCCAGGGCCAGAACCCGCGGCGGCGCCCCCGAGCGTTTAGCCATCGAGCGGCCTCCGTCCCGTCACCCTCTGCCAGAAGGCCGAGTCGAATCCCGGATCCACATACCGCCCAAACTCCTGCCACTGCGGGTAAAACGCCTGGAACTGCTCCGCCGTCATCCGCGCATCCTTCGCCGAGTACATCCGCCCGCCGTGCTCCAGCGTGATCTTCGCCAGCCGCTCCACCAGGTCGAAGCTGACTTCCCTCCGTATCGGGAAATCCAGCGCCAGCATCACCCCCGGCGCCGGAAACGACATCATCCCCACCGACGGCACCTCGCCGAAAAACTTAATCACCGCCAGAAACGACGCCAGCCCCGACTTCGTAATCGCCTTCAGAATCTCCGTCATCCCTTCCCGCCCGCTCGCCGGCGGAATCACGTTCTGGAACTGCAGCAGCCCCTGCCGCCCGTAGATGCGGTTCCAGCGCAACACCGCGTCCAGCGGATAGAAAAACGGCTCATAGTCCACCAGCGCCGACTTCTGCCGCCCGGGCTGCTTGTGAAAGTAAACGCTGTTGAACGCCGCCATCGACCAGCGGTTCAGCGCCACCGCCGGCAAATTGATGGGGAACACCAGCTTCGGCTCCCTGCTCTTCGTCAGCGGCCCCGGCTCCCGCGCGTGATCGCCCTGCATGAAAATGCCCCGCGCGAAGTTCCGCCCCGTCGACACGCAGTCGATCCAGGCCACCGTGTACTCGCTCGCCGCCGCCTGCGACAGCGCGAAGAACTCATCGATCCCGTGAAACTTCTCCCCGCGATACTGAATCTTCCGCGACACGATCGGCCGCAGGCGAATCTCCGCCCACGTCATCAGCCCCGTCAGCCCCATCCCTCCGATCGTCGCCGCAAACCACTCCGGATTCTCCACCGGGCTGCACACGAACCGCGCTCCATCCGATCGCACCAGCTCAAACCGCAGCACATGCCGCCCAAACGACCCCGCCACGTGGTGGTTCTTGCCGTGAATATCGTTGGCGATCGCCCCGCCCACCGTTACGTACTTCGTCCCCGGCGTCACCGGCACAAAGAAGCCGCGCGGCACCGCAAAATCCAGGATCTGCTGCAGCGACACGCCCGTTTCACAACGCAGCACCCCGGTCGCCGCGTCGAAGTGCAGCAGCCGGTCCATCCCCGATGTCTTCAGCAGAGTCCCGTGGTCAAGCAGGCATACGTCGCCGTAGCTCCGTCCAAGCCCCACCGGCAGCATCTTCGTCGCCGGCGCCTGCGGCAGCGGAAAATCCGTGGTCCAGTGCAGGGGAACCACGTCGGCCTGCATTCTTGGATACCGGCCCCAGGATTCAAACTGCGGAGCCTGTTTGGAAGTCGTGCCGGAACTGCCCATGAGGTCTCACTTCCTGTTGCTAAAAAACGGCAAAGGCTGCAATCGCCGCCACCCCGAGTCCGGTCAGCAGGCTCATGCGGTCGGTCAGTGCGAAAATCACCGGGTCTTCGTTCATTTCTCCGCGTGACGCCAGCAGCCACACCCGGCTCAGCCAAAAGATCATCAGCGGCGTAATCAGCCACAGCCGGTTCGCGTGCCGATACAGGGCTGTGATCTCATGCGCGCCGATGTAAAACGAGAACACCACCACCGCGGCATACGCGCTGGCGGTGCCGAAACTGCGCATCTGTTCGATATCCACCAGCAGATACCCGCGCCCGTTGGCCAGCGCCTGGCCCCGAGCCCGCGTGTTCTGCAGCTCGCTGAACCGCTTCACCATCGCCAGGCTCAGAAACAGAAACAGCGCAAAGGCTCCCAGCCACGGCGATATCGGCACCCGCGTCGCCGCCGAGCCCGACAGCAATCGCAGCGTGTACAGCCCCGACAGCAGGATCACATCCACCAGCACCACCCGCTTCAGGTACAGCGAATACGACAGCGTCGTCGCCAGATAAACCACCAGCCAGCCCAGAAACGACCACGGCAGCAGTAGAATCGCGATCGCCAGCGCACCGGCCAGCAGCGCAGAACCGAGTGCCACTCCCGCTTTCACCGAGAGGTCCCCCGCGGCAAATGGACGCAGCCGCTTCGACGGATGGCGGCGGTCGGCCTCGATATCCAGCAGATCGTTGGCAATGTACGTCGCCGAAGCGCAAAGGCTGAAGCTGACGAAGGCCAGCAGCGCGTTGGTCAGAACATTCACCCGCAACACGTGCGCCAGCACCATCGGCACAAAGATCAGCACGTTCTTCGCCCACTGATGCAGCCGAACGGCCTTGCGAACGGCCCTTACCGGCGCCATCCGCTCCTGAAACTCCCGCTCCACCGGAATGCGCCGCAGCCGCAGCTGCGACCGCAACCCAGGCGTCGGATTCGCCAGCATCGCTGTCCCGGCATGCTGCAGCAGCGGCACATCCGGCCCCGCGTTTCCGATGTAGTCGTATCCCTCGTCTCCGAAGGTTTGCCGCAATCCCTCCAGCTTGTTGCCCGCCGTCAGATTGACGCGCCCATCACTGGCCAGCACGCCCTCGAAGAACCCAAGATGTTCCGCGATCCGCTCCGCCAGTTGCCGATCCGCACCCGTGGCCAAATACAACCGGCGCCCCTTGCCTCGCTCGCTTTCCAGATATTCCACCAGCGCGCGGTTGTACGGCAGGTGCCGCACATCCAGCGAAACCCGCTGCCCTACCTCTGCTTTCAACGCTGCTTTGCCGCGCGTGAGCCACAGTGGAAGCTGCAGCAGCGCCAGCGGATGGCTCCGCGCCAGCACCAGCAGCGAATCCATCAGCGTGTCGCTCTTGACCAGCGTTCCGTCCAGATCCACGCACAGGGGACGACGCGACACTCGGGTCGGCGGCGACTGCGGCATGACCTGGCTCAAGGAAGCTTCTCCCATGGTTCCGGCTGCAGAATCGAGAGACCCTGCCCCAGGCCCCCGAACAGCCCGGCGGCGCTCCTTTTCCGGACCAGAACGTATGCGGAATTTCAGCGCAAGTATAGCATCGGGCTTCCGCCCTCCGGCCCGCGGGTATCCTCGCCGGTACGCTCCTGCGTGCCCTCGCGCCGGGCCCCATCGCCGTCGGCGGAGCCCGTTACTGCACCAGGCTCTTCTCCAGAACCGTCTCGCCGCGTTCCGCTTTCTTCTCCACGCGGCGCTCCGGAAAGTACGCGTTGATCACATACTGCTCCAGCATCCGCTGCGTGTTGAAGAACGATCCGTTCAGCGCAATCGTCGACCGCATCACCCGCCGCCACTGCCCCGGGTCTTTGTAGAACATCGGCAGAATCACGTTCTCCAGGTGGTCGTAGAGCGATTCGGCTTCGCCCGATTCCTCGTCATGGTCGTCAATCGCCCAACCCGTCACGCCTTCGATCCATCCCTCAATCCACCACCCGTCCAGCACGCTCAGGCTCGGCACCCCGTTCAGCGCCGCCTTCATGCCGCTCGTCCCCGAGGCTTCATAAGGACGCCGCGGAGTGTTGAGCCACAGGTCCACGCCGCCGGTCAGCAGCGCGCCCAGCTTCCATGCGTAGTTCTCGATATACACGATGCGCAGCGCGCTCTCCCGCAGCTCATGCGCCAGCTCAATCACCCGCCGGATCTTCGCCTTGCCCGGCTCATCGGCTGGATGCGCCTTGCCCGCGTACAGAATCTGCATCCCGCCCTGCTGCTCAGCCATCCGCCGCAGCCGCTCCGGATCCGCCAGCAGCAGATCGGCGCGTTTGTACGTTGCCGCCCGCCGGGCAAACCCGATCGTAAAGATGTCCGGCCGCAGTTCCACGCCCGTCCGCTCGCGCACTCCGTCCAGCATCAGCTGCTTCGCAGCCGCATGCGCCTCGACAATCTCGTTCTCCGGAATATCGATCGCATAGCGCAGCGTCACGTTGTCCTGTCGCCACCGCGGCAGATGCCGGTCAAAAATTGTCTGCACCGCCGGCGCTGTCCACGTGCCTGCGTGGACTCCGTTCGTGATCGCGTCGATCGTGTAATCCGGGAACATCTGCCGCGACACCTTGCCGTGCTGCATCGCCACCCCATTCACGAATCGCGAGAAGCGCAGCGCCACGTACGTCAGGTTCAGCAGCCCGTCATGGAAACAGCCGAAGCGCTCCAGCATCCCCGCTCGCTCCGCTCCCAGGATCCGATACGCCTGCTCTCCCGAAAAGCGATCGTGCCCGGCCGGAACCGGCGTGTGCGTCGTGAAGACGCAGCGGCGCCGTACCCCCTCCACATCGCGCTCCGTTGCCGTCGGCAACCCCGCACCCTGCAACTCCTGTTCCAGAATGGGAATCGTGAGCAGCGCCGCATGACCTTCGTTCATGTGATACACCGAGGGCTCGTATTCCAGAGCCCTCAGCATCCGCGCTCCGCCAATGCCCAGAATCGCCTCCTGGCGCAGACGGTAATCGGCATCCCCGCCATACAGCGTGTCGGTGAGCATCCGATCCCGGGGATCGTTCTGCTCCAGATCCGTGTCCAGAAAATAAATGGGAATGCGATGTCCGGTTACGCCTTCCAGCTCGTATCGCCACGCCCGCACCCCGACCGGCCGTCCCTCAATCGTCACCGTGACAATCGGGTCTTCCCCCGCCAGCACCGTCTCCGGCTTCCAGGGCTGCGCCTCTTCTGTCTGGATGCCGCTGGCATCCAGATGCTGCTGGAAGTACCCCTTCCGGTGCACCAGCGTCACCGCTGCCAAAGGCAGCCCCATATCCGCCGCCGCGCGCAGCGTGTCGCCGGCCAGAACTCCCAGACCGCCACTGTACGTCGGAAACTCCGGGACGACGGCGATCTCCATTGAGAAATAGGCGACCATGCCGCCTCCGCCTGGCTCTTCCGGGGAAGAAAACTGCGAACCTGTTATAAAACTCATCGTGAAAACTTAGTCTCCGGCCCAGTCCGGGCGCCCGTCTCAACAGAATAGGACAACTTCCGCCAATCCGATGACTGCCTCACTGCGACCCTGTGATTGTTACATCGGCGCGAAAACCGCCGGTATGACTCTTCTGTGGAATCCTTTCATCCGATCAAGGTGGGTCCCTCTCTACGGCCGCTCGTCCCCTGATGGACCGTAAATCGCCGGCACCTTGCTGCCCATGGGCCGCAGATACGTTGTCAACTGTCCACGATGATGAATCGAGTCAAAGAAAATCATCCACAGAAACTCGCTCAGGGGCTGCTCGGATACCCTCTTCCCCTGATAGTAAAACTGCGCCTTGCCATTCCACGCCGCCTCGTCCATCTCGGCCACGCGATCCGTCAGCTCGGCGTACCACGCCTCAAACTCCGACAGCATTTTGTCCAGCGGCGGAGCCGGCTCCGATCGCCACTCCGCTCGTCCCTCCTTCACCGCTTCGATGCACGTGCGCAGCTCCGCAGTCCGCGTCCATACCAGCTGCTCGGCTGAAGGCGACCGCTCGTGCGGCTTGTACTGCACCTTGTCCTCCGGCAACGCCCGCAGCACCTTCAGGGACACCGGCTGCTCGATCCGCCGCGCCAGATAAAACTCTCTCAGCGCCATGCCCCTTCCTCCTCAACGGCATGCGCGGCGGCTGAAGCATGACAGCGGTAAATTTCTGCATCGATCCCCGTCGCCACCCGATACTCCTCGCTCAGCCGTGCCGCAAACTCTGCCGCTTTCTCCGTTTCCACCAGATTCACCGTACACCCGCCGAAGCCGCCTCCCGTCAGCCGCGCTCCGATCAGTCCCGGCAGGCGATGGGCCGCCGCCACCATCCTGTCGGCCTCCTCGCAGCTCGCCTCGAAATCGTCGCGATAGCTGGCGTGAGCCGCCGCCATCAGATTGCCCAGCTTCTGCAGATTCCCCGCCTCCAGCGCGTCCGCCGCCGCCACCGTCCGCAGGTTTTCCGTGATCACATGCCGGCAGCGCCGCAACACGTTATCCGGCATCTCTCCGCCCCACTGCTCCAGATCCTGCACCGTCGCGTCCCGCAGCAACTGAATCTCCGGCCGGTGCCCGCGAAGAATCTCGGTCCCTTCCTCTACTTCCGCCCGCCGGGTTGTGTACTCCCCTCCGGCAATCGAGTGCTTCACCATCGTGTTGGCAATCACCAGGCTTACATGCTTCGGAATCGGCGCCAGCCGATACTCCAGCGACCGGCAATCCAGCAGCAGCGCGTGATCCTCCGCCCCGTTGCAGGCGATGAACTGATCCATGATCCCGCACGACGCGCCTACGTACACATTCTCCGCCCGCTGGCACAGTTTTGCGATCTCTTCCCGCGCCGGCGCCGCCCCGCTCGTCCCGCTCAGCGCCGCCAGTGCCGTCGCTACTTCAATCGACGCCGACGAGCTCAACCCGGCCCCCAGCGGCACGTCTCCTGCGATGCTCAGGCTGCACGCTCCCACGGCATAACCCGCCTGGCGCAGGATGAACACCACTCCCAGCGGATAGGCCGACCAGTGCCCATTCCCTTTCGCCGGCAGCCCCTCCAGCGTGTGGCTCACCTCTTCGTGAAAATTCTCCGACCACACCACAATCCGTCCATCGTCCCGCGGCGAAATTGCCACCAGCGTTCCAAAATCGATCGCCGCCGGCATCACGAACCCTCCGGCATAATCCGTGTGCTCGCCGATCAGATTCACGCGCCCCGGAGCCAGGAAAACTGCCGAAGCCGCGCCAAATCGCTCTCCATGGATTTGCCTCAGCCTCTGACTGTCCGGCATTCGGGCCCCTTTCTCCGCAGATCTGCGCCTTATGCACCGCGGCAGTCTGCAACCACAATCGCCCAGTGTATCCGTTTGCATTCCCCCGTGCGACGCTTTTAAGAGGGCTCGCCCGATTCCCCCGCTGCCCGCCCGATCCGCTCCCCAATCTCCTCTACCCACTCCAGATGTTCCGGCTTCATCAGGACCGACCGTAGCGCCGTCACCGTGCTCTCCGGCCCGGCATCCGTCCACTCTGCCCCGGGAAAAAACCGCGCCGCCAGGTGCGCCAGCGCCAGATGCAGCCCACCTGCCGCCGCCCGGTCGAAAATCTCCTGCGCCCGCCCTGACGACGCCTCCAGAGTCGCTGCCCTCACCGCCCACACCACAATGTCCAGCTCCGGTTCCGGCCCCGTCACAAACCGCCCATCCTCCGCCAGCATTCGATGCAGTCGCAGCGCCGCTTCCCGCCCCTTTTCCAGACCCCGCGCAAACTCACCGCCTCGAACCACCGGCAGCAGACGCTCCGTCGTCCACAGCGCCA
Organism: Acidobacteriaceae bacterium; assembly: GCA_036267395.1. Lineage (GTDB taxonomy): Bacteria > Acidobacteriota > Terriglobia > Terriglobales > Acidobacteriaceae > Palsa-343. The sequence goes on along the minus strand of DATAWD010000035.1, from coordinate 51,190 downwards.
CCGCCGACGCCCCGGCCCGTGAGCACTCCAGGCTGATCTCCCCCAGATGCAACTCGTTGGACGTGAAGTACGTGTACGGCGAATCGTGCTTGTACCACCGCCCCACCCCCGGATCCCGAAACAGCACGCACCCGCACCCATACGGCTGCAGCCCATGCTTATGCGGATCGATCACCACCGAGTCCGCCTCCCCCAACCGCTCGAACGCCGCCCGCGCCTCCGCGCCCAGGTTCGACGCCAAACCGAAGTACCCCCCATACGCCGCGTCCACATGCACCCGGAACCCATACTTCTTCCGCAGCTCCAGAATCTCCCCCAGCGGATCCACCGCCCCCACCGCCGTCGTCCCCAGTGTCACCACCACCGTCCCCACCCCGCCGCCCCGTAGCTCCGCCTCCAGCGCGCCTGGATCCATCCGCCCCCGAGCATCCGTCCCCACCGCCGCGAACGGCAACTGCAGCACCCCGCTGATCCGCCCATGTGTGTAATGCGCCTGCTCCGACGCCACCACCGTCTTTCCCGAGGCCATCCGCCCCGCCACCCACAGCGCCTCCAGATTCGCGAACGTTCCGCCGCTCGTCAGGTGCCCCAGATACTCCGTCCAGCCCACCATACCCGCCAGCTCCCGCACCGCCTCCACTTCCATCCGCGAGCTGGCCCGCCCCCCATCCAGCGCGTGGTTGTTGGGATTCAGCCACATCGCCAGCGCGTACGCCGCCCGCGCTGCCGGATGCGGCGGCTTCAGCATCTGCCCCGCATACAGCGGATGAAAATAAGGGTAGTTATCTCCCAGTCGGCGTGCGGCTTCCTCCAGGACGCCCCCGGCGCGCTCCATCGCCGGCGGAGCCAGCCGCGCCTCCGGCAAATCCGCGAATTCCTTTTCCAGACGGCTCAGTGCGGCGGTCAGCAGGTCCAGCGAGGCATCGGTCATCGCCAGCCAGCATAACTCCGCGAGCCGTCAGGATCGATTCCCGTGCCCTTGGAAGCTCCTGTATCCTTGCGCCACCCAAAGAACGAAAGGGGCAGGCGGACGCTGTGGACACACCGCAAAAGATGAGCCCCATCGCCCCTCCCGTCCCGGAGTTGCCGGTGGTGGACGTGGAACGCGCCCAGCAGTATTACCGCGATGTGTTGGGTTTTGCCATCGCCTGGCTTGAGCCGGACAAAGGAATGGGTGCCGTCGTCCGCCCGCCCGCGACGATTTTCCTGCGCCGAAGAACCCCGCCCTTCGAACCGGCCGTGCACTGGATCTTCGCCCAAGACATCGATGCGTCCTATCAGGACCTCCAGGCCCGCGGGGCCAGCATCGTCGAGCCGCTGGAGAAAAAACCCTGGGGATTACGGCAGTTCACAATCCAGGATCCCGACGGCAACCGCTTCTATTTCCACCATGACTGCCCCCCAGACGCCCCTTGGGGTTCTGCTACAATGGCATAGCGTTAGATGAACCGGGCTAGTGCAGTCTTCAACCTCGCCCAACCAGGCGGCAAGCAGGTTCTGCCCGTTCGCTCCGATTCGCTCCAGCGCAATTCAATCTCAGGAAATAAGCAACAAAATGGAACAAGGTACCGTGAAGTGGTTTAACGACGCGAAGGGCTATGGCTTCATCTCACGCCAGAATGGCGAGGATGTCTTCGTGCACTACTCTGCCATTACCGCCAATGGCTTCAAGAGTTTGCAGGAAGGCCAGGCCGTGCAGTTCAACGTCGTGAAGGGGCCGAAGGGCTGGCAGGCAGCGGACGTACAGCCTCTCTGAAGACGCAACCAGTTCAAAGAAAGTTACCAGCGGGCGAGCCTCCGGGCTCGCCCGCTGTCGTTTGCGAAACGTCGCTTGCGAAACCCGGATGGGCCCGAATCGGACCCTGTCCGGCGATCCTGGTCATTGACCCCCATGCTCGCGGGTGAGACCGGAGGAGTCGCCGCCGCAGCCCCGTTGCCTGTACCCTGTCGTTCATGCCAGGCGACCTCGACGATCCCCGCACCTACTTCGCCGCCGAACGCACCTTCCTCGCATGGATTCGCACCGGCCTCGGCCTCATGGGCGTCGGCTTCGCTCTCGCCCGCTTCGGCCTCTTCCTGCGCGAATTTCAGGCGAGCCAGCACACACCTCTCCGCCATTCCGGAGCCAGCGTCGATTCCGGCGTCGCTCTGGTCGCCCTCGGCGTTCTCGTCAATCTCGCTGCCGTCTCCCACCACATCCACACGGTCAGGGAGCTCCGCACCGGCTCGTGGATCCCCGGCCGTATCTCCACCAATGCCGTCGTTCTCGCCCTCCTGCTGGCTCTCATCGGCGTCGGCACCGGCGCCTGGCTCCTCTACCTACGGTAAGAGCCTGGCCCTTTCAGCGGATACCACCGCTGTCTGTAACCTGCAACCTGTAACCCGTAACCTGCTCATGACCTTCGTTCCTTGCCCCACCCCCGGCGGCGCAGCCACACTGGCTTCGTGCTGCTGAAGTTCCGCCTCAATCTCATGGAGTCCGCCCTCAACGCCCTCGTCTGCTCCGCCGAGCAGAAGGCCGGCCTGCCCGAGCATCTCTCCACCGGCCAGCGCGGCGAACGCGCCGCTTTCTTCTGGCTCCGTCATCGTGGATACACCGTCGTCGCCCGCTCCTGGCGCTCCGCCCGCGCCCCCGGCGACCTCGACCTCATCGCCTGGTCTCCCGGTTCCCGAGGCGGCCCCAGGCAGGACACCCTCTGCTTCATCGAAGTCAAAACCCGCACCACTCGCCTCGTCGCCCCCGCCCACTTCGCCGTCGACGACCGCAAGCGCCGCGTCCTCCGCCGCCTCGCCCGCCACTACCTTCACCAGATCCCGGCTCGCCCCTCCGACGCCCCGCCCGTCGCCACCCGCTTCGATATCCTCTCCATCTACCTGGAGAAGGACCAGGCCGCCGACTTCGAGTACTTCCCCAACGCCTTCGACTGGGCCGAAGCTCGGCGCTGACAGAGTAGCCGCGCCCGGCTTCCAGCTAACCGCCAACCGTCCTTTTGCTGACTGCCCCACCGTTGCTCTTTATACTGACCAAGACCATGCCCACCTTCCTTCCCGTTGACGAGCAGCTCGACCTGCTCCAGAAAGGCGCCGCCGAAGTCATCCGCCTCGAGGATCTCCGCGCCCGCCTCGAACAATCCCGCCAGACCGGCACGCCCCTCCGCGTCAAGGCTGGATTCGATCCCACTGCCCCCGACCTCCACCTCGGCCACACCGTCCTCATGCGCAAGCTGAAGCACTTTCAGGACCTCGGCCATCAGGTCATCTTTCTGGTCGGTGACTTTACCTCCCTCATCGGCGATCCCTCCGGCCGCAACGTCACTCGCAAGCCCCTCACCCGCGAGCAGATCGACGCCAACGCGAAGACCTACACCGAGCAGGTCTTCCGCATCCTCGATCGCGACAAAACCGAGGTCCGCTTCAACTCAGAGTGGCTCGACAAGCTGGGCTTCGAGGGTATGATCCGCCTCGCCTCCCACTTCACCGTCTCGCAGATGCTCGAACGCGATGAGTTCCACCGGCGCTTCCAGGAAGAGAAGCCCATCTCCATGCACGAGCTGCTCTACCCGCTCTCCCAGGCTTACGACTCCGTCGCCCTCCACGCCGATGTCGAGCTCGGCGGCACCGACCAGAAGTTCAACCTCATCGCCGGCCGCGAGCTCCAGCGCCACTACGGCCAGCCCCCCCAGATCGTCCTCATGACCCCCATCATCGAGGGCCTCGACGGCGTCCAGAAAATGTCCAAGTCGCTGAATAATGCCATCGGCATTCATGAGCCGCCGCAGGAAATGTACGGCAAGCTCATGTCCATCAGTGACGAGATCATGTGGAGGTACTGGACCCTGCTCACCGATCTCCGTCAGTCCGAGATCGACCAGATGCAGACCGACGTCACGGCGGGCCGGCTCCATCCCATGGAAGCCAAGAAAAAACTCGCCCGCACCATCGTCGCCGGCTTCTGGGGAACTGAAGCCGCCCAACAAGCCGACGAGCAGTGGGCAAAGCAATTCCAACGCAAAGAAGCCGCTGAGAACACAGAAGTGATACTTCCGAACATCGAAAGGATCGCCATTGCCGACGCTGTCTACCTCAAGCGTGCACTTTCAGACCGGACTCTTCCACTTAGGATAAGCGTGGCGAAACTGCTGGTTGAGCTCGGAATCAAAACGTCTCGAACCGAAGGTGAAAAACAGATCGCGCAAGGCGTTCAAATTGACGGGAACATGTCCCATGAACGCCATCTCGATATTCCTTGCCGTCCCGCTCAGGTCAGGATCCGTGTTGGCAGAAAGGAAAAAATTGCAGAACTGCTATAGCCCTTTGCCTAACGTTGAGCCGCTCCGCCTCGAAAGAGCCTCTGACTTTCGTCACGTGACCTCCGTGCCCCGCCAGACCCGATTCTTCTTGCCCTCGTCTCCCGCCCTGCCCATACTGATCCTGAAGCCTGAATCAGGGACCACGAAGGACTCGCCACCGCGGGTCCTTTATCTTGCACGTCACGCCTCCAGAGGCGACCGCCCCAACCGGCGGCAACGATCTTTCTCAATCGCGCTCCGCCTCCAGGTCCAGGGTCAAATCCCTGGATCTCCAGCATCCGTGAAGGGCGGTTTCCGGCCGGCACCCGGCTGCCACCTACCGGCTATCTCTTTTGTTTGCCGCACATGCACCCAAGAGCCCTTGCTAAGTACCCTGTTTGCCACACATACGCAACGGGCCACCGTAACTACCGTGTTTGTCACACATAACATTTTGCGAATAAGTTTTTTGCTACAGGCCACCGGCTGCCGCTAACGAATCACCTTCAGCGCGCCCCGGAACAGCTCATCGAAGTTATCGGCTGCGGTCTTGTCCTTCCCGACCGCCGTCTCGATCGCCTTCTGTGCTGCCGCTCGCTGGTACCCAAGATTCACCAGCGCCGACAAAACATCCTCGGTCGCCGCTCCCGCCACCGCTGGAGCGACCGGCGCAACCGCCAGATCTTCGAGCTTCTCCTTCAGCTCGACGACCAGCCGCTCGGCCAGCTTTTTTCCCACTCCGGGAATCCGCGTCAGCGTCGCATGATCCTGCGCCCGAATGGCCGCGACGGTTCGCTCCGGATTCAACCCGCTCAGAATCGTGACCGCCAGCTTCGGGCCGACGCCCGAAACCGTGATCAGCCGCTCGAACAGACGCTTCTCGTTCCGCTCCATGAAACCGTACAGCGCCAGCGTATCTTCCCGCACCTGGGTGTAAATGTAGAGCGAAACCTCGCCGCCCTCGACCGGCAGCGCCGTAAATGTCGGCACGCTGATCGTCACATCGTAGCCAACGCCGCCGGCCTCGACAATCGCCTGCCCCGGAGACTTGGAGAACAGTTTTCCTCTTAGATGAGCAATCATGCGGAACTAAACTCTAATCCTTGAACTCTAATCCCTGCTTTTGGTCCACTGATCGCACCAGTCGTTCACCGTCTTGTACCAGAGCTGGGAGTTCTGCGGCTTCAGAATCCAGTGACCTTCATCCGGGAAGTACAGCATCTTCGACGGCACCTTCATCCGCTGCAGCGTGTCGAACAGCTGATACCCCTCTGAAACATCGAGCCGGTAATCGAGCTGGCTGTGGATCACCAGCGTCGGCGTCTTGAAATGCGTCTCCGCCAGCATCGGCGACCACCGACGATACACTTCGCGATTCGTCCAGGGCGCTCCTTTGAACTCCCACTCGTTGAACCAGAGTTCATCCGTCGTCCCGTAGGCTGACTCCGTATTGAACATGCCGTCGTGGCTCACAATGCACTTGAAACGATCCGTATGGCCCAGAATCCAATCGGCCATGTAGCCGCCGTAGCTCGCGCCCAGCGCACACTCGCGGGTCTTGTCGATGAACGGATAATGCAGCTCGGCGTAGTCCAGCCCGCGCATCAGGTCGATGAACGGCCGCCCGCCCCAGTCCCCGTTTACCCGATCGACAAATGCCTGGCCGTAGCCCGTCGACCCGCCTGGATTGATCATGACCACGACGTAGCCATCAGCCGCAAACAGCTCCGGATTCCACCGATACGACCATGCATCGCCCCACGCCCCCTCCGGCCCACCATGAATCAGAAACTTCACCGGATATTTCCTGTGCGCATCGAAACCCGGCGGCCGAATCAGAAATCCCTGCACACGCACCCCGCCAATCGATGGGAACCAGAACGACTCCATCTTCGGCAGATCGAGCTGAGCGAGGAGGGCGGTATTCAGGTGGGTGAGCTGTTCCTCCACACCTTCATACGCGAGAGAAGCGTGATCGCTGCTCAGCCCGACATCTGAACGCGTTCCCATCACAAATCCCTTTGAAGCGGGCCGCGCAGGTGACGGTGTCACTCTCTCCGTGTCGATGCGTGTCACTTCTGCAGGAGCATCCACTTTCAGGCGAGAAGCAATTATGGTCTTTCCGTCAGCCAGAACGTGCAGGTCCGAAAACTCTCCGGTTTCTGTCACCTGAATACGATCTCCGAACGGTGCTGTACAGCGGAAAACCGGCTCCTCCCCGTGATCGCCAGCAGCAAAATAGATCGCCTTCGAATCCGGCGACCACGCCTCTTCGTCCACCCAGCGGTCGAAATTCGGCAGCAACTCGCGGATCTCATGCGTCTCCCGGTTGTAGACCACCAGCCGGAACCGATCGCTCTCGTACCCCGCGCGCTTCTGCATCCGCCACGCGATCCACTTTCCATCCGGTGAGTACCGCGGGGTGAAGTCGCCGCCCGGGCTGGTCGAAATCTTGTGCGGCTTCGCGCCCCACTCGGTCTTGCCCTCGTCGTTAAAGAGCTTCAGCGTGAAGATGTCCACGTTGGTGCTCAGCGCCGGGTCGTCGACCTTCTTCTCCTCAAAGGCGATCTCGTGGCCGTCCGGTGAAAAATCCCATCCATCCGGCTCGCCCAGCGAGAAGGGCGGCACGTCGTCGCCATCGCCGGGATTCAGATCGCGGTACACGCCATCGTCGATCGAAATGAGGAACAGATGGCTGCGCTTATCACCGGTGAAGTGGTTCCAGTGCCGGTAGAGCAGGCGCGTGAAGATCTTCGCCTTGACCTTGCTCTGCGCCTGCTCTTCATCCTTCTGCTTGTCGCACGCATCCTCGGCTACGCCCGATACCGCTGCCTCATCCGGCCCGACGCTGCACTCCGGATACACGTCCGACGTAAACAGGATGTGCTTCCCATCCGGCGACCAGGTCGCGTTATCCGTTCCGGTTGAGAGGTAAGTCAGCGGATGCGGGTCGCCGAGGGTGCCGGCGGTGCTGTCGAAATCCGCCAGCCAGATCTGCTGGCCATCCCGCCGCGAAGTCTCGAAAAGGATCTGTTTCCCATCCGGAGAAAAGCGGCCGCGGCTCTCGCCCGCCGCCGCATCGGTCAGCGGCTTTTCCTCCCCGCCCCCCACCGGCACAATCCACAAATGCGAGGTCTTCGTGTTCTTCGCCAGATCGACATCCGTCCCGGAGAAGAGAACCCAGCGCCCGTCTCGGGAGACGTCCAGGTCCCCGAGCCGGCGCATCTGCATCAGGTCCACAAAGGTCATGGGGCGCTTCGCAATGGCGGTCGGCGCCGGTTCAGTCTGCGCTGCCTGCCCCTGCGCCAGAACAGGCGCGCCGACTCCTGCCAGCAGCAGCACCGCTGCCCAACTGTTTCCCCTGAACCCCATCATGGACCTGGCCCTCTGGATTGCAGCCTTATCCTAAACTGCGCGCGCTGCGCCAGGGACGGATTCTTCCGGCAATCCGGACGGGTCCCCGGGCAGATCGATCACCACCGCCGCGCCATGGGGCGGTAGATTTTCGGCGGTGATGGTTCCCCCGTGTTCCCGCACGATGGAATAACAGACGCTGAGGCCCAGGCCCACGCCTTCCCCGGTTTGCCGTGTCGTGAAGAATGGATCGAAGACGCGCGCAGGGTCGACGAATCCGGGCCCATTGTCGGCAAAGGTAATCTGCACCCGGGCTCCGGCTGACGCCACTTCCACACGCAGGCGCCGCTGCGTGCCCAACGGAACTTCATGGAGCGAGGCGATCGCATTTTTGGTGATCTGCAGGAAGACCTGCCGCATCTGCTCGCCGTCTGCTTTCACCCGCGGGACCTGGCGGGGAATTCGCAGTTCCAACTGGACGCCGGCCGATTCCAGCTCATGGCGGGCCAGCTTCTCAATGTCGCGGAGGAGCAGTTCGACAGCCAGCGGCACTTTGCCGGCGGTGGAAGCTTTGCGGAAGCGCATGAGGCTCTCGATGATCTGCTTCATGCGCCGGGCTTCGTTCAGGATCACCAGCGCCTGATCCCGAGCGGCGGTGTTCTCATCTTCGGCCATCAGCTCGGCATACCCGGTTACCACGGTCAGAGGGTTGTTCAGCTCATGGGCCACGCCTCCGGCGAGCTGGCCAAGGCCGGCGAGCCTTTCCGCCTGCAGCAGCTGGCGCAGCAGGGTCTGGTGCTCGCGGGCGGCGCCGATGCGCGCAACCAGCAGCTCCAGAGGAAGCACATCCTCCGTCAGCACCGGGTCTTCCGGGTTGCTGAGCCCGGCCAGCAGCAATGCGCCCAGCAGGCGCCCCTCGCGGGTGCGAATGCCCATGACGTGTCCTTGAAGGAAGTTCATCTGGAGCAGTTCGTCGCCAGGTTCCATCAGCGGCCGCAGGTCCATCAGGACCATCGTCCCGATCTGCTGGGGGAAGTGCTGGCCAGCCGCGATCTCCTGCACCTTTTCCTCGCTGGTCCGGCGGGCCAGTGCGTCGAGCGCGCCTTCAAGAGCGCCGTTCATGCCAGCCCGCCCCGCGAGGCGAAAGCGTCCGTCCGGGGTACGCACGAAAATGGCCGCCTTGCGGAAACGGCTCACAGAAGCGATCGTGGCGCACAGGGCGTCATACTGGCCGCTTTCTTCCTCGAAGGGGATATCTTCCAGGTAGATCTCGGTGTACTTCTCCATCTCCTGGCGAGCGCGGCGGTCACGCTCCTGCGCGGCCCGGTTTGAGGCGATCTCGTCTTCAAGAACCAGCACAATCATGCCGACCGCGGTGATCACCTTGGTCAGGTTGATAATGCGCACCAGAATGATGGTCGTTTCCGCGCCTGCCGCCAACGGAGCCAGCAGCACCGGAAGCGCCCAGAGCGCCAGGCCTCCCGCGGTGAACAGGACCCCGGCGGTCAGCCGGCGAAAGGCCGACGCAAACAGAAAAGCCGTCATCAGCAGCACGCCGCTGTGAACCAGCGCGAGCACCGCGTCGTACTCATGGTTCCACGTCAGCCAGAGGCACGCGCTGCTCACCGCAGCGACCACGACCAGACTCAGCCACTCCGGAATCAGATGGCGATACAGGCTCCAGCGGGCCGCGACAAACGCCGCCCAGAAGGCGCAGACCAAAAGCACAACCTGAGCTACCCGCCCCGGATTCGGATCGAACGAAACCAGTGCCGCGAACACGATCAGCGGCGTGCCAAAGGCAACGACGTAATGAACGCGAGGCCGGCGGCTGAAATATTGCGGAGCCAGCGATCCCAGAAACATCAGGGGCGCCATCTGCATCGCGCCGCGGGCTACGGCCTGCCAAACGGCAGTGCCCCCGCCCCCCAGGACTTCCGTCTCCATCTGGATGGCCGCGAACATCCAGCCCACAAGCCAAAGGAGCTGGCGATGGTGCTCTGGAGGGCCTTCCCGTTGCGCCGAGTCCCGTTCCGGGTGTCGTCCTCTCTCCAGCCAAAGCGCCCCGAAGACAGAAATCAGGGCGATCAGCAGGATCAGCGTCGGGATGCGATAAAGCTCGGTTCCGGCAGCCATAGGAGACGCCGCAAGTTTAATCGTTTCATTGCCGTATGGAAATGCAGAACACGCGACAGGGGGTTACCGGGAAAGGTCCTGTGATCCGGAGAGCCGAACAGGAGGCTCGCTCTCTCATGCACGCCTGATTGCGTCTATCCTTACGGTACAGGAGTTGAGTCGTGCCCTTCCCGCCGTTTCGCCGTCTGTCGCTGCTCGCCGTCCTTGTTGCCGCGATTCTGCTCCTGGCTCCGGGGCTCTGCGCTCAGGTTTCGTATACCTCCATGCCGCTCGATGCGGGATTCGGAGTCCTGGATCGGAGTCAGCCCGCCATCCCCGTGCCGCAGATCATCCAGGAGTTCACCGCCAAAGAATCGCTGTTTAAGCAGGCGCTGGACAACTATACCTGGCAGCGCAGCGTGCGCGTGGAAACCCTGGATGACGATAACAAGCCGGATGGCCAGTACTACCAGGTCGTGGACGTGGTCTTCGATTCCGAAGGACACCGGACCGAGCACGTGATCGATGCTCCGGAGTCGAGCCTGACCCGGGTGATGATGTCGCCTGCGGATTTCTCAGACATCGAGGAGCGTCTGCCATTCGTGCTCACCACCGAGGATGCTCCGCAGTACGACATTACCTATCTCGGCAAGCAGCGGATCGACGAAATTGACACGTGGGTCTTCGACATCAAACCCAAAGTGATGGAGAAGAAACATCGCTACTTCCAGGGGCGGATCTGGGTAGACCAGAAAGAGCACCAGATCGTAGTGACGAACGGCAAGAATGTGCCGGACGACACGCGGCCAGGACATGAGGATCTGTCGATTCCCTTCGCGACGTACCGGCAGATGGTCGACGGAAAGTACTGGTTCCCGGTCTATACGCACGGCGATGGCGTGCTGCATTTCTCCGCGGGGCACGGGTATCTGAGCCAGGATGTGCACATGCGGGAGACGGTGAAGTACACGAATTATCACCAGTTCCACACCAGCATTCGCGTCATTTATGGCGGCCAGGACATCACGGGTAATCCGCAAAAGGGCCCGGCCAACCCGACACCGCCGCAAACGCCCGCGCCATCAGCCGGCCCCTCCTCCGGGAAGCCACAATAGGGGGACTGGCAGGATGCGCCGGGCTGCGGGAACGCCCCCGGGCGTTTCCCTGCCTGCAATCGCCGTTCCCTGCGTCATTTCCCTTTTTGGCTGCAAGTCCGTCCCCGGCGCCCGGCGCTCCTGGTACCATAGAAGAGTAATCCCACCGGATTCTGCCCCCGTTCGCGTGAGGCAATCCGCAACCCTCTGGAGGAAGTTCCTTGCCAGCAGCCGAACGTTTTCTGTTTACCTCGGAATCCGTCACCGAAGGTCATCCCGACAAGATCGCCGACCAGGTTTCCGACGCCATTCTGGACGCCTGTCTTGAACAGGATCCCTACAGCCGCGTCGCCTGTGAGACGCTGACGGCGACCGGTCTGGTCGTCATCGCCGGCGAAATCACAACCAGCGCCTACGTCGATTTCCAGTCGCTGGTGCGCGGCGTGGTGGCTTCGATTGGCTACGACAACGCCACCTACGGCTTCGACTCGAATACCTGTGCGGTGATCTCGTCGATCAACAAGCAATCCGGCGATATTGCCATGGGTGTGGATACCGGCGGGGCCGGCGACCAGGGCATGATGTTCGGCTATGCAACAAACGAGACGGCGGAACTGATGCCGACAGCGATCTCGCTGGCGCACAAGCTGACGCGGCGGCTGTCCGAAGTTCGCAAGAACGGCAAGCTGCCGTATCTGCGGCCGGATGGCAAGTCCCAGGTCACCGTCGAGTACGACGCTAACTTTAAGCCGATCCGGATCGATGCGGTTGTGATCTCCACCCAGCACGCTGAGACGATCACCAACGAAGAGTTGCGCGCGGACATCCTGAAGCACGTGATTCAGGCCGTGCTGCCACCCCATCTGCTCGACGAGAACACCAAGTACCACATCAATCCGACGGGCCGGTTTGTGATCGGTGGACCGATGGGCGATACCGGACTCACCGGTCGCAAGATCATCGTGGATACCTACGGCGGCATGGGCCGTCACGGTGGAGGCGCCTTCAGCGGCAAGGATCCGACAAAGGTGGACCGTTCGGCGGCGTACATGGCGCGCTACATTGCCAAGAACATTGTGGCAGCGGGCCTGGCCGAGCGTTGCGAAGTCCAGCTGGCATACGCCATTGGTGTCGCCGAGCCGGTCAGCGTGCTGGTGGATACATTCGGCACCTGCACGGTGGATGAGAGCCAGCTCGTGAACCTGGTGCGGAAAAACTTCGCGCTGACTCCGAAAGGCATCATCGAGAGCCTGAACCTGCGCCGCCCGATTTATCGCAGGACCGCGGCGTATGGGCATTTCGGCCGCGTCAACGAGCCGGAGTTCACCTGGGAAGCGACCGACAAAGCCGCAGCCCTGAAGGAACAGGCCGCCACATCGGCGAAGGTCGCCGTCGGCGCAAAGTAAGATACTCGATCCGGAAAACGAAGGGGCAGGTCTTTGGGCCTGCCCTTTCCTCTTCAGCTCTCCCACTTCACCACATGATCCAGCAGCCGATCTTCGCGGCTCAACCGGCGGTGCCCCAGCACGGCCAGGGTCAGGGGTCGGCTTTGACGAAGGTCCTCTTCGAAGTCGGATTCAATAACGGCCGCTAAATCGCGATCGAGCACGGCGAGGTTCACTTCATCGTTCAAGCCAAACGATCGGTGATCGAAGTTCGTCGATCCGACGACACACCACTGATGGTCCACGGTCATCAGCTTGGCGTGGATCATCGAGGGCTGATATTCGTGGATCGACGCCCCCGCCTCCAGCATGCGCCGGCTGCTTTCCCGGCTGAGCCGGCGGACAACGGGGTGATCGATGTGCGGACCGGCGGTAAGAATCTCGACCCGAACGCCACGCCGGGCGGCCTCGGCCAGCGCTTCGCGCGCGCTGCGGTCAGGCAGGAAGTAGGGAGTGGTGATGCGGAGACTGTGGCGGGCGCACTGAATCAGCACCTGGAAGAGGGTGCGTGCCTGGGTGCCGCCGCCGTGCGGCGTGCTGATCACAACAAATCCCGGAGCGCCTTCGGAGCCGGGCGGCGACCCAAATTGTCTCGATCCGGAAAGGATCTCGCCGGAGCATTCCAGCCAGTTCTCGGAAAAAGTAGAAATGAGTCCGGCGATCCCCTCTCCCTCGACGCGGAAGACGGTGTCGCGCCATGCGGGACCCTGCGCGGTGTCATATAGCCAGTGGTCGGCGACGCCCGCACCGCCGATGAAGCCGGTGTCCCCATCCACGATCATGAGCTTGCGGTGGGTGCGGTTGTTCACCCTCTGCCATGTCTTCAGCCGCAGCGGGTTGTACCAGCGCATGTGGCCCCCGGCGGAACGCAGGCCGTCGAAAAAGCGATCGCGCGTATGGAGGCTCCCGACAGCGTCGACAACCAGACGCACTTCAACTCCCGCGCGGGCGCGTTCTCTTAATCCGTCGAGAATCTCTTCACCTACCCGACCCTCGGCGAATTCGTAATATTCCAGGTTGATCGATTGTCGCGCGTGACGGATCGCTTCGACTTCGGACGGATAGAACTCCGCTCCGTTTCGAAGCCGGGTCGCCCGGGTACGACGCAGCGCGCCATCCGTGACCACGCTCAGGTACTGAAGGAATTCATCGGAATCGAGCGGCCCCGCGGGCTTCTGGCGGATGGTGTACGAGAGCGGCGAGCCGAAAAAATCCACCAGAACCGTCGTCGCTCCCAGTGCCAGAGCCCCGGCGCCCACGGTCGCCAAACCCCGGGTTAGCCACTCGCCTGCATTGAGCTTTTGCTTTCGGGCCATGCCTTGAAAAGATGCGCAATGCGGGCGAGTAGTCCGACCCTTATCTCCGATCAGTGGCCGCGATGGCCGCCCCCATGGACCACGTTGCCGTGACCATCCCGCATCTCGTTGCCATGAAACTGCTCATGCGGGTGACCTCTCCAATGGCCATTCTGCCACTGGTCCCGTTCGCCGCGATGGGGCATCGCCCCGTGATATCCATGGCGGGGATCGTAGAAGTTGTTCACGTGCCCATGCCATTCCCGCGCGCCGTGGAACCATGGTCCGGCGCCGATGAAGATGCCGCCATTGAACCATCCGGGTCCGTAATAGCCCCACGGCGCGCAGGCATACGGCGGATACGCAAAATAACCGTAGGGACAGGCGGGTGCGGGGCCGATCTGCACCGAAATCTGCGCCTGCGCGCGCGGCGCGGGCACCAGCAGCAGAATCAGCGCGAGCCCGGCGGCGAACAGCAACGAGGAACGCATCCGTCCTGAAGAACACATCAACGGCGAAGAACGCATCCTGAACCTCCAATCCTGAATTTCATCTCAGAAGCTGGGATTGGCAGTTATGCGGGAAACGTTGTTCGAGGAATGTGAATCGAGACGAAATCCCTCTCGAAATCTGGCCTCCGGATGGGCAACTCTTTCCTCAGCTGCCCCATCCTCCTCCGCCCGGCGTTTCCAGGCGGAGGATATCTCCGCTCCTGAAAATGCGGCTGCACTTGCCGGGTAATTCGGAGGCGTTACCGGTGGCCTGTTCCGTGACAACGGCTCGGCCCGGGGCGCCTTCGCCACCGCCCGCGAGCCCCCACGGCTGGAGCCGGCGCCGATCGGCCAGCAGGGTGACCTGAGCTGGAGCGAGCAATTCAATCTCGCGAACAAGACCATCGCCTCCCCGGTAGAGCCCCGACCCGCCGGAGCCGGTGCGGTAGCCATAGTGGCGCACCCGGAACGGATAGGCATATTCGAGCGCCTCAATCGGCGTGTTGAGGGAGTTGGTCATGTGGGTATGCACGCCGGAGATGCCATCGAGTCCAGGACGGGCGCCCATGCCTCCCGCCGTCGTTTCGTAGTAGGTGAACGGCTCACCTGTGCGCGGATCGATACCCCCGATGGTGAGGTTGCTCATGGTTCCGGCGGATGCGGCCGGAACGCGATCCGGAGCGGCCTGGGCGAGTGCGCGCAGCAGCGTATCGACAATGCGCTGCGAAGTTTCGACATTGCCGCCCGCGACCGGCGCCGGCGGACGAGCATCGACGATGCTGCCCGGAGGGGTAACGAGCGTGAGCGGACGCAGGATACCGGCAGTCGCGGGGGCATCGGCTTCGAGCAGGCAACGCAGGACATAGAAGCAGGCGGAGAGCGTGATGGCCCGGACGGCGTTGACGCTGCCCACAACCTGCGGTGACGATCCGGTGAAATCGGCGTGCAGGGCCCCGGCCTCGGGGTCGATGCGGAGGCGAACGCAAATGCGGCAGGGCATATCGCTGACGCCGTCATCGTCAAGAGCGTCTTCGGCAGCGAACGTACCGGCGGGCATGCGGCGCAACTCGGCACGGGCCAGGCGCTCGGAGTAATCGAGCAGGCCTTCAATGAGAGCGAGCAGGCGAGGCTCTCCATACTTCTCCACCAGGTCCAGGACGCGGCGCTCGCCAACGCGGCAGGCGCCAATCTGTGCTGCCAGGTCTCCCTCGCGCTCCTGCGGCGTACGCACGTTGAGCAGCAGAAGGTCCATCATTTCGCGGTCGACGGCGCCACCGCGCACGATGCGAACCGGGGGGATACGCAGGCCTTCCTGGAAGATCTCCCGCGCCGGCCCCATGGAGCCGGCGAAGGCGCCGCCAACGTCAGCATGATGGGCACGGTTCGAAACATAGAACGCGGGGCGGCCAGCGCCGGGCAGAAAAACGGGCAGCACCATCGTGATGTCGGGCAGGTGGGTTCCGCCGGCGTAGGGATCGTTGAGTACGGCGATATCGCCGCGGCCGAGCGTAAGACCGCGGACAGCGGCTTCGACCGACATGGGCATGGATCCCAGGTGAACCGGCATGTGATCGCCCATGGCGATTACGCGCGCGTGGCTGTCGAAAACCGCGCAGGAGTAATCGCGGCGCTCCTTGATGTTGGGCGAAAGGGCGGTCCGTCGCAGAGCGGCCCCCATCTCCTCGGCGATGGAATGAACAGCGCTGCGGAAAATGGCGAGTTCGATGGGATCGGGAGCAGCCTGGTTCATGGCGCGGAACCCACATTGATGATGAGGTTGAGGAGCGGGTCCACCATGGCACTGCTGCCGGGCGGCACGATTGTGGCAGAGGTGTATTCGGTAATCATGGCAGGGCCGTCGATTGCATCACCGGCGACGAGTTGTTCGCGGCGATAGAGCGGGGACGGGAGGAATTTGCCGTCGAAGAAAATGTTACGTTCGCCACAACGCGCGGCGCAGCCGTCGCCGGGACGCGGCGGCGTATGCCTGGGTTCCCACGGCTCGGCAGGCGCGGTCATGCGCAGGCGCAGGCTGACGATCTGGATGGGCTTGCCCGGATCGCAAAAGCCATAACGCTGGCGATGCAGGTCGTGAAACGCGTCGACGGAGAGAGCGGGATCGGCAGCGCTCCAGGGGACGTTCAGTTCATACCCCTGGCCGCGGTAGCGGAGATCGACGGAACAGGCCGCGAACCCTTCGAGACCTTCTTCGTCAAATTCACGGCGCGCCCGTTGCTCGACCGCCGCGAACTCAGCGGCGAGGCTGTAGATGGCGCCCCCGGGCAACATCACGGTCCGGGCATGGTCGCGCACGACATCGGCAAGAAGGATGCCGAGGGCGGAGAGCGCTCCCGGCATTATCGGGACCAGGACGGTGGGGATGTGCAGAGCACGAGCGAGAGAACAGGCGTGCAGAGGGCCCCCGCCGCCGAAAGCGACCAGCGTGAAGTCCCGCGGATCATGGCCTTGTTCGACCGAGATAACGCGAATCGCCCTGTCCATTTCGGTTTCGACGACCCGCAGAATGCCGGCGGCGAAGTCCTCAACCGTGGCCAGGGAGCCCTGGTGCTCGCGCAAACCCGCCTCGGCGCGATCGCGGTCAACGAAGACGGTTCCCCCAAGAAAGCTGGCCGGGTCGAGCCGGCCGAGGACCAGGTTGGCGTCGGTGACTGTCGGCAGGGTGCCGCGCCCGAATGAGATGGGCCCGGGATCGGCTCCCGCAGACTCGGGGCCGACGCGCAGCAGGCCGCCGCGATCGAAGCGGGCGATTGAACCGCCGCCGGCGCCCACTGTGTGGATCTGCAGCATGGGCACGCTGACCGGGATGCCGGCCACCAGCGATTCGCGCGTGCGGCGAACGCCGCCCTGGGCTGCGTCGGAGAGAAAAACGTCGGTCGACGTGCCGCCCATATCGAGGCCGATGATGCGATCGAATCCAGCAGCCCGAGCGACGCGCATCGCGCCCATCACGCCGCCGGCAGGTCCGGAGAGCACGGTGCGCACGGGCTCCTGCGCCGCCAGGCGCGCCGAGACAATACCGCCGGAGGACTGCATAACATCGACACGCCCCCCGTGGTGCTCTGCAGCAACGCGCTCTTCGAGGTGGAGCAGGTAGCTCTGCATGCGCGGCGCGAGATACGCGTTGACGACGGTCGTCGAGGCGCGCTCATACTCGCGGAACTCCGGCAGGATACGGCTGGAAAGGGAGACGGGGATGCCGAGAGCAGCGAGCGCATCGGCCACGCGCCGCTCCGTAGTCGGATTCGCAAAGGAGAACAGCAGCGAGATGGCCACGGCTTCCGCGCGACTGGCACGCACCGCTTCGACAAGTGAGGCAAGTTCAACGTCCGTGGGCGAACGGAGGATCTCCCCTTCCGCGCTGACGCGCTCCGGAGCGCCCAGACGCAGCTCCGGCGGGACAAGGCACTCCGCCGCGGGCGCGAACCAGTCGTAGAGTGCACCGCGCGCCTGGCGGCCGATCGCGATGGTGTCCTCGAAGCCGGCCGTGGTAACGAAGGCGACGCGCGCCCCGCGGCGCTCCAGCATGGCATTGGTGCCAAGCGTGGTGCCGTGGCGCAGGTCGATGCGACCTTCCGGAGAGATCTCGCGGAGAGCCGAGAGGACGGCCTGCGCCGGATCGGCGGGCGTGGAGAACAATTTCAGGACGCGCAGCTCGCCCTGGTCCAGGGTTACACAATCGCTGAAGGTACCGCCGGTATCGATGGCCGCGCGCAAAGCGTTTCTCTCCTATCGTGGTATGAAGGATCAGACGCCGCCGTATTCCTGAACAGTAAAACACCTGGAGTGGACTTGAACGAAATCTACGGGTGGCTCACCGAAGCCTCGCGCGAGCAGAAGCGTACGCTGCTGGCCGCGGGTCTGGGCTGGATGCTCGACAGCATGGACGTGATGCTGTACGCGCTGGTGCTGGGACCGGTGCAGCACGAGATGCATCTCTCCGCCGGCATGAGCGGCGCATTGATGTCCGTGACGCTGGTCAGCGCCGCGGTGGGCGGAATCTGGTTTGGCTGGTTCGCCGATCGCGCGGGGCGGGTGCGCGCCCTGTCCATGAGTGTCCTGATCTATTCCGTGGCGACGGCCCTGTGTGGAATGACGCATACAGCTGTCGAGCTGATGCTGTGCCGGCTGGTGCTGGGGCTGGGCATGGGTGGCGAGTGGGCCTCGGGTGCGGCGCTGGTGGCGGAGACGTGGCCGGCGCGCCATCGGGCCAAGGCACTGGCTCTGGTCCAGAGCAGCTGGGCCGTCGGCTACGCGCTGGGTGCGGCCCTGGTGGCCATCATCCTGCCCCACTTCGGATGGAGAGCGGTCTTCTTCGCCGGCGTGGCCCCGGCGCTGATCGCCTTCTGGGTGCAGCAGAAGCTCCACGAGCCGGAGAGGTGGCGTAAGGAGAAGGCACCGACGGTGGCGACCGGCCAGCTTTTTCGAGGGGCGATGGGCCGCAGCACTCTGATCTGCACCGCCATGAACGCCGCGACGCTGTTCGCCTGGTGGGGACTGTTTACCTGGGTTCCACGGTTCCTGTCGCTGCCACGGTCGCAGGGCGGCCGGGGTCTGAACGTCGTGATGACGTCGGAATGGACCATCGTCATGCAGGTTGGAACGTTCCTTGGGTACCTCAGCTTCGGCTATATCGCCGACCGCGTCAGCCGCAAGGCCACCTACATCGGGTATCTGCTGATCGCGGCGGCGCTGGTGCCGCTGTTCGCCTTCGCGCGCAGCACCAACTCTCTGCTGATCCTTGGGCCGCTGGTGGGATTCTTCGGAACCGGCTACTTCAGCGGATTCGCCGTGATTGCCAGCGAGCTGTTCCCCACAGCTTTGCGCGGTTCAGCGATGGGCTTTTCCTATAACCTGGGACGGATCCTGAGTGCTGTGGCGCCCTGGGCGATCGGCCGGGTTTCGGAAAAGGCCGGGTTGGCCGCGGCGCTCTGCCTCACCTCAGGAGGTTTCGTGGTGGCCGCCGCCATCGCCATGGCTCTGCGGCTGCCCCCGCCGGAGAACGACACTGGCACGAGCTGACCTGGCCGGCCAGGGTTGGCCCGCCACGCCGAGGTACGCTGAGCAACATTCGGTCCGCTTCTTTTCGCAACACCGTGCATCTCTTACGCTGTACGCTCAGAGCACACCATGAAGATCGGTATCACCTGCTATCCCACCTACGGCGGCAGTGGCGTAGTGGCAACGGAACTGGGCATCGAGCTGGCCGCCGCGGGACATCAGGTGCATTTCATCGCGTATTCGCAGCCCTTTCGGCTGCGCGGCCGCGAGCAGGACATCGCGTTCCACGAAGTGCCGGTTTCCAACTACCCCCTGTTCGAATACCCGCCTTACGATCTGGCGCTGGCCACCCGCATGGCGGAAGTGGCGGCGTATTACGATCTGGACCTGCTGCACGTGCATTATGCAATTCCCCACTCCATCTCTGCTTATCTCGCCCGAGAGATGCTGGCCCGCCAGAATCGGCGCCTGCCCTTCATCACCACTCTGCACGGGACGGATATCACCTTGGTCGGGCTGGATCATTCCTATTTGCCCATCACGCGATTCGGCATCGACGAGAGCGACGGCGTCACGGCGATTTCCAGCTACCTGCGGGAGAAGACCGTGCAGGAGTTTCAGCCAAAACGGGCGATCGAAGTCATTCCGAACTTCGTGAACTGCGATGTTTACCTGCCTGTCAGCGGAGAGGAACGCGACGCGGGACGGGCGCGCTACGCCGGGCCCGGTGAGAAGATTCTCATGCATCTCTCCAACTTCCGTCCCGTCAAGCGGACTGCCGATGTTGTGCGCGTTTTTTCGCGGGTGGCCCACGAAATCCCGTCCCGCCTGCTGATGATCGGCGACGGTCCGGATCGATCGGCGGCGGAATGGATTGCGCATCGCGAAGGAATTCAGGATCGAGTCCATTTCCTGGGCAAACAAAGCAATGTCTCGGAGATTCTCCCGCTTGCAGATCTGCTGCTGATGCCCAGCGAGCAGGAGTCCTTTGGGCTGGTGGCTCTGGAGGCCATGGCTTGCCGGGTTCCAACCATCGCCACCCGTGTGGGCGGCGTGCCGGAGCTGATCGAAGATGGGGTGAACGGCAGGCTCTTTCCGGTTGGCGATGTGGAAGCAATGGCCGGGGCCGCTGTTGACTTGCTGAGCGACCCCGACCGGTATAACGCCATGGCGGATGCAGCACGCCGCACCGCCCAGAGCCGTTACTGCGCCTCGAAGATCCTCCCGTTGTACGAGCGGTTCTACGAGCAGGTTCTGAGCGGTGAGCCGCCGACCCGTCGCTAGCTAGTGAATCATGTTGAGCGTGTCCTGCGAGATCGTATCGAAGGTGGTGATCGCTTTCGAACTCGCATCGAAAGCCTGCTGCTCGACGATCAGGTTGGAGAACTGAGTGGAGATATCCACATTCGAAGCCTCGAGCGCCGCGTCCTGAATGGTCCCGAGTCCGGCCGATCCCGCAACTCCGATACTCGCCGACCCGGAAGCCAGGGTGGTCTGGTAATTGTTGCCGGCCACCAAAACCAACCCCTGCGGATTCGTGACGTTGGCCAGTGCGAGCTGCCCGACTGGTGTCGTCATGCCGTTGGTGAACGTGGCTGAAATGATGCCGTTGGAATCGATGCTGAAGCCATTCGACTCCCCTCCCGCATAGCCGTTCTGCGTGGTGCCGGAAACGCCGGAGGCCTCGGCCACCTGGCTGATGCTGGGTTGGTTGTTGGCTCCGTATAAATTCCAGGAAAAATCGAGCGGAGTCGCTCCGTCGGAAAGTCCGGCGAACGTGATACCACCGAGGTTTCCCACCGGGGAGATCAGATTGCCGTTGCCGTTGAAGCTCAGCGTGCCGGAGCCGTCGGTCGCAACCGGTTCCTGCACCACGTTGCCCGATGTGGAGAAGCTGGCGCCGCTGATGGCCAGCGTGTTGCCACCGGTCACGCTGACTGAAGCGCTGCTGCTGAGAATTCCGGCCGCTGAAAGTGCAGAGTTCAGGGCCGTCGCGTAATCGCTCAGAGACTCTCCGGCAGTTATGGTCGGGGCCACGATGCTGGCCGTACCCGTGGCTGTATCGCCGGAAATCGTCAGGCTGGTGGAGGGATCGACGGTCCCGGTGCTGCCGCCGCTCTGTGCGAACGTATAGCTGTCAGTCGTTACCGGAGGGCTGATCGTCGAATCGGTCGCGGAACTGGCCGCCAGCGTATCGGGAAGCGAAATGTTATAGGACCAGTTGCCGCTGCCCTGGTTGGTGAAGTTGATGGTAGCGACGTGCGCCACGCCCAGCGAGTCGTAGAGAGTGACCTGCGCAGGAACGGTGGTTCCCACTGCCGAAGAGGCGTCCAGGTTCGCGGTGAGCGAAAGTGAAGTGGTGGCTTGCGGCTGTTCAACCGCATTGGCGGGGATGACGATGGGGACAAGGGGCGCGTTGGTGTCCACCGCACCGTTAACGACTGGATAGCCCATCACATTCTGCCCATCCTGGGTGACCAGTTGACCGTCGCTGCTCTGGGTAAAGTTGCCCGCTCGCGTGTATTCGGTGAGATTGCCATCCTGCACGACGAAAAAGCCATTGCCGTTCAGATAAACGTCGGAGTTGCTCCCGGTCTCCTGGACACCCCCCTGGGTGAAGTCCGTTTCAGTGGAGCCGACCTGCGTACCGGCGCCGACCTGGAGCGGATTCCCGGAGCCGGTGGTCCCGATCTGCTGATAAAACAGATCGCTGAAGCTCACGCTCTGGCTCTTGAAGGCGGTGGTGTTCATATTGGCAAGATTGTTGGCGATCGTATTCAACGCTTCCGATGAAGCTTTGAGCCCGCTCAGTGGAATAGAAAACGATGACATAAATTCCTCCCGGAGAGATCGAATGTGCGCTCAGCGCGCCGTGCTGTTCGTGGTGTGTACAACTCCGGCGTGGGCTCCCCGCGCGTGGACGAGATTTTGCAGCTCGGCCGGCAAAGCTGCCGCCGAGGGAGTCTGAAGTGACGCCGCCGAGGGATACTGAAGCGAGTGTGCCACCCGGCCTGCGGCGGCGGAAACAGCCGGCTTCGTCAGGTTGCCCGTCTGGGCATCCCCGCTGCCGGCGCTCGCCGCATCCGGTGATGGAAGACTGATGGCGCCAGAGGCGTCGCTGCTGGTGCTCGCCGAGGAACTGCTGCCGAGATCCTGATTGATCTGGACGAGTTGCTCGAGACTGTTCACCTGAACCAGCTGGCTGATGTATTCGTTGGGATCCGTGTTGGCGGTCGGATCCTGGTTCTGCATTTCTGTAACCAGCAACTGCAGGAAATCGTTGGCGGTGATCGTCGCCGAGCCGTCCGCAGCCGACGAGGAGCTGCTGCTCGTGGAAGGTGAGGATGAGTCATTCGGAGGGGTCGTGGCTGCCTCCCACGCCGGGGGAAACGGCCCAGTTCCGAAGGGGTTAGTCTGACCGATCGACGCTTGCATATTTTTCCCTTTCACCGGCCCTGAACCGCTCAGACCCGGACGCTGATGTAGGACAGACTTTCTCCCGCTGCCTCCCCGTGCACAGCAGGAGTGTCCCCTTTAGGTTTCACAATGGACTGGCGAGCCGGGCTTCCCGAATCGCGTGTGTTGGGCTCCGAACCGCCGCCGCCCCCGGAGGAAGCCGAAAATCGTTCCGCGCCGAGGCTGTGCAGAGCCACATGCTGGTTGATGAGCGAGTCCCGGATCGCGGGCAACTCCGCTGCAATCGCCGCGTGTGCCTCATGGGTGCCGCTGGCCAGCGTCGCAGACACCTGGCCCGCGACGGCGTGCGTGCGAATCTCAATCCACCCCAGCCCCGCGTCGCCGACTCCAATCGTCAGTTTCTGTGGCGAACTCTCAAGGACACGAGGCGGATCGGCAGCGTCCATGCGCTCCAGCGCGGCCGTCGGGGAAAGCGAATCTGCGCTTCCGCCGGACCGATGGGAGCCGACGGCGGGGTTGTCCGGTCCCGGGATCTGCGGGGACTGCGCAGCCTGCATCGCGCCCACCATAGGCTCGGGTCGCGCCGGAACGTGGGCGTGCTGCGCGTCGGGCGTCCCTGCCGAACGAAGCGCTTCTGAGGCCCGACTACCGGCAAGGGGCACACCCTGAGCGCTGTGCGTCGCGGTGGCCAGAGCAGCGGCACCCGGTTCTGCAGCATCGACGGCCTCGTGAGTGCCATTCGGTGTGGCGCCGGCGGCACCTGGCAAGTCCGCGCCAGTTGTCTTCTGCGCTAGCGATGAGGTCGAACGACTGCCAGAGGATGGGCGTCCGGGGCCCACGCCTCTCGCCGGCGCTTGGCCGCTCGGCGAGACCAGGGCATCGGAAGGACCCGTAATCGGAGCCGGCACTCCGCCCTGTACGGTGGGCGCGAGTGGAACGGCACAATGGGCTCCCCAGGGCGAACTGCCGCCGTGGATCGGCTTCGAGGATTTATTCCCGGCGATGTCGGACTTCGTGTCTTTCGGTGACCTGGCCGGCTCTGAACCGTCTTCCGGTCGAACCCGTGGGGCGCGCTCCACCTGTGCGGCGGCCTCGGTTGAAGCATCGAGGCTGGGTATCCGGGACGACTCAGGCATTGTGCCATCGGCAAACGCCGGTGCGGCCCCATCGCCATCCGCTGACGATACTCCGGAAGAGGAGAAGGCGTTGGGGCGCTCCGACGGGACGGTGTCGGCTGCCTCGACGGGTGTGTCTCCGGTGAGGCGCGACGTCGTGTCGCGCGCCGCTTGAGCATTCTCCGCCGCCTTTGCGATTGCGGCGTTGCTGTGCGAGGGATCCGTGGGATCCGAGGCAGATCTCGGCACTGCGATCCGGAGGGTCTGCGGAGAATCGCCCGCTGCCTTGAACCCCGGCGCCGGTGCCCCCAACGGTCCGGGGCTCTTTCCGGCGGACGTCTCCGGGCCCCCCTCCGTCTGGAACTCAGAGATGCCTGCCCTGGCCGGGCCGGATTGAATCTGCTGACGCAAAATCGCGCCGAAGAGCGCGGAGCCGATGGAGGTCTGGGCCGCCGCCCCCGCTCCAGGAACAGCAGAGGGCTGGAAGGTATTCATGACCGCGAGATTGGCCGAAGCGCAGGGCAACGAAATCGTCCTTGTTCGTCTTCGTAAGGAGCAGCTGGCGTACCACTTTCGGCGCGAAGAATTGCAGAATCCTTATCCTGAGTGGCGCGGTTCCGACGGGGGAAGTCCCTGGAACCAGTCGTCCGCTCCCTGCTGTTCCCGGCGTCTCCGCTCCTCTTCCTCCGCGCGCGCGGCCTCCGCGAGCAGAGCTTCTGCCTGCTGTCTCTCCATGCGCCGCGTCATCCTGCGCTCTCGAAGGACGGCCAGATCCTCGCTGACTTTCCGGGCGGCGGCTTCGATTCTCGCCCTCTTCCACAGGTAGATCTCCGCATCCGCCATTTCCAGCCAGGAGTCGGTGACGGCTGCAGCCAGCAGGCGGCCCATAGCCTGGCTGCGGGCCTCGGCGGCCAGGCGGCCATGCTCCTGCGCTGCCCCTTCCAGTCGACGCAGCTCCGCGGCCCTGGCCTGCAGATCCAGTCCAGCCAGCTCTTCCAGAAGCTGCCGGACCTCGAACAGGCGTTGCAGTCCTTTGCTCACGCCGGCTGGCCTGCCACCTGCTTCTGATTCCCGATCAAAGCCGCCAGCCGCAGCAATTCTCGCCGGGCGTCGGCGAAGCTGCCCCGCTCCCTCGATTGCTGCGCCAGATATTCCCGAATGGCCGGACGAAAATGAATGGCCCGATCCAGATCCTGATCCGTTCCCGGCTTGTACGCCCCGATGCGCACGAGGTCTTCCGATCGCGCCCATGTGGACAGAAGCCGCCGCACCACCATCGCGGCGGCCCGATGTTCTTCGCTGACGATCGCCGGCATCAGCCGGCTGATCGATTCCAGAATGTCGATCGGCGGATAGCAGCCTTCCGCCGCCAGGGACCGGGCCAGAACGACGTGACCGTCAAGAAACGATCGCACCGCGTCCACCAGCGGATCCTGCAGGTCGTCGCCTTCCATCAGAACGGTGTAGAACGCGGTCAGGCTGCCCTTCCGGAACCGACCCGCCCGCTCGACCAGCCGCGCCAGCCGGTTAAAAACCGACGGCGTGTACCCCCGCGTCGTGGGCGGCTCGCCGGCTGCCAGCCCCACTTCCCGCGCCGCCATGGCAAAGCGCGTCAGCGAATCGAGGACCAGCAGCACGTGCGCTCCCGTGCCTGCGAAATACTCTGCCACGCTGGTGGCGGCCAGCGCGGCCCGCATGCGCAGCAGCGGCGACTGATCGGAGGTGGAGACCAGCACCACCGAGCGCTTCCGTCCTTCCGGCCCCAGGCTCTCCTCCAGAAACTCGCCGACCTCGCGGCCTCGCTCGCCCACCAGTCCCACCACAATCACATCCGCATCGCTGTTGCGCGTCATCATGCCGATCAGTGTGCTTTTGCCCACCCCCGACCCGCCAAAAATTCCGATGCGCTGGCCCCGGCCAACGCTCAGCAGGCCGTCGATGGCGCGAATGCCGGTGCCCAGCGGCTCACGAATGGGCTCGCGCTCCAGCGGACCGGGAGCCGGCTGCTCCAGAGCCGCCACGGAATGGAACACGGGTTTCCGCCCGCCATCCAGCGGTTGGCCCATCGCATTCAGCACCCGCCCCTTCAGGCTTTCGCCCACCTCGATCTGGGGACGCAGGCGCAGAGCCATCATGGGATCTCCGTAACGAATCCCATCCGCGGGAGCCAGTGTCATCGAAAGCACCCGGCTGCCGCGGAATCCAATCACCTCCGCTGCATGGAACCTCGCATCGGAATCTCGAATCTCACAGCACTCTCCGACCGAACAGGGAGGACCTTCCGATTCGATCGTCTGTCCGGCTGCTTCCACAACCCGACCCTGCCAGCGGATCGCCGAGCGCTGCTGCAGCCGCGAAAAATAGGTCCCCAGCAGGTTCATGCGCTCGCCCCTGCGGCCATCGCACCGGCCTCCTGGGCAATGCCGCCTTCCCTGCGTGTTTCAGCTCGATCGAAGAAGGCTCTCGCAATCTCTTCCAGCTGCGCCCGGACGCTGACGTCGGCCATCCCGAGATTGCTCTCCACCACCACCGTACAGCCGGTTAATTCGGGATCGCTCACCACCTTCGGGCGGAGCGGAAGTCCCGGCATCAGATGCATCACGTCGGTCCATAGTTCGCGCTGATCGGCTGGAACGCGCAAACGCACCTCGGTGGAATCCGCCAGTTGCCCGAGGGCCTTGCGGACAGCGCCCGAAAGCAGCAGAGGATCCAGTTGCGATTCCCGGTGCAGGATCCGTTCCGCGATGGCCATCGCCAGCCTGACCACCTCCTTCTCCACCTCGGCCAGATACGTGTCCCGGCTGCTGCGGAACGCCTCTGTGGCCTTAGCAAGCTCAGCCGCGCACTCCTGTCGCCACGCGGCCGACTCCCCAGCCTCCATCTGTCGTCCCTGTTCGATCCCCTGACGACGAACCGCCTCCATCTGCCGGGTAAGGACCTCGTCCCGCGCCACGGTTTCAGCCGCCTGGGCCGCCGACTCCGGCGAAACTGCGCCGCCCGTCCCGAACGCTCCAAGGACCGGGTATTCCATCGGCCGGATGGCGGCCGCGGCCTCCAGCTGCATACTCTCCGCCCATTCAAACGACGAAGTCATCGCCCTGCTCGAGTTTCAGAATGACCTTGCCTTCTGCCTCCAGAGTCCGCGCCAGGGCAAGAATCTCCTGCTGCGCTCCCGCCACTTCGCGCGCCCGGACCGGCCCCATGACCTCCATGTCCTCTTTCAGCATCTCTGCCGCACGCGACGACATCGCCGCAAAGGCGTGGGCCCGCAGTTCGTCCTGGGCCCCGCGCAAAGCCAGCGCCAGCTGGCGCTTGTCGGCCGCCGAGACAATCTCGCGGATGCTGGCCGGAGGAATCGTCACCAGGTCGTCGAAGGTGAACATCAGATTGCGAATGCTGAGCGCCATAGCAGGATCGGCCGCCTCGATCTCCTGCAGCATCCGCGTGGTCTGCTCCGATTCCATGCGGTTGAGCAGGTCGGCCACCGCCTTGTATCCGGAGTAGGCCTTACGCCCTGTCTCGCCCATGTTCTCCAGACGACGGTGCAGGACCATGGCTACCCGTTGGGCCATTTCCGGGGAAAACTGCCGCATGGCCGCGAGCCGGCGAATCGCGTCCACCCGCCGCTCCTCACTCAGGCTGTCGATCACGATGGATCCGCGCCGCGCGTCCAGATGCGCCAGGACGATGGCGATGGTTTGCGGATGCTCGCTCTCCAGGAACTTTCCCAGTTGCTGGGCATCGACCTTTTCCAGCATAGCCAGATCGCTCTGGCTGGCCTCCTGCGATCGCTTTACCAGAGCCAGCAGATCATCCGCCCGCTGCTTGCCGAATGTATCGACCAGCAGCCGGGTGGCATAGTCGAGCCCTCCATGCACCATGTACTGCTGGGTATCCAGCAGTTCGTGAAATTCCTCGATCACCTCCAGGGAGACTTCAGGCGGGACCGCACGCAACTCCGCGATCTGCTCGGTCAGCCTCCGCACGTCCGGTTCCGACAGGTTCTGCAGAATTTTCCGCCCCAGTTCATCGCCCACGGCCACCAGAAAGATGGCCGCTTTCCGCACGCCGCTCAGGCGCTGGCGGTGGGTCTCCGGGAGTTGCGGCACAGAGGATGCCATGGTTTACTCCGAGCGAATCCAGCTCTCCAGCAGCCGCGTACTCTGGCTGGGATCGCTCTTCACGCGCTCCGTCACCTGATCGAAAACGGTCTGGGCGCGCTGCTTCTTTTGTTCTTCCACCTGCTGCTCCGGGCTCATCTCCCGTACTTTTGCCGGCGGCGCCAGCTGACTCGCTCCCGGGCCGGCGACTCGGACGCGAGCCGCAGGCACCGACACGAGAGAACGGACCACCGGCCGCGCGACCAGCACGAAGAACAGCAGCAGCCCAGCCAGAATCGTTCCGTACCGCAACAAGCCCTCCGACTCCGCCGTCCAGCCGGCAAGGCGCGTGGTCAGCGTTGGGGCAGCGGGCGCGACATTGGCCTCGAAGGCGAGTTGCTCGACGCTGACCTGGTCCCCGCGCGCCGGGTCAAAACCGATCGCCGACTCGGCCAGATCCGTGAGCCGCTTCATTTCGTCCGGGCTGCGCGGCTGCCACGAAACCTGAGCGCCCTGGCCGATCCGCCGGTAGTTGATCAGAACCGCCGCGGTCAGGCGCCGCATCCCACCCGCCGCCTCGACCGTGTGCCGAACCTTTTTGGAAACTGCATAGGTCCCGCTCTCCTCGCGGACGCTCTCCTTCGCCGGGTTCTGGCTGGGGTAGAGAGGCGGCTTCGCCGTGGGAGAGTTGCTGGCCGTTCCGGGAATGCCGGAGGCCGCGGGCGAACCGGACATCTGCTCCGATCGCTGCATCGACAGGGCTGCTGTCTGAGCCGGATCGTAGGTCTCGTCCACCTCATCGGCAGAATTCATGTCGTAATCCGCATTGACCGATGCGCGAACGTTGCCGTCGCCGGCCACGGGCTCGATGGTTTGCACGATGCGGGATGCCAGCTCCTGCTCGTGCTGGGCGAAAGCGGCATCGCCGCTCCGTCGGCCCAGCAGCTCGCCCGTTTCCGCATCCACCAGCGTCACATTTTCCGGGCGCAGACCATCGACGGCGCCGGCCACGAGGTTGGCGATGCCCTCCGCTTCATCGCCGGAGATGGTCCGGTGGCGCAGGCGCAGCACCACCGATGCCTTGGCCTCCCGTTCGTCGGCCGTAAACAGCGAATCATGGGGAAGAACGAGATGCACCCGCGCCGCCTGCACAGAGGCGATCGTCGCGATGGTATGCTCCAGTTCTCCCTCCAGCGCTCTCTGATAATTCACCTTCTCGTCGAACTCCGAGCCCATCCAGTTCGGCTGGTCGAAGAGCTCAAAACCCATGCGCCCGCTCCGGGGAGCCCCTTTGGCCGTAGTCTCCAGCCTTGCTTTGTCAAGATTCTCCGCCGATACACGCAACAGCGATCCATCGGCCGAGACGTCGAAAGGGATACCCGCAGTGGTCAGCTGCTGCGCCATCTGGCGCGCGTCATCCGCGTCCAGACCGGCGTAGAGCGTGCGCCAATCCGGTCGGGACGCATACCAGAGCAGCGCCGCCAGGCAGCCCAGCACCAGCAGAATCGCTCCTGTGAAGCGAAACCGCCGCTCCGGTTCCAGACTGTGCCATCGGCTCCACGCTTCGCTCGCCAGCTGCGCGGCGCGCTGCTGCGGGTTAAGAGCCAGAGACGATTTGTCGGCGGATTCGGCCATGTCTATCTGTCGATCAAGCTTGTTTTAACGTCAGAACTGCATGCCCATGACCTGCTGATAGGCCGCGACTGCCTTATTGCGCACGGCGAGGGTCAGTTCGAATGCCATGTCCGCCTTTTGCGTCGCGATCATCGCCTGATGCACATCGACGCCGGTCCCCTGCAGCAGTCCCTCGACCGACGTTGTCGCCTGCTGCTCAAGGCCATCCACTCCGGCAACTGCGTTCCTGAGTGCGTCGCCGAAGGGCGCGGCAGGCTGGGTAACCCCCGGCGCTCCATCATTCACCGCTGCAACTGACGAACCTAAAGAAACCTGCATCGTCCAACCCCCTACTTGAGTATGTCCAGCGAAGAGGACACCATTCCCTTTTCCGCCTGTACAGCCGAGCTGTTCAGTCCATAGGCGCGGGTCGCTCCCATCAGATCCACCATCTCGGTCAGCGGATTGATGTCCGGATACGCGACATAGCCGTTCTTGTCCGCGTCCGGATTGCCCGGATCGAAGCGGCGCAGAGGACTACTCGGATCGGTGACCACCGCGGAGACGCGCACCCCGCCAATGGGCGGATCCGTCTGCCCTGCAGCCAAACCCAGGCCTGAGGCGAAGCTGGACGCCGGAGCTTCCGAGGAAAACACCACTTCCTGCCGGCGATAGGGTCCGCCGTCTGCCGTCCGTGTCGTCTCCGCGTTGGCCATGTTGGCCGCCACCACCTCGGCCCGAATCCTTTCCGCCTGCAGGGCCGAACCACTAACCTCCATCACTCCCAGAAGATTCATCGTCCGTCCCCCTCAACTGCCCTCACTTCTGGTCCTCGTGAATGGCGTCCATCACCCGGCTGAACTCGTTCCGCAGCAACGCCACCCCGGTTCGAAACTGGAGCTGAGCCTCGGCCATCTTCAGGCCTTCGCGATCCATCGACACGTTATTGCCATCCGGCCGCTCCAGCAGCCCATCGACGGGTCCCACCTCCGGTGAGGCTTCGTTGCCGCTTCCCTGTTCCACTTGCTGCAGAGACCGGCTCATCTCCGCCGCAAAATTGAATCCCGTGGTGCGATAGCCGGGCGTGTCGACATTCGCCATATTCTGCGCAGTCAGCTTCAGCTCCAGCGATGACAGGTCGAGGTAGCGGCTCACAGCATCGGCTACCGGCGTTGTGATTTCCATCCTTCCTCCCGTCAAACCCCCTGGCGAACTCCCAGCAGCCCTGCAGCCTGAGAAGCCCGACAAGGATTAGAAACTTCTCATTGCAGTGCATCCAGCTCGATCTCCTCGCCATCGATTTGCGGCCGATCTTCGGCGAGGATCCAGGCACGCTCCAGAATGTGCTCCAGCTCGCGCACATTCCCCGGCCAGCAATGCTCCCGAAGTCGGCGCTGGGCCCGCTCGTTCAGCGTCTTGGCCGGACTCTCCGCGCCCAGCTTGCGCAGGAAGTGTTCCGTCAGGGCCGCAAGATCCTCCTTGTGCGACTCCAGCGATGGCGTGCGAATCACAAAAACCGCCAGGCGATAGTAAAGATCGGCGCGGAATACCTCCTCGGCGGCCAGACGGGCCAGCGGCCGGTGGGTTGCCGCGATGATTCTCACGTCCACCCGCACCGTTTCGTTCTCGCCAATCCTCTGCAGTTCTCCCGTTTCGAGGAAGCGCAGCAGTTTGGCCTGCAGCGGAAGAGGCATCTCGCCGATCTCATCCAGGAACAGCGTCCCACCGTGCGCCGCTTCAATCCGTCCCGTGCGCCCCTGTACGGCCCCCGTGAAGGCCCCGCGGGCGTGACCGAAGAGCTCGGCCTCCAGCAATGTCTCCGGAATCGCCGCGCAGTTCAGAGCGACCAGTTTGTTCTTCGCCCGGGGACTGAGCCGATGGAGCGCCCGCGCTACGAGTTCCTTCCCGCTGCCGGTGGGGCCTTCGATCAGCACCGTCGTCTTCCTCGGCGCGACCAGTCGAATGCGGCGGCTTACCTCGAGCATCGCCGGGTGCGACCCGACGAATTCCGGCAATCGGATGGCATGAGCACGATCACGGCCGGAAACGGGTTCGCCGGCGATCGAGAGCGGCCCCGGATCCGCCGGCAAAACAGGAAATGGCGCCCGGTCCGGCCTTTCCAGAGCCTGAGGGGCAGCTGCGAGTTGCGGAGCCGAGTTCCAGATGGCGCCGTCACTCTGCGCCCGTCGCAGCGCGAGCAGCACCTCGTTGCGGCGCGGTCCCCGAGCCTCCACGCCCGGCACATCGGATGCATCGGCCAGGATCAGGTCCACGTCCGGATGCAGGCGCCGGAACTCCGCGATGAATTCCTGAATCTCGAGGTCCGGCAGCCACGAGTCGAGCACTACGGTTTCGACGGGGGCGCGATCCAGACAAGCCAGCGTCTCCGCTCCCCCCGAAGCTTCAACCACCTGCCAGCGGAGGTCGATCAGTGCATCCCGCACGCGCTGGCGAAAACAAAGGTCGGCGCTGGCCAGGATCGCGGTTCGGGGCGCTTTGACGAAGGCAGAATGGGCTGCTGTGCTCATGGCGAAGTCCTTTGGCTCTCTGTGATCCTGTCCTGTGAGGTCGTGGCTCAGGCGGTGATCCCGATTGCGTAACCCTGGCCGCGGATGGTCCTGATCAGCGGAGCGGTTCCGCGCTCGTCACCATGAGTTGCCGTGCCGGGTTCGCGCTGAGAAGACGTGTCGCGCAGCTTGCGACGCAGATAGTTCACGTAAACGTCAACCACATTGGTTCCGCAGTCGCGATCGATGTTCCATACCTCCCGCAGCAGCGTGGACCTCGGCACGACACGGCCTTTGTGCAGCAGAAGGTACTCCAGCAGCGAGAATTCCTTGTTGGTCAGAGCGACAGCCTGCCCGGCGCGGTTCACAGAGCGGTCAACGCGATTCAGTTCGAGGTCCGCGTGCCGCAGAACCAGCCCCGGCGATCGCCGGCGCTGCAGGGCGCGGCACCGCACCCGCAATTCGGCGAAGGAGAAGGGCTTCAGCATGAAGTCGTCAGCCCCCATCTCCAGGCAGCGCAGCCGCACATCCGGCTCCCGTCTGGCGGTCAGGATGAGAATCGGCAGATCCGCCGTCAGCGAGCGCAGGAACTCCAGCACCTCCACCCCGTCTCGCCGGGGCAGGTTCAGATCCAGTACCGCCATGTCAGGAAGATCCTGCCGGGCTGCCGCCATGGCCATCTCTCCATCGGTCGCCAGCCTCACTTCATGGCCTTCCTGTTCCATTCCGCGGGCCAGGAAGCTACCCAGTGATGGATCGTCATCGGCAATCAACATGCGCATTGGATCTTTCTCCTGCTGCCTCACCTTCTCGCAATCTGCCGAAGAAACACAGCCTTCCAATGAGGAAAATCCAGGAGTCCTGCCAAATCAGAAATCAGGGTTTGCGCCGGTACCGAAAGAGAACTCGCTGCAAAATAAACTTGCTTCGATTCGCTTTTTATTCGCTATAATGCCGCACATGGCCATCACCCGCCGCCAAAAAGAAGTGCTCGATTTCATCTCCGGCTTCGTGCAGAGAAACGGCTATTCGCCTTCTTTCGAGGAGATCGCCCGGGGGCTGGACCTGCGTTCCCTCGCCACCGTTCACAAGCACATTACCAATCTGCAGAGCAAGGGTCTTCTCGCCCGCGCCCACAATCGCAGCCGCTCTCTCGACGTCCTGCCGCCTCGGAACAAAAGCCGCGGCGTGGACCGTCTTCCTCTGGCCGGACGGATCGCGGCGGGCTACCCCGTCGAGGCGCCCGAGATCCCCGAAAGCATCTCGCTCGGCGACATCATCGGCAACCGCGACGTCTTCGCCCTGCAGGTGCGCGGCGAATCGATGCGCGACGACCACATCGTCGACGGCGATTTTGTTCTTGTCGAACGCACCAGCACCGCCCGGTCGGGCGAGATCGTCGTGGCTCTGGTGCGAGGCGCCGAGACCACGCTCAAGCGCTACTTCCCGGAAGGCCCCCTCGTGCGGCTGCAGCCGGCCAATCCCGAGATGAACCCGGTCTTTGTCCCCGCCTCGCAGGTGGCAATCCAAGGTAGGGTGCTGGGCATGCTACGAAAGTACTAATGCCGGGCAACGGAAAAAGCCCGGCTGCGCGCCGGGCTTTCCTTTCTTCTCTGCCTTTCGTTCAGGAGATCACGCGGCTGATGCTGCGCGCGATCGTCTCCTTCGGCACATAGCCGACAATCTGGTCGGCGACCTTGCCGCCCTTGAACAGAAGCAGTGCCGGAATTCCGCGAATTCCGTAGCGCATCGGTGTGGCCTGATTGCGATCCACATCCATCTTTGCCACCTTCAGTCGCCCGCTGTACTCGGTCGCTACCTCATCGACGATCGGTGCAAGGGCACGGCAGGGTCCGCACCATGTTGCCCAAAAATCCACCAGCACCGGCTGGTCCGACTGCAGCACCTCCTGCTCAAAGGTGGCGTCGCTTACCTCGGCAATTCCCTCTGCGGCCATGTCTCGTTCACTCTCCCCCGTGCGTCTCGCACGCTCTAGTCTACCTGAACACTATAGATGCGACAGGGTCCGGAGAGTCGCAAGGGGGGAAGGAGACGGCGGGACAAGTACGGCACAAAAATTAAGGCGCCCGGATTCTTATGCAGAATCACGGACGCCGGAGCAGCCCTCCCCCAGAACTGCCCACGAATGCGAAAATAGGGCCTGGAGACGCTCAAGGCAAGCAATCTTGAGTAATTTTTGGTAATGCCTTCAATGAGTTACGACAGAGATTAAAACTGTGTTACCAATGTCGTAGATTCTCGCCTCAACGGTTACCTACCCACGGAGAGCAGCGGATCCTCGCTCTCACTGACCGCCGGCTGCGCTTCCAGGCCGCAAAGTAGAATCTCCGCAGGCTCGCGCACAGCCCGTGCTACAACCCTCTGCGCCTCTGCAGCTCCCCCCCGGCTGGACACGAGCAGAAGAACCGCCGGGCCCGCTCCGCTCAGGGCGACCCCCAGGATTCCCGATTGGCCGGCCAGGGGCAGCAGCTGACCCAGCAAAGGGCAAACCTCACTGCGATAAGGCTGATGCACCTGGTCCTCCATCGCCACAGTGAGCAAATCCCCGCGCCCCGTCGCAAAGGCCGCCGTCAACAGGCCAACCCGTTGCAGATTCGCCACCACCGTCGCCCGCCCATAGGATTCCGGAAGTAGCCCACGCGAAGCGGTTGTGGCCAGGGGACGGCCCGGTAGAACTAACACGGCGCTCCAGTCGGCCGGGGGAGCCATGGAGACCGCCTTCACCTCCTCCTGATCGAGGACGCTCACAACGAACCCGCCCATCCAGCACGCGGCTGCATTGTCCGGGTGGCTCTCGAGGCGGCAGGCTTCCACCAGAATCCGATCCCGATTCCACGCCAGTTCCCCAAAATGAGAGGCCATGGCCACCCCTGCCAGGCGCACTGCCGCCGAAGAACCGCAGCCCATCCCCAGCGGAATCTCGTTGTGCATCCTCAGGCTCAGAGGAATGACCGGCCGCTCCTGCTCCCTGAGAATGCCTCGATAGGTCTCCAGCAGAAGATTATTCTCCGGCGCCCCGCAGATCTCCGGACTTCGGCCAGACGCCTCAATCCGAAACTCGGGCGCCGCCTCCGCACCCACATCCAGGTACAACTGAAGCGCGAGAGCCACCGCGTCGAACCCGGGTCCCAGATTGGCCGTGGTCGCAGGGAGGCGAAGATGCACACCGCTCCTCATGCCAGCCGCTCCAGCTCGCGCAGGACAGCATCCACGGAGGCATCCAGTTCAACCGTGCTCCGGCACGTCGCCGCAATCTCCTTTTCCAGTTCGGATCGCTCCTTCTCCGTAAGCAGATCGCCGCGATGGTAGTGGATGGTATAGTCCGGGTCTTTCAGCGTGTGTCCGGTCAGGAGCAGGATGACGGATGCCTCGCTGGAGATTTTCCCCTGCTGCCTTAGCTTCTTCAGTCCGGCCAGCGTCACGGCGGAAGCCGGCTCGCAACCGATGCCCTCGGCCCCGATTTCGGCCTTAGCCAGTGCGATCTCCGCCTCGGAAACCAGTTCCACCCATCCGCCCGTTTCCTGAATGACCCGCACGGCCTTGCGCCAGGAAGCGGGATTGCCGATGCGAATCGCGCTGGCTCGGGTTCGGGCTGTGACGGGCTCCATCCGCTCACCCGCGAATTCCCGCAGCGAACGGACCAGCGGGCTCGCTCCCTCAGCCTGAATCACGGAAACCCGCGGAACCCGGGTCGTCAGCCCCAGAGCCTTCATTTCGAGGAACGCCTTGCCCAGCGCCGAGCTGTTGGCCAGATTCCCCCCCGGCACGATCAGATGATCCGGCAGCTGCCAGTCCAGCTGTTCCGCAATTTCCAGCGCCGGCGTCTTCTGTCCTTCCAAACGATAGGGATTGACAGAATTGAGAAGGTAAACCGGAAGGCGCTGCACTACCTCGGCCAGCACCCGAACGCAGCCGTCGAAGTCTGTGCGCAGCTGCAGGGTCAGAGCGCCATAGTCCATCGCCTGGGAGAGCTTGCCCCAGGCGATCTTGCCCTCCGGCAGAAGCACCAGACTGCGCATCCCGGCACGCGCCGCATACGCCGCCATCGCCGCAGACGTATTCCCGGTAGAAGCGCAGGCCACCCAGGTGAACCCCCGCTCGCGCGCAACGGAAAGCGCCGTGGTCATGCCGGCGTCCTTGAATGAGCCGGTGGGATTCATGCCCTGATGCTTGGCGCGTAAATCGTTCAGTCCCAGGCGGCGCGCGGACTGCGGCAACTCATAGAGAGGCGTATTCCCTTCCCCCAGCGTGACGATGTTCTTTGCGTCCTGCACCACCGGAAGCATCTCCCGGAATCGCCACACCCCGCTGCGATCGATGGCATCATTGGAGAGGCGGCGTTCCTTCCACAGCCAGCGAAGCGCGCTTGGATTGGGACGCGTGTGCCGCGCCCCGCTCCATCCGGGATAGATAACCTCGAAGAGCTCGCCGCACGCCGAGCACCGGAAGTCGCGGGTCAGAGCCTCGGGATCCACGCACCGGGCGCATCCGACGCAACGCAGCTGATGGGTCCCATTCATAGGCTGTGATTGACTTCAGGCTACCATCCGCCCGCGCATCGCCGGATCGCCTGTTTTCGTCCAGAGTCGTAGCCTGTTTCGTATAAAATCGTCGAATGCCGTCGCTCCTGACACCAAGGGAAGCCTCTCTTCGGCTGGGTATTTCGTATCCGGCGATCAAGCAGTGGATCTACCGCGGCAAGCTGAAAGCCATCAAGACACCCGGCGGCCACTACCGGATTCCCGAAGGCGAGCTCGATGCCCTGCTCTACAAGGCGAAGCGCCCGGAAACACCGAAGCGGCAGATGATGCGGACCGTGAGCGGACGCAATCAGCTGGTGGGCCGCATCGTCGACCTGAAAATCGAAGGCCTCCTCGCGCAGGTTCGCCTTTCCATCGGTGGACAGATCATCACGTCCATCATTACCGCCGACGCCGCACGGGAGATGCGCCTGGCCCGGGGTGAAACCGTCGCCGCTCTCATTAAATCCACTGAGGTCATGGTGCTGCGTGTCTGATTCGCGACGGTTCTTCCTCAGCCTGCTCTTTCTCTTCTGGGGCAATTGCCTGCCGGCACAGCCGCCTGCCCCCCCGTCCACGACTCTCCACATCGCCGCCGCCGCCGACCTGCAACCGGTTCTTCCCCCCATCCTCAGGGAATTCGAGCAGCAGACCGGCATTCACACCGACGCATCTTTCCAGTCCTCCGCGACGCTCGCCACGCAGATTATCAATGGCGCACCTTTTGGTCTCTTCCTCGCTGCCGACACATCCTTCCCCCAGCGAGTCATCGACGCTGGACGCGCCGAGGAGAGCCAGCCCATCCCCTATGCAAGGGGAACGCTGGTGCTGTGGACGCGCAACGACTCGGGTGTGACCGCCCTCACGCCGCAAGCGCTGACCGGCAATGCCATCCGGTCCATTGCCATCGCCAACCCGGAACATGCGCCTTACGGCCGCGCGGCGCAGGCGACGCTTGAACATTGGCACGTGCTGGACGCGCTGCGGCCCAAACTCCGGATTGCCGAGAATATCGCTCAGGCTGCGCAGTATGCGGATTCCGGCAACGCTCAGGTGGGATTCATTTCCCTCACCTCGGCCCTCACCCCCCGGCTCAGGGCCGACGGCCACTTCATCCGCGTTCCGCCGGAGGATCATCCGCCCATTCTGCAGGGAGCCATCGTC
Source organism: Acidobacteriaceae bacterium (assembly GCA_036267395.1). Taxonomy (GTDB): domain Bacteria; phylum Acidobacteriota; class Terriglobia; order Terriglobales; family Acidobacteriaceae; genus Palsa-343. Next base: position 13,630 of record DATAWD010000035.1, on the reverse strand, counting down.
GTGCGCCACGCCGCTGACGCTCAGGCTGCGCACCGCTTCCTCGATTTCCTGCGCACCCCGCCAGTCCGGCACACCCTGGCCGCCGAAGGCCTTGAACCGGCCTCCTGATGGACCTGCAGGCACTGGGGTTGACGCTGCGCCTTGCTGCCACCACGGCTTTGGTGCTGATGGTGATCGCGATCCCGGTCGCCTTCTGGATCACCACCACGCGCTCACGCTGGCGTCCGCTGGTGGAGGCGCTGACCACGCTGCCGATCCTTCTGCCTCCAACGGTCCTCGGCTTCTATCTGCTCGTGCTGCTCGGAGACCGCACCTTCATTGGACGCGCGCTCGCGCACTGGCTCGGCCATCCGCTGGCTTTTTCGTTTTCCGGCCTCGTCGTCGGCTCCGTCATCTACAGCCTGCCTTTCGCCGTACAGCCGCTGACCGCTGGATTTCACGCCGTCGATCCCGCCCTGATCGAGCAGGCCACGCTTCTGGGCGCAAGCCGACTGCGGGTTCTGCGGGAGATTTTGATCCCCTTGTCGATCCGTTCCCTCGTCGTCGCCGCCGTGTTGTGCTTCACCCATACCGTCGGCGAATTCGGCGTGGTGCTCATGGTCGGCGGTGATATCCCGGGCGCCACCCGCACCCTCTCCATCGCCATTTACGACCAGGTGCAGGATTTCTCGTACGCGGCAGCCAACCGCACCTCCCTGCTGCTGCTGGCGATTTCCCTCGCCGCCCTGATCTGCCTGTATGCGCGCCAGCACCATGGGGAGCGTGCCCGTGCTTGAAGCTCGGGTCCGCCACCATCTGGGCCGCTTCTCACTGGAAGCCGAGTTCTCTCTGCACAGTCCGTGGACCGTGATCTTCGGCCCCTCCGGCGCCGGCAAAAGCACTCTGCTGCGCATCGTTGCCGGCCTGGCCACGCCGGATGCCGGACGCATCACCCTCGCGGGCCGATTATTGTTCGACAGCGAAGCTGGAGTTTCCGTTCCCGCCGGCAGGCGATCCGTTGGTTTCGTCACACAGCAGGCGGCGTTGTTTCCCCACCTTGCCGCGTGCGACAACGTCGCCTTCGGCATTCGCCAGCTTTCCCGGAAGGAACGCTCGCGTCGTGTCGGCGAGATGCTGCGTCTGTTCGGAGCCGAAGCGCTGGCGGACCGCAAACCGGCCCAGCTCTCCGGGGGGGAGCGCCAGCGGATTGCGCTGGCCCGCGCTCTGGCTCCACGTCCGCGTCTCCTGCTGCTCGACGAACCGCTGGCCGCGCTGGATGACCCTTCCGGCGAGGAGATACTGGACAGGCTTCTGACGCTCGACCTGCAGGTCGTTTACGTATCGCACGACCTCGCCGAGATCTGGCGGATCCCCGCGGAGGTCGTTCTCCTCGAGAACGGTCGAATTACCGTGGCCGGTCCGCTGCAGCAGGTGCTCGCCCCGCGCCGGGAGCAGCTGCTCCGACAGCTGGGCTCGTCATCCCCTCGATAGGCGCCCACACGCTCTGCAGGAAAAGGTAACGGTCCCGGTCCTCTGAGGGTCGCGCCTCCGAGTTGACGTCCAGATGCATCACCTGCCATCCATCCGCCGCTTTGTATTGGGGCCATTGCGGCGCGTCGTCGCCGTTCGGATCGCCGGTTTTCGCGAAGTTGGTCCAGTAGGTCTCAATCAGATCGCTGAGCTTCTGATCCTCCGGCTGCCATACCGCGTCGGGACGCGAATCCAGCGTCCCAAAAACGTATTCGATCTCGTCGGAGTGAAATGCGCCCGATCCGGCCGGATGATATTTGTCAGCCGGAGACGGCCGCTCGAAATGGTATCGATAAACAGGCTGGCCGCCGGTCGCCACCTGCGCCTGCAGCCACTCCCACGTGGAGAAGGCGATAAAGCTGTCGCCGGCAAAGTTAATCGACGATCGCACCGCCTCCGCATCTGAGTTGTCGGGATAGGCCTTGAGAAACTCATCCGCGCGCGCCCCGAAGGTTTTCTGCGCCATCTCGCGGAAGCTCTGCATCGTCGGCGGCTGCGGGTAATTCACGACCAGCGCGCTGGGCTCGTCGCGGTTCCATCCTGCCAGCAGCGGAACGTGCGCCTGCTTGCCTTCCTTGTAGATCTGCGGAACGCTCTCGGGCAGGAAGTAGCCGTCCACGTCGGGTCCGATCGGCGCGCGGGTGGTTGGAGGCTGCGCGCTCATCTTCGTCATCAGATCCTCGGCGCTCATGCCGCGCAGCTCGGCCAGATCCGATGTTCCAAAAGTCGCCAGCGACCAGGCCGCGTCCTTCTTCTCCTGCTCGGCTGCGGGCGGGAAGGCAAGCCCCCGGCTGTCGAAGGCAGCGCCACTTTCGCCGATCGCGTGAACAAACAGTCCCTGCGCCAGCGGAGACGCCATTTGCGCGCTGACAGAGAACGATCCCGCCGACTCGCCGAAAATGGTTACATTTCCCGGGTCGCCGCCAAATGCGCCGATGTTGCGCTTCACCCACTGGAGCGCCGCTGTCTGATCCATCAGCCCATAATTGCCGGTCGCGTGCTGTGACGACTCATCGGCCAATCCGGGTAAGGCGAGGAATCCAAACAGCCCCAAACGGTAGTTCATCGAAACCACCACTACGCCTTTGTGGGCGAGGTGCGCGCCATCCTGACGCGGCTCCGATGTCGCCCCGCCGACGAAACCTCCTCCGAAAATCCACACCATAACCGGCAACTTCGCATGCTTGTCCCTGGCGGGTGTCCACACATTCAGCGTGAGACAGTCTTCACTTTGGCCCGGATCGCGAAAATGCATGTCGTGGAAGACGTCCGGCTGCATGCAGCGATTGCCGAACTGTGTCGCCTCGCGCACGCCTTTCCACTTCGCCTCAGGTTGCGGAGGTTTCCAGCGCATCGATCCTACCGGCGGCGCCGCGTAAGGAATGCCGAGAAAAGTGCGGACCTGTCCGTTGTCGCTGAGCTTGCCCTGGACCTTCCCTTTGTCCGTTTTGATCTTCAGATGATCCGCAGCTCGGCTCGAAAACGGAACAGCCAGACTGCAAACAGTAAGGGCGAAGGACAATGTGCGGGCAACAGGACCCATATAGACTCCCTCTGCGGCAGCTTTCACAGCAAACCTAACAACATATCACCGCAGGTCGACTTCAGCGCGCAGCTGATCCTCCGTTGATTCCCGCCGCCGAATGAGTCGTGCCCGACGGCCTTCGACCAGCACCTCCGCAGCGCGTGGCCGCGAATTGTAATTCGAGGCAAGCGACATACCGTAAGCTCCGGTATCGAGCACGGCCACCAGATCCCCCGCCTTCACCCTGGCCATCGGCCGATCCCGCGCGAAGAAATCGCCTGTCTCGCAGACCGGACCCACCACATCCACCACGACTTTCTGCCGCCCACGCGCGGGGTGGACGGGCACGATCTCATGGAAGGCCTGGTACAGCGCCGGACGAATCAGGTCGTTCATTCCCGCATCGGTAATCACAAAGGTCTTCGTGCCGTTCTTCTTCACGTAGAGCACGCGCGCCACCAGCGCCCCCGCCTGACCCACGAGGAATCGTCCCGGCTCCAGCAGAAGCTTCAAATCACCGGTCGCCCGAACCGTCGGCATCAGCGCTGCGGCATATTGGGCGACCTTCTCGGCTGCGTCGAAAGGCTTGTCGCCGTGGTACTCGATCCCCAGCCCCCCGCCGATGTCCATGAATCGGACAGCATGACCGTCCCGGCGCAAATCGGCGATGAGCTTCGTGACCCTCTCAGCCGCGGAGCCAAAGGGTTCCGCACTTCGAATCTGCGATCCAATGTGCACACTGACCCCGGCCGGCTCCAGATATCGGCCCGCTTTGCGATAAGCGCCCCGCGCCTTCCGGATATCGATGCCGAATTTGTGCTCCTGCATCCCCGTGGAGATATACGGATGCGTCTCGGCGAACACATCCGGGTTGACCCGCAGAGCAAACCGCGCTCGCACGCGACGCTTCGCTGCGCGCTCCGCCAGCAGTTCCAGTTCTCCTTCGCTCTCCACATTGAAGAGCAGAATTCCCGCACCCAGGGCGAGGTCCATCTCGGCAGCGGTCTTGCCGATCCCCGAGAAGACTACACGCTCCGCCGCGCCAGGGCTCGCCGTCAGAACCCGCTCCAGTTCGCCTCCTGAAACAATGTCAAACCCCGCGCCGCGAGCGGCCAGCAGTCGCAGGATCTCCAGCGAAGAGTTCGCCTTTACGGCATAACAGACGAGGTGTTCGACGGCCTGGAACGCGCTTCCAAACAGGTCCAGCCGCGCAAGAATGTGCTGCGCAGAGTACACATACAGGGGCGTTCCGTACCTCCGCGCCAGCGCCTCGAGAGAAACCCCATCGCACTGCATGGGCGTGCTGCCATTCGGCCAGAAAAAAGGGCGTGTGTTAATCGGAAAAACCTCCACGAAGGGATTCTCCCTGAGAGTATCCGGCGGCGCTGAGCTTCGTAAAGGATCGGCCGCAGCGCGGGATGCGTAGTTGGCCGCTGGCCCTCCCCTACCGCGTCACGGGTGCGCGTCGAGCTCGAAGCCGAAGCTGCTGGTACCGCCCGTTATCGCGGTCACCGCGAGTCGGCTCGCCTGCCCGTTGGGGGCAAGCGGGGTGATCGTCACCGTTCCGTCCAGCCCTGAGGTTGCCTGCACCACCTGTTCCCCAAGGGTGGGTCCCTCGACACAGCTTTCATCGTTCGGGCACGGTGCCGTCCAGGCCGCCAGTCTCTCCGCAATCGTGACCGTTGCGCCGACCAGCGGATGGCCGAATGCATCCGTGACCAGCAGGCTCACCGGAGCAAAGCTCTCGCTTCGCGCAATGAACTGCACCGTTCCCATCCAGGCCGAAAGAACGGCCGTTTCCGGATGCACCGGGATCACCGTAAAGGTGGCACAGCTGCTGGAATTCGGCAGACAGGCATTGGCTGTTGCCGCGACACTGCTGCTGAAGGGTCCAGCCGTAAGCTGGTTCTGGGCAATGCCACCGCTGCCGCTCGCGGTCAGGCCCGAGGAGAGGCTTATGCTCGCGCCTCCCGACGACCAGGCGACGCCCTGGCCACTGACCGGAACTCCCGATGGAGTGACGACGATGGCCTGCATTGGCCATTGCGCGGTCGCTCGCAGCGCCAGATAGACCGAGGGTGTCAGCGCGGCAATCGCAGGCGGCGCGGTTCCCGTGAACTCCGCGATCACGCTGCTTCCGTTGGTCAGCGAAGCCGTGACCTGCGCCAGTACTGCTGCGTTCGCCGTGACGACGAGCGTGGCGGTTCCATCGCCCGCCGTCACCACGCTGCACGAACTCTCACCACATCCCAGGCCGGCCGTTCCTCCGGTCAGCGACCAGGTCACCGTCACCCCCGCCGCCGGAGTCTGGCTGATGGCGTCCAGCGCGCGGACCGTGAACAGCTGCGGTACACCCACGGGCACGGACCCCATCGGAGCGGTCACGATCGAAATCGCATCGCTTCCCAGGGCGTCGTATCCGAATCCGGCCGCGATTGCAGCGATGCCCAGGGTCTGCGGATCAAGAACCTGCAGTACGACATCCCCGGTGATGCCTCCGGAAGCCGGAGCCACGGCGACAATCGTGTTCGGCGTCACGCTCGTCACCAGAGCAGGCTTCCCCGCCACCGATACCTGAACCGATGGACGAAAACCCATTCCCTGGATCACGATGCTCCCGCCGCTCGCTGGCAGCCGGGCCGGGGTCACACTGTCGGCATACAGAATTCGCCCCCGATACGCATAATCCGGCCTCCCGTCGCCACGCTGGTCCGCCACGCCAATGCGCACCTCGCTGCCGGCCACCGTCAGCACCGGCAACGTGGTCAGCCCCGTTGCGTTCCCGTTGAATGCCAGAACCGTGCCCGTAACAGGAGCCGATCCGGACAGGTCGCTGCCGTTCCACGCTCCCACAACAATCTCCGCCTTTTGCGCGGTCGGATTGCCGCTCTCGTCCAGGGCCAGGACCTCGACGGTAAACTCTCGCGCGCAGCGCGCCCACCACTGGAACCAGCTGTTGTGGCCATAGCCGGTCAGCCGGTCCGTCCACTCCCCGGTCACGGGCACCGCCGCCGGAGCCATTTCCGTTCCATCGGCCCCGCTCGGCGTCTCGGCCGCGTCGCTGATCGCCACTGCCCGCGTCACCGCAGACCCTGCCCCGAGCGTTCCCAGATCGATCACCGCCATCGTTCCTGAAGGCGACGTCTGGCCCGTGATGTAAGGTCCAACCGAATCTGCGCCGGTATACAGCGGGTTGATGGGCTCGAAAGTCAGCTGGTAGTCCGCACTCGTTCCCTGCGGAGGCAGCGGCACCCCGCTCAGGTCGAAGAATCCCTCAAGCGACGTGTCATCGCTGCCAAAGCGGTTGAGAGGATTGCCGCTGGCATCCGTCGTCCCGGTTACCGGATTTCCGCCATTGCCCTGGAAAAACACACCGCTCACCGCGGTAACCGTATACCGCACATCCGGCACGCCATTCAGCACCGGCCGCAGAACAACGTTGACTCCCTCCATTCCCTGTCCTCGCGGGAACTGGATCGTTCCCTGCACGGAAATCGTCGCCGGAGCGGTGAGGACCTTCCCGAAAAAACTGCTGAGGTTAGCGGCAGTCACCGGATAAAGCCGGTTCAGGGCGGCAATGTCATCGGGGCGCAACTGGGTAGGATTCGGCATACACAAGCCCGTACCGCCGTTGCACAAGCGCTCGACAGGATGCATGATGGGCCAACCCTGCAGACCATTCGTGGTTGGCTGGTTCTCGTCGAACATCTCCTCGTTGGTCTGCGACCAGTCCAGCCCCAGCACGCGGCCGAACCCGCGCACCAACTGATACTGCAGGTTGGCGATTTGCGTCGTCGTCGTGGCGCAAAGCCCGTTGACCAGCATCACGGCGTGCACGATGTTTCCCGAGCTGGCCAGGTTGTCGACACTCACCAGAACGCCGTTGGTTGGGCAGGAAAGCGCCGCACTGGCGCCCGCCCCGTACAGCGCATTAATAACCGATCCGTCCTGGTCGTACACCACCGCGACAGGCTGGCTTGTCGCAGTGGCCTGGAGATCCGCCGGCAGAGTCACCCCGCTTGGGCCGGCGGTCACATTGGAGCCGTTCACATCTTCGGCCAGGCTGCCTCCGGATCGAATCGCCACCGCCGCGGTTGGGACCGTGCTCCAAACCGAGGCTGCCGTTGCCACCATCGTATTGGCCTGCGCCTGGCTCACTTGCGGGCTCAGCGCCCCCAGATCGGTGAAGTAACTCACCTGTCCGTTGGCCCAGGCGATCGCCTGACCCTTCGCGCTCGGATTGAAGTAGCTCGACCCTGCCACCCAGCGCGGTCCGCCCGCGCGCGCGCCCTGCACCGCCATGAGCAGAACGGACAGCAAAATCAACCGATTCACGATGCGATGGACGGGAATCGGCTCGTCCGGTGTATCCGGCATGCAGCGCACGGCAGGCCCTCCGGAATCCGCCGCAGTCGCCTGCAACGGCTCCGGTTTCATTTCCACACGCCGCAGCCACCCCCAACACCCGAATCTTAAACAGCCTCATCTTCATCCTTTCAATTCGGGACACCACGCCACTCGGGGTTCCGGAATGAAACCCGTTCTCCAGCGCGGGGGCACGGCCAGAACCATCCCCGCAGGTACAATTCGAAAAGTTCGGAAAATATGGCAGAAACCACTCACGACACCGTCATTCTCGGCTCCGGATGCGCCGGCCTCACCGCGGCGATCTACACCGCCCGCGCCAACCTGAAGCCGCTCCTTCTGGAAGGCCACGAACCCGGCGGCCAACTGTCCATTACTACCCTGGTCGAGAACTTCCCGGGCTGGCCGGAGGGCATTCAGGGGCCGGAGCTGATTGAAAACATGCGCAAGCAGGCCTCCCGCTTCGGCGCGGAGTTCCAGCTTGGCCATCTCGCCACCGTCGATCTCACCAAACATCCCTTCAGCCTGAACCTGGGCCACGAAACCATCCACGCCCGCACGCTCATCATCGCCAGTGGGGCGTCGGCCCGCTGGCTGGGGCTGCCGTCGGAGCAGGCCCTGATTGGCCATGGCGTCAGCTCCTGCGCCACCTGCGACGGTTTCTTTTTCTCAGGAAAGGAAATCGCCGTCGTCGGCGGGGGCGATTCCGCCATGGAAGAGGCCCTCTTCCTCACCCGCTTCGCCTCAAAAGTCACCCTGCTCCATCGCCGTGAGCATTTTCGCGCCTCCCGCATCATGCTCGATCGGGCCATCGCCCACCCAAAGATCAGGTTCATGACCAACGTCGCCATTCAGGAGGTGCTCGGGGTCGAAGACAAAGAGGTCAGCGGCGTTCGCCTGCTCGACACCATCACCGGGATCGAGTCCGACCTGAGTATCAGTGGCCTGTTTCTCGGCATCGGCCACATCCCCAACGCCGCGATGTTTGCCGGCCAGCTCGATCTGGACGACGACGGCTACATCAGGACTCACAATTTCGTCTTCACCCGGGTACCCGGAGTCTTCGCTTGTGGCGATGTCCAGGACCGGCGCTACCGGCAGGCCATCACCGCGGCAGGTAGCGGCTGTATGGCGGCGCTGGAGGTGGAGAAATACCTCGAAGACCACGGCCGCTAAGCCGCGTCGGCCAACGCTGTTGCGATCGGTTCTGCTTCGGTTTATTCTGCACTCCAATCCCAAAGCGCAAATTGCGCAGATGCAGGCGAGCGTTGCATTTGCGCCGGAATCAATAAATACCCGTGCAAAACGAACAAAGCTCAGTTGTAAGCGCAATGAGCAGGCGCCGTTTTGTCCGATCCGCTGCTCTGTTAGCAGCGGGTTCGGCCCTCGATCGTGAACTTTTGGGCTGCGGCGGATCACCCCAGCTCGTCATCCCCTGCCTCGGTCCGGCTTCAGCCCCAACCGCTGTCGCGGGCATGACGTACATTCGGGCGTCCGAGATCGGCTGCGCTCTCGACTGTGACCTCGCTACCGGGCTCAACAAAAATAAGCGCGGCCCCGCCACCGACGACGGCCCCCGGATCAATGCGGCAATGGCCGCCGCGACTGCCGACAATCCCATCACCCTGGTGATCGATGGGTCCGCTTCCATCTCCGGACTTTTTCTTCCCGCCGGCGGATACTGGGGTATCGCCGGCCTCGGATGCGGCACTGGTTTTTTCGTCCGATCCGGGACCAACAACGATGGCATCCACAATGGGCCCGGCACCGTCATCCCCAACAATCCGGGGCAGCCTGCCCCGCCCCGCGGCAGCAACGTGACGCTCCGCAACTTCACGCTCAATGGCAATCAGGGTAACGGCCGAACCGGAGATTCCACGTCCGGAGAACAACAGGGCGGTCAAAACTGGTATTTCGGCATCAATCTCACCAGCCTCAATGACATCACGATTGAAAATGTCGTGGTGGTGAACGTGCCTTCTTTTCACGTCCGCTTGTCCAACGTAGGCAACGTCAGTGTTTCCGGTTGTGTCTTCAGCAGTCAGGGGCCGAGCACAGACGGCCTCCATTTCGACGGGCCGGCAAACGACATCGCTATTTCCAATTGCGACTTCACGACCGGCGACGATTCGATTGCGCTGAATTGTCCGGAAGGCTACTTCGGCAACATCTCACGCGTTACCGTCAACGCCTGCACCTTCAACAGCTGGTCGCTGATGAGGCTTTATACCAGCGCGGGCAACGGTCCCCGATTCACCATTGACAGCGTAAGCGTCACGAACTGTAAAGGGACTCTGGTTGAAGGCGCCTTCCTCATCGGCCTCAACGACGACACCCTGCCCAACTCTGTTGCATCGTTAAGCGTCTCCGATTGCGAGCTTACCGCGCCCACCGTCCTCGCCCTCGCCGAGAACTTCGGAACCATTACTCTCAGCAATGTCACTTTCCATCCGTTTGTCTCGCATACGTCCTGGGTCCGTACCAACGGGATCCGCATCGCCGCGTTTGCGAGAAACTCCCCGCTTTACGGAGCGAATCATTTCGTCGGATCGAATCTTATCTTCCAGAATTGCCGGATCTCCAGGAACGGGAATGACACTGTGGCCGCGGTAATCCTCGAAAATGGTTCACTGCTTGCCAACCTCGAGTTCAGCGGCTTTGCCCTGCACGATCCCGTCTTGTACTTTCCCGTGAGAGATCTTCTGAATCTCGATGAGGGCTCGATCGATCGACTCGCCCTCAATTCCCTTAACCCCCGCTACATCACGATTCCCATCGAATCCGAGGGATTTCAAAAAATCGGCTCTGTTATGGGAGCCGGGGTACTCGCTACCGGCTGGAGATTTCCCGATGCGGTGATGGCAAACGGGGTGCCATATGTCTCTGAGGAGACCGGACTGCCTTCCATCAAGATTGACGGAATCGTTCAGCCGTATCAACCGCCGACATAAAGTGAACCGGCATCGACCGGCCTGCCGGCATTCAGCCGCGGCCCTGCAGAAGCTCATACTTCTCAATCTGCTTCGAGGTGTGTTCTCCCATGGCAGCCTGCTCGAGACAGGCACGATACCAGTCCACGGTCCACTCCAGTGCGGATTCGATGTCCAGGCGTGGCTGCCATCCCAACTCGCCTCTCGCCCTGCTCGCATCCAGGCGCAGAACTCCGGCTTCGTGAACTCCGGGATCGGTATCCCGAATCCACTTCGCGCCATCGCCCCAGCCTGCGGCCAGATAATCCGCGATGCGCTCTACCGTCCACGCACCCTCATCTCCCGGTCCAAAGTTGAACGCGGACGCGAACCGTGGCTCTTCGGCGAGCAGTCTCTCCGCCAGCAGGATGTACCCATGCACGGGCTCCAGCACGTGCTGCCAGGGGCGAATCGCCTGAGGCCGGCGGATCAGCACGGGCTTGCCCGTCTGGAAACCACGAATCAGATCCGGAATCAGCCGATCCTCCGACCAGTCTCCTCCGCCCATCACGTTCCCCGCGCGAGCGGTCGCCAGCAGGACGCCGGGCTCACCGGGCCGCCCTGCAGAGAAGAAGGAGCTGCGATAGGCAGCACTTACAATCTCTGCACAGGCCTTGCTCGACGAATAAGGATCGTGGCCTCCGAGTGCATCCGTCTCCCGGTAAGGCCAGACCCACTCCCGGTTTTCATAGCACTTGTCGGTGGTGACGCAGACGACGGCGCGCACCGAAGGGGTCTTGCGCACCGTCTCCAGCACGTGCGCCGTTCCCATCACATTCGTGGCATAGGTGCTCAGGGGATCGGCGTAGGAACGACGGACCAGCGGCTGGGCCGCCAGATGAAAAACTACCTCCGGCTCGAATTCCTGCACCGCGGCCTCCAGCCGCGTCCGGTCCAGTAGGTCGCCTCGCACATCTTCAAGAACGCTGCCGATCCCCGCCACCGTAAACAGGTTCGGCTCCGTGACCGGGTCCAGCGCATAGCCGCGGACCTGCGCCCCCAGTCTGGCCAGCCATAGCGCCAGCCAGCCGCCTTTGAATCCGGTATGCCCCGTCAGAAAAACCCGGCGCCCCTGCCATGTCTTCACCAGGTTTTCCAGGGCGCTCTCCCGCTGGCCCATAATTCCTCCAGCCGTTGCTTGTCACGAAGCGTATCCATGGCCTGCCAGAACCCCTTGTGGCGATACGCATACACCTGGTGTTGCGCCGTCAGTTTCTCCAGCGGCTCCCGTTCGAACATCCAGGACTGGTCGCGAATCTCCGTCAGCACCGCAGGAGACAACACGAAAAATCCACCGTTAATCCATCCCCCCTCGCCCAGCGGCTTCTCCTGAAACGAAGTGATCTCGTCCCCCTCCATCCCCAGCGCGCCGAAGCGCGAGGGAGGCTGCACCGCCGTCATGGTCGCCCATTTGCCGTGCTTGCGGTGGAAGGCAATCGTCGCACTGATATCGACATCGCTCACGCCGTCGCCGTACGTCATGCAAAACGCGTCTTCACTCTCCAGATACTGCCTCACCCGGAGAAGTCGGCCACCCGTCCCGCTGTTCTCGCCGGTGTCCACCAAAGTCACCCGCCAGGGCTCAGCCACGCTCTGGTGCACTTCCATGCGATTCCCCTGCATATCGAAGGTTACGTCCGACATATGCAGGAAGTAGTTCGCGAAGTACTCCTTGATCATGTAGCCCTTGTAGCCGCAGCAGATCACGAAATCGTTGATTCCATGCTGCGAATACAGCTTGAGAATGTGCCACAGGATCGGACGTCCCCCGATCTCCACCATCGGCTTGGGACGAATGCCGGTTTCTTCGCTGAGTCGCGTGCCCAGTCCGCCTGCCAGGATAACCGCTTTCATTTCAGTTCTTAGGTCTCCACAGAAGCGAGTCCGCTCGGAGGGCGCTCCCGGCTCCTGCCCCTCTCCCTGGGTTTCCTAACTACAGTACACTGCGCCTTTTGGATTGTGTATCCTGTGTGCATCGGACCTCGATGACAGATCAGGCAAATCAGCTTCGCCAACAAATCCTTGCCCTCTGTTCTCAGTACTTTCAGGAGGCCTTCCCCCCTGGCGACTTCCAGCCGGGCACCTCCTCCGTTCCCGTTTCAGGCAAAGTGATTAGCGCCGCCGACCTGAGTGCCGTCGTCGATTCCGCCCTTGACTGCTGGTTCACCACCGGCCGCTTTGCCGACGATTTTGAACGGAAGCTGGCTCGCTTCGTCGGTGTCCGTTCCGCTTCACTGGTCAACTCCGGCTCCTCCGCCAACCTGGTCGCCCTCAGCGCTCTCACCTCTCCGAAACTCGGCGACCGCCGCCTCCGGCCCGGCGATGAAGTCATCACCGTGGCAGCCGGCTTTCCCACCACGCTCAATCCCATCATCCAGAACCGCCTCGTTCCCGTCTTCATCGATGTCACCATCCCTGGCTACGAAATGGACACCAGCCAGCTGGAAGCGGCCCGCAGCGAGAAGACCAAAGCCGTCTTCGTCGCCCACACCCTGGGCAACGTCTTCGATCTCGACGCGGTTACCGCCTTTGTCCGGAAATACAATCTCTGGCTCATCGAAGACTGTTGCGATGCTCTCGGCTCCACATGGAAGGGCCAGAAAGTCGGCACCTTTGGCGACATCGCCACAGTGAGCTTTTATCCCGCCCACCACATCACCATGGGCGAGGGCGGCGCCGTGCTCACGGATAAGCCCAGCCTCCAGGTCCTGATCGAGTCCTTCCGCGACTGGGGACGCGACTGCTGGTGCCACACCGGCAAAGACAACACCTGCGGCAAGCGCTTCGAATGGCAGCTCGGCAGCCTGCCCTGCGGCTACGACCACAAGTACACCTATTCGCATATCGGCTATAACCTCAAGGCCACCGACATGCAGGCCGCCCTGGGCGCCTCCCAGATCGAAATGCTGCCGGAGTTCATCGAGCGGCGCAAGCAGAATTTCCGCTATCTCCACACCGCCCTCCAGCCCCTTGAGGAATTCCTGATCCTGCCGGAAGCCACTCCCGGCGCCGATCCTTCGTGGTTTGGATTCCCCATCGGTGTGCGCCAGAGCGCGCCCTTCCGTCGTGACGAGCTGATCCGCGCTCTGGAGGCGAAGAAGATCGCGACCCGCCTCCTCTTCGGGGGCAACCTCCTCCGCCAGCCTGCTTACGAAGGCTGCGAATACCGCGTCATCGGAGGCCTTCCCAATACCGACTTCGTCATGAACAATGTCTTCTGGATTGGCGTCTACCCGGGACTCACAAAGCCCATGCTGGATTT
>DATAWD010000034.1:0-86921 GCA_036267395.1 Acidobacteriaceae bacterium | reverse complement strand
CATATGCAGCAGGTTAACGGAGTCGGGTGCCTGGGGACCACATCCCCAGGGTCACTTCGACACCCGGACGAGTTTCGTCGATGCGGTTGGAGGGCTGTCGAGTGGCCGTCCGACCCCTATTTCAGCCCAATATGCGCGGCCATCTGGATGTTGCCCCAGTCGGTGAGGTTGGGGTAGGTCTCGAAGTCCGTGCGGTAGGCGCGGCCGCCGCCGAGTTGCAGCGGGGTCATCTGATTGATCTTCTGCCACAGGGCCGGGATGACCTCCTGCGGCGGGCCCTGCTCCGACTGGATCACGGCATACTTCCCCGCCCCGACCTTCCGGACGACGAAACCGGCGGGCACCTTGTCCGCCGCCGAGACCCGAACGCCGAGGGTGTAGTTGTATTCGCCCGTGGAATCGGAGGCGTAATCGCTGTAGACCACGACCAGGTCATCGCTGATGCGATTGGGAACCTGGGAGAGCTTGTCGTCCTGCATGACGCTTTGCCAGAGTTGTGGGATTGCACCCTGACCGCCGGCTTCCTTGTCGTTGGTGGTGCGCACGGTGAGACCCACAACCGTGAAGCTGTCCTGTTGCTGATCCTGCACCGCAGGACCCGCGGCATGGGTGGCTGGCGCTGGGTTGCTGGAGGTCTGCGCAAAGGCCGGCAGGCCCAGGGCCAGCAGGAGCGGCAGGAGGTATCGACCTGGAGCGGAGGGCATAGCAGAGGAGTATACGCAGGGCCGTCAGCGAGGGTTCAGACTCTTTAGTGATCTTGACCCCGGCACTTCCGTCAGGTATCCACTGCATCAGGATGCGCGGTGCATCCCCCCGTCGGTAGCAGGACGAATGGCCACGATGGCCTGCCTGCTGCGCCCAGCGCGAAGGTTGAGACGAGGATGAATCTCTTCAAAGAACTGAGATAAGGGTTCCGTGCCGATCACTAAGCTGCGAGCGCGACAAGGCGTGAAGATGGCGAGCACACTCCTGGGGCTGGCGGTCCTCTGCCTGACTGGTTGCCAGAACATCCAGAATTCGTCGCCATCGCAGACGATGGTGCGGGTGATCGATGCCTCCTGGAATGCTCCACCGGTGGACGCGAACGTCGGCATTACGCCGATTGCCGTGAACATTGGAGCGGCAACCTTTACCGACTACGCCTTTCTGCCCCCGGAAAACGCAACCGCGTACATCTATCCGACGAAGGGGACCACCGCTACCGCGTCGGTGGCGGGGAACTTCCTGGTATCGGAGCAGCATTCGATCTTCCTCACCGACACCAGCAGCGGCTACCAGGCGACGCTGCTGACGGATCAGGCCGCGAACCCACCGGCGGGATACGTGACTCTGCGGTTTCTGCAGCAGGCCGTGCGTGCGGGAGCGGTGGACATCTATCTCGTCTCGAGCACCGGGACGTTCGCCGGCGCGAAGCCTCTGCTCAGCGATGTGCCGGCCGGGACGGTTTCCGGCTACGTGAACGTCCAGGCGGACAGTTATACGCTGGCCATCGCGCCGGCGGGCGACACCAGCGTCAAAGATGTCTACACCAGCCAGCCGCTGCAGTTCACCGGGGGACAGGTGCGGAGCGTGCTGATCATGGATGCGCAGCTGACGACGACTCCGCCGGTCACGATCACGATCGGCAACGACCTGAACTGATGAGTCCCGGCTCTTCCTGGAACGTGGCATTCTGGTCTGGATGGGAATCACCCACCAGGATGTTCTGATCGTCGTCGACGTGCAGAGGGATTTCTGCCCGGGCGGGGCTTTGCCGGTGCCGGACGGCGACGCCGTGATTCCCGTGATCCACGCGATCGCGGGGCGGTTCGAGCCCATGGTGCTGACGCAGGACTGGCATCCACCCGGGCACTGCTCCTTTGCCTCGAGCCATCCGGGACGAAAGCCCTTCGATCTCGATCCCGTTTCCGGCGAACGATTGTGGCCGGACCATTGCGTGCAGGGAACGCGCGGAGCTGAACTTCATCCATCACTTCAACTATCCAGCGCAGAGTTGATACTGCGCAAGGGTCTTAATCATGAGATGGATTCCTATTCGGCTTTCTTCGAAAACGACCACCGGGCCGCTACCGGTCTGGCTGGCTGGGCACGCGAGCGCGGATTCCGGCGGTTCTTTTTCGCGGGGCTGGCCTATGACTTCTGCGTTGGCTTTTCCGCGCTGGACGCGCGCCGGTGCGGCTTTGAGGCGGTGGTGATTCGGGACGCCTGCCGCGCGATCGATGCCGGTGGATCAGTGGCGGCCATGGACGCGGATCTGGCACGCGCCGGCGTTTCAGTGGTGGATAGCTGCAGCCTGTAGGACCCTGCCCCGGCACAGCCCGCTTTAATCTCGTTGCCAGCGCCTGGAAACACCCGGGATCAGAGCTTCGCAGCAGTCCGGATCCAGCTTGAGAGGAGCGTCGCGAAAGAGGAGCGCCAGAGCGTCCTCGTGGGTCAGGCCGGATCGGTAGGGACGGTCCTCTGTGAGCGCGCCGTAAACATCGGCGACGGCAATAATGCGCGCTTCCAACGGAAGCTGCCGCGCGGCCAGCCGGCGTGGATATCCGGAGCCGTCGAGCTTTTCATGGTGGGCGCCGGCGATCCGCGCCAGCTCGTGAAAGGAGGTAATGCGGGAGAGGATCTCCTGGGTCAGGTGCGGATGCTCCTGCACGACCATCCACTCCGATGTCGTGAGCTTCCCGGGCTTATCGAGGATGGAATTGGGAACGCGCAGCTTGCCGAGATCGTGCAGCAGAGCGGCGCGATTGACCAGTTGCTGCCGCGCGGGACTGAGGCCGAGGCGGCGGGCGATGGTGCGCGCGGCTCGGGTGACTCCGACCGAATGGCGGAAGGTAAACGACGATTTGGCGTCCACCACATCTGCGAACGCCTCGCAGATCCGATCGACGTCGGCGGCTTCCAGACGGTGTACATGGTCCGGAGCGAGATCGAGCGCCGCGGCGCGCGTCTCGGACTGTGGGGTGGTGGGCAGCGCATGCGGCCAGAGACCGTGGCTGCGGTGCAGTCGGCTGACCACGCGAACGATATCGGGATCGAACCAGCGGCCCGCCCGTTCGTGGAGAACCCGCAGAGCCTTGCGGGGACCCTGCTCGGTGGCAAAGACATCGAGGTGCTGGGCAACGGCGAGGATTCGCGAGCCCAGGGGAATCGCCTTACGCGCGCGCCGTTCGGGATAGCCGCTGCCGTCCCAGTGCTCATCGAGCCCGCGCACGGCTTCGGCGGCGGTGTCGCCAAGGCCGAGTTTGCGAAGGATGTGCGCGCCGCGATCGCAGCGCAGCGTAATCATCTCCTCGTTGTTGCGATGCTGGTTGAGCCCGATGCGCACGATGCCGGCCGCTCGGTGCAGAATCCCGCTTTCGGGCAGAACACTGGTCCAGAGCAGCCGCAGAGTCGAGGCCTTCGGGCGGCCGGGCCGGGTCCAGTCCTCAAGCTTGACGCCCGCTTTGACCCGCCTCTCGTCGCCGCCACCGATGATCTGGCAGAGCCGCGCTGCGTTGCTGCTGCAGCCGATGTCTTTCAACAGCAGAGCGTAATAGAGGGCGGCACGCTGATCGTCGGGCAGCCGGAGCTCTTCAGCGATGCGCATTCCGAAAACGCAGCTGCGCAGCGCGTGGCCGGGCACGGCGCCTTCGGTGAGGTCGAGGGCAAAGGATAAGGCGGAAAGGATCTCCGCCAGAGAGATGTTCCCGGTTGTGACCGGAGCGGGGAACGGAATCACACGCGCCGTCGAACTAAGAGTGGCCACAGATTCTCCCTGGCGATTCTGCGAATGGTTCACAGTAGCAGGATTGCCGGGAGCTGCAACTGCCACAAAAGTGGCGAGTTACTGCAGTATCCAGGGCGCGGTCAGGGGGTGCGCGGCCCGGTTTTGGCCTCCAGCTCGAGCAGTTGCTCCTTGCGTTTCACGCCCCACCGATAGCCGGTGGGTTTGCCGTTGCTGCCGATCACGCGGTGGCAGGGGATGATGACCGCTACGGGATTGGTGGCACAGGCGCGGGCCACAGCGCGTACCGCAGTGGGCTGCCCCAGCGACTGGGCCACCTGGCTGTAGGAGCGGGTCTGGCCGCGCGGGATCCTCCGCAGCGCCTCCCACACGCGCATCTGGAAGGCCGTCGCGCGCAGATCCAGAGGGAGATCGAGGGCGGCGGGATGAGACGTGAACTGGGAGAGCACTTTTCGCAGATGCGGTTCGAGGTTGGGATCGGCATGAATCCCCGCGGCAGGAAACTGGGCGCGCAGTTCGCGCGTCATCTGCGCCTCGTGGTCGCCGAGGATGACGGAACAGAGCCCTCTTTCGGTAGCGGCGACGAGGACCTTGCCCAGCGGACCGTCGCCGATGGCGTATCCGATCTGCGCGTCTTTCCCTCCGGAGCGGAACTTCCCCGGAGCCATGCCCAGTTGAGCGGTCTCGTAGGCACGCCCCGGGCCGGAGTAGCCGGCGTCGTAGATCGCGTCGGTTACGCGGGCCGAGCCGGTGGCCAGCTCCCTGCGAAACGACGCGGCACGGCGCTGCCGCTGGTACTGCGCCGGCGTAATGCCGAGCACCCGCCGAAACGCACGCTCGATGGTGAAAGGACTGCGGCCGGTTGTGCGGGAAAGCTCCTCCAGCGTGACCGCGCGATCGGTGCCCAGCTTCGCGGAGATGGCTTCGACCAGGGCGGCGTCCGGGTGAGGCAGCTGCGGCCGGCAGCGGCGGCAGGGACGATAGCCGGCATGGATGGCGGAGTCGGAGTCGGGAAAGAAAACAACGTGGGTGCGCGCCGGACGGCGGCTGGGGCAGGTCGGCCGGCAAAAGACGCCGGTGGTCCGGACGGCATAGACCATCTCCGCATCGGCGGCAGGATCACGGGCCAGAACCGCGGCCCAGGCCTGATCTTCGGGAAGCATAGCGCTGGGGATCATCGTACTCGTCTCCTTAGAAGAAGAGCATGACAGCGGCGGCGACGGCGGACACTCCGGAAACTGCGCGTAAAGTCAGGCGAGCGGTTGGGCAGGAAAATCCGCTTACCAGCGCCACCAGCCCGTCGGGAAAATGGCTTGCCAGTCAGCCCGCAGCAGCGTCAGCGCCAGAATGATCGCGGCCAGGATCAGGATCCCGGCGGCCTGCTGACGGCGCACCCGGACCTGCGTCATTCGTCACTCGGCGCAATGTTATAGAGGAAGTAGAAGCGCAGCTCCAGGAACGGCCCTTTAAACGCCTTCGGGAGCGGCGGGAACGGCGAAGCGCCGGTAATGCCGGCCCAAGCGGAACGGTCGAGCGCCACATCGCCGGAGGGGCTTTCCAGCTGCATGCTCTCCACGCTGCCATCGGGCAGGATGCGGAAGCGGATGAGGACTTTGCCCTGCTTGTTGATCGGGGAACGCGCCTCTTCGGGAATGATGGGGTACCAGGCGCGCTTCGTATCCCAGATAACCCGCTGGATGTAGGGACCGAAGTCGACCCCCATCGTATCGCTCAGGATGTCAACCGCTCCCTGCATGCCCTGGTGCTGCGAAGGGGCGCCTTGTCCCATATCGCCGCCGTACTGGCCTGAGCGGCCCTGCATGGCCTGGCGCATGGCCTGCTGCAGCTGCTGATTCGGATCGGCGGCAGCGCCGCTGCGGAAATTGGGCTGGGGCGCCATGGGCGGCGCTTCCAGATGAGCCTGATTGTTCTGCGGCAGAGGCTGAGCGGGCGGGGTGGGTGGCTTCTGCTGGGCCACCTCGGGTTGCAGCGGAGATGGCGCTGGCTTCTGCTGGCTGGGCGGCGGCGCGGGTGCGGGGACCGGCGGTCCGGCGCGGCGCATAGCCTCCAGCTCCTGCAGCGTCTTGCGATCAATGGTGGGGTGCTGCGCCTGGGCGGTGCGGTCCTTGTCCGAGATGATGTTCGTCGGCTTCGGTCTAACCTTCTTCAGTGCGTCGGGAGGCAGATCCAGGAAGGTCAGATCCTTCTGCCGCTGTTTCATGATCACCGACGGATCGACGACGCGGACGTGGTAGATGTACTTCGGCCCGTAGAACAGATACCAGGCCACGAGCATGTGGATGATGAGGGCGATCCACAGCTTCTCCCGCAGGCTGGCCCAGCCCCGGTTGCCCTCCAGCTCATCGATCACATGCAGCAGGTCAGTGTGGTCCAGACCCTCATAGCGGCTGCGACGGAGCGGCAGACGCGGACCGTCACCGTTGGAGGGATTATCAGAGGCTGTGGAATCCGATGATTCCTGGGACTCGCTCTCGTCGGCGAACTCGTCCACCGTTGGGTCGAGCGGCTCAGTTGGGGTTACACGAATCGGCATTCCGGGGGTGACTTCAGTGATGCGCGGCTCCAACCCGCCCCCTGAACTCCGGATGGAGCTTCTGGGTGAAGTGGGAATGCCACGGATTCCTTCAGACTATTTTCTCATCAAAATGGCGGAAACCTGCCTGTTTGTACAATCGAATTCGTGACTTCCGAATCCAGGAACACCCCATCCCGAAGCGCTGCTGTGATCACCGTCAGCGATGCCTGCTCCCGGGGGTTACGCCAGGACCTCTCGGGTCCCGCGGTGACTCGAACGTTAGACGCTGCCGGATGGGAAACGCTGCTGCACCTTATGGTTCCTGACGAACAAAACGTCATCGAAGACGCAATTCGGCAAGCCGCGGGGACCGCGCAGCTGGTCATCACCACCGGCGGAACGGGAATCGCTGCACGGGACGTGACGCCGGAGGCAACCCGAGCCGTCTGCGGCCGATTGCTGGAGGGGGTAGCGGAGCAGATGCGGGCGGAAGGTCGACGCCAGACCCCGACGGCCATCCTGAGCCGGGGGCTTTGCGGGACGCTGGGGCAATCTCTCGTTCTGAATCTGCCGGGCAGCCCAACCGGAGCCGTGCACTCGCTCGAGGCGGTGCTGCCGGTCCTGGCCCACGCAGTCGATCTGCTGGAGGGCAAAACGGAGCATCGGTCCCAGAGTGAGCACGCGGCATCCGAACCTGCAGAGACGAGAAAGCCCGGGGACATGAGAAAGGTTGAACGCTCCTGAAATCCCTCCTTCGCAAGTTCACCGGGTTCACCCACTGGATCCAGCACGTTCTGTTGCCGCTTGGGCCCTGGGGCGTTCTGCTGGCCTCATTCATCGATTCGGCCTCCATTCCCATCCCTATCGATGTGCTGATGGCGGGCTGGGCATGGGCCGATCGCCGCCATTTCTATGTCTATGCCATCCTGGCGGCAGCCGGGTCGGCGGTGGGCGGCCTGGTTCCCTTCTTTCTGGGGCGTGCCGGCGGCGAGCTGTTCCTGTTGAAGCGGATCGATCGGGTGCGCTTTGAGGCGCTCCGCAATCGCTTTGAAAAGCAGGAGTTCCTGGCCATCCTGGTGCCCTCGATGATGCCGCCGCCGACCACATGGAAGCTCTTTGTCTTCGCGGCCGGCGTCTTCGAAATGCGCACCGCGGCTTTTATGCTGGCGGTGTTTGTGGGCAGACTGCTGCGCTTCGGCATTGAGAGCCTGCTGGTGATCAAATACGGGCCGCAGATCGTGACTGTGGTTGGCGAGCTGGCGAAAAAACACCTGATCCTGACCCTCGCGGTGCTGGTCCTGATCTTTGGCGCCCTGGGATGGTGGATCTGGCGGCGGATGAAAGGGAAAAAGCTTCCTGCAGAGCCGAGGCAGAATTAATACGGCTGATTCTTCCAGATCAGCGGCACAAAGTAGTTCGCCAGAAACCAGGACAGCAGAAACATGAGAGCCACAAGGCTCGCGCCCCAGAAGAAGAGGCGGACGGGCAGCGTGTGCAGCAGAGACGGAACCGGCTCAGGATCGAATTTCCGGTTGGGGATCTCGAAGAGCAGGCCGGTGGCGAAGCAGACGCTGGCGGCGAGCCCCAAAGTGGCCAGCCCGGAGATCAGGCGATCTTCCCAACCGCCGCCCGGAATAAAGAACGCGCGCCCCAGCAGCACGTAGAGCGACAGGATGCTTCCGGCCAGACCGAAAAATTTGGCAATCTGCAGCATCAGGATTGCCTCGCACGCTCCGCTTTACCCGTGGATACCCTGCAGCGCCGGATAAACGCGGCGGTACCCCGCATACCCCTCAGCATACCGCTGCACGAGCTTCGGATCCGGCTGAATTGTCTCCGCCACCGTGATGCCGGCTGCGCAGGCGGCTTCCAGGTCAGGCCAGCCACCAGCCCCAACGCCGGCCAGCAACGCCGCTCCAAACGCCCCGCCTTCTTCTGCAGTCAGTCGTTCGCAGGGGTATCCATAGATGTTGGCCTGAATCGTCCGCCACAGCGGACCCCGCGCTCCTCCGCCGCCGAGCCGCACACCTTTCACCGGAATCCCCAGCTCGGAGAAGAGCGTGAACGTGTCCTTCAGCGAATACGCCACTCCTTCGAGCACCGCCCGGGTAAAGTGCGCGCGTGTTGTGGTCGCTGTGATTCCAACAAAGGCCGCCGTTGCGTTTGAGTCCAGGTGCGGCGTGCGCTCACCGAGGAGATAGGGCGTCCACAGTAACCCATCGCTTCCGGCGGGGACTTTGGCGGCTGCCGCGGTGAGCTGATCGTAGGTCTGGTCGGGAGCCAGCGTCTCGCGCAGCCAGCGCAGAGACAAACCCGCTGCCTGGGTTACGCCCATCACGTGCCAGCGCCCCGGAACAGCATGGCAGAAGGTATGCAGGCGCCCGTGCTGGTCGCGCGTGGGCGCCGCTGTCGCCGCGAAGACCACGCCCGAGGTGCCGATCGTAGCCGAAACCGAACCCGGTTGCAGAATGCCCATGCCGACCGCGCCAGCTCCCTGATCGCCGGCTCCGGCCGCGACGGGCGTCCCCGCAGTCAATCCTGCGAGCCCGGCCGCTTCGGCGCTGATCTTCGCGCAGATATCGGGCGACTCGAAGAGCTGCGGCAGCCAGCTTTCCGGAATCCCCGCGACCTTCGCCACCTCTTTGGACCACTGCCGATGCGCGACGTCGAGCAACAGCGTCCCGGAAGCCTCGTGCACATCGATGGCATAGGTGCCGGTCAGCCGGTACCGGACGTAATCCTTGGGGCACATGACGTGCGCGATCTTCGCGAAAATCTCCGGCTCGTGGTCGCGGACCCACAGCAGCCTGGTCAGGGTGAAATTCGGCAGCGCGGGGTTCGCGGTCAGCTCGATCAGCTTTTCCCTGCCCTTTTCGCCGCCGCCGAACTGATCGTGGAGCCAGTCACACTGCGGCCCGGTGCGCTGATCGCACCAGATCAGCGACGGCCGCAGGACTTTGCCGTCCCTGTCGAGCATGACCGCCCCATGCATCTGGCCCGTCAGGCCGACGGCCTGGATGCGAACGCCGGGCACGGCGGCGATGACTGCGCGGATGGCCAACTGCGCGGCACGCCACCAGTCTTCGGGGTCCTGCTCGGCCCAGCCCGGATGCGGCGTTCGAAACGGCTGGTGCTCGCTGGAGGCAGAGGCGATCAGCTGCCCTTTCTCATCGACCAGAACGGCGCGCGTGCCGCCCGTGCCCACATCCATTCCCAGAAACACGGCGTTTCTCCCCGATAAATCGCTGTACTCAGGCACCCAACACTCTACCAGAGCGACCGATCAGGCCATGTGTGATTCCGGCAACGTCATGTTCTCTGCCGTGGGCAGCCGCGTGTCCGCCACGGGCTCGCTGTAGCGGATAGCGAAGTTCTCCACTCGCCGCAGCGCGAAGACCGGCGATCCCGCCGCTGTCTGCGCCTGAATGCGGAAGAAGTTCGCGTCCTGCACATCCTCGAGCACGATGGCCGGTCGCGCATCCGGAGCCACCGTTTTGATCTGCACGTTGCTCATGGAGAGGCCCTGCAGATGGCGCACGAAGAACCCAAAGGCCGGCATGGGGCCGAACATCGGAGGGTCGGGATATTTCTGCTCGTTTTCCGGCGGCTGAATCGTCCCCTGCTGCGCCGTGCCGCCGCCTTCGCAGACGATGAGCACGTCATGAATGCTGATGTCTTCGATCGAGCCATCGGGCACACCGCTGAGAATCGAACAGAGCGTCGAGGCGGTATTCCAGCACACGATGTTGCTGAACATCACCCGCCGGATTGTGCCGATCTTCGTGGAGGCCGCCGGCCCGCGCAGCCGCGCGCCCAGCCGCACAAAGATAGGCGCTGTGACGATGTCCCGCATGGTGATGTTCGTAATGGAAACGTCCTCGAGCCGCGCGCCGTCTTCTGACTCCAGCGCAAACCCGTTACATCCTTCAAACACGCAGTTCGACACGGTGATATTGATGAAGCCGCCATTTGATTCCGTGCCGAACTTGATCCGGCCGGTGCGCGATACCTTCTCGTCGGCACCATACTTCTGCCAGGTTCCGTCAAAAACCGTCCCCATCACCCACGATCCCGAGACATAGCAGTTGGTGATGGTCACGTTCTCGGTCGCACGGGGCTTTCCCAACGCATAGGAACTCTTCAGGCAGATGCCGTCGTCCCAGGGCGAGTTTACGGTGCAGTTCGAAACCCGGACGTTGCGGCAACAGTCGATGTCCATGCCGTCGCGGTTGGTGTCGATGAGCAGGTTGTCGATGGTGAGATTGTCGACGCCCGTCGCCAGAATGCCGAACCATCCGCCCTGCAGGATGGCAAAGTCGCGCAGCAGGACGTTGTGACAGTCTTTCAGCGCGATCGATTTGTCCCCCATCCCGGGCTCCTGCGCTCGCTCCGGCCCCGATTCCGTCTTTGTCAGCCCTTTGCCGTGGATCAGCCCGGGTCCGGTGATGGACACATCGTGAAGGTCTTCGCCCCAGAGCAGGCTGTTGTGAAAGTGATTGTGCCCGTAGTCCTGGTAGGCTTCCCAGGGTGAGTTCGACTCGGCCGCGTCATAGTGCGCGCCCTCCGCCGCCAGGATGGTCGCGCCCATTTCCAGACGCAGTTCCACGCGGCTCTGCAGATGGATCGAATAGCAGGCGTAGGTTCCCGCTGGAAAAACGACCGTACCTCCACCAGCGGCCGCTGCCGCTTCGATGGCTTTGTTGACCGCCAGTGTGTCGAGGGTCTGGCCGTCTCCGGTGGCGCCGAAGTCCCGAACCGAAAGGACGCCCGTGCTGTGACCCGCCGTGGTTTGCGCCGAGGCCGGCACCGACGCCCCCGCCGCTCCCAAAGCGGCTCCCGTAACGCCGGCGCCGGCCAGGCGAAAGAAGTCTCTGCGCGTTTCCGATTTTGGCGTCCGCATGCCTGTTCCTCAATTCTGCGCGCTCGCGAGATCGATCGTCGCGGCAACAACACCTTACCCGAGAGGTCCACCCGAGTGGAAATTTTTCCCGTAATGGAAGCCATGGTGGGATGATGAAAGATCGGAGCCGGCCACAGTGCGCGTATCGCTCTTCATCACCTGCTACAATGACACGCTCTTTCCCGACACCGGCAAGGCGGTCGTCCGCCTGCTGGAGCGGCTGGGCCACACCATCGACTTCCCTTTCGAACAGACCTGCTGCGGCCAGATGCATTACAACACCGGCTACCAGCAGGAGGCCATGCCCCTGATGCGACGCTTCGTGGAGATCTTCGGCGATGCCGAGACTGTCTGCATTCCCTCTTCCTCCTGCGTTGCGATGATCCGCGACCACTACCCGAAGATGGCCGCGGAACAGAGCGATCCAGGGCTGGCGCGCGCGGTCGAGGAGCTTCTGCCCCGCGTCTACGAGCTGACGGAGCTTCTGGTGCACCGCTTCGGACTGGAAGATGTCGGCGCGTATTTCCCGCATCGCGTGACCTACCACGCCAGCTGCCACTCCCAGCGCAGCCTGCACCTGGACGATGTGCCCCTGCGGCTGTTGCGCAGGGTGCGCGGCATCGACCTGGTCGATCTGCCCAACATCGATCGCTGCTGCGGTTTCGGCGGCACCTTCGCCATTAAGATGGGCGACATCTCCTCCGCCATGCTGGCCGACAAGATGAAGGACGTGGAGAATACAGGCGCCGAAGTCGTTACCGCGGTCGACACCTCGTGCCTCATGCACATCTTTGGCGGACTGCACCGACAGCGTGCCGGGGTACGGATGGCCCACATCGCGGAAATCCTGGCTCCCACAGAAGCCGACGGGCCGGAGGCGGCGGACGCATGACCATCCGCGTGGGCGAGACCGCGACAGCTCCTTCCTTCCAGAAGGCCGCCCTGCCGTTGCTGGAAGACGCACAGCTGCGCAGAAACATTCGACACGCAACCGATGTGATCCAGCACAAGCGCGGGCTGGTGGTCGCGGAGACGACCGACTGGCAGGATCTGCGCGCCGCGGGACATGCCATCAAAGCGCATACCCTGCGCCACCTCGACCATTACCTGCTGCAGTTCGAGAAAGCCTGCACGGCCGCCGGCGGACAGGTCCACTGGGCCTCCGACGCCGACGAGGCCAACCAGATCATCGCTGCGCTCGTGCGCCAGTACGACGCCAACGAGGTCATCAAGATCAAGACGATGACCACGGACGAAACGGGCCTGAACGAGGCGCTCGAGCACGCCGGCATTCACCCCGTTGAGACGGATCTGGGAGAACTCATCCTGCAGCTGGGGCGGGAGAAGCCCTCGCACATCGTCGGCCCTTCGCTGCACATCAATCGCAGCCAGGTGCGCGCCATCTTTCGCGAGCAAATGCACCTGCCTGACCTGAGCGACGAGCCGGAGAAGCTGACCGCGGCTGCCCGGCGCTATCTGCGCGAGAAGTTCCTCAGCGTCAAAATCGGCGTCTCCGGCGCAAATTTCCTCATGGCGGATACGGGCAGCGTCTGCATCGTCGAATCCGAGGGCAATGGCCGCATGTGCCTCACCATGCCCGACGTGCTCATCTCCCTCGCCGGCATCGAGAAGATCATCCCGTCTTTTCGCGATCTTGAAGTCTTCCTGCAGCTGCTGCCGCGCTCCGCCACGGGCGAGCGCATGAACCCTTACAACTCTGTGTGGACCGGCATCCACCCGGGTGACGGCCCTCGGCATTTTCACGTCGTCCTGCTCGACAATGGCCGCACCGGTATTCTGGCCGACCAGGAGGCGCGGCAGACGCTGCAATGCATTCGCTGCGGCGCCTGCCTGAACACCTGCCCGGTCTACCGGCAGACCAGCGGACTGGCGTACGGCTCCGGCTACTCCGGCCCCATCGGCGCCATTGTGACGCCGCAGCTGGTCGGGTTGCAGCATGCGCAATCGCTGCCCTATGCCTCCTCGCTCTGCGGCGCCTGCTACGAAGTCTGTCCGGTGAAAATCAACATTCCGGAGGTACTGATCCACCTGCGCGGCCGCGTGGTCCGCGAGCAGAAAGCCGCCCTTGACCCCGAAGCTCTGGCCATGAAGATGGCCGCGGCCATCTTTGCCAGCCATCGTCGCTTTGAGGCTGCCCAGCGCCTGGGTCGGCTGGCCCAGCGCCCACTGGTTTCCAAAGGCTGGGTGCGCGGCCTGCCCGGCATGCTGGGCAACTGGACGCGCGTCCGCGATCTGCGAGCGCTGCCCCCGCAAACCTTCCGCGAATGGTGGAGGAAACGTGGCAGGGATCATCGAGGGAACAATGACTGACGCCCGCGAGGCGATACTGCAGCGGATTCGCGCCGCGCTTGGCCCGACCGCCGACCCCGCATCCGATTACGCTGCGGTCCCGCGAGAGTACATCCGCGAGGGCCGGCTGGATTCTGAAGCCCGGCTGCACCTCTTTAGGGAGCGTCTCCGCGATTACGACACCACCGTTGTCGAAACCGACGCGGCCTCCGTGCCGACGACGATTCTCGCCATCCTGCGGAGCAACGGCCAGAAGAAGATCATCGCCGCTGATGGCCTGCCGCCGCAGCTTCTTCCTCCGGAATTCAGATTTCTGCCCGAGCACCAGGCGACCGTCGAGGACCTGAACGACTGCGACGGCATTGTGACGCTTTGCACAGTGGCCATTGCCTGGACCGGAACGATCGGCCTGACCCACGGTCCAGGCGAGGGCGCCCGGCGTCTGACGCTGCTGCCGGACCGCCAACTCTGCATCGTCCGCGCCGATCAGGTGGTGGAAACGGTCCCCGAAGCCATCGAGCGGCTCGTCTCCACGTCCGGCCCTCGGGTCACCCTGATATCCGGACCTTCGGCCACCGCCGATATCGAAATGACCCGCATCCGGGGCGTCCACGGCCCGCGATCGCTCGACGTCATTCTGGTTCGCTGACACCGCCCGCAGGCGGTTTTCGGCTCCCGAGCGTCGCTCCGGAGCGACGCTTACCGGGGGTGCGCGGCTTTTCCATTTTGGGGCTCAAGCCCGCTTCAGTACAGGGGTTAGAGGCATGTGCCTTCCGTCACATCGCGCCATGGATTCCACTGTTATGCTCTGGGTTTCCCGTGATACAGTTCCTGAGCGCGCTGGAAGAACCTGCCGCGGGAAGTCAATTCAACATGCAGGGGAGGATCTGTGTCGGTTACCGCCTGGGTAGGGTTTGGTGTTGCTGTGAGCGTTCTTTCGCTCGTCGTCGCGTGGCTGTTCACCCGCGAAGGGCTCAGTTCCGAAACCGGCCGTCCTGCGACGCAGCCGATTGTACTCGCCACCCGGAACGTGACCACATTTCTCAGACGGAGATACAAGGCTATGGCGGTCCTGTCCGCCCTGATGCTTCCCGTATGCGCATGGGGACAGACCGAACACGCGGGCGGAGAAGCCAACCTGCAGCTGCCGGATCTGTCGACCGTGAATTTCCTCGGCATGAACGGCCACAAACTTCTGATGTTCGGTCCCCTGTTCTGCATTCTGGGCATGATCTTCGGCTTCTTTATGTACGTTCATCTCAAGGGTCTCCCGGCGCATCGAGCGATGAAAGAGGTCTCACAGCTGATCTGGGAGACCTGCAAGACGTATCTGCTCCACCAGGGAAAGTTCCTTCTGCTGCTCTGGTCGTTCATTGCGGTCGTGATTCTGGTCTACTTCGCCGCTCTGCTGCACTTCAGTGCGGCCCGCGTCATCGTCATCCTTGCCTTCAGCGTGCTGGGAATGGCGGGCAGCTATGGGGTAGCCTGGTTCGGCATCCGGGTCAATACCCTGGCGAACTCGCGATCGGCCTGGGCTTCGCTGGGCGGTAATCCGTATCGCGCCTTCAGCGTTCCGCTGAAGTCGGGCATGAGCATCGGCATGATGCTGATTTCCGTCGAGCTGCTGATGATGTTCATCATCATTCTCTTCGTTCCGGGCGACTATGCCGGTCCGTGTTTCATCGGCTTTGCCATTGGTGAGTCGCTGGGCGCGGCCGTGCTTCGCCTGGCTGGCGGCATCTTCACCAAGATCGCCGACATCGGCGCCGACCTGATGAAGATTGTCTTCCACGTCAAAGAGGACGACGCCCGTAACCCAGGCGTAATCGCCGACTGCACCGGAGACAATGCCGGCGATTCGGTGGGTCCCACAGCGGATGGCTTCGAGACGTATGGTGTGGTCCAGGTAGCGCTGATTGCGTTCATCCTTCTGGGCGCCAAAGGTGCTGTCACCGGCGTGGAGTTACTGGTCTGGCTCTTTGCAGTTCGCATTGCCATGTTGGTGGCCGCCGTTCTGGGCTATTACATCAACGGGCTGATCTCCAAAGCGAGATTCGGCAAAGCGGCGCAATTTAACTTCGAAGCGCCGCTCACCTCGCTGGTTTGGATCACTTCCATCGTCACCATTGCCGCCACCTACCCGGTCACCTGGCTCCTGCTTTCCAATCTGGGCGCAGACCCCAGCCTTTGGTGGAAGCTTGCGACCATCACCTCCTGCGGCACCGTGGCCGGCGCGCTCATCCCCGAACTCGTTAAGGTGTTTACTTCCACCGAAGCTAACCACGTGAAAGAGGTGGTAGCGTCGGCGAGAGAGGGCGGAGCTGCTCTCGGTCTGCTTTCCGGCTTCGTCGCCGGTAACTTCTCCGCCTATTACCTGGGCTTCGCCGTCATTATCCTCATGGCGATCGGGTATGGCGTCAGCACGATGGGATTCGCCAGCATCATTCTCGCGTCGCCCATGTTCGCCTTCGGCCTCGTGGCTTTCGGCTTCCTGGGCATGGGTCCGGTAACCATCGCAGTCGATTCCTTTGGACCGGTAACGGACAACGCTCAGTCCATCTACGAGCTCTCGCTCATTGAGAACGAGCCGGGTGTCGCTCAGGATGTGAAAAAGCAGTTCGGCGTGGACGTGGATTTCGAGAGCGCCAAGAGAATGCTGGAAGCAGCCGACGGCGCGGGCAATACGTTCAAAGCCAGCGCCAAGCCGGTGCTGATCGGCACCGCAGTGGTGGGGGCAACGACGCTGATCTTCGCCACCATCATGGCGTTAACCAATTCGCTCCAGACGAATCTGGATAAGCTCTCGATTCTCCACGCCCCCTTCCTGCTCGGCCTCATCACCGGCGGCGCGGTCATCTACTGGTTCAGCGGTGCTGCGACCCAGGCGGTGACCACCGGCGCCTACCGTGCCGTGGAATTCATCAAGAGCAATATGAAGATCGAAGGAGCGGAGAAAGCTTCCACCGAAGACAGCAAGAAGGTGGTGGCCATTTGTACCCGCTACGCGCAAAGCGGGATGCTGACCATCTTCATTTCGCTGTTTTTTGCCGCGCTGGCTTTCGCCTTCCTCGATCCCTTCTTCTTCATCGGCTATCTGATTTCCATTGCCCTCTTCGGACTCTACCAGGCCATCTTCATGGCCAACGCGGGAGGAGCCTGGGACAACGCCAAGAAGATCGTCGAAGTCGAACTACACGAGAAAGGAACACCGCTGCATGAAGCGACCGTGGTGGGTGACCTGGTCGGCGATCCCTTCAAGGACACCGCCTCCGTGGCTCTCAACCCGGTCATCAAATTCACCACACTCTTCGGCCTGCTCGCCGTCGAGTTGGCGGTTCAGCTAGCGGCCACAAGCCCGATGCTGACCCATGTGCTGGCGGCAGTCTTCTTCGCCATATCCTTCTTCTTTGTTTACCGCTCCTTTTACGGAATGCGCATCGGGAGCAAGCAGCCATAATGGCTGCCTCGCGGGAGCGCCGCCGGCGCTGACCGTCAGCGGGAAACCGGAGCACCTGGAGGGCAGGGAGATCGCAGCATGCGGCTTCCCTGCCTTCGCTCTTCCCGGCGAGCGCGGCTCGTGACGTGCCCGACCGAAGACCGGGTCCCTGATACCCTCAAAATATGATCAAGGGCATTACTTTTCTTCGCCCCGTGGACTCACCGGCGCACTTTGACGACCTGGTGAGCTTCTTTTCCGCGCTGGGCTTTGAGGTGGGTCGCGGCTGGGATGATCCTCCTCTGCACAAAGGCGCTTCCGCCGAGTCCACCGTCGACCGAGGGCGGCCGTTTCTCGCCCCCCTGGGCAATCTCGAATTCGTGACCGGCAAGCTTCCCGCCGTCGGCTCCGATCTGCTGGTTGAAGTGACGGCATTGGACGATCTTCATCGAGTCGCAGAGCAATGGATCGCGCAGCACGCCGCAGCCGGCCGCGTCGACGGCGTCGAAGAGACGCACTGGAAATCGCGGCTGTTCACCGTCGAGCCGGTTCCAGGCTTCTCCGTCGCCTTCTGGGAACGGCAGGATCTGCAGCGAGACAGGCCGATTGCGCTCGAAGGCGACCTGAGCGCTGCCGGCCTGCGCTTCGGCATCGTGGTTGCGCGCTGGAACGCCGTCATCACCGACCGGCTGCTGCAGGGCGCACTCGATGCCCTGCTGCGCAGCGGCGCAGTCCGCGAACAGATCCGGGTGGTTCGCGTTCCCGGCTCGTGGGAGATTCCCGCGGCCGCGCGGACGTTGGCCGAGAGCGGCGACCTTGACGCCATCATCGCTCTGGGCTGCCTGATCCGCGGCGAGACCGCGCATTATGAGGCGATCTACAACGAGGTCGCGCGCGGCATCGGCCAGTCGCAGCAGGATTCCGGCATTCCGCATTCCTTCGGCGTGCTCACCTGCGAGACGCTGGAGCAGGCGCTCGATCGCGCCGGACTGAAGAGCGGCAACAAAGGTTTCGAAGCGGCCGCCGCAGCCATTGAAATGGCCTCGCTGCAGGGCAAGCTGGCCGCCGATTCCAGAGTCGGGCGGCGCGCGTGACGCTGGTCGGCAAGCGCCGCAAGGCCCGCGAACTCGCCATGCAGATGCTTTTCCAGGCTGACGTCGGCCGGCAAAATCCGGACGAGGTCCGCAAAACCTTCTGGCAGGCACGCGAAGAGCTCGATGCCGGAACCCGCGGCTTTGCAGAAGACCTGTTTCGCGTGGCCATGGCGCGCGAAGCCGAGATCGACGCGCTTCTGGAGCAGCACTCAAAAAACTGGCGGGTCAGCCGCATGCCCGCCGTCGATCGCAACCTGCTGCGGATGGCGGTGGCCGAACTGCTCGGCTTCCCTGGCACGCCACCGCCCATCGTAATCGACGAGGCGCTGGAGATCGCGCGGCGCTATTCGGCACCCGAGTCGATCGACTTCCTGAACGCCGTTCTGGACGCCATCGCAAGAAAGTGACCGATGAAGCTCCTCGCCTGGCTCACCGAGACGTTCATTCAGACCTTCGGCATTACTCGTCCTCGCCCGGAGCAGCAGCGGACGGCGCAGCTGGTTCTGGGCGGATTTCTGCTGGCCTCCTTCCTCGTGGTCGCCATGGTGATGGCCTTTCTGATTTACGAAATTCACACCGGCGCCGCGCGCTGAATCCTCGGCGCAAGGCCAATCCAGCGCCCCCGGGTTTTCATCTGCGATCGGTCGCCAGGAAGTCGCTCGCTATTCGTAGCGAAGCGCCTCGGTGGGATGCAGTCCGGCGGCTCGCCGGGCCGCCAGCCCGCAGGCGATAGCTGCGCAGAGTGCAAGCAGCAGCGCCGCTTCCACTGTGCTTGCCCAGCCGGCGCTGCCGCTGTTGATCCAGTTGGCCAGGGTTCTGCTCAGAACGAAGCCCGCTGCGGCTCCGGCGGCGATGCCCAGGGCAACCCCGATGGCAGCCGTCCGCGCCGCCACCCATAGAATGTGTCCGCGCGAGGCGCCCAGCGCCAGGCGCACTCCAAACTCCGGCGTTCGCTGCGCCACGCTCCAGGCCACCACGCTGAACAGACCCACGAGGGCCAGCAGCAGCGCCAGCGCTGAGAAGAATCCGAAGAGGATGGAAAAGAGACGCTCGCGGCTCCAGAGCGGGTCCTTCCGGATCGCATCTTCCAGATCGGAAGCGCCGTTGCCTACCTGTTCATCAGCCTCCACGGAGGCCACTGCCTCCCGGATGGCGTGCAGGTAAGCCATCGGTTCGCCCTTCGTCCGGATGTCGTACTGAGCTAATGGCGGGAGCGAAGTTGAGAATGGGAGGTAGACAGCCGGGATCACGGGCCGGTCCACGCCGTCGTTCCGCGCATCGCCGACTACGCCCACGATTTGCCGCCAACCGCCACTCTGGGGCGACGCAGCCACCAGGGGAGGATGTGTGGCCAGATCAGGAATCCGCACCTGATGACCGACCGCGGCCTTACCGCTCAGATACTCCCGTGCAAAGGCGGCATTCACGACAGCAACACCATCCGCGCGCCCATTCTCCGCCTCGTCCCAGACGCGTCCCTGCAGCAGCGGAATTCCCAGGGTCGCGAAGTATTCCGGGCTGACAAACTCCACGCGCACGTTGGGCCCGGTGTCGGCCGCGCCAGGCTGCCCCTCGATCTGGAACCCGTTCTCCTGCCCGCTGTAAGGAGGGGTCGCCCATGTGCCCACGGCCGCCGAGAGAACGCCAGGGACCGCTGCCATGCTCTGCCGAATCCTGTCGACGAAGGCGGCCCTCTGTTCGCGCGAGGCGATTTCGCCCCAGACTTTTGGATTTTCGAAGTGCATGAGGATGCCCGCCTGCATCACGTCTTTCGGCTGGTAGCCCAGCGGCGCATGCATCACCTGCAGGAAGCCCTGCGCGGCCATGCCCGCGGTGGCCAGTAACAGGAGAGTCAGGGCGATCTGCGCTGCGATAAGCATCTGCAGCCGGCGTCCCGCACCTCCGCCGGCGATTCTCCGCCCGCTTTGCAGGCCACGCGTCGCAGCATCCGCCCGGGAGAAGCGCAGCGCCGGCGCCAGGCCGAAGAGGATCCCTGAAAGCAACGCCAGCGCGACGGAAAAAGAAAGTACCGGCAAATTGATATGGATCGCCGACTCCGGCGGGAAGACACTCCGCTCCATTTCCAGAGACAACCGCGCCAGCCAGTATGAGGCCGCTACGCCCAGTGCAGCGCCGGTGACGGAAATGGTCATTGCCTCGACCAGCAGTTGCCGCGCGATGCGCCAGCGGCTGGCTCCGAGGGCGCTGCGCACAGCCAGCTCCTGCTGCCGCGCCGTTCCCCGCGCCAGAAAGAGGATCGAACCGTTCGCACAGCCAATCAGCAACAGGATTACAACGCCGGCCAGCAGCAGGTAAAGCGCTCGCCCCGTAGTTTGCGCATAGGGCACCACAATCGGCTGCAGCGCCAGGTGGAACCTTTTCGGAAATCGAACCGGCATTTGCTGCGCAAAGTCGTGTACCAGGGCGTCGAGCTGCGCATCGGCCTGCGCCACGGCCACGCCACGTTTCAGCTTCACCCACGGGATCACGGAGAATGGGATTCCTCGGTTTGCCGCAATCCTGGGGTAAGTGCTCACGGGCAGATAAACGTCCCCCACGCCCAGGGTGTCGTTGAAAGCGAAGCTGCGCGGCATGACACCCATGATCGTGTAGACGGTGTGGTCGAGTTGGATCGTCTTTCCGATCACATCCCGCGAACCCTGGTAGTGCTTCTGCCAGAAGCGGTAGTTGAGGACGGCGACATGCTGGCCGCCCCCGAGGGCGTCGCTGGGCTCGATCATTCGGCCCAACAGCGGGCGTACACCGAAAAACCGGGCCGCATTTTCCGTCAGACGGACGGCCAGCGCACCCTCCGGGAGCGCCTCGTCGCTCAGCGTCTCGTTCTTGCTGTCAAACCCGAGCAGGCTCTCGACACTCTTTGCCCTGCCGAACTCCGCATACTGGGCCATCGTGAGGCCAAACCATCGGTCCTGCAGCGGCTCGTCCTGGTTGAGGAGCACGGGGTTCATGATGCGGTCCGCTCCCGCATACGGGAACGGGTGCAGCAGCACCGCATACATCAGGCTGAACATCGCGGTGGTGGCGCCGATGCCCAGGGCGAGAGAAAGCACACCGACGGCGGCGTATCCAGGATTGCGAACGAGCGACCGCAGTCCGAAGCGCAGATCGCCGCCGAGTTCGTCGAAAATCCTCAGCCCCACGGCGCTTCGGTAGCGTTCGCCGTGCGTCTCCGGCTGCCCCATCTCCAGCCGCGCACGGCGCGCTGCTTCATCCGGAGCCAGGCCCTGCCCCACCAGGTCCGCAGCATACGCTGCCTCATGGGAGCGCAGCTCTTCTTCCGCCTCAGCCGCGACTCGTCCCCGATGCGCGACGGCTCGCCACCAGCAGCGCAGACTCGCCAGGCTCATATCTCCTCCGGCGTCGCGCGCAGAATGGCCGCCACCACGCCCGCCATATCCGTCCACTTCGCGGTTTCGGCTTTCAGTTGCTTCCGCCCCGCCGCAGTCACGCGGTAGAACTTTGCGCGGCGGTTGTTGTCTGACTCGCCCCACTCGCCTTTGAGCCATCCGCGGCGTTCGAGCCGGTAGACCGCGGTGTAAAAGGAGCCCTGCAGGATCTCCACGCGCTCGTCTGAAATTTGCTGGATGCGCAGCAGGATCCCATAGCCGTGCTGAGGCCCCAGCGATGTGGCTTTCAGGATCAGCATCTCCAGCGCCCCCTGGGGCAGATCCACTCGTCCCGGCATTGGACTCTCCTATTTGAGAAAGGAGACTACGCCGCACTCTCCTATTTCGTCAAGGAGAAGGATTCCGGCTCCGCATGGCGGGGCGAGATCCTGTTATCGAGGAGGCCCGATCGCAGACAAACTCGGAGTGACGCAGGCCTGAGCGCAGAGATGGGTTTGCGGACCTTGTGGTGACCCCGGGAAGACTCGAACTTCCGACACGCAGTTTAGGAAACTGCTGCTCTATCCACCTGAGCTACGGGGCCACGGGATGACTCTGATTGTATCGAAGGCGCCCGGTTCGCGATCAACCCGCCGGACGATCGGCACGGCGAGGCTCGAGCCGAATCGTGAGCTTTGAGCCGGCGGAAGCGACTTCCGGGTGATCCGCAGCTCGATCATCAGTCGCTCGTTGCCCTTGTCGTCGATAAAGTACCGGCGATGGAGGAGCACGCGCCCGTTGTCTTCAAGATGCGCCCGCGCAACCGTTTTGCGACCGGGATCGTCGGGATCGAGGGCCGTGGCATAGAGCACGATGTTTTTGCCGTCGAAGGTGCCGTCGCTCTGACGAATCGACATGGTGGTCTGACGCGAGTCAAACCAAACGGTGGTGAAGCGATTTGTTTTGGAATCGAAGCCGGAGATGCCGGTGTCCGTCCCCCTCGTTCCGTCAGGATTAGAGAACGTAAAATCCGACTCCAGAAACTCTCCATCCTGCACCATGTACTGGCGGCACCAGCCTTTCGAGACCCTCGGCGGGCCGTTCCTGGGAAAGAACGTTTTGACGACGTCCCAGTTGCCGACGAACTGAGCCAGCAGCTTCTGTCCGGCGCCCGGCGCGTTGGGCGGTTTCGTACTGATTCTGAGTTTGCTGCGCCACCGCCGTGGTGGCCAGGAGCATCGCGGCGACAATCCATCTCTTCATAGCGCGCGATGATAGGCGAAAAAACAGACTTTGCACGCCTTTGTGCCAGCGAGCGCCGCCCTGCTGCGGACGGAGGGCTGAGGGCCTGGGGTGGTGACGCGGTCCGCCATTGGAAGCTGCGACACCGTGCCGCGCCGCGCTGTCGCGGGTATACTCATATCCCGTACCTGGACTTTTTGAGGAGCAACCTATGCTTCTGCTGGCCGCATGTCTTGCTGGTGTGGTCGCTGGATCGCGCTCGATGCTGGCGCCGGCGCTGACGAGCTGGTTCGCCTGGATGGGTCTGCTGCCGGTAGCGCGGACGCCGCTGGCCTTTATGGGATCGAGCATTGCGCTGGTGATTTTCAGCGTGCTGGCCGTGGGAGAACTGGTGGTCGATACGCTGCCGCGGACGCCCAGCCGTAAAGCGCTGCCGGGATTTGCGACTCGGATTGTGAGCGGCGCGCTGGTGGGCGCGACCGTGGGCGCTGCCGGATATCTTATTATCGCGGGCCTGCTGCTCGGGGTATGCGGCGCCGTGATCGGCACGCTGGGTGGGGCTGCGGCTCGCGGCGCTCTGGCCCGGTCGTTCGGCCGCGATCTTCCTGCTGCGCTGCTGGAGGACGCCGTGGCCATCATGATCGGCATCTTTGCGCTTCTGGAACTCGCATGAATCAGTCGTTCGATGCCATCGTGGTGGGTACGGGCCAGGCCGGCCCGTCGCTGGCGCATCGCCTGGCGAAAGCCGGATGGAAGGTGGCCGTGGCGGAGCGGCATCTTTTTGGCGGCACCTGCGTGAACAACGGCTGCACGCCGACGAAGGCCATGGTGGCCAGCGCGCATTCTGCCCATCTGGCGCGACGCGGCGGGGATTTCGGCGTAAGCGCAGGGCCGGTGAAGGTGGATCTGCGCGCGGTGATGACACGCAAAGAGGCGGTGGTTGCGCCGGCACGAACGGGCGTGGAGAAAAGCCTGCGCGAGGAGAAAAACTGCACCGTCTTTACGGGGACAGCGGCGTTCACTTCGGCGACGACGATGCAGGTGGGCGGTGCGATCCTGGAGGCGCCAAAGATCTTTCTGAACGTGGGCGCGCGGCCGTCGGTGCCGAAGATGCCGGGCGTTGAGTCGGTTCCCTTCCTGACTAGCACGACGATTCTTGACCTGGAGGAGCTGCCAGAGAGCCTGATCGTGGTGGGCAGCGGTTCGGTGGGGCTGGAGTTCGCGCAGATGTTCCGCCGCTTCGGCTCGGCGGTGACGATCGTGGAGAAGAGCGTGCGCCTGGCTCCTCATGAAGACGAGGATGCCTCGCGGGTGGTCGAGGAGATCTTCCGGGCGGAAGGGATTGATGTTCGCACGCGGGCCAACTGCATTCATCTGGAGCAGCACGGGCGCGACGTGACGGCGGGGCTTGACTGCAATGAGGGAGCTCCGTACATTGCCGGCTCACGCGTGCTGCTGGCGGTGGGCCGCACGCCCAACACCGACGACCTGCACCTGGCGGCCGCCGGGATCACACCGGATGCGCACGGGTATATTCCCGTGGACGACGAGCTGCGCACCAGCGTTCCTGGCATTTATGCCCTGGGCGACTGCAATGGCAGGGGCGGCTTTACGCATACGTCGTACAACGATTTTGAGATTGTGGCGGAGAACCTGCTCGAGGGTGCGTCGCGCAGGGTGAGCGACCGCATCTACGCGGCGGCCATATATATCGATCCGCCGCTGGCGCGGGTGGGGATGTCGGAAGAAGAAGTTCGGCGCAAAGGACGGCCCGCGCTGATGGGCATGCGTCCGATGACCCGCGTCTCGCGTGCGATTGAAAAGGGCGAGACCTTCGGCTACATCAAGGTACTGGTGGACGCGGAGACGCGGCAGATCCTGGGCGGGACGGTCTTTGGCACCGGCGGGGATGAAGCGGTCCATTGCATTCTGACCGCGATGTACGCGCGCCAGCCGGCGGAGTTGCTGACGCATTCGGTGCACATCCATCCCACGGTGGCGGAGCTGATTCCCACGACTCTCGAGGATCTGAAGCCGCTGTAGCTTGCGCTCGCCAGGGCCCCGGAGTGAATCTAACAACAGATGCGCGCCGCTGTCCTGCACCATCCTGCCCCCATTGCCGAGCGCCCCCTGGCGATCGAGGAGTGCCCTGTGCCTCGACCGGGTGCGGGTGAAGTGCTGCTGAAGGTGGAGGCCTGCGGGGTCTGCCGCACCGATCTGCACATCGCTGCCGGAGAACTGAAGCCGTTGCGGGATGAGGTCACCCCGGGCCATCAGATCGTCGGCCGGATCGAGAAGCTCGGCTCCGGGGTTGACGGCTTCGCTGTGGGTCATCGGTTCGGCGTCTCCTGGCTGGGCGGGACCGACGGCACCTGTCCGCTGTGTCGCAAGGGACGCGAGAATCTCTGCGACCATCCCACGTTTACGGGCTACTCGGTGGATGGGGGCTATGCCGAGTACGCCGTGGCGCGGGCGGATTTCCTGATCCCGCTGCCCGCTGAACCCGAGGCTACTGATCTTGCGCCGCTGCTCTGCGCGGGGATTATTGGCTTCCGCAGCCTGCGCGTAGCGGAGGTTGCGCCGGGCGACCGCGTGGGACTCTTCGGGTTCGGAGCATCGGCGCATCTGGCGATCGAGGTCCTGAAGGCCTGGAATTGCGAAGTCTATGTCTCGACGCGAGGCACCTCGCATCAGCAGCTCGCGCGCGCACTTGGCGCCACCTGGGTGGGCGATGCCACGGAGCGGCCGTCCGTCCCACTGGACTGCGCGGTGACCTTTGCGCCGAGCGGCGATGTAGTGATGGCCGCTCTGGCGTCGTTGCGCAAGGGAGGAATCGTGGCCATCAACGCCATTCATCTCGACCGCATCCCGGAGTTCGATTACGATTCGCTGCTGTGGGGCGAGCGCCAGCTGCGCAGCGTGGCCAACATGACGCGGCAGGATGGCCACGACTTCATCGCTTTGGCGACGAAGATCGGGATCCGCCCGCGGACGAAGGTGTTTCCTCTTGAAGAGGTGAACGAGGCGCTGCAGGCGGTGGCTGGGGACCGGGTGGATGGGGCGGCAGTCGTGGTGCCCTAATCGGTAACAAGGGCCAGCATGAATCCGTCGTAACCCTTGCGGCCCACGGTCTGCAGGACGGTCGCGGTCACGCGGGGTTCGCGGCGGATGGCCTCATTCATCTCGTGGATGCCACGCGAACTGGAGTCATGCGCAGAAGGCTTCGCGACGGCTCCGCCTCGGACCACATTGTCCACGACGATGGCGGTCCCGGGACGCGAGAGGCGCATGGCCCACTTGAAATACGCGGCGGCGTTCTCTTTGTCGGCGTCGATGAAGATGAAATCGAAGGGTCCGGTGAGTTGCGGAAGCGTCTCCAGCGCCAGCCCGAGACGGTGTTCGACCCGAGGCGCGAGACCGGCGCGGGTGATGTTGTCGCGGGCGACGTTCTGGTGGGTGGGATCGGCTTCCAGCGTGACCAGGCGGCCGTCGGGCGGCAGTGCGCGCGCCAGCCAGATGGTGCTGTAGCCGCCCAGCGTGCCGATTTCGAGGATGCGGCGGGCTCCGTGCATCCGCGCCAGCAGGTGGAGGAATTTGCCCTGGCCGGGGGTGACGGCGATATCCGGCAGCCCGGCGGCGGCGCTGGCTTTCAGTGCTGCGTCGAGGACCGGGTCGGGCGGGATCAGAAGGGCTTCGACGTAGTGGTCGACCTTCGTCCATCGCGAATTGCGAATTTTCAGAGGCACCCGAAGACACTCCCAAGGACCCAAAAAGTTATAGCGCCGAGGGTTCAGGCCGACACAAGCTCAGAGAAAACTGCTATGGATGAGAATTGGAAATAGATTCTCGCTAGTAGAGCCAATCGATTATTACGTAAGGAAGAGTCGTCAACCATCACCATGACGCTCTCGAAGAACCGATCAATGTCGGGTCGCAGCTTAGCGATCAACTCCAATGCTTCTTGATATTTTCGGTTAGCTCTCAGCTCTTCGACCAGCGGCGCGATTTTCTCCGTCTGATCGGAGAGTTGTTGTTCCGCTCTTTCGACTAAGAGACGTGATTCGACCCGCTTGTCCGGGAATCCCTCCCGCCATAGGCCTTTGGCGTTCGCCTGTTCAATTATGTTTCTGGTTCGTTTGAACGCGACGCAGACAGCGCGGAAGTCTTCAGAGTTCCGCATCACGCTCAGGGCCTCGGCGCGGGCAATGGCGTCGGGGATGTCGCTCCATCCGCCCAACGCCATAATTGCATTCACGACGTCATAAGCGAAGCCACGCACTTCGCGTAGCCAGAACTCGACACGCTCGCGAAAGAAAGCGCGAATTTTCTCTCCAGTTCCACTTTCTCTGTCCGAAAGTATCTCGGCGATTCCCTCATCAGTTCTTTTCAAAATGTCTGAAATGTTGAGCCGGACATCGGATTCGGCCAGGATTTTTACGATGGCATTGGCGGCACGGCGCAGCGCGAAGGGATCTTTCGAGCCGGTCGGCTCAAGGCCGATGCCGAACATGGCCACGATGGTCTGAATGCGGTCGGCGATCCCGAGCAGCTGACCTTCGACCGTGGGCGGGATGGGATCCTCGATAGCGGCCGGCGAGTACTGCCAGTAGACGGCCTGGGCGACGGTTTCGCCCAGTCCCTGGGCGCGCGCATACAGGCCGCCAACGATGCCCTGGAGTTCGGTGAACTCCTTGACGAGCTCTGTGGTGAGGTCGGTTTTGGCCAGCAGCACAGCCTGGCGCAGCGCGGCAACGTCCACCGCGACGCCTCGCGCGGTCAGCAGCGCGGCCAGCCGCTCCGCGATGGCGAGGTTGGCCTGCGTCTTGTCCCAATAGCTGCCCAGCTCTTTGTGGAAGGTGACCGACTTCAGCATCTCCACGCGGTCTTCGAGGGGGATCTTCTGATCGACGCGCCAGAAGAAGCGCGCGTCGTTGAAGCGGGCCCGCAGCACGCGCTCGTTGCCGTGGCGGATGACGTCGATGCCCTTCTCTTCGGGACGGGTATTCAGAACGGCGAGGAAGTAGGGCTCCAGCTTGCCCTGCGTATTCTCCACAGCGAAATATTTCTGATGGTCGCGCATCACGGTGACCAGCACTTCTTCCGGCAGCTCCAGGTATTCGCGATCGAAGCCGCCCAGCACGACAGAAGGCCACTCCGTGAGGTGGGTAACGGTTTCCACCAGAGCGGCGTCCTCGCGCCAGCGGGCGCCGGGCACGCTGCGCGTTTCCAGATCCAGCGCCTTGCGAATGCGGTGCCGCCGCAGGTGCACGTCGGCGGTCACGCTGGCCGACTCCAGCACACCCAGGTAGTCGTCAGGATGATCGACGGACAGCGGAGCGTTTCCGTGCAGGATGCGATGCCCGAAGGTCTGATTGGAGGCCTGCACGCCTCCGAACTCGACAGGCAGGACAGCGTGATCCAGCAGCGCCACCATCCAGCGCACCGGCCGCACAAACCGCTCCGGCTTGAGCGGCCGCCAGTTCATATTTTTGGGCCAGTAGAGCGCGGCCAGCTCGGCGGCCAGCAGATCGCTCAGGACATCCGTGGCGCCGCGGCCCTTCTGCAGCGCCTTCGCGGCGACATATTCGCCCTTCGGCGTGCTGATTTTTTCCAGTGCTGCGACACCCACGCCGGCCTTCCGGGCGAAGGCCTGACCGGCTGCGGTGGCTTGTCCATCCTTGAAGGCGACGCTCCAGGCCGGC
Organism: Acidobacteriaceae bacterium; assembly: GCA_036267395.1. Taxonomy (GTDB): domain Bacteria; phylum Acidobacteriota; class Terriglobia; order Terriglobales; family Acidobacteriaceae; genus Palsa-343. The sequence goes on along the minus strand of DATAWD010000034.1, from coordinate 58,630 downwards.
CCGGTCATCTCGCGGGTCGCATCGGGCTGGCGCGCCAGCACCCCATTCACCTGCACGGCCACCCGGCGCGGCGTCGAATAGCTGTGGACCTCGTGCCCTTCGGCCAGCAGCCGTTCCCGCCGCAGCAACTCTACAATGCGCTCGGTCAGCTCCGCCTCGGCCGGGGCAATCATGCGCGCCGGAATCTCTTCCATCCCTGCTTCAAAAAGTAAGTCTGCCATTCCCGAATCCGCTACGCGGCCTCCGCTCGCTGTTTTTGTGCCGCGTACGCCTTGGCGACGCCCACCACCATGTTGCGAATGCGCCCCATCACGGCCACGCGCTCGGTCACCGAAATCGCTCCCCGTGCATCGAGCAGGTTGAACAGGTGCGAACACTTCAGGCACAGCTCATAGGCGCCCAGCACCGGGAAGCGCCGCAGCGCCACGCGCACGTCCTCCTCCGGCGGCGGGCTGTCGCCATCGTGCACCAGCCGGTCGTGAATCTTTTCGTGCCGCTCCGCTGCCTTTTCGGTGCGGAAGCTCTTGTGGAACTCATCGAGCAGCGCCTGGCACTCGGCCTCGTAAAGGCGCAGGTGCTCCCACAGCTTGCCGATGTCCGCCGCCTCAAAGCTGTAGACCGAGAGCTGCAGCTCCTCCTGCAGGCGAATGTCGCCGTAGGTGACCGCGCGTCCGGTCTTCGGATCGCGCGCCCACACGATGTCGTAAATCGAATCCACGTCCTGCAGGAAGGCCGCGATGCGTTCCAGACCGTAAGTAATCTCGCCCGAGATCGGATCCAGATCCATGCCGCCGCACTGCTGGAAATAGGTGAATTGCGTGATCTCGAGGCCGTCCAGCATCACCTGCCAGCCCACGCCCCAGGCGCCGCCCACCGGCCACTCCCAGTTGTCCTCTTCAAACTTAATGTCATGCTCGCGCAGGCGAATGCCGATGGCCTCGAGGGAGTCGAGGTAGATGTCCTGGATATTGGCCGGCGGCGGCTTCAGAATCACCTGTAGCTGGGTGTGCTTGTAGAGCCGGTTGGGGTTCTCGCCGTAGCGCCCGTCGGCCGGGCGGCGCGAGGGCTGGGTGTAGACGATGGCCATCGGGCTCGGCCCCAGCACGCGCAGAAACGTGTCCGGCGACATGGTGCCCGCCCCCACTTCCATGTCATAGGGCTGAGCCAGCACGCAGCCGCGCTCCGCCCAGAAAGTCTGAAGACGCAGCAGCAGTTCCTGAAAGGTCAACGCTTGCGTCGCGACCGGTACAGTCGATGCAGTAGCAATTGCAGTCAAAGGCCACCTGACATGGAGAGAAAATGCTCTCTCGATTCTATCGGCACCGGCCCTTTGCCGCATTACCCGTAATGTGTATCTCCCCCGGGGACAGCCACAGCCCCCGCCGACGCTCAGGACCTCATGCCCTGGATGAGCCGCCTTCTCCGCTGGCGTTTACTGCCCCGCGGCGATCTTCTCCGTCTGCCGCGACATGCGCGCCGTCCGCTCGACCTTTTCCCAGTTGAAGGGGCGGCCTTCAACCGCCCGTTTCAGTGTGCGGAAAAGCACGATGGAGAAGAGCTGGCGGTAGGAGAAGCGCTGCAGCCAGATGTGCGGCAGCAGCCAGATATCGCCCTTGTTGGCGGGATGCCGGGGTTCGAGGCTGAAGGCCAGCGCGGACGTCGCAAAATCAATCAGCAGAAACGCAAGGAAGTAGACAACCAGTTTGTCGAAGCTGGCAGCGCTGGTGGTTTCCGGATGGTAGTGGCGATCGATCAGATACTGGACCACGCCCGCCGCGAACATGATGTCGATGAAAGGCGAGACGAGCGGCAGCAGGATCTGGAAGATGAGAATGTTGGGCAGGGCAAAGAAGCCCATGGCCCGATTGGTCCGCGCCGCCGCGCGATGCTTGAATACCGCCTGCAGAATCCCGAACGACCAGCGGAAGCGCTGCCGCATCAGGCTGCGCGCGGTCGCCGGCGCTTCGGTGAAGGCCAGGGCGTGATCGTCGTAGATCACCTTGTATTGGTGCTCCAGCAGGTTCATAGTCAGGTCGGCGTCTTCGGCCACGGTGTTCACCGGATAGCAGCCAGCCGCCTTCACGGCTGCGGTCCGCCAGGCGCCAATGGCCCCGGGAACCACGGTGACCACGTTGAACAGGTCCATGGCGCGGCGCTCGAAGTTCTGGCTGGTGATGTATTCCAGAGCCTGCCAGCGCGTCCACAGATTGACGCGATTGCCCACCTTGGCGTTGCCGGCCACGGCGCCCACGCGCTTGTCGGCAAAGTAGCGCACCAGCCGCCGCACGGCGTCGGGTGCAATGACCGTATCGGCATCGATGCCCACGTAGATCTCCTCGTCCACATGGTCGATGCCCATGTTGAGCGCTTCAGCCTTGCCGGAATTCGGCTTGGTAAGGACCAGCAGGCGCCCCTCGGCAATCTCTTTCGGGTAGGCCTCACGAGCCGCATCGAAGGTCCTGTCGTTCGAGCCATCGTCGATCACAACGACGCGGATATGCGGGTAGTCAGAATGCAGCACGGAGCGGATGGTCCGGACAATCACCTTCTCTTCGTTGTAGGCCGGGATCAGGACGGCGACCGCCGGCTCATACACTCCGGGGGGAACGCGCCTGCGGCGGATCCGATCGATCAGGGCGAAGATGCCGATGAGCACCAGGCGGGCGCTCATCAGAACGTCGCCGATGAAGAAGATGTCCACGACAAAGTGCGCGAAAAAGGCCATGAAGAAGAACGCCACCGAGTCAATGCGCGCCTGCCAGCGCATCTTCGGCGCTATGGGCGGCATGACCTCGGCTCTCGTCTTCCCCATCAGGTCAGAGACCTGCACGAACTGGTAGCCCTTCGAGCGCAGGGTGGTGATCAGCAGCGGCAGCGCCGCCACCGTGGCCGAGCGATTGCCGCCTCCGTCGTGCATGAGGATGATGCTGCCCTTCATCCACGGGTGCGTCTTCATCTCATCAATCTGCTGCAGGACGCTGTCGGTGATCTCCTGCGGGGACTTGCGCGGGTGCTCGTTCCAGTCGTCGGTATCGATCTTGTCGCCGATGATGGTGTAGCCCAGCTGCTGGATGCGGTAGGCGGGCGCGGCCTCGTCGTTGGTGTCGGGCTCCTGGTCGATGGAGTAGGGCGGACGGAAATAAAGAGGCTGGATGCCCAACTCCGCCGCGAAAAGACGTTCCGTCCAGTTCAGCTCCTCCTGCAGCTCGAAAGGAGGAATGTCGCTGATATCGGGATGGGTGTAGGTATGGTTGCCGATCTCATCGCCGTCGGCGATGTAACGCTTCAGCACACCGATGTTGTTCTGCGCCTCTTCGCCAATGACCATGAACGTCGCATGCACGTGGTACTTCTGCAGCACGTCGAGGATTTTCGGCGTCCACACCGGGTCGGGCCCGTCGTCAAAGGTGAGCGCCACCTTGTGCGGGTCGTACCCGTATTGCTGAATCATGTAGGAGTGCGGCAGCCGGATCATGTCCTCATCGATGACCGTGACGTTTTCCGCGTCCATCTGGATCTTCCGTTCGCCGATCTGCGGTGGCGCCACAATGCGCAGAATGTCGCCCTCGCCCTCCGTGTCCACATTCGCGCCCGGCGGCACGGTCTCCAGCTGTTCGGGAGCATCCTTGGCGCCCGGACGGTCCCAGATCTGCCACAGCGACGGATCTTCTTCGCCCAGACGCCACAGGGCAAACGTCCGCAGGCCCATCTGGCGGCCGGCCCGCAGCTCATTGAGCGCGGTCACGCCGTCCAGGAACCACACCTGGTGGCGAAGATGCGCGTCCTCGTCGTCGTAGGCGAAGTGCGGATTGAGCTCGTCGCCTTCCAGATGGACATTGGCGCCGGCGTCGGCGGCCAGCTGCCAGGCATCCTGGACGGTCAGATCATCGACATCGACAACCTTGTTGGAGGGCTTCTTCCCTTTTTCGGGGAGCGGCTGCGCCCAGTCGAAGCCGTAGTTGCCGATGCCGCAGATGATCTTCTGCTTCGGTACCAGCTTCAGCACTCGGGTAAGGTTGGCCTCAAACCATGGCTCTCCCGCCACCGGCCCGGGATCGCTGGTTTCCTCGTGCTCGTCGTAATTCATCAGGATAATGCCGTCGCTGTCCTGGGCGACGAGCTTGAGGAAGGCATCATCGGCTGATACCTGAACGTTCACGTAAATCTTTAACTTCTTCGAGCTAAAATCATGATGCAGTTCGCCAACCCACTCTGCGTACAGGGTCTCGTCCGCATCCGGAACCTGTTCGAAGTCGAGACAGATTCCCCGGTACGACGGGTTGGCGGACAGAAACTGATCCAGCTGCCGGTGGAGCCGCTCGCGGGCGGCCGGATCCTGCAGCATCTTCCCAATGACTTCCCCATTCCATTGCTGGGTCAGGACGTTATAGTCGTTCAGCATCGGGAAGACATCCGTATCCTCCCTGGCTGCGGTAATGACGTTCTTCACCCGGTTCTGTGGATCCACCCCATGCACGCCTGCCGCGTCGACCACGTCATAAAGGTGCACGGGGAAAAGCGACGTTGAGCCCACCAGCTCGCCGTTGGGGGAGACGACGTGCAACCAGTCCGGAAACAGCAGGTCAATCTGATGGATATGCGCCTTCAGAGAGGAATAATCCTGCTCATCGTTCTCGTAGAAGGCTGCCCGTAACCCTTCGTCCTGGTTGAGCACGATATCCACGGGATGGCGGTGGCTCCGGCGCCGGGTCGGTCGCGCGGCGGCATATTTCCTGGCCAGTTCCGGCTGCCTCTCCTTCAGAGCCTTATAGTTCGGCTTATGCGTGGGCAGCAGGAGCTCCGGCAACGTCTGGCGGGAGAGCACGCTGGAGGCAAAGACCACCAGCACCGCCGTCAGTCCAATGATGGACAGATCGGTGAGCCGCCGGAGGATCTTCCGGCGCCGTTGCCGCGGGTCATAGAAAACTTGTTTCATCGTGAAATAGCTGCAAATCCCATCCTACGATAGGGAACACGCCGGTCCCGTTGCCTTCTTCCGCCCTCTGCCGGGCTGCGCCGCCTTTGGTTACCCCTCAATCCTGAGCCGAACGGGCCGCGGGCTGGTTTAATAATCTCAATGCCGCGCCTGGGCCTGAGGCCATGGATGCTCGTCGTGCTGGCTCTGCTCTCCGGAGCCGCCCTGCGCCTCTGGTTCATTCACGCCTACCCGGAGGTTCAGGGCGATCCCCTCATCTACGGCGACATCGCAAAGAACTGGATGCTGCACGGCATCTATGGGATGACCGGGGGCCACGCCGCCGCACCCGGCGCGCCCGCTTCCGAACAGATCGCCGGCATCCATCCCACCCTCATTCGGCTGCCCGGCTATCCCCTCTTCCTGATCCTCTGCTTCCGTCTCTTCGGCATAGAGCATTACCACGCGGTCATGTTCGCGCAGACGGCCATCGATCTGGCCACCTGCCTGCTCATCTTCGGCCTCGCGCGCCACATCTGGAGCCCCCGCGCAGGCTGGTGGGCGCTGTGGCTGGCCGCGCTCTGCCCGTTTACTGCCAATTTCGCCGCCGTGCCTCTGACGGAAACGCCGGAGCTCTTCTGCACCGCCCTCGGGTTCTATGCCCTGGCCCGCTTTCTGGCCGCACCCCGCTGGACCTGGGCTCTGGTTCTGGCCTTCGCCTGGAGCTACGCCACCCTGCTCCGCCCGGACGGCGCGTTGCTCGCCGTCGCCCTCTGCCCAGCCATGGTTTTTTATGGCTCCAAACGCTGGGGACGGGCTCGGATGCTGCGCTGGGCGCTGATCGCCGGCCTGCTCTCCGTGCTTCCTTTTGTCGCGTGGACGATTCGGAACGAGCGCACCTTCCACGTCTTTCAGCCTCTGGCGCCGCGCTATGCGGTCGATCCGGGCGAGGATACCGACCCCGGCTTCAATCGCTGGACGAAAACGGTCTGCGTCGACCTGACCTGCACGTGGGAGGTCTACTGGAACGTCAACTCCGACCCCATCGACCTTGCCGATCTCCCCTCGCGCGCCTTCGATACCCCCCAGCAGGTTGCGCAGACCCGCGACCTTCTCGACGCCTACAATCGCACCGATACGCTGACACCGGATCTCGACGCCGCCTTCGGCGCGCTGGCGGCCGAGCGCATCCACGACCACCCCTTCCGTTATTACGTGGAGCTGCCTGTGGCCCGCGTGGCCGACATGGCCTTCCGGCCTCGCACCGAGCTGCTGTGGATTGAGCTGCGCTGGTGGCAGTACGACCGCCATCATTCTGAAACGGAGTTTTCTTACGCCTATGCGGGCCTGAATCTGGCGTATTTCCTCGCTGCCCTGGTGGGATTCTTCAAGAGGCCGCCTCTTCGCGGGGCCATCCTGGTCTTCGTCCTGCTGCGCTGCGCCGTGCTTCTCACTCTGGAAGCGCCGGAGCCGCGCTATACGCTGGAGTGGTTTCCCCCACTGATCGTCCTGGCCGCCGTCGCCTTCACCCGCAAGGCCGCCCAGACTGTGCCTGACTCTTAATCGCTATTGCCGGTTGCCTGTTGTCTATTGCCTGCTTTGCCTACACGTCTCCTTCGTCCAGCCGCAGCTCGGTCACCTGGATTTGCCCGGTGCAGATCTTCATGGGCTGGGTAATGCCGAAGGTTCGGCGGCTGCCCGGAGCGGTGACCTGAATCCGAGAGACACGCGAGCACTCCGCGCCTGTGGTCCAGACGATCTGGAAGGCCGCGACCGCCTGCGGCATCAGGGTCACCGACGGCGCCGGCCCTTTTTCGCCGGCCGGAAGCTGCTTTCCCAGCTCGGCCAGCACTTCGGTCGAGCTGACCCTCCGCGATGTAATGCTGCCAACCCGCTCGCCTTCTGCATCCAGCAGCGCCACGGTCGGGTAACCGCCCAGGCGGCACGGCACCGGGCCGCGATTCATGAAGGCCAGCCTGACCGACCGGAAGACCCCGTTCGTATCGCCGGCAATCTCTTCCGCTGACAGCATCTCGGGATCGCACGGTCCCGCGTTGGCCGCATCTTCTGCCGATGCCCGCCGGATCAGCCGCGGGGTCCCGCCCGGCAGGATATAAGGAGCATTAGGATTCGGATGAAGGGCGGCATCGTCGGGGGCCAGGCCCGTCGCTCCGCTGCGCGCCAGATGCCCGGCACGGGCTCCGGCACAACCGGCACACACGCTCAGTGCGCAGCCTGTGATCACGGCCAACACCAGAGCTCTTTGCATGAGAGGGATCCTTGTTTCATGGCCTTCGATGCCCGGGGACAGGTCGTGGGTTGTCGCGCGCCGGCGCCCTGGCATGCATGTGCCCGTTAGAATCGACCTATGAAGCCTCTCCATGGCCAGGTAGCCGTTGTCACCGGCGCGGCGAAGCGCATCGGACGCGCTCTGGCCCTCACTTTGGCTGAAGCCGGCGCGCACGTAGCCATCACGTATCGGGAATCCGAAGCCGAGGCGCAGAAGACCGTCGCCGACCTGGCCGAGCGCGGCGTGCTGGCTGCGGCTTTCCGCGCAGATCTGCGCGATCCCGCCCAGATCCACGCCACCATCGATGCCATCGCCGATCAGTTCAGCCGCATCGACATTCTGGTTAACAATGCGGGACGATACGAAACCGCTGCCCTGGAGAACATCACCGTGGAGCAGTGGGATGCCATGTTTGAGACGAATACCCGCGCGCCCTTCCTCACTGCCCAGGCGGCGGTTCCGCACCTGAAGGCCGCCCGCGGCCGCATCATCAACATCGGCTCGCTCGGCGGATTGCATCCCTGGCCCACCCATGCCCATTACTGCACCTCCAAAGCCGCCCTACACATGCTCACCCAGACCATGTCCAAAGCCTTCGCCCCGGAAATCAGCGTCAACTGCGTGGCTCCCGGCATGATCGTCAACGGCGAAGTGACCGAGGACTACGAGCACTTCGCCCGCCGCACGCCCATGCAGCGCAATGGTACTGCGGAAGATGTTGCCGCCGCGGTCCTGTTTTTTGCCACCGGCCCGCACTTTATCACCGGGCAGATTCTCAGCGTCGACGGCGGCCTCGGCCTCTAGCTCGCCTTCCCCTCATCTTCCCCAACCGCCCGCCGATAACGCCGGCAGAGTCTGGTTCGTGGAGAGTCCCTGATGGCGATCTTTGCCTGGAATGAATCGTACAGCGTCCGCGTTCAGCCGATGGACGAACAGCACCAGAAATTGTTTGAGATCATCAACACGCTGGCCGAAGCCATGCGCGCCGGCAAGGGCGACGACATGGTCCGCGACACGGTGGAGCAGCTGGCGGTCTACACCCGCACTCATTTTCTTCAGGAAGAAGCCCTGATGCGGCGAACCGGGTATCCCGGCCTGGCCGGTCATCAGCAACAGCATCGCAAGCTGATGGAAGACGTGGAACAGTACAAGGTGGCGATGGAGCAGGGTCGCGCCGCCAGCCCGGTTTCTCTGTTGAACTTCGTCCGCCAGTGGCTGGTCCACCACATCCGGGAGTCCGACAGAGCGTATACGGACCACCTGAACGCCCACGGCGTGCAGTAAGGTCACGCAGGATTCAGGAAGCGAGGTTCTGGACGCGGGAGAAGGCGTCTATTTCCCCAGCAGCCGCGCCATCAGCCCCTTCGGTCTGGCCGGCTCGTCTTCATAAACGTACACACCCTCGGGCTCGGGCTGGGGCGGCAGGGGCTGGTCGTTATACGCTGCCCGCGGATTCTCCACACACAGCCGCTCGGCCGTCTCAGTTCCGAAGCGCTTTACCACGCCCGCATACGCAGGCCGCAGGGCCGGCCGCCGCCCCTCCAGATTGTGGGCATCGGTGGCGATAAAGTGGACCCAGTTGCGCTCCAGCAGGTGCCAGGCCATCGCCTGCGCCCGCTTGCCGAAGCGGCCCCCCAGCGAGGCCGAGGTAATCTGCACCAGACAGCCCGTCCGCATCCACTCGATCATGCGCTCCGGCTCCTTCTGCAGGATCGGGTTCCGCTCCGGATGCGTGATGATGGGGTGCACGCCGCGCACCGTAAATTCGTAAAACGTGTCGCCGATGCTTTGCGGAATCATGAACTCGGCGAACTCCACCAGCAGGTATTTGCCCTGATTGATGGTGAATTTAGTCGGATGCTTCAGGGCGTCCTCGATGTTTTCGTAGGACAGGTGAAAATCGCAGCCAAGGCCCAGCTGCATGCTGTTGCCCACGCGCGCCTGGATGGCCTCCAGCCGCTCCCGGTTCTTCTCCGGGTTGAACTCGAATGTATCGTTGGCGTGCGGCGTACACACGATGTGCGTGATCCCGTCGGCGGCCGCTACTTCAGCCTGCGCCACGGAGCTCTCAATATCTTTGGGCCCGTCGTCGGTTGCGTACAGCAGGTGGTGATGGATGTCGATCATGGCTGTTGTGCCATCGCTCCCACCAGCGATTCGAAGATCTTAAACCCATCGGAGGAGCCCAGCAGCGCTTCGCTGGACCGGTCCGGGTGCGGCATCATTCCCAGCACGTTCCGCCCCTCGTTGAGGATGCCGGCAATGTTCTCGAGTGACCCATTGGGATTCGCTTCCGGCCGGATCGCCCCCTCGGCGGTGGCGTAGCGGAAGACAATGCGATCCTGGCGCTTCAGCTCGGCGAGCGTGGTCTCATCGCAGAAGTAATTCCCTTCCATGTGCCCGATGGGCATCTTCAGGATCTGGCCTTTCGCCAGCGGCCGCGTAAAGGGAGAATCGGTCGTCTCGGTTCGCAGAACCAACTGCTTGCAGACGTACTGCAGGCCGGCATTCCGCATCAGCGCGCCCGGCAGCAATCCCGCCTCGCACAGGATCTGAAACCCGTTGCAGATGCCCAGCACCAGGCCACCGTCGGCGGCAAACTTCTTCACCGATTGCATGACCGGCGAGAAGCGCGCAATGGCCCCGGTGCGCAGGTAGTCGCCATAGGCAAAGCCGCCCGGAACCAGGATCACATCGCAGTTTTCCAGGCTCGGCGAGTCATGCCAGAGGAAGACCACCGGCTGACGGGCAATGGCCGCCACGACGTTATAGGTGTCGTGATCGCAGTTCGATCCAGGAAAGACCAGAACTCCAAATTTCATGGCTGGATCAAGGTTAGCAGGTTGCAGATTCACGAGGATCTCACCTCGAATCCTCCATCGACAGGCCAGATTTTCTGTTCCCTGTACCCTGCACCCTGTACCCCTTCGTGGATGCCACAGGCGCAAGCCAGGCATCCACGAGAACTAGCGCCCTTTCGCACTGGATCCGGTGCCGCTCCCGTTTGTCCCGCACTTTCCGCCGGGTCTCGTCGTCCAGTGGCTCCAGCAGATCGAAGGTGATATTCGCTGGCTGAAAACGCTTCGGATCCGCTTCCGTGACATACCGCACCAGCGACCCCAACGCCGTTCCCCGCGGCACCGGCTCCGGCGTCTCGCCGCGCGCCTTGGCGGCCGCGTAGATCCCGGCCAGCATCCCGGTGGCGATCGATTCCGTGTACCCCTCGACGCCGGAAATCTGGCCGGCAAAGAAGATCGAAGGGTGATCTTTCATTTGCAGCAGCCGATTCATCACCCCTGGAGCGTTAATATAAGTATTTAGGTGGATCTGACCGTATCGAATGAACTTAGCGTCCTCAAGTCCGGGGATCATCCGGAAGATCCTGGCCTGCTCGCCATACTTCATATGGTTCTGGAATCCCACGAGGTTGTAGGAGTCCGAACGCAGATTCTCCACCCGCAACTGCACCACCGCCCATGGAATCTTCCCCGTCCGCGGATCGCGCAGCCCCACCGGCTTCATCGGCCCAAAGCGGAGCGTGTCCCGCCCTCGCCGCGCCAGCTCTTCGATGGGCAGACAGCCCTCAAAGTAGTCGAGCTTTTCCCACTCCTTCGCCTCCACGCTCTCGGCCGCCAGCAACGCGTCCAGGAAGGCGTCGTACTCGTCCTTCGTCATGGGGCAGTTGATGTAGTCGGCCGTTCCCTTGTCGTACCGGGCGGCGAGGTAGACCTTCTCCCGATCGATCGAGTCGGCCTCCACAATGGGGCTGATCGAGTCGTAGAACGCCAGGTGCTCGCTCCCCGTCAGCCGCGCAATCTCCTGCGACAACGCCGACGAGGTCAGCGGTCCCGACGCCACAATCGTGATCCCGTCTTCCGGATCGAGACGAGTGGCCTCTTCGCGATGAACGATGATCCGAGGCTCCGCGGCAATCTTTTCCCCGATCAGTCGCGAGAACTCGACCCGATCGACAGCCAGAGCATGCCCGGCCGGCACGGCGCTCGCATCGGCGCAGACCAGCAAGGGCGACCCGGCGCGCCGCATCTCCTGCTTCAGCAGCCAGGGCGCCGTGTTCTCGCTTTCCGATTTCAGAGAATTGCTGCAGACCAGCTCGCCGAAATCCGGAGTTTGGTGGGCCGGAGTCATCCGCACGGGCCGCATTTCGCACAGATCCACCTCCGCGCCCATGCGCGCCGCCACGAGCGCTGCTTCGGGCCCGGCCAAGCCTCCGCCGATAACGCGAATCCTCATGCCGGCAACTCTCGCGCCAGGGCCAGCAGCGGCTCATCGGAAATCTCCATCCGCGTCCAGTCGCTTAGCGGCGTCGCGCCCAGCGACTGGTAGAACTCAATCGCAGGCGTGTTCCAGTCCAGAACGTGCCAGAAGAACCGCGCGCATCCGCGCTCCACGGCCACCGCCGCCACCTTCGTCAGGAGAGCCTTGCCGGTGCCCCGCCCGCGAAATCTCGGCCGCACAAACAGATCCTCCAGATGCATGGCGCGTCCGCGCCACGTGGAGTACACGGGAAAAAACAGCGCGAACCCTGCGGGTTCGCCGTCCTCTTCTGCCAGCAGGCACTCGAAATAGCGCTCTCCGCCCGGTGCCGGAAAGCCATCGCGCAGCAGTTCCGCCGCGCCCAGCTTTACCGCATCCGGTTCGCGCTCATACTCGGCCAGCTCCCGTACGAACTGGAGAATCAGCGCCGCATCTTCCGGCCGCGCCCATCGAATCGTGGTCATAGAACCTGATTATAGGAAGGACTCAGACTTTGTCGGGCGCCATGGCCTCGTTTGCGGTCGCCCGCCGTCGTGAGCTCTGCCTGCGATCGCGCACCCAGAAGCAGTTCCGCTGGAACCGCCCTCCGTCGCCGGCTGAAGGGGACCGGGGTATAAACCTTCGTCACGACGGACTGCTTTTCTTTCTTTCCATTCCGGCTCTTTGGGTCCATGATGGGGGCATTTTTAAGAGGGCTCGATGCCGCACGCTGGCACTATGGCCGCACCTCTGTTCCTGCTTCTGGCGCTGGCCGCCCCCGCCGCGCCCCAGGCATCCCGGGAGAGCCCCGCACCGGCACCGGTTCAACTCACGCCGGAAGCGCGCGCCGACCTCGCCATGATCCGCCAGGAATATGTCATCGCCATCGACTTCTATCGCAAGGCCCCCCAGGATTCCCCCGACGTCTGGAACAAGCTCGGCATGGCCTTTCACCACCTGTTTGCCATGGACGAGGCCAGGCGCGCCTACGAGCACGCCATCAGTCTGCGCCCCCGCTATCCCGAAGCCCTCAACAACCTCGGCGCCGTCTACTACGGGCAAAAGAACTACCACAAAGCGATCCGGTTGTATCGCCGGGCTCTGGCTCTCGACCCCAACTCCGCCACCATGTACTGCAATCTGGGGACAGTCTATTTCGCGGAGCATAAGGACGATGCGGGGCTGCTTGCGTATCAGAAGGCGTTCACCCTCGACCCCACCGTTTTCAACGCGGCCCAGGCCCTTGAGATCACCGAGCCTCTCTCGACTCGCGAACGCGCCCAGCAGGACTACTCCATCGCCCGCATCTTCGCCCAGTCCGGCAAAACCAAAAACGCCCTCGATTATCTCCGCCGTGCGCTCAATGAGGGCTTCATCGATCGCCGCAGGCTCTTCAGCGACCAGACCCTGGCTTCCGTGCGCGCTACCCCGCAATTCGCACAGCTCCTGCGCGAACAGCAGCTGCATTAGTCCGGATTTGCAAGCTCGGTCCGCCTTCAGTCTCCCTTAAGCTCCCGTTGATATCCTCAGCCCATGTTTTCTTCGGGCCTCCCGGGATGGCTTGCGGCGTCGCTCGTCGCCGGTGCAGTCGTCGTCTGCGCCCAGCCGGGACTGGCCGATTCTCTGCCCCGGACTCCGCAGCCCGCTCCGCAACCGGCCCCGCAGGCCGCCGCGGTGAACGCACCGAGTCCGGCGGCCGGCGCGATCACCCTCAGCCAGGCCATCGCCCTGGCCCTGAAGAATGATCCCGCCTACGCCGGAGCCCTTGCCGCCAGCGGCTCGGCGCGTCTGGATGCAGCCCTGAGCCGCAGCGCCCTGCTGCCCAACGCCGATGCGCACGGGCAGTATCTCTACACGCAGCCCAACGGCGTTCGCAACCAGGCGGGACAAATCGGCTCCCAGGCCGCGCCCCGCTTCATCGCCAACAATGCCATCCGGGAATACGCCGCGCAGGTCCTCGTCAACGAAAGCCTCAGCTTCGCCTCCTTCGCCGGCTACCAGCGCGCCCGCGGGCTGGCGGCCCAGTCCGCCGCCGACCTCGAAAGCGCCCGGCGCGATCTCGTCGTTCGCGTTGTCGCCGCGTATTTTGGCGTGCTCTCCGCCAGTGAGAAGGAGAAGGTCGCTCAGCGCGCGCTCACCGAAGCCCAGACTTTCCTCGACCTGACCCAAAAACTCGAGAGCGGCCGCGAAGTCGCACACGCCGACGTCGTCAAAGCCGATCTCTCGGATCAGCAGCGCCAGCGCGAGCTCGGCGATGCCACGTTGGCCGCCGAAAAGGCCCGGCTCGATCTCGGTGTTCTGCTCTTCCCCGATCCCCGCACGCCGTACTCTCTGGTTGCTGCAGGTCAGATCCCGGATCCGCTGCCCGATCGCGCCACCACTGAAGCCGAATCGGGGAAGAACAATCCGGATCTGCGCAGCGCCCTTGCTGCTCTGCATGCCGCGCACAGCGAGGTCTTCGCCGCCCGCGCCGGCTACTTTCCCGCTCTCGCGCTCAACTACAGCTGGGGTATCGACGCGCCACAATTTGCGGTGAACGGCCCCGACGGGGTCCGCAACCTGGGCTACTCCGCGTCGGTCGGCCTCGATATCCCGCTGTGGGACTGGTTCGCCACGCACGACCGCGTCCGCCAGAGCGAGCTCAGAGAACACGCCGCTCAGGCGGCTCTCACCACCGTGCAGCGAACCCTGATCGCGCAGCTCGATGAGTTCTACAGCGAAGCGCGGGTCGCCTCCGATCAGGTCGCCTCTTTCCAAACCAGCGTCGACACGGCACGCGAAAGCCTTCGCCTGACGCGCCTGCGCTATTCCGCCGGAGAAGCGCTGGCTCTGGAAGTGGTGGACGCCGAAAACGCGCTGGCTCAGGCCGAATCCGCTCTGGCCGACGGACGCCTCCGCGCCCAGGTGGCCCGCGCCAACCTGCAAACCCTTACCGGAGTCCTCTGACGATGAAGACCCGCTCGCCCGTTGCCCTGCTGTGTCTGCTTGTTTGTCTCGCCGGCTGCTCGAAGAAGGAAGCAGCCGCTCCCACGGCCGTCTCCGTCGAAGCCGCCACCGCGCAGATCCAGCCCATCACCGAACACGTCGTCACCGACGCAGTCCTGAGCCCCGTGGCTCAGGCTGCGATCTCGCCGAAGATCACCGCGCCGGTGAAGAAGTTCTACGTGCAGCGCGGCTCCCCCGTGAAAGCCGGCCAGCTTCTCGCCATCCTCGAGAACAAGGACCTGCAGGCTGCCGTGACTGACAATCAGGGGGCCTTCGACGCCGCCGACGCAACCTATCAGACCGAAGTGAAGGCGACTGTGCCGGAGGACTACCAGAGGGCCGAGCTCGACTTCGCCCAGGCCAAAGCCAATCTCAACCTGAACCAGAGCATCGCCACCAGCCGCAAACAGCTCTTCGCCCAGGGCGCGATCCCCGGCCGCGATCTGGACACGGCCGAGGCCGCCCTCATCCAGGCCCAGGCCGCGTACGATGCCGCCGCCTCACATCTCGCCTCCATGAAACAGGTCAGTCGCGCAGCCGCGCTCAAAGCTGCTCAGGGACAGCTCGAATCCGCGCAGGCTCGATACGAGGGCGCTGAAGCGCAACTCAGCTACTCCGAGATCCGCAGCCCCATCGCCGGCGTGGTTACGGACCGGCCCCTCTTCGCCGGCGAAACGGCAGCCGCAGGCGCGCCCCTCATCACCGTGATGGATACCCGGGCCCTGCTGGCTAAAATACATCTGTCGCAGCCGCAGGCACAGGTTCTCAGCGTCGGCGATCCTGCTACCGTCGCCGTCGCCGGTTTGGCTCATCCCGTCTCCGGCAAAATTACTCTCGTCAGTCCCGCCCTTGATCCCGGCAGCACCACGGTCGAAGTCTGGGTGAGGATCGAGAATCCCAAAGGCGTTCTCCGTCCCGGCACCGCCGTCCACGTCAACGTCGCCGGTCGAACCGTGCCCCGGGCTCTGGTCGTTCCCAGCGCGGCGGTTGTCGTCGCCAGCTCGGGAAAGTCAGCCGTGATGGTCATTGGCGCCGACGGCGTCGCGCACCAGACGCCCGTCACCACCGGCATCAGCGACAACGGCCAGACCCAGATCCTCAGCGGGCTCTCCGCCGGACAGCCGGTCGTCACTACCGGCGCCGCCTCCATGGACGACGGCACGCACGTGAAAGTAGCGGCCCCGGATGACAAACCCGCCAGGGGGGACGACGGCCCATGAGCGGCGTCACCACCGAAAGCGCCGAGGAAAAGTCCTTCTGGCTGCCCCGCTGGGCGCGCGCCATCTTCTTTTTCACAATTGTGCTCGCCGTGGCCGGTACCTACCTCGCCTTTCATATCCCCATCTCTGTCTTTCCGCAGACGAACTTCCCCCGAGTCGTGATCGGGGTCGATAACGGCGTCATGCCGGTGGAGCAGATGGAAGTCACCATCACCCGCCCCATTGAGGACGCCGTCAACACCGTCCCCGGGCTACAGACCGTCCGCTCTATCACCAGCCGCGGCTCTGCGGAAGTGAGTCTCTTCTTCAGCTGGAATGTGGACATGGTGCAGACCCTTCAGCTGGTCAACGCGGCCGTTGCCCGCGTCCAGCAGCAATTGCCGGCCACCGCGCAGATCACCACCAACCGCCTCACCTTCGCCACGCTCGACCCCATCGTCGGCTACGCTCTCACCTCGAAGACCGTCTCGCAGACCCGACTCTGGGAGCTCGCCACCTATGAGCTCAAGCCACCCATCAACCGGCTCGACGGCGTCAGTCAGGTCATCGTGCAGGGAGGCCAGGTCCCCGAGTACCACGTCATCCCCAACACGGCGAAGCTCATCGCCGCTTCCCTCACCATCTCCGATCTCGTCACCGCCATCCAGCAGACCAATCTGGTTCAGTCGCCCGGTCTCTACACCGACCATCATCAGCTCATCCTTGGGCTGGTCGGCGACCAGGCGACGAATGTCCAGCAGTTGGCGAATATCTCCGTGAAGGCAACAGCGGCCGGCGTACCGATTCACCTCTCGGACGTCGCGCAGGTGGTGCCCGCCATCGAGCCCGTCTACACCCTGGTCACCTCCAACGGCCAACCCGCGGTGCTGCTGAATGTCTTTCGCCAGCCCGACTCCAATACCGTCGCCGTCGCCGATGAAGTCGCTGCCGAACTCACCCAGCTCCGCCGTGCCCTGCCCCCCGGCGTGGACATCGCACCGTTCTACGATCAGTCGCACCTCGTGCGCGACAGCATCGCCAGCGTTCGCGACGCCATCCTCATCGGCCTCATTCTGGCTGCGCTCATCCTCGTCCTCTTTCTGCGCGACTGGAGCGCCTCCCTGGTCGCCGGTCTGGTCATTCCCGTCACCATCACGGTGACGTTCATCGCCCTGTGGGCCCTCGGGCAGAGCTTCAACCTCATGACCCTCGGCGGACTGGCCGCCGCCGTCGGCCTCGTCATCGACGACGCCATCGTGGTGGTCGAGAACATCGCCCTGCACCGTGAAGCGGGCGAGGATCGCATCGAAGCCGTCCGCAAGGCTCTCCGCGAAATCGCCCATCCTCTCATCGGTTCCACCATCACCCCCATCGTCGTCTTCCTGCCCCTCATCTCGGTCACCGGCGTCACCGGGACGTTTTTCCGCGCGCTGGCCCTCACCATGACCGTGGCTCTGCTCACCTCGCTGGCCCTCGCCCTCACCTGGACCCCGGCTCTCTCTCTGGTGTTTCTGCGCGGCAAGTCACGCCGGGCTCACGTCATCGCCATCGACACGGAACCCCAGCACCGCCGCGATCTGATGGCGCCCGTTCTTCGCATCCATGAGAGGGCTCTGCGTCTGGCTCTCGCGCGGCCCCTGTGGCTGGCGGCCGCCTGCGCCGTCCTCATCCTCGGCGTCACTTTCGCCTATCAGGGTCTCGGCTCTGACCTGCTCCCGGAGATGGATGAAGGCGCCTTCGTCCTCGACTACATCATGCCCGCCGGATCGTCTCTGCAGGAAACCAACCGCGTCCTCCTCCACGTCAACCAGATCCTCCACCAGATCCCCGAGGTCACTACCACTTCCCGCCGCACCGGTCTGCAGATGGGCCTGGCTGCCGTCACTGAAGCGAATACCGGCGATTTTTCCGTCCTGCTCACCGACCACCGCAGCCGCGGCATCGGCGAAATCATGGAAGATGCTCGCCAGCGCATCCGGGCTGCGGAGCCCGAGCTCGATATCGAATTCACCCAGGTTCTCCAGGACATGCTCGGCGACCTGACCAACGCCCCTGAGCCTGTCCAGATCAAGCTCTATTCTTCCAATCAGGACCTGCTCAACCAGATTGCGCCTCGCGTCGCGGACGCCATCTCCAGAGTCCCGGGCGTGGTCGACGTTGAGAACGGTATCGACAACACCATCAGCGGTCCCGCCACTACCTTCCAGGTCGACCCCGGCCTCGCCGCCCGCCTCGGATTCACCACGTCTGAGATCAGTACCGACGCCACTTCCATCCTCGATGGCATCACTACCCCGGAGCCGCTCATCCAGAACGGCCGCCCCTATACCATCCGCGTGCGCCTCGACGATACCCACCGCGCCTCGCTCGATGCCATGGAGAACACTATCTTCGTCAGCCCCACCGGCAAGCTCGCCACCCTGGGCTCTCTGGCCCACATCGAGCAGCTGCCGCCGCAGAATGAAATCCAGCGCGAAAATCTGCAACAGATGGTCGCTGTCACCGGCCGCCTCGAAGGCTCCGACCTGGGAACCGCCATCGCCCGCGTGCAAAAGGCGGTCGCCGATCTCCACCTTCCCTCCAGCGTCCGTATCTCCTACGGCGGAACCTGGCAGGAGCAGCAGAAATCTTTCGCCGAACTGTTACAGGTTCTCCTTCTCGCGCTGGTCCTGGTCTTCGGCGTCCTCCTCGCCGAGTTCCGCAACTTCTCCGCGCCCACCTCGATCCTGGTCTCCTCCGTCCTTTCCACCTCCGGCGTCATTTTCGCTCTCCTTATCACCCGCACCACCTTCAATGTCGCCTCCTTCATGGGGTTGATCATGGTCATCGGCATCGTCGCCAAGAACGGCATCCTCCTCCTGGACGCCGATCAGCGCTTCCGCCGCGCCGGCCTTGCACCCCGCGATGCCATGATCCAGGCCGCTCGCCGCCGCCTGCGCCCCATCGTCATGACCGCGCTGGCCGCCATGACCGGTATGCTGCCCCTCGCTTTCGCCATCGGTGAGGGCTCTCAGATGCTCCAGCCTCTCGCCATCGCCGTCATCGGTGGCCTCCTCATTTCCATGGCTTTGTCTCTGATCGTCACGCCCGCTGTTTACTACTTTCTGGCCCGCGAATAGTGCCCTCCCAGGGCCGCCAGCCCTGCTTCCGGGGTGAGAAAAGCCCATGTTTTCCACCAGTTTTCCGGCTCCGGCCGTAGATAACTCTGTGGTAATGTGTTACCAAAGATTAATTGCTATAGTGCCATCCCGCGTTCTGCCCCATACAACCAGCGCGGCCTGGCTCCCCACTAACGGTTTGCAGGAGCAGATTCCGACAACACAGGGCTACAAATTCATGCTCCGCAGAAGCTGTATTGCATGGTTCGCTCCCTGACCGGGCTTGCTTTGGTTTTTGCTTCCGCAGGTTCCCGCCGGCCGTCTGCTGTTCGACGGTTTTCATTCCCTTGTGGACCCGCTACACCATTGGGCAAGCCCTGCCCTGGTGTGTGTCAACGCTCGAGTGGCTCGCGTAGCACCCCTCCAGGAGAATTCATGAGTTCCCTTCTGCGCCGCGTCTGTTTACCCTCCCTGCTGACTCTGTTGTTCCTCTCCGTTGTCGCTCTTCTCAGCGGATGCGGCGGCGCATCCGGTCCCGCACTGACGGCCAAATCCCTCACGGCCCTCACCGTCACCCCCGGTTCTTCCAGCCTTGCCACCGGCGCCACGCAACAGCTCAAGGCCACCGCCAGCTACAGCGATGGCTCGACGGCCGACGTCACCAGCTCCTCCTCCTGGACCAGCAGCGCCGCTGCCGTCGCCACGGTGAATTCCGGCGGCACGGTGACCGCGGTCGCCGCCGGATCGGCCACCATTACCGCCTCCTTAGGCGGCATGACCGGCACCAGTGCTCTCACCATCAGCGCCTCGGCCCCCACGCTTTCCTCCATCGCCGTTACGCCCGCCAATCCTGCGGTGAACGCCGGCTCGACCCAGCAATTCACGGCCACCGCCACCTACAGTGACGGCTCGACTCAAAATGTGACCACCACGGCGATATGGACCAGCTCCGCCACCGCAGTCGCCACCATCAATGCATCCGGCGTGGCCTCCGCCGTCGCTCAGGGATCCACCACCATTACCGCGACACTGTCTGGAGTCGTCGGAACCACGACCGTCACCGTACCCACAGCCGCTCCACCAACGCTGGTCTCCATCGCCGTCACGCCGGCCAACCCCACCTTCGCCGCCGGTTCCACGCAGCAGTTCGCGGCAACGGCGACGTACAGCGACGGGTCCACCGCCACCATTACCTCGACGGCCACATGGACCAGTTCCAACACCGCAGCGGTCACCATCAACGCTGCCGGCCTGGCCACCGGTGTCGCCGCAGGAACCTCCACCATCACGGCAGCCTCGGGCGGCATCAGCGGCACCACCACCGCCACCATCGCCGCGAAGACCATCTCCTCCATTGCCGTCACTCCGGCGAATCCGAGCTTCGCCGCCGGCGCCACGCAACAGTTCACGGCCACGGCGACGTATACCGACAGCACCACCGGCAACATCACCACCACGGCGACCTGGACCAGCTCCGATACCTCGGTCGCGACCGTCAACAGCTCCGGCCTGGCCACAGCGGTCGCTGCCGGAACCACCACCATCACTGCGACCGTTAACAGCGTCAGCGGCAACACCACCGCCACCATCACCGCCGTCGTGCCGGGCGTCAACATCAGCACCTGGCACGTGGACAATAACCGCAGCGGGCTGAATGACCAGGAGACGATCCTCACGCCGACGAACGTGAATACGTCTACGTTCGGCAAGCTGTTCTCGCTGCCCCTCGATGGCTACGCTTACGCTGAACCGCTCCTGATGTCAGGCGTCACCATCGGCAGCGCAAAACACAACGTCCTCTACGTAGCCACCGAAAACGACAGCGTCTACGCCTTCGACGCCGACACCGCCGGCTCCCCGCTCTGGCAGGTCTCGCTCCTCCAGTCCGGCGAAACCCCGCTCACCGGCGCACCCATCGCACCGTTTGAAGGCGTCACCTCCACGCCCGTCATCGACCCCTCCACCAATACCCTTTACGTCGTCTCCGCCCAGAAGGGCGCCAGCACGGCAGGCTTCTTCCGCCTCCACGCTCTCGACATCACCAACGGCGCCGAGAAATTCGGCGGACCCGTCACCCTCAACGTCTCGGTTCCCGCTACCAACAACGCCTCGGTCGGCGGCGTCCAGACCATCGATACCTCCTGCATCCAGCGCGCCGCTCTGCTCCTCGCCAACGGCAACGTCTACCTGGGCTTCGGAGGCTGTCACAGCGGCTGGCTGGTTGCCTATAACGCATCGAATCTCACCCAGGTGGGCGTCTTCAACTCCAGCACTGTCCTCAACGGTGAAGGTAAGTATGCCAGCGCCGGGGGCGTGTGGATGGGCTCCGGCGGCCCCGTCGCCGACAGCTCCGGCAACGTCTATGTCACCACCGGCAACGGACCCTGGAACGGCACCAATGCCTTCGCCGACTCGGTGCTGAAATTCCCGCCCACGCCCGTCTCCGGGGCCAACGGCACCATGCAGCCCAGCGACTACTTCACGCCCAGCATTTATCAGTACATGGACTGCAACGACTCCGACCTCGCCGCCGGCGGCCTCATCCTCATCCCCGGCACCACCACCCTCATCGCCGGCGGCAAAACCGGCACCATGTTCCTCGTCAACAGCACCAATCTTGGCCATGAAACGGCCAATGATGCCGGCGCCCTCCAGGAACAGGTCTGGGGCGCAGGCCTGGCCAACGGCAACACCTATTCCAGTTCCTGCACCGACGCCACCGTCAATAGCGCCAACATCACCTCCTACGAGATCTTCGGAACCTCGGCCTACTTCAACGGCGATGTCTATCTCGGCGTGACTCCGACTTCCTCGACAGCACCCGGCGGCGTGCGCCAGTTCGAGTACTCGGGAACCCTCACGCCCTTCGCGGATACCACGCCCTCCATCCAACAGGGCACCCGCGGCACCAGCCCCTTCATCTCCGCCAACGGCACCAAAGACGGCATCGTCTGGATGATCGACGAAGGCTTCCCTCTCCAGAACACCGTGACCGATCCCAGCAGCCCAACCGGCACCCAACCGCCTACCAGCGCCACGCTCCGTGCCTTCTCGGCGGCCAGCTACCCCAACGAGCTCTGGGACAGCAGCCAGAACTCCGCGGACACTCCCGGCTATGGCATCAAATTCACATCGCCCGTAGAGGCCAATGGCAAGGTCTACATCTCCACTGGAACTGACCTCACCTCCGTCACGAATCCCCGGGGCGAGATCGACGTCTACGGCCTGAAGTAACGGCCGCTGCACCAAAGGGGGCGGTCCAACCCGACCGCTCTCTTTTCTTTTGCCTCGACCCGCCGCTCGCGGCCTGCGCCGAAAGACGCACGGTACTAAGGTTTCCGGATTCCCGGCCAAATTTTCGAAATTACACTTCTGCGACACTGCGCTCTGCAGCCACGGTGCAATCATCAGCGCAGGTATGCAGCAACTTCCGGTCATCATTCAGGGAGGCATGGGCGCCGGCGTCTCCAGCTGGCGGCTCGCCCAGGCCGTGTCTCGCCACGGCCAGCTCGGCGTCGTCTCCGGCACCGCACTCGATCAGATCCTCATCCGCCGTCTGCAGGACGGCGATCTGGACGGAGCCATGCGCCGCGGCCTGGCCGCCTTCCCCTTCCCCGCCATGGCCCACCGCATCCTCCGCGACTTTTTCATCCCCGGCGGCAAGGCCGCCGCCGCTTCTTACCGCACCACCCCCAACCACGCCAAAGATGAGCCGCGTGAGCTGACCGAGCTCTGCATCGTCGCCAACTTCGTCGAAGTTTTTCTCGCCCGCGAAGGACACGACAATCCGGTCGGCATCAACTACCTCGAGAAAATTCAGATTCCTCTCCTGTCCTCCCTCTACGGAGCCATGCTGGCCGGGGTGGGCACCATCCTCATGGGCGCAGGCATTCCCCTCAATGTTCCCGGCGTCCTCGATCGCCTCGCCGAGCACCAGCCCGTTGAATATCCGCTGCATGTCACGGGCGCCCGCGAGGGCGAGTCCGTTGTTCTGAATTTCAATCCCCGCGATTATTGGGAAAATGGCGACCGTGCAGCCGCTTTGCCGCCGCTGCCCCGCCCCGCCTTCCTCGCCATCGTCTCCTCCAACACCCTGGCCACCACCATGCTGCGCCGCGCCAACGGCCGCGTCGATGGCCTCGTGATCGAGACGCGCACCGCCGGCGGCCACAACGCACCGCCCCGCGGCAAGCTCCAGCTCGACGCCCAGGGCGAACCCATTTACGGCGAACGCGACGCCATCGACTTTGCCAAAATTCGCGATCTCGGCGCGCCCTTCTGGCTCGCCGGCGGCTATGGCTCGCCGTCGAAAATGCAGGAAGCGCTCGCCCTCGGAGCCACCGGCGTCCAGGTGGGCACCGCCTTCGCCTTCACCCGCGAATCCGACCTCCGCGACGACCTTAAACAGGCCCTGCTGGACAAGGCCCTCCACGGCGAAGTCCGCGTCTTCACCGACCCTCTCGCCTCGCCCGCGCGATTCCCCTTCAAAGTCGCGCAGCTGGAAGGCACGGCCTCCGACGACGCCGTCGCCGCCGCCCGCCCCCGCATCTGCGACCTCGGCTTCCTTTCTGAGATCGTCCGCTCCGCCGACGGCTCCCTCGTCCACCGCTGCCCCGCCGAGCCTCTCTCGCTCTACCTCTCCAAAGACGGCAAAGCCGAAGACGCCGCCGGCCGTAAGTGTCTCTGCAACGCCCTCATGGCCAACATCGGCCACCAGCAGGTGCGCTGCGGCTACCGCGTCGAGCCCCCCCTGGTCACCGCCGGCGATGACCTCACGGAAATCGCCCGCTTCCTCCCCAGCGGCGACACCGCCTACTCCGCCGCCGACGTCCTCAACGCCCTGCTCCCTGCCTGAAGACCCGTCTCGTCCCCTCCTGCTTCCCGTTTGACAATCGCCCTTCTTCGCGCGTACAGTCGTTTCTCGTTATATCGATAATCGACTATGCCAAAACGTAAACTTGACCCTCTCCCCTCCGCCGCCTTCCAGATTCTCCTCTCCCTCGCCGACGAGGACCGCCATGGCTACGGCATCATGCGCCAGGTCGAGGAGCAGAGCGGCGGCCGCGTGCGCCTCGGCCCAGGAACCCTCTACAGCTCCGTGCAATCCCTCCTCGAAGAGAATTTCATCGAAGAAGTGGGCGCGCCCGGCGACGACGACGCCCCCAACTCCGAACGCCGCCGCTACTACCGCCTGACCGCCGCCGGACGCAAGCTCGCCCGCTCCGAAGCTGACCGCCTCGCCGACCTTCTCCGCGTCGCGCGCGCTCGCAAGATCTTCCGGGGGGACCATGTCTGAGAAAATCTACGCTCTTCTTCTCCGCCTCTACCCCGTGCACTTCCGCCGCACTTACTCCGGCGAGGCCCGCCTGCTCCTCCGCGATCGCCTGCGCGACGAGACCGGCCTCTACGCCCGTATGCGCCTCTGGCTCGATCTCCTGCGCGACCTGGCCGTCTCTCTCCCAGGCGAGCATAGCGCCCTGCGCCCGGCCATCGAAACCGCTGCCGGTAACACCACCGGCACGCCTTCCTTCAGCGTTCTCGACCGTCCGCCGCTGCGTCGTGGAGCGCTGCTTTTTGCTGCCCTGCTCTCCCTTATCGGAACCGGCGCCTTCGTCCTCCTCCTCAACTACGAGGGAATTCCGCCGACTTCCCGCCTCGCCCAGCTTGCACAACGCGCACAGGAGCGGCCGTCGATCCCGTCAGCCGCTACAGCAGCATCATCGCCGTCGGGTATCCCCACAGCCGCCAACGCCGGAGACGCCGCCGTCGCTTCCAGCGCGCCCAGCCCCGTCGCTCCGCCGCAGAATCCGCGGCACGCAGGAGCGCCGGCGACCATGCAGATTCCCGCCGCGCCCCCCATCGATGCCGCCGAGCGCCACCGAGTCATCGCCGCCGCAGCCAAAGATCTCCGAGCCTCGTACTTCGATCCAAAGGTCGGGGAAAACACTGCCGCCGCTCTCCTCGCGCGCGAGAAAAACGGCGACGACAACGCCGCCACCACGGGCGCCGCGTTCGCCGCTCTGCTGACCACACAAATGCACGATGCCAGCCACGACATGCATCTCGTCGTCGAATACAGTCAAAACAAATTGCCCGACGGGCCGCCGCCGCAAACCCCTGAAAGCCGCGCCCTCTTTGCCAGGGCCATGCACCAACAAAATTGCACGTTCCGCAAGGTTGAAGTCCTGCCCCACGACATCGGCTATATCAAGCTCGACTTCTTCCCCGATCCTTCCGTGTGCGCCACCACCGCCATCGCCGCCATGGCTGCAGTGAACCACGCCCGGGTGATCGTTTTTGATTTGCGCGACAATACCGGCGGCTTCCCCGCGATGGTCTCCCTCATGGCCAGCTACCTCTTCGACCATCCCGTTTACTGGTACAGTCCGCGCAGCGCGCCCACTGAGCAGTCCTTCACCCATTCGCCCGTTCCCGGCAGCCTGCTGGCCGACAAACCCGTCTATGTCCTCACCTCATCCCGTACATGGTCCGGCGCCGAACAGTTCAGCTACGACCTCAAAATGCTCCACCGCGCCACCCTCGTTGGCGAGACCACCCACGGCGGCGCCCACGCCGGCGTTTTCCATCGCATTGACGACCACTTCGGCATGGGCATCCCCGAACAACGCCCCCTTAATCCCTACTCCGATCACGACTGGGAAGGCGTCGGCGTCACGCCTGACGTCAAAGTCAAATCCGCTGACGCCCTCGCAGTCGCACAAAAACTTGCTCAGAACCGGCTCGCCACCCAGCCTCAATGAGCTCCGCCATCGCCCTGACGTTCTATAGTGGGAAGCGACACCTCACCCGGAGCGACCCCCCTGCCCTGCGACGACCTCAGAGACTGGATCAAAGTCCTCGATAAAGCCGGCGAGCTACGCCGCATCCGCGAAGAAGTGTCGCCGCTGCTGGAAATCGCCGAGATCACCGACCGCGTCTCGAAGTCCGGCTTCTCGCGCGCCTCGAAGTCCACACCCGGCGGCCCCGCGCTCCTCTTTGAAAATGTCGCCGGCCACCCCGGTGCGCGCGTGCTCATGAACCAGTTCGGCTCCGAGCGCCGCATGAAGCTCGCCCTCGGCCTCGACCCCGACAAGGGCTCGCTCGACGAAATCGCCGGCCGCATTCGCGCGCTGATGGAAATCAAGTCTCCCGAAGGCCTCCTCGAAAAACTGAAGATGCTCCCCCAGCTCGCCGCCATCGGCAACGTCTTCCCCAAAACCATCTCCGCGAAAGACGCTCCGTGCAAGGACGTCATTCACCGCGACAATTTCTCTGTCCTCGATTTCCCCATCCTGCAGTGCTGGCCGCTCGATGGCGGGTGCTTCATCACGCTGCCCTGCGTTATCACCCGTGACCCCAAAACCGGCAAGCGCAACGTCGGCATGTATCGCATGCAGGTCTACGACGGCCAGACCACCGGCATGCACTGGCAGCGCCAGAAGAATGCTGCCGAACACCTGCGGGATCGTGTGCGCGCTTCGGCGGGCGATGCTTCCTCGCGTGTGGCAGCGATGGCAGAGACCGCCGGCGCCACCACCAACCTCGCACTCACCCACCTCGATCCCGCCAATAACCGGCTCGAAGTCGCCGTCGCCATCGGCACCGATCCCGCCACCACCTTCGCCGCCATCGTCCCCGCGCCGCCGGAGGTCGAAGAGTTTCTCATCGCCGGCTTCCTCCGTCAGGAGCCGGTCGAGCTGGTGAAATGCGAGACCGTCGACCTCGAAGTGCCGGCCCATGCCGAGATCATCCTCGAAGGCTACGTCGCCCTCGACGAGCTCCGCGCCGAAGGCCCCTTCGGCGACCACACCGGCTTCTATACCGCCGCCGAGGACTACCCTGTCTTCCACATCACCTGCATCACGCATCGCAAAGATCCGATTTACTCCGCGACCATCGTCGGCAAGCCACCGCAGGAAGACGCGTGGATGGGCAAGGCCGTCGAGCGCATCTTCCTGCCGCTCTTCCGCCTCACCCTGCCCGAGATTGTCGACATCAACCTGCCTATCGAAGCCGTCTTCCACAACCTCATGATCGTGTCCATCCGCAAAAGCTACGCAGGCCAGGCGCGCAAGGTTATGAACGGCATCTGGGCCATGGGCCAGGCCATGTTCACCAAGTGCATCCTCGTCGTCGACGAGGACTGCGACGTGCAGAACCTGGCCGAGGTCACTCTGCGCGTCGCCAACAACATCGACCCGGAACGCGACACCCAGTTCACCCTCGGCCCCGTCGATTCCCTCGACCACGCCTCACGCCTGCCTAACTACGGCAGCAAGATGGGCATCGACGCCACCCGCAAGTGGGCCGCAGAAGGCTTCGCCCGCCCCTGGCCCAAAGAAATTGTGATGGACGCTGCGACACAATCCCACATCAACGAGATCTGGAAGAAGCTCGGCCTTCAGGAATAACAACCATGTTCACCGTCGACGGGATCCGCCAGTTCCACCGCTGGACCCACCTCTGCTTCGGCCGAGCTCTCGATCACCTCGTCACAATTCCCCTGGCCGCCTACACCCGCGACGTCCCCGGCTTCGGCTCGCCCAATCTCCGCGACCAGGTCATCCACTGCATCAACTGCGAAGCCTTCTGGGTCCACATGCTTCAGGGCGTCCCCTTCACCGACGACGACCCCTCCCGCTTCCCCACCGTCGCCGACGCCCGCACCCTTGAGGGCCACGTCAGCGCGCAAACGCTGAGCTATCTCTCCAGCCTGACGGACCAACGGCTCAACACCAGCACCACCCTGCGTTTCTCCGAGAGCGATACCGCCGCCGTCCGCACGCCAGCCCTCATCCTCCACCACATGCTCACGCACGCCTTCCACCACAAAGGCCAGATCGCCGCCATGTGCCGCATCCTCGGCTATCCCGCCCCCGATACCGACCTGAACAACTTCGAGTAGGATCAACATCCCTGCGCTCGAGCCGGCAGTGCTCTCTGTAGGCTGAACGCTATACGCTATACGCTGCTTTTCTCACTCCGCCTTCCTCACCTCAATCTTCACCAGATTCCGCACGCTCCGCGCCGGCCGCTTGTCCTCACTCACCACCAGCCGGAACGGTCCTGTCTTCGCGTCCAGCGGCTTGCCGTCCAGCTGATCCGCCACCAGCACGACGCCCGGGTGGAACTCGGGATCCACCTCGCCCAGCGCCACCACGCTTTTGTACCCGTCCGATCCAGTCGCCACCACGTATTCCGACAGGACCTTGCCTTTCAGATCCTTCCCGTACGGCACGCCCAGATGCGCCAGCAGCTCCATCAGCGGAACCCCGGAATACGTTTCGTTCCGGTTGGTGTGGTGATCGAACACCGTCACCTTCGTCTGCGGATACTCCAGCAGCGACGCTGCCGTGAACACCCCACGCTCCCCCGGCCCCGCCTCAATCACCAGGACATCGGCCTCCGCCGCAAGCGCCCCTGATCCGATCGGTTCCGCGTCCGGCCGCACATCCGTCACCAGCGCCCGTGTCGGATTCTCGATTGTGATCTCCGGGTCCGCGGTCCCTCCCACCGCCAACACCACGGCAAGCTTCATCGGCCCGGAGACCGTGACCGGTTTGTCCTTCTTCTGAAAGCCCGGTGCGGAAATCTGCAAATCATATCCCCCCGGATCGAGCGTTCTCTGCAATCGCCCCCCTCCGTCGCTGCTCAGGATGCTCACCGCCGCTCCGGAATCCGGCCTGATCTCGATCCTTGCCCGCGGTACCGCCGCCCCGCCAGGATCCGTCACGACCACCGTCACCGGCACCGACTCCTGCCCCCATACCCCTGCCGCGCCCAGCACCATCGCGAGGCCCGCGACGATCCGACCCAGTCCCTGCATTTTCGTACCCCTCATTCGCTCACCATCGTAATTCCCCCCGCAAATCTCCATCTTGTTTTCCCATATCTCCATCTAAACTAAGGGAGCCATGGCACACCTCCAGGACCAGCTCGACGAGATCACCGCCCAGACCCGCAACCTGGTTCAGGCGGAACGCCTCGCCATTGGCGAGCGCGCCATCGAGGAGCTCTTTGCCTCCGGCATCGAGGACCGCCTGCTGCCCGTCGGCTCCCAGGCCCCCGGCTTCTCGCTGCCCGACTTCTCCGGCAAAGGGGTTCGCTCCGTCGATCTGCTCGCCCTCGGGCCGCTGGTCATCAACTTTTTCCGCGGCCGCTGGTGTCCTTACTGCGTCACTGAGCTCGAAGCCTGGCGCGACCTCTACCCGGCCCTGCGCGAGCGCGGCGCCATGGTCATCGGCATCTCCCCCCAGACCCAGCGCCAGTCCGACTTTACCGCCAGCCAGCACCAGGTTCCCTTCCCGCTGCTCTCCGATCCCGGCTGCGCCGTCGCCGGCCGCTACGGCTTCGCGTGGACCCTGCCCGACTACCTGCAGCGCTACTATCGCAGCATTCTGGTCAACATCCCCTTCATCAATGGCGACGACAGCTGGAAGCTCCCCATCCCCGGCACCTGCGTGGTCGATCAGGATGGCAAAATCCTCTACGCCGAGGGCCACGCCGACTTCCGCGTCCGCCCCGAGCCCGAAGAGGTCCTCCGCGCCATTCCCGCATTGACTCGCAGCGAGTAAACGCCCTGTAACGTAACCTGTCACCTGCAACGGCCCCCACGGGAACCATCCCCCCCTCCCCTGCGTATCCCTCCCTGAGCGCATCCGGCGCTTGAGGAGTTTTCCATGCAGACCGTCGAACGCGTCATCATCCAGGCCACTCCCGCCGCCGTCTGGCGCGTGCTCGCCGATGTCGAGCGCTGGCCCACCTGGACCCCGACCGTCCAGCAGGTCCAGCCGCTCACGCCCGACGGACTCCGCCTCGGCGCGCGCTACCGCATCACCCAGCCCAAACTCCGCCCCGCTGTCTACGAAGTCACCGAGCTGGCCCCGCATAAGGCCTTTACCTGGATCCAGAAAGTCCCCGGCGCCACCCTGATTGCCGACCACCGCCTCGTCGGCGACGCCGCCTCCACTGAAGTCGAGCTTTCCTTCTCCACCGAAGGCCTCCTCGGTGCGATTATCGGCAGCATGTATGCCAAACGCATCGCGGATTACGTCAAGACCGAAGCCCGCAGCCTGAGACTGCACTGCGAGCAACTCGCTGCCAAAACTGCCTGAAGCGGTTGCAGTCCGGCCATTGCCGGTGGCGGCTCGATCGGCTTTCCCGTATTCTCGTGCACATGTTCCATCCAGCAGGATCTGCGCTGTCCCTGGCCGCCTGTCTCGCTCTCCCCTGCGCGTCTCCCGCGCAAGCCGCGCCTGCTCCGCTGCCCGACACGCGGGACGCCGTGTACCTGCCGACCGCCGCCGGAACCCAGACCGAGACGGACGAGTATACCCGCTACGAGCTCCTCGCGCCCGAAACCGCGAGTTTCAAAATCCGTTACGAAGTCACGGCCACCACCGCCGGCGCTACCGTCTTC
Organism: Acidobacteriaceae bacterium; assembly: GCA_036267395.1. Taxonomy (GTDB): domain Bacteria; phylum Acidobacteriota; class Terriglobia; order Terriglobales; family Acidobacteriaceae; genus Palsa-343. The sequence continues at coordinate 28,470 of DATAWD010000034.1, read as the reverse complement.
TATAACCCCATCCGCAAAGGCAGCGTCGCCAGCGACGAGAGCGTGTTCGACTCCATGACCGGCAAGCCGCTCGCCTTCGCCGTCGTCAGCGGCGCCGATGCTCGCAAAGATCCCCTCATGGCGGACGCGGATCCCTCGATGGACTACATCAGGGTCACCCTGGCCCGTCCCGTCCCGCCGCATGGGCAGGCCCGCATGCTCATCGTCAAGACTTACAAGGACGAGAAGAGTTACCACATCGACGGCAATGCCATCGTCTTCGACCGCCCGCTCGGCATCCAACGCAACCAAATCGTCCTGCCGCCCGGCTACGAGGTCGTGCACCTCAGCGTCCCGTCGCAGATTCTCACCGAGCCCGATAGCCGCATCGCCATCAGCTTTCTCCATGCCGGCGCCGGCGAAGCGCCCCTCGTGATGCGCGCCGTCAAGGACGCGCAAACCGGCGCAGCCGCCCTGCCGAAAGCCCCGACCCGCCAGGTCAGCTGGGAATCGCCCTTTCCCGGTGAGTCCGAGCGCGCCCGCCTTTCCCAGCGCGCCCACCAGGACCGCGACATCGTCTATTTCCTCCAGCCACCTGAGACCCACTCCTTCGCCCTCTATCACGACTACACCGAGTCGCGCCCCGGCATCGACGGCTACGCGAACGTCGTCCGCACCGGCAGCGTCGCCACTCGTCCCTCGGCTTACGTTCTCGACACCGGCGAACAGTTGAAGACCGAAGAGATGACCGGCGCCCAGCTCACCGCCTCCGGCATCAACACCGGCGAGACCGTCGACCCCAAAGACAGCGTGGTCGTCATTCCCTTTCCCGCGGTGCATCCCGGACAATCGCTGCGCCTGCGCATCCTCGAAACCTACACCGCTCCGGTCAGCTACCATCTCGATGGCGATGAGCTGGTCTTCGACCGCAGCCTCGGCCGTGCTCGCAATGCCGTCGTTCTTCCCGCCGGATGGTACGTCACCGCCAGCGCCGAGCCCGCCACGGTAAGTCAGCTCCCCGATGGCCGCGTCCGCCTGGATTACTGGGACGATCACCCCGAAGCCGACGACGTCCTGATCAACGCTAAACGCCGCTTAAGCCCGCAATAATGCCACACTCGGCTGGGTCCTCTCCGCTTTCCGATTGCCCGGAACTCCGGGCTGCCGGGTCTTCCGCCCGACTCCCAGCTCCCGGCTGCCTTTAGAATGTCCGCCATGACAAGACCCCTCTGCGCATTCCTGCTCTTCGCGGCCTTCAGCCCCGCTCTCCGCGCCGCCACCCCCGCCCCATCGGGTCCGAAGCAGGCTGTCCTGGGTCCCGTGCAGGCTCTCTTCGCCGGCATGACGCATCGCGACGCCGCCGCCATCCGCGCCCCGCTGCTCCCGGGCGGATCGCTCACCCTCATGCGCGACGGCAAGCCGGTCCGAATGTCCTTTGACGATTTCGCCGCCCGCGTGGCCAAGCCCGGCACCACGCAGATTGAGGAGCGCATCCAGCATCCCCTCGTCCGCATTGACCACGACCTGGCGGTGGTCTGGGCGCCCTTTGAATTTCTCAGCGACGGCAAGGTGGACCACTGCGGCACCGACCTCTTCAGCCTCGTCCGCGTCAACGGCGAGTGGCGCATCGGCGCCATCGCCGACACCGGCCGCAAAACCTGCGCTGGTCACTAAAAAGAAAAGGGCGAACTCGACGGCCACCCCTCTCTCCGCATTCGCCTCGCTACTGCTTCGCGAAATCCAGATCGATCTCCAGTTGGACGTCGTCGCTCACCATCGCCGACGGCATCCCCGCAGCAATTTCAAAGTCCGACCGCTTGATCGTGGTCGTCGCCTCGAAACCCACATGCGGCTTCTTGTCCATCCCCGTCACCGGAGCCGTCGGTCCCTGCACCTCGAGCACCACCGGCTTCGTAACGCCTTTCACCGTGAGATTCCCCTTCACCTCCAGCTCCGACCCGGTCTTCTCTACGCTCGTGCTCGCAAACGTCGCCGTCGGATACTGCGCCACGTTGAAGAAGTGATCGCTCTTCAGATCGTTGTCGCGCGGCGTCACGCCCGTGTCCACGCCCGTCACGTCAATCGTCGCGTTGACAGTCGATTTCGTCGGGTCCGCCTCATTCCACTGCAGCGTCGCATCCACCTTGCCGAACCGCCCGTGCACCCTGGTGATACCCAGATGCGTCACCGTGAAGGCCACTTCGCTGTGGTACGGATCCGCCTTCCAGGTGGACGTTTGCGCCATCGCCAGTGGCGTCGCCGCCGCCAGAACCACCACGCTCGCCAGTTTTGCCAGCCTCATGCCAGAAGTCCTTTCTGTACCGATCCCGGAGATGAAATCAAAGTCCCTCCAGCTTACCCGAAACGGCGTAGCGATCACCGCTTCCGCCGATACCGCACCGTACCCTCTTCGTCGCCCGGCCCGGCCAGCCTGAACCCGCACTTCTCCAGCACTCGCACCGACGCCGCCAGCTGCGGATAGGTTTGCGCCGTGAACGTCTGCACCTCTTCTCTCCGTCGGATTTCGTCCATCAGCGCGAGCAGACGTTTCGGTCGCCAGGCCCTGCCTCTGCCAGGGCGGCAAAATGCCATAACCGACTTCCGCCTCTGTCTCCGTCCTCGGAAATCCACCCAGCGTTCGATCAGCGTCTCCGGCTCAGCCCGCGTCACCACATAGCGGGTCCAGGCGATAGCATACGGCGCGCGCGCATACAGAGCCTCCAGAAAGTCGTAAACATGCGGCTCCCAGTGCTCCGGCGGCCACGTCGTTGGAATCTCGCCGCCGGCCGCCGCCGCCAGAGCGGGTCCTTCCACCCGCAGCAACGCGGGTGTAATCGCCACCAGCCGCAGCCGGGGCGTCAGAATGTCTGCATAGGTCATGGATTTTCTCCGAGGTTATGTTTCAACGCATCCATGCGGACCGGTGCCACGCACCGCTTTGTCCGCAGGCTTCAGTCGAGTTACCGTCCGGAGACAGTCATAGGCGCACGCAAAGGATAGCTCCTGCGACCGGCTACGGGCTACGGGTACCCGGCCACCGGCCACCGGCCACCGGCTGCCTCAGTACTCCCTCTCAAACCGCCGATACACCGGGTCCCACACGTGTGCCGCAACCGCCGCGTCCACTTCGCTCTCGCGCAGAGTCGATAACCCCTCCGCGATCGCCTGCCGCGCCACCACCGCTGCAATCACCTGGCTGATCGCCCGCGACTCCCTCATCGGCGGCAGCAGGCTTCCATTCCGATCCTTCTCCACCGGCGACAGCTGCGCCAGCGCCTGCGCCGCCGTCATAATCATCGCGTCGGACACCCGCCGTGCCCGCGCCGCCACAATTCCCAGCGCCAGACCCGGGAAGACATACGAATTGTTCGTCTGATCGATACAAATCTCCCGGCCTCCGACTTTCACCGGCTCGAACGGGCTCCCCGTCCCGATCAGCGCCTTGCCGTTGGTCCACTGCAGCAGATCTTCCGGCGTTGCCTCGCTCTTCGACGTGGGATTCGACAACGGAAAGATCACGGGCCGCTCCACATTCTTCGCCATGGAGCGGATCGCTTCTTCGGTAAACGTCCCCGCCTTCCCCGCCACGCCGATCAGCACCGTGATTCTGCCTTCGCGCACCACCTCTTCCAGGGTGATCTTCTTCGCATCGGCGACGCGCCAGCCCTTCACGTCCTGGCTCGGCCGGACAAAATCTCCCTGCTCAGGATGAATCCCCTCGGCGCCCTCCACCAGCAGTCCCGGCCGGCCCAGAGCATAAATCTTTGCCCTCGCCTCCTTCTCGCTCAGACCGCCATCCATCAGCGCCTTCACGATGAGGTTCGCAATCCCGATGCCCGCGGACCCGAAGCCCAGAATCGCCACCCGCTGCGCTTCCAGCTTCGTTCCCGCCGCCTTCATCGCCGCCAGCAGCGTGGCCAGCACCACCGCCGCCGTCCCCTGGATGTCATCGTTGAACGTGCACAGCCGGTCCCGATACTTCTTCAGCAGCCGCGCCGCATTCGACCCGGCAAAGTCTTCCCATTGCAGCAGCACATGCGGCCACCGCTTCTCCACCGCTCGCACAAACGTCTCGATAAAGTCGTCGTACTCCGCCCCCCGCACTCGCTTATGCCGCCACCCTATATAGATAGGATTCGCCAGCCGCTCCTCGTTATCCGTTCCCACATCCAGAAGCACCGGCAGGCAGTTCTCGTGGTGCAGGCCGCCCAGCGCGGTGTACAGCGCCATCTTCCCGATGGGAATCCCCATCCCGCCGGCTCCCTGATCACCCAGGCCCAGGATGCGCTCGCCGTCGCTGACGACAATCGCCTTCACATTGTCGTAGCGCTTATGCGACAGAATCTTCTCGATGCGATCTTGGTTTGTATAGCTCAGGAATAATCCCCGCGGCTTCCGCCAGATTTCGCTGAAGCGCTGGCAGCCCTCGCCGACGGTCGGCGTATACACGATCGGCATAAAGGCCCGTACATCGGACAAAATCAGCGCGTAGAACAGCGTCTCGTTGATGTCCTGCAGATCCCGCATGAAGCTGTACTTCTCAAACGGCGTCTTCAGCGCGTCAAAGGCCTTTCTCCGCCGCTCGATCTGCTCCGCCAACGTCCCCACATGCGGCGGCAGCAGCCCGTGCAGATCGAACGCGTCGCGTTCCTCTTCGCTAAACGCCGTGCCCTTGTTCAGCCGGGGATGGTTCAGGAGGGTAAAGCCGTAGAGCTTCGTCCGGATCGCCGGCTCCCGCTCTCCGGTCTTTTGATCCGCCGATTCGGTGGTGGTTGACGCCATGAGATGCCTCCTGCTGCAAGAGATGCAGGCCAAAACGTCCCTCACGGCAGCCGGTGGGGAACATCCGGCGAACCTATCAAGTTTATGCCTGCCCTTCAGAGATTCCGCCCGCGAATCCCTCGTTCGGCATTACCGAAGTCTGCCCTCACCCCTCCCGCACTCCTCGCCTTTCCCCGCCAAATCTCCACGGCATAATAGAAGCAGCGCATCTCCCAACGCCCCGAGGAGCTCCGGTTTGCCCAATTCGTCCTCCCTCCGCGCCGTCATCTTCGACTACGGCGAAGTCCTCTGCCAGCCCGACCCTGCCGCCCACCGCGAGCTCATCGCTCTCACCGGCCTCGACCGCGACACCTTCGAGCGCCACTACTGGCGCGATCGCCACAGTTATGATCTCGGCCGCCACGACGGTCCTTCCTTCTGGCGCCAGTTCGCCCAGGACGCCGGCCTCTCCTTCACCCCGGAGCAGATTGACGCCCTCGTTGAGTCCGACGTCCTCCTGTGGACCCGCCTCCTCGATCCCCGCATGCTCGCCTGGGTTGCATCTCTGCAGAAGGCCGGCCTCCGCACCGCCATCCTCTCCAACATGGTCACCGAGGTGCTCGGCCGCATGCGCCGTGATTTCCTGTGGCTCGATGGCTTCACGCAGCTCACCTGGTCCTGCGAGCTCGGCATCGCCAAGCCCGACCCGGCTATTTACCTCCACACCTGCGAGAAGCTCGGCGTTCGTCCCGAAGAAGCCCTCTTCCTGGACGACAAACCGGTGAATATTCACGCCGCAGAGCAGGTCGGCCTCCACGCGCTCCACTTCCGCTCCGTCGATCACCTGCGCGCCGATCTCGCCGCTCGCAACCTGCTGCAGGATCTGCCCCAGCCCGGCGAAGATCCACTCCACGCGGTTCGCGGATCACTGTAAGCCGTAACCTGCAACCTGTCCGCTGTACCCTTCACCCCGCACCCTGTACTATGGCGGAACCATGCCCGAGCGCGCTGAGGCCGAGCATCGCCTGCACCGCCCTCTCCGCCTGCCCGACCTCGTCCTCGCCCAGATCCTGTGCGTCGTCGGCAGTTCCTGGGTAGGCGTCGCCGGCGGCCTCGGCCGCGTGCAGTCCCTCATCTGGGTCGCGGCCATGCTGCTCTTTTACGTCCCCATGGCTGCCTCGGTGGTCTGCCTCAACCGCGCCATGCCCCTCGAAGGCGGACTCTACGTCTGGGCCCGCACCGCTTTCGGCGACCTCGCCGGCTTTCTCACCGCGTGGAACCTCTGGGTCTACGGCCTCGCCGTTACCGCCACCATCCTCTACGCCATTCCCACCGAAATCTCTTACCTCATCGGCCCCGCGGCCCGCGGCCTCCCGGAAGACCGCCCCCTGTGCCTCGCCATCGTGGTCTTCATGCTCGCCGGCATCACCTTCGCCGCCTTGCACGGCCTCGAGCTCGGCAAGTGGATCCACAACGCCGGCGGCATCGCCATCCTCATCGTCTTCGCCGGACTCATCCTGCTTCCGCTGTGGCCTCTCGCCCACCACGTACCGCTCCACTACACGCCCTTCTCTGTAGCCGCGCCGCCCGTCAACCTCCGCACCTTCGCCCTCTTCGGCCAGATGCTCTTTGGAGCCCTGTGCGGCCTCGAATACATCGCCATCCTCGCGGGAGAAAGCCGCGACCCCGCACGCAGCATCGGCCAGTCCGTCATCCTCTCCTCGCCCATCATCTGCGCCATGTTCATCCTCGGCACCGCGGCCATCGTCGTTCTCGTGCCCCGCGGCCGCATCGACTTTATCGCCCCCATCCCGCAAGCCATGCGCATGACCCTCGGCGCCTCCGGCATCGGCAATCTCGTCGCCATCCTCGCCATCCTGCTCCTGCAGATCCGTCTTCTCGGAGCCACCAGTTATCTCTTCACCGGCGTCACCCGCCTGCCCATGGCCGCTGGCTGGAACCACCTCGTCCCCGCATGGTTCACACGCCTCCATCCCCGCCGCCGCACTCCGACCAACTCCATCGCCTGCACCTCGATCCTCGTTCTCGCCCTCATCCTGCTCTTCAGCAGCGGCGTCCACGCGCAGGAGGCCTATCAGCTCCTCACCAACGCCAGCCTCACCCACTATGAGGTGGCCTACGTCGCCATGTTCGCCATCCCGATCTTCGGCGCGGCCGCCCTCCGCCGCTCTCTGCCCCGCTGGCTCAAGTGGACATCCGCCGTCGGCCTCGCCTCAACCCTCTTCAGCCTCTTCATCTCGGCCTTCCCCTTCGTGCACGTCGTCAGCGCGCGCACCTACGCGGCCAAGATCATCGCCACCATCCTGCTCAGCAATCTCATCGCGCTTACGTTCTACCGGCTCCGCAGCCGAGCCGCGCAAAAAGAAGAGGCCGCGCTCTCTGACGCGGCCTGACCCTCTCCGGAAGAGCCCAGAACCCTCTGTGCCCTCCGTGTCCTCTGTGGTGAATCCTCTTCAAATCGCACGGGAGATGTTCAGCTACCGGCTACCGGCTCGGATCTCCTCTGTGGTGCAGCTAACTCGGTCCCACCGGCTCCTCCACAGGAATCTGCACCTGCTCCACGATCTCGACCGCGAAACCCTGCAGCGCCGGCACATGCGTCGGCGTGTTGCTCAACAGGCGAATCCTGTGAATCCCCAGGTCCGCCAGAATCTGCCCACCCAGACCTACTTCGCGCAGAATCCGCTGATGCCGGTCCGCGTGCGCCTCCCGCTCTCGCGCCTCCCGATGGAACAGAACCCGCGGCTTTTCCCCCGTTCGATCGATCTCGAACCCCCGCCCCGCGTTATGCAGATAGAGAAACGCTCCGCGCCCCGCCTCAGCAATCATCTTCAGTGACTGCCGCGTCGTCCGCTGGCAATCGCACAGCGTCGCCCCAAACACGTCGCCGGCTAAACAGCGGGAGTGCACCCGCACCAGCACAGGATCCGTGCCGCTCACATCGCCGCGCACCAGCGCCACGTGGCTCTCGCCGCCATGCACCTCGCTCTCGTAAGCGATCATCCGGAACTCGCCCCACTCCGTCGGCAGCAGGCTCTCCGCCACCCGCACAATGTAGCGCTCATGCTGCAGCCGGTAGCGGATCAGCTCCGCCACCGTCAGAATCTTCAGCCCGTGCTCCTGGCAGAATCCCATCAGGTCCGGCACTCGCGCCATCGTGCCGTCGTCCTTCATCACCTCGCAGATCACGCCTGCGGGGATCTGCCCCGCCAGCCGCGCCAGATCCACCGACGCCTCGGTCTGCCCCGCCCGCACCAGCACCCCGCCCTTGCGTGCCCGCAGCGGAAACACGTGCCCCGGCCGCGCCAGATCGGCTGCCGTCGACCGCGGATCGATGGCTACTTTGATCGTGTGTGCCCGGTCGTAGGCCGAAATGCCCGTCGTCACGCCCTCCCGCGCTTCAATCGACTCGGTAAACGCCGTGCCGAACCGCGACGAGTTCTGCTGCGTCATGGGCCCCAGCCGCAGATAATCGGCGCGCTCCTCCGTCATCGTCAGGCACACCAGCCCGCGCCCGTACTTCGCCATAAAGTTGATGGCGTCCGGCGTCACGTGCTCCGCCGCCAGCGTCAGGTCGCCCTCGTTCTCGCGGTCCTCGTCGTCGACCACGACGATCATCCGCCCCGCCTTGATCTCCTCCACCGCACCCGGCACATCCGTCATGGGACCATTTGGCTGCATATCCCTATTATTGCCTACACCGGTCACGCCCGCAGGGTGCGTAAACTGGACAGTGACCCATGACTAGGCGTATGACTAGTCATGTTCGGATGAGGATCGAGACATGGCATGGCAGGTCCAGGACGCAAAAGCCCGCTTCAGCGAACTGCTGGAGGTCAGTCTCCGCGACGGCCCTCAGATCGTCACCCGCCGCGGGATCGAAGTGGCCGTTCTGGCGCCCATTGATGAGTGGCGCCGTCTGAGTCGGGAAACTCGCCCTTCGTTGAAGCAACTCCTCCTCGCCGCCGAGCCGCGCGTGACGCTGCCCATTCCGCGTCGGGGGCGCCTCCGCCGTCGCTCAGTCGAGCCCCGCTGAGATGTCCCATGTACCTGCTCGATACAAACGTGGTGTCGGAACTCCGCAAGCCCCGTCCCCATGGCGGCGTTCTTGCCTGGATCGACCCGATTTCCGATCGTGACCTGTTCCTCTCCGCTCTCACCCTCGGCGAGTTGCAGGCCGGTGTGGAACGAACCCGTTTGCAGGATCCACCCAAAGCAGCCCTTCTGGACGCCTGGATCGATCAGATTGAAGGCAGCTGCCAGATCATCTCACTCCATGCCCCGATCCTCCGGGAATGGGCCCGCCTCATGCATCGTCGATCCGATGACCTTATTGAAGACGCAATGATCGCGGCCACCGCTCGCATTCATCACCTCACGGTCGTCACTCGTAACATCCGCGACTTCCGCATCTTCGATGTGCCGCTCCTCAATCCGTTCACAACCCATAATCGCTGACCAACGCGCAAAATGAAGGAAGCGGCCCCCGACCTGCAACCTGTAACCTGCTCTACTTCTCTCCCGCCTGAAACTCCGTCCACGGCCCCGATTTCATATCCCGCAGAATCGGCGCCTCCCAGTCGTACTCCGGATGCGCCGCCAGAAACGGCTTGGCCAGGAAATCTTCCCCGCACGGATGCCCCGCGTGCGCGATCAGCGCCATCTTCCCCACCAGATCGCTGTCCGTCACCTTGGCCTGCACCGCCCCGCCGGGATTGTAAGGCGGGTCGTCCCACTGCGGAACGCCCTCCTTCGCCACATCCTCATGCCCACAGAGCGTGCGCTGATCGGCCCCCTCCTTATGCGTGTACGCGTCCTCGTGATCCGCCAGGAATTTCTCCGCCAGCTGCACATCGATCCGGCCCTTATACTCCCGCATCAGCTGCTCCCAGCGCAGATGCCGCGCGTTCATCGACGACGACAGGTCACGAGGATTGAACCCGTCCGTCTCATCCTTGATCAGCGAGGGATCCCGCGGGAAATTAGAGCTGACATAATATCCGTCTTTCGTCCGCCACACCGGCGTGTGCTCCAGCCCCAGCTCCAGATAAGCAATCTCGCCCGTCTTGCGGTCGCCGACCAGCCAGTCGTTGGCATAGCCGCCGTTGTCGCCCTCAATCATGGTGGCGACGAAATCATCGATGCTGCCGGCATACTGCAGCGCCTTGCGCGACCGCATAAACTCCGGAATCCCCTTGCTGTTCCAGCCCTCGAACTGGGTAATCGTCGTCTCGGTCATCATGATGCCCGCATCGTTGATCCCAAAATCGTCGTTGCTCGTGATCATCCCCGGCACGCCGTCCTGCATAATCTCATGCCCGTGATCCGGCTTGATGTCGAACAGAGTGGTCCACCGCGACCCTTCCGCATACGACGACCAGTTATTGTGAGCAATCACAATCTTGCCATCCTTGGTGTAACTGCCCGTCGCAATGAACGCGCTGCACTTTCCCGGCGCACGAATCACCGGAGCGTTCAGCGCATGCTGCTGCTTATCCAGCCACGGCACGTAGTACTCGCTCAGTTCCATCGTGCCGTTCTCGGCCACAATGTCCCACACATCCACCTTCACGCCGCGCGCCTGGGCGCCAGCGGCAATCCCCTTCAGCTCCGCCTGATACTGCGGCTCAATGTGTGGCCACAGAATCGTCTTCGCCGCGTTCCGGTAGAACGCCCAGCTGCGATGCGTGGAATGCTCATCCTCCACGCGAAACACGTGCAGCGCATCGGCAATCTGCGGGCCCAGCAGATAACCATGCTGGAACCCGATCTGTTCCGGAGTTCCCTGCAGGTGAACATACGTCCAGCCGGCGCGCTGGAACTTGTACGCACCCGCGAGCCGCGCATCCTTCGCCGGCTTAGCCTGCGCCCACACGGTCATACCCGCGAAAAACACGGCCGCTGTTGCCACGTATCGGAACCCAAGTCGCATCGGACCTCGCCCCTGAAGAAGAGTTGTCGGAATACCAGTGACGATATCACGCGCGCCGTTGCAGCTTTCTTTCGACGAGCGGTTCCCGAACGGGGTAGCGCTCCCCCAGCAGGTTTAGGATTCCTAAGGGGGAAAGCAGACACCGATGAAACCATGCATAGCTCAGCTGGCCGCCCTTGTCGCGGTGGCGTTCTTCTGCCGGATCGGTTCGGCGCAGTCGCAGGTTCCCACCCCGCAGGACTACGCGCGGGCCCGTGCCAAAGTGGCGAAAATGACGCTCGATGAAAAGATCATGGAACTGCATGGCATCCACACCCCGGAACATTACCGCTACGTCCCCGGGATTCCGCGGCTCGACATTCCAGCCTTTCCCATGACAAATGGGCCGGCCGGCGCGGGCCCGGGTGGGGCGAATCCGCAGTTGCGCGCGACGGCTCTGCCCGCTCCCATTGCCGTGGCCGCCTCGTGGGACCCCTCCGTGGCCCGTCGCTACGGCGTCATTGCCGGCGAAGAGACCCGCGACCTCGCCTCCGATCTGCTCGAAGGTCCGGACATGAACATTATTCGGGTTCCCCAGAATGGGCGCACCTTCGAGAGCTACAGCGAGGATCCTTATCTCGATGGCCGCATCGCCGTGTCCATGATCCAGGGAATTCAAAGCACCGGCGTCATGGCGAATGCCAAGCATTACGTCGCCAACAACCAGGAGACCGACCGCTTTCGCATCGATGAGATTGTCGACGAGCGGGCGCTGCGCGAGATCTATCTGCCGGCCTTCAAAGACGCGGTCGAGGAGGGCGGTGTCGCCGCGATCATGTGCGCCTATCCCAGGATCAACGGGACCTTCAACTGCGAGAACAAGCCGCTGCTGACCGGGGTTCTGGACGGTGAATGGAAGTTCAAAGGCTTCGTCCTTTCCGACTGGGGCGCGACCCACAGCACCGTGCCCAGCGCGCTCAACGGACTGGATCTGGAGATGCCGACAGGGATTTACCTGGGAGACGCTCTGAAGACCGCCGTGCAGCAGGGCCAGGTGCCCATAGCCGCAGTCAACGAGATGCTGGTCCGCCGCTTCGCCACCATGATCCGCTACGGTCTCTTCAATGCGAAACCAAAACAGCTACGGCCCATCCCGGCGCTCGCGCACGGCAAGGCCGCGCGCGAGTTGGCAGAGCAGGGCATGGTGCTGCTCAAGAATGACAACCACATCCTCCCCATCGACACCGACCATCTGCGCTCCATCGCGCTCATCGGGCCCGACGCGCTGGGAGCGAAGACCGGAGGCGGCGGCAGCTCGCATGTCATCCCGCTCTACAGCATCGATCCGGTGGACGGCATCGAAGCGCACATGCCGCTGCAAAAACGCGTGGCGCTGCTCGACGGAAGCGACCTGCAGGCTGCGGTGGCCGCGGCCCAACATGCCGACCTGGTGATCGTGATGGTCGGCGATCAGGAGACGGAGGGGCGCGACCATCCCATCGAGCTGCCCGCAGAGCAGAATGCCATGATCGCGGCCGTGGCAGCGGCGAATCCCAGGACCATCGTGGTGCTGAAGAGCGGCTCGGCGCTGCTCATGCCGTGGATCGACTCGGTCGCGGCGGTGCTGGAGGCCTGGTATCCGGGCGAGGAAGACGGCAACGCGGTCGCCGATGTGCTGTTTGGCGACGTCAATCCTTCGGGCAAGCTGCCCCTGACGTTCCCCAGGAGCGTGGATCAGACGCTGGCGCGCAATCCGGCGTCGTATCCAGGCAACGGGCAGCAGGTGCACTACGACGAAGGGCTGCAGGTGGGCTACCGCGGGTATCAGGCCCAGCACGTGGAGCCGCTCTTCCCCTTCGGCTTCGGATTGTCGTACACAACGTTTTCCATGGCCGACCTGAAGGTAGCTCCGGGGAAAACGCACGCCGCACAGGTAACGCTGCGGGTGACAAATACCGGACAGCGCGCGGGAGCGGAAGTGGCCCAGGTCTACATCGCATTCCCGCCCATCGCGGAAGGCAACGAGCCGCCGCTGCAGCTGGCGGCCTTCAGCAAGGTGATGCTGGCCCCAGGCCAATCGAAGAAGGTCACGCTGACCCTGGAACCGCGGTCATTTTCCTACTGGTCCGTGGCCCATCACGCCTGGCAAGTGCAGCCAGGGCAGTACACCATCGAAACCGGCTCGTCCTCGGCGGATCTGCCGCTCCACGCAACCATCATGATGCGGTAAGAAGCGGAACGATATCACGCGCACCCACCAGCGCTACTTCCTGGCCGACTCCTGCAGCAGCTGCACCAGATCGTCCTTCCAGACCGCGGCATGCGTGTGCGTCCCGTGACCGAAGGTCTTCAGCGACGCTGGTATCAGAATGAAGCGCGCATGCGGCATCCGCTTCGCCAGCTCCGGCGCCATGTTCAGCTCCGGCGGATTGATGAAGTCGTCCTCAGAGTTGATCCACAGAACCGGCACGTGGATCGTGCTCAGCTTCGCCTCGGGATTGTAGTTGCGCGACGCGTCGAAATAGTAGAGAAAGTTATCGGCGTCGGTGTGCGCGACCGTTCGGTCCACGGTTTTGTTCACGTAATCTTCCGCCTGCTGCCGCGTTGGAAAATCCTTCTGCATCTGCTGCGGCGCTGAGCCGGCAATGATGAGAAAATCCGCCGCGCCTTTCAGCCCTTCCACCGGCTCCTTTGGGTAGTTGCCGTTGTCCCACTGCGGGTCGTCGCGGATGCTCTGCATCGCCATATAGCGCCACATGCGATTGCGCCCGGCAATCTCGATGGGCATGCAGGCGAAGGGCGCCAGCGCGTCCGCGAATCCGGGATACGTCTCGCCCCAGATGAAACTCTGCATGCAGCCCATCGACGTGCCGAGAATCAGCCGCAGATGATCGACGTGCAGTCCGTCCAGCAGCATGGTGTGCTGCGAGCGGACCATATCGTCGTAGTCGTAGTGCGGAAACTTCATCCGCAGCCCGTCCGACGGCTTGCTCGACTCGCCCATGCCGATGTCGTCCGGCAGAATCACAAAATATTTTGTGATGTCGAGCGGTTGGCCCGGCCCAAAGAGCAGATCGGAGAATACCGGATTCAGCAGCGAGTGCGCGTCGCCGCCGGTTCCATGCAACAGCAGCACCACGTTGTCCGCGTGACCGGCTGCGTCGCGGTGCAGCGTGCCCAGCGTCAGGTAGTGCAGCTTCAGCTCAGGCAGCGTCTCGCCGGTTCCAAAATGGAAATCGTGGATGACGTAGATGCCATCCCGAATCGGCCAGTGTGTCGGCGGATAGCTCGGCGCCGGCGCCTGAGCCAGGGCGGTAAGAGCGGCAGCGAGGATCGCCAGAGCAGCAGCAGGACCTGGGCGCAAAGAGCGATGCGGGCGCAAGAAAAAACCTCCGAAGCGGCGTTGCACCATCTTACGGCGTGCTGCGACTGCCCTGGAGGGGTACCCCCCCCAGGGATGGAATTCGGCAAGTCGCAGATTCTGTGAGACCTGGAGGGTAATACCCTGAGGGTATTACCCTGATCGTCGCGCTTCCGAAGGCGATGTCAAAGAGCCGGGACTGCAAGCGGCCTGGGCCGCGACGACAGAGCGCGGAGCACAGGGCTCAGAGCTCAGTCGTAAAAGCAAAAGCTCTGTTCGCGATGGGCGGACAGAGCTTTCCTCCCCTTCAGCATAGGATCGCCTGCGCGCAGAGGCAAGGAGAAACGCGAGGCAGGACGGTACGAAGGTCATGGACGAGCCGGTAGCCTGTAGCCGGTCGCTGGTAGCGAGAAACGGAGCGGTTGGCTCGAACAACGCGAGCCACCCTGGACGCGAACGGCTCACCGGTAGGCGGCAGCATTGGAAGGCGGAGGTCATGAGGCACGCGACGGTCGGGAGCGACGGGCTTTCGGTTCCGTATCCGCCTGATGGAGTGCCTGGTGGATCAGCATCTTGAGATAGGTCTGATAGCGGAGCCCTCGATGCGCTGCCTGGGAGCGCGCCCTGGCGATGTCCTCGGGATCGAGGCGGATCGTTGTGGTTGGCGTGCTGCCCTTGCGCGCCGCGGTGCCATGCCCCGGAGTGCCGGCAGCCGCCGCCTTCTCGAACTCATCGGCGAGGGCATTCTGGTGCTGGTCCCACCACGCGGCCTCTTCGGCTTCATTTTTGAGCGTCTTCTTCTTCAGTTCCTCTCTCATGGGGACTTCTCTCCTGGGCCGCTTTTCTATTTGCCTGAGCCTGTTGCCGGGTGCCTTTCTTCCGTTCTTATAGCTACATTGTAGCTACAGAGACGGGGCCGAAGGCAGTTTTCCATCGCCTCTCCCCCCAGGAGCGGGGCGTCAATACGTACGATGGACGCATGCCCAAACCGCAGACCGCAGCCAGCCACGCCGCTACCGATACGCTCACGCACTTCGTGCTGGGGCCGATCTTCCTGATCAATTTTGTTGTTGCCGTTGTCATGGCCGTACGGGGTCGGCACCATCTCGCCCTGCATCTCTGGCTGGTCGTGATCGCGGTGGCGCTGTTCCTTATGGCGTTGAAGATGCGCCTGTACGCACTGCGCCTGCAGGATCGGTTGATCCGCCTCGAAGAGCGGCTGCGCATCGCCGCGCTTGTGCCCCAGGCGGATGTGAGCCGGCTGTCGATGGCCCAACTCATCGCGCTGCGTTTTGCCTCGGATGCGGAACTTCCCGCGCTGGTGGCGCGCACGCTGGCCGAGAACCTCGATCCGAAGGCGATCAAGAGCAGCATCCAGACCTGGCGTCCGGACTACGCGCGGGTTTAGTCCGCGGCATGGCCAACTCCCGACCGCGCTCCGTCGGAGCCGTACAGGAGCCTGCGGCAGCATGGAAGACGCTGCGCGCCGGTCTTTTGCGGCACGGCTGAAGCCATGCCCTGATACGAAGCGTAAGGGGTCTCTGCCGGTCGCTATTCCCAGCCCTCGCGGAGACTCTTCACAAATTCGTCGGCGTGCTGGTTGGCCCAGAGGTCGCGGCCCGAGCCGCGGAGCGCCAGCAGCGGATCGAATTCCCTTCTGACGGTTTTCTCCCGCGATTTCAGCAGCGCGACGAGCGCAATGACCGAGATGACCGGCCCGACAATCCTCATAGCGTTCTTATTCTCCGCATACTTCATTTTGCGCTCGAATTGGCGGCAAGGGCTGAAGTCAGGATTCCGACGTGGTCGATGCCGGCGGCGCGGGTGAGGTCGATGACTTCGGCGATGGAGGCGAAGTCCAGTTGCGGACCGCCCTGGACAAAGACGACCTTTTCGGCACGGACGGAGAAGATGCGGTGCAGTTCGGCGGCGAGCTGGCGCTTGTTCGGGACGATTGCGCCATTGATCTTGTAGGCCGGGCCGGCGCGACTGGCCAGGACCTGTACGACGATGGTCTGTGGAGGCGTGGCCTCTCCTTTTTTCGGCGGCTGCGGGAGGGCGGGTGCCAGTCCCGTGGGAGCGACGGGAACGATGACCATGAAGATGATGAGGAGCACGAGCAGGACGTCGATCAGGGGCGTCACGTTGGGGTCGGCGTGCAGGGTCTTCGTGCTCCCTCCGTTCATCGTCATAGATTGTTCCTCCTGCCTGCATAGACAGCGAACGAGGCGGCAAGGTTCCGGAGTTTCCCGATTGGAGGATTGGGGGCGCTAGTTATTCGGAGCGAGTTGGCTCCAACGGCACAAGCCAACTCGGACACATTCGACTTCCGGCTGCGCTCTTCGAGCTGCGCCTCGGCCTGCGGCAGCATGGAAAGCGCTTCGCGCCCGCCTTTGCGGCATGGCTGAAGCCATGCCCTGATACAAAAACGGGGCCTGCGCCGGTCATGTTCTCATCCGAAATCCATGCATCCGCGGATATAATTCGCGATCATTTTTGCGCTGCCAGGCTGGATAGGAACGGTTCAATTCGGTGCAATAGTGCGCGATAGGATCCGCGGCTCACCATCTCGATTTGCCGATCCTTAACCAAATCGCTAGTACGTGCCCTAACCTGCTCGCTTGCAACTCGGGTATTTCTTACAAGTTCGTCGATGGAGACTTCAGATGGAATGGACTCTTCAAGAGCGTGAGCTACAAATCGCGCTGCGAGTACCAGCATCAGTTTGTCCCTTGCCGGGAGCTTTGGGTTCTTGATCTCGACGTTCCCCTTTGCATCTACCGCGCAGTGGTTGACTGCGAGTTGCAACAGTGAATGCATCTGTGCTTCCGAGAGGCTACCACTTACTAGGAATTTGCTCTTGAGTTCCTCAAGCGAGGTCATATTTGGTCTTCTCCAGAGGGTTTGAAGTTGCCGACGGTGAGCCAATCGTCGTCGGCGGTTCTCGGATCGCAACCGGCAACCCTAAGCTTTCCGACAAGTTTGTTCCTGCTCTCCGCAGTTCCTGTCAAATTGACATAATGTTTGCCGTCGAAATCGGAAAAAGAACGGACTTTCCCTACTCGCACAAGTATTGTGCGAGCAGGTTGGAGCGCCATCGCCATTCCAGCCTCAACAAGGACGTTTGGCCGCGGTTGAAGCTCCGCCCCCTCTGGGTCGTGTGAACTTCTGAGGTGGGGACGGAGTTGTACGGTCTCATCAGGTGAGAAAAGCACCACGCACGCTTGAACATTCGTGAATGCGAGCTTTAATGCGTCCAGAACATAGGGCGAAGCAGTGCCCGTCTGCTGCACAATCTCTTCGAACTCCAGCGGATTCAATCCGACTGTGCGAAGGAAGACAAATAGGTCCCTGCGCAAGAGCTCGTCTCGTCCGTATACCACGAGCACGTTGCGGGTCGAGAAGTTGGATCGTTTGGGCTGTTCACTTGGATCGGCATCCGGTGCGCTCTCGATTCGAGGATGGTCCTCTCTTGTGATTTTCGCCTCATCCGGGTCCGTCCCCATTGCGTTTATGACCATTTCGCGGCCTTGATGGCTAAGTCGATATCCCCCTTTTTTGGCACGCACGAAGGCTCTTGACCTTCGCAGCGTATCTGGGAGGTTCGCAGGTGGCCGGACCCGCAATTCGTCGTACAACGAGCCAAGAGCGCCACCGGAAACTGAAGTAGCTCCCTCTTCCTCTTCGAGGAAGTAGGCTAGGAAAGGCGCGAGGCGACCGGGCTGTTGGATTAGCGAGCCGAAATTGGGAATACGTCGTGCGAATTGTTGAATGCTGCTCATTTGTTCGATCCGGCTTTCCGTGGTAGCTCGAACCGAACAAAGTCTGCACCGTGATCCGTAAGGCGGTACTGCCCACGGGTAGCTGTTGGTTCGATGAAGTCCCGGAATCGCTTCGTGTCAACGAGAGCCTGCGTCATCACCTTTGGTGGCTTTATCCCAGCTCGGAGATATGCGCGCCTCATCTCGGCGTCATCGAATTCCGTCTTTCCTGCCTCCTTAAGTCGGACAGCGAGGACAGCGATTTTCTCGTAGTGATCCTTCGGATTCTTCAATGTGACAAAGGAGGCGTCATTCATTGGCCTACCTGTTGCCGCGCCGGATTCCGGGGAGAGAGTTTCCTCCGTGCCCCCACGGAATCGGCCGAGTTCCGCCGATACGAATTCTGGCGGCCCCTCAACAGTGATGCGCCGGCCATTCCATTCAACTGTTCCCTTCACCACTTCAGCGCACATGCACACCTCCAAGAACGGATCTTGTGATTTCCTGTAAATGACTGTAATGCCGTCATTTACTATGATAAGTCACAGAAGCGAGTCTGAGTCAATATGTTCTCTGTGGATAACTCGGCCGGGATTATCGTGCCTATCAGTGGGTCTTGGCGATGATCCGGGCTGCGATCGCCCGCGGCTCCTTCATTGGAACTGGAGCGTCAGCAGTACTGCGATTCTTGAGAAATTATGCGTATCCAATGCCTCGCGAAACGTTTACAGTCGTTCCGCCGATTCGAATTCTGGCGGCCCCTCTACAGTGATATGGAGGCCGTTTCATTTCACTGTTCTTTTGTTTTAGAAAACGAACTTGAACTATTGTAAGACATTACTTTAGTGATTAGTTTGTTGTACATACGCAGTTTAAGTGTTCGACTTTGCAAGAGGCTTGTACGAACAGCTACCCTAACGGCGGGATAATTTCCCGGCGGCAGGCAGCTTTTGACAAACAGAAAAAGCCCCGCATCGCTGCGGGGCTTTCTGTTTTTGCGCCGAAGGCCCGTGTGCCGAGCGGCCAGCTCAGTACATGCCTTCCATGCCGCCGCCGTGGCCGCCGGCCGGAGCCGCCGACTTGGGCTCGGGGATCTCCGAGACCATGGCTTCGGTGGTCAGCATCAGCCCCGCGATCGACGCCGCATTCTGCAGCGCAGTCCGCGTGACCTTGGTCGGATCGATGACGCCGGCTTTCACCAGGTCCTCGAACACGCCGGTCTGGGCGTTGTAGCCGAAGTGATCGTCCTTGCTCTCGTGGATCTTGCCCACCACCACCGCGCCTTCTTCGCCGGCATTGCCGACGATCTGCCGCAGGGGCTCCTCGAGCGCGCGCCGCACAATCTGAGCGCCGATCTTCTCATCGCCCGTGAGGGTCTTGATCAGAGCCTCGACGTCCTTAGTGCAGCGAACCAGAGCGACACCGCCGCCCGGGACGATGCCCTCTTCGACAGCCGCGCGGGTTGCGTGCATGGCGTCCTCAACACGAGCCTTCTTCTCCTTCATCTCGGTCTCGGTCGCCGCACCCACCTTGATCACTGCCACGCCGCCGACCAGCTTGGCCAGCCGCTCCTGCAGCTTCTCGCGGTCGTAGTCCGAGGTCGTCTTCTCAACCTGGTTCCGGATCTCCCTGACCCGGCCCTCGATCGCCTTTGACTCCCCGCGGCCTTCCACGATGGTGGTGTTGTCTTTGTCGATGGTGATGCGCTTGGCGCGGCCCAGGTCTTCCAGCTTGATGTTCTCCAGCTTGATGCCCAGGTCTTCGGTGATGGCCTTGCCGCCGGTGAGGATGGCAATGTCGCCCAGCATCGCCTTGCGGCGATCGCCGAAGCCCGGAGCCTTGACCGCAGCGACGTTCAGCGTGCCGCGCAGCTTGTTGACCACCAGGGTGGCCAGCGCTTCACCGTCGACGTCCTCGGCAATGATGACGAGCGGCTTGCCGTTGCGGGCAACCTGCTCGAGCAGCGGGAGCATATCCTTCATCGCGCTGATCTTCTTCTCGTAGATCAGGATGTAGGGATCTTCCTGCACCACTTCCATGCGGTCCGGATCGGTGACGAAGTAGGGGCTCAGGTAGCCGCGGTCGAACTGCATGCCTTCCACGACTTCCAGCTGCGTCTCCAGGGTCTTCGACTCTTCCACCGTGATGACGCCGTCTTTGCCGACCTTCTTCATGGCCTCGGCAATGATGGTGCCGATGGTGTGGTCGGAGTTGGCGGAGATGGTGCCCACCTGCGCGATCATGTCGCCGGTCACCGGCTTGGAGAACTTCGCCAGCGCTCCGCCCGTCACCGTGCCGTCCTCAGCGCGCTTGCCGACTACAGCCGCAACCGCCAGGTCGATGCCCCGCTTCAGAGCCATCGGATTCGCACCCGCAGCCACGGTCTTGACGCCTTCGCGATAGATGGCCTGGGCCAGCACGGTCGCGGTCGTGGTGCCGTCACCGGCCACGTCGCTGGTCTTGGAAGCCACTTCGCGCACCATCTGCGCGCCCATGTTCTCGAGCGAATCCCGCAGCTCGATCTCTTTGGCCACCGTCACGCCGTCTTTGGTGATGGTGGGCGAACCAAACTTCTTCTCGATGACGACGTTGCGGCCCTTGGGGCCCAGCGTCACCTTCACCGCATCGGCCAGAGTATTCACGCCGCGCAGAATCGCCTGGCGGGAATCTTCTCCATGCAGAATTTGCTTTGCCATTTGCTGATCTCCTGTGTTGTCGGGGAGCCTTCCCCCCTGGGAACCAATGTCGTGTGGCTTTTGCGGCCAAGCCGCGTCCGCCCGGGCGAGTCAGCCCTTGAGGATGCCGAGGACTTCTTCCTCGCGCATGATGAGGAACTCTTCCCCATCGATCCGGATCTCGGTGCCCGAATACTTGCCGAAGAGAATGCGGTCGCCCTTCTTCACATCGAGGGGGAAGACCTTGCCTTCGTCGTTGGATTTGCCCTTGCCCACAGAAATGACTTCGCCTTCCTGGGGCTTTTCCTTCGCGCTGTCGGGGATGATGATCCCGCCGCGCACCGTCTCGCTCTCCTCGATGCGACGAACAAGAATGCGATCGTGCAGCGGAGTGAACGTGGTCGTTGCCGAAGCAGTTGCAGTTGGCATGCTTTCCTTCTCCTTCACAGATTTCGCGGAGCGCGCGAACGCGTTCCGAACAGGGTTTCCCGCAGGGGCTGCCCCGCGGAAGAAAACTTCCGGCGGCCGAACTTCTTGCCTTGGGTTGATCTGTGCGGGGCGACCCCCGGAAGGCCTTCAACGGGCCATCCGGCAGCGGGCTCGCGCTCCCAAAAACCTGCGCGAAACCGCCATTTAGCACTTTCGCCCTACGACTGCTAAGGTACCGACCCGGCCCTGTGGATGTCAAGGGGCGAAGGGTGAAAACTGAGTGAAAGTCACTCAGATTATTGGGGGGACAACCTCGTCTTCGCAACGTGGCGCGACAATTCCCCTGACGAAGTTACTCATTTCCTTGAGGATCGCCGGACCGGGTCCCCCAGAAGGAAAATCGATGGCAACCGCACCAGCCCTGGAGAAACCAGGGCGTTTTTGGCACGTACGCGGCTCCTGGAGCCCGCGCGACGATCGGGGCCCTTTTGCTGTCTACCTCGGCATCTTCTGGGCGGGGATGATCGCCGGATTCGGGCTCGACTTTCCCCGCTTTCTGCGCCAAACTCCGCCCGCGCCGATGTCCATTCGCGTGCACGCGGTCGTGTTCACCGGCTGGATGCTGCTGCTCACCGCGCAGGTGCTGCTGGTGCTCCGGAACCGAGTCGCCTGGCACAGAAAGATGGGCTGGGTTGCGGCGGGCTGGGCTTGCCTCATGGCGATCATGGGGCCGTGGGCCGCCATGGCCTCCCAGACAGCGCACATGCACTCACCCGGCTTCTTCCCGCAGTTCCTCTCCATCAACCTGGTGGATATCGGCGGCTTTCTCATCCTGCTGGCGTGGGGCATCGCGCTGCGCAGGAACCCGGCGGCGCATAAGAGGATGATGATCCTCGCCACGGTCTCGCTGGCCGATCCCGGGTTCAACCGGTTTGCCGATTGGCTCATCCCCGCCATACCGGCTTCCGTTCCGGCGATGTTCCTGTTCATCTTTTACGGCAACGTGGTGCTCGTGCTGCTGATCGCCGCGTGGGACTGGCGCCGGCGCCGGCTGATGCGGCAGTTCGTGGTGGGCGCCGCGGGGCTGCTCTCTGCCGAGTTCATCGCCACGCTCCTCCTGTTCTGGGGACCGTGGCGCGCCGTCACCGCGGCCGCCGTCGCAGCCTGGGCGCGGCACTTCGGATAGGCATTTCGGGCGTCAATCGAAGGCTCCGCCCCTCATCACGATTCTTACGCTGTCCTATTGCACCGTTGCGTTGACTGCGGATTCCCATTTCTGCCCCGCCGTGTTCACAGCGAGAACAGCAAAGCGGTGGGTTCCCGATTTCAGTGAGGAGACCGTTGTTTGCAGCGTGGCGCTGGACGACTCGGAGCTCTTCTTCACCCCGTCCACCCAGAGTTGCATGCTGGCCAGTGTGCCGGTGACTTTTCCCGTTGCCAGCACCTGCACCGGCGAACTGACCGTCGCTCCACTGGCGGGCTGGCACAGACTCACGCCGGCTGAGGTCGGCGCGCTGCAACTGCTGCCGCCCACCTGTACGGTGGAGGTGAATTTCTGCAGGCGGTTATCGATGTCGGCGGCAAACAATGTCACTTTGTGGCTGCCGGCACTCAGCGTGGTGGTCAGGTTGAACCACGCCCGATTGCCCCATGTGTGGTGCTGCTCAGCAATCTTTTTACCGTCGATCCACAACTCCATTTTGCGCAGCATGCCGAAAGAACTGGCAGAAGCGGTTAAGGAAACCGAGCTTCCCGATGTGCTTCCTGGTGAGCACAGAGCGATTCCCTGCCCCTTGGCTGGATACGCGCATGGGCTCCACTTGCCGTTTTCTGTCTCATTCAGGCCCACCGTCATCTGCGCGCCTGTGCCGGGATAGGCAAGGTGGCCGTCGATCGTGGCCACATCCGGCTTCAGCTCGCGATTGAAATCGCCGGCAACAAGGTTGCCGATGTCGGAAGTGGGCACGCTCTGTTCTTCGTAGCCCCCCGATCCATTTGCGAGGAAGAAATCGAACACATCCTGAAATGTGCCGCCTGAGCCGCTCAGGACCCCGAGCGCGCCCAGGTCCATGTTGCCGTCACCATTGAAATCGGCAACCATGAACGGCGGTGTCGTCAGGTTGGTGCTCTGCTCCAGATTGGCGGTTGTGTCCATGGAGAACGTGGTCCATTGCCGGTCCGGCTGCGAAGTCCACACCATCAGCTTGTTGCCACTGGGAAAGCCGAAGAGGTCCGTGCGGCCGTCGCTGTTGATGTCGCCGCTCGCGAAATAAAAGTAGCTGGAAGACGTGGTGTAAACCGTGCTGTCGGTAAATCCGAACGACCCGTTGCCGTACAACACGTGCAGCGCGTTGGCTCCATTGGCGATGCCCTCCGCAACCGCGATGTCGGCGTTGCCGTCTCCATCGAAGTCGCCCACGGCGAGATTCCCGGTGACGGTCGGCGAAATGATCGAACGAGGCGCACCGAAACTTCCCGTTCCGTCACCCGGCAGAACATACAAACCGCCTGCATTCGCACTGGCGAAGGCAGCCAGATCCAGTTTGCCGTCGTGGTTGAAATCGGCGGCGAGCAGCTGCACGCCCATGAATTTTTCGCTGCTGGGGAATGCAACGGTTTCAATCTTCGGCGCCTGAAAGGTGCCGTCACCGTTGCCCAGGAAAACCACGAGCTGATTTGTATAGTTCATGGCGAAAACGAGATCCACGTTGCCGTCCCCGTTGAAATCGCCGTAGGCCATCGGAGCCCGGTTGGTGTACGTCATGGGGAGCACATAGAGCTGTTTGGGAGCCTGGAAGGTGCCGTCTCCGTTCGCGATCGCAATGGAAACAGTGTTGCTGCCTCCACTCGTGGCGTCCTCAATCAGGTCCGGAATCCCGTCGTTGTTGATGTCGACCGCATACACGTCCTGCGGCGAAAGCCCGGCAGTCGAAGTGTGAGTGGTAAACGTGACGGGGTTCTGAGCGAACGCTGCAGCACAACAGAGAACCAGGGGGACGGAAAGCACACATGCGCAACGGAAGCGCAGCATAGGACCTCCACGTTGATTGCTGCCCAGGGAAGCGAACGAATAAATAGAGGTAACTAAGGAATTACCAGGTTGCTAAAGGCGGAAATTAATTTAAAGGCCAGACCTGATTATTTAAGGGCCAAACCTGGGCTGGCCCGGCCAGGAACAAACACGAAAATCACCTTCGTACCGTACGATTACCGGATTTCTCTTGATCGGACTTAGAAGGTTCGCTAACCTTAATAGAAGGAAAGCTCTGTTCATTGCGAACAGAGCTTTTTCTTTGGACGGCTCAGCAGGGCGCCATCCGATCTTTGACGGCGGCTCTGGTGCGGAAGGCGCAAGCGAGGGTAATACCCAAAAGGTATTACCCTGCAGGTCCTTTTGAATCAGACAGAAGCCTATTCCCTTCAACCGGGGGGTAGGGGTGGGGTGAACAACCGACGAATCCGGGCAGAGATGGGAGCGGCGCTGAAGCCGTTCCGGAGAGAAAGAGGGTTAGAGCCTCTACTTCGAGGCGGACGCGCTGTTGGGCTGGAATAGCTCCACTCGTACATGCCACTCCACCGATGCACCCGGCTTCAGCGTCACCATGCCGGTATCCATCCCGTGCCACTCTTTGCCAAATGGATCGGCAAAGTTGAACTGCTCCTCGATGGCCGCGAAGGACTTGGTCGGCGGCGCGTACACCTGGACCGTTTTGATGTGCGGCGACAGGCCCAGCAGCTTAACTCCATAGTTACTGGCTGGATCGGTCAGGTTCACATCCACCGCGCCGTCGGTCCGGGTCAGCTTCGACCAGTTATCGTCGAGGTAAATATCGTCGAGCGCTTTTCCCTTCGGCGCCATAAAGTCCCACTTGGTGCCCTTCGCCGGGATCAGCTTGCCGGTGGGGAAAACGTCGCCGTAGTTATTCACCACAGCCACCTCGGAGCCCGGCACGTGCAGCAGCGCCTGTTTCCGGTCACCGCTGGGAATCGCAAAGTAAGGATGCCAGCCGATGGCGATCGGCTCATCCTCCTGGCCCACGTTTTTCGCGACGATGGTCGCGTCAACGGCTTTGCCCGTGAGCGAGATCACGAAGCTCAGGTCGGTCTGCGAAAGCCAGTGGCCGCCGAAATCGCCGGCGTGGATCACGCCCGTCACCGTCTCCCCGTCGGGGATCTTCACCGTCTGCACGTCGTCGGTGTGCGAGGCGAGGATCAGCCCGTGCATCGCGTGCAGGTCTTCAGTGGGGTGCTCGCTGTTGTGCCAGTTGGCCGGCAGCACGATCTTCTTGCCGTGCCATTCGGTGGTCACGGTCTTCTTGTCCGGCGAGAGCTTGCCGATGATGCGGTTGGGATACGGCACCAAGAAGGCGCCTCCGAAGCTGAAGCTGGCGTTGCCGTACTCGTCGCCGGGACCGCCGTTCAGCTTGGCCGCCGCCTCCTCCAGACTGGGCGAAGCCAGCACCGGGATCTCGCCCTTGCCCGGTACGTCCGCGGTGATCTGGAAGACGTTCATCCCGCGGCCCGGCAATACGGTCAGCGAGCGGAACTCCGGCTGCTGGCCGTTCGCGGTGGCCGCGCGCGTCAGCTTCACGACCGGCTGGCCGCCGATCTCCGGCGCAGACGGCTGCGCAGGTTGCGAGCTTTGGGGTGTCTCTGCCACGGGTGGCGTCTCCTTTTTGCATCCTGCGATTAAGGCAAAGGTGGTGGCTATCGTGGCCGCTGCCAAGATGCTTCTGTGCAAAGCCATGTTCGGTTTCTCCCGGGCAGGACTGTGAAGGTGAACTTCATGAGCGCCCTCATTCTACGCCGTCCTGGTTCGGAAGTTGCATTGGGGAGCCGCTCAGGGATGTCGTATGCTCCGTGCATGTCCGACTCGGCCGTCCTGCTCATTGACTGCCCCGATCGCCCCGGGCTGGTCGCCCGCGTCTCGTCGCTGCTCTACGAGCGAGGCGCCAACATCCTCCACGCCGACCAGCACCGCGATCAGGCCCTGGGGCTTTTCTTCATGCGGGTGGAATGGGAACTGAGCGACGCCGCGGGCACGGCCTTCGATCTGGCCGCCTTCCAGGAGGCGTTTGCTCCCATCGCCAAAGAGCTGCGCATGAACTGGAGCCTGAGCTCGAGCGACCAACAGCCCCGGGTCGCCCTGTTCTGCTCGCACTACCTGCACTGCATGGCCGATCTGCTGCATCGCTGGCACAGCGGCGAGCTGCCCTGCGACGTGGCTCTGGTCATCTCCAACCATCGGGAGGTCGAGCCGCTGGCCGCCTTCTATGGGGTGCCCTTCGTCCATGTGCCCGTCACCGCAGACACCCGCGAAGCCGCTGAGGCGCAGCAGCTGGCCCTGCTGGCCGAGAAGCAGGTGGACCTGATCGTGCTGGCCCGTTACATGCAGGTGCTCTCGCCGAGCTTCGTCTCCCGCTACCCGGCGGCGATTATCAACGTGCACCATTCCTTTCTGCCCGCTTTCACGGGAGCGCGCCCCTACCACGCCGCGTACGCGCGAGGCGTCAAGCTGATCGGCGCCAGCAGCCATTACGTGACCGAGATTCTCGACGACGGGCCGATCATTGAACAGGACGTGGCCCGCATCTCCCACCGCGACCAGGTGGAGGACCTGATCGCAGCCGGCCGCGACCTGGAGAGGATTGTTCTGGCCCGGGCCCTGCGCTGGCGGCTGGAGCGGAGAATCCTCTGCTATGGGAACAAGACCGTGGTCTTTGACTGATTCGCCAGCGACGGCCTGCGCCGTGGGCAGCTTCTTATAATCGTTAAGTGCCTCTCGTCTCTGTTCAGGATCCCGCCACGACGCTCCTCGCGCTGAACCAGCGCATTGTGGCCTGCGAGCGCTGTGAGCGCCTGCGCCGGCACTCCACGGCCACCGCCGAAAAGAAGAAGCGCGCGTGGCAGGACTGGACCTACTGGGGCAGGCCGGTTCCCTCCTTCGGCGATCCGGCGGCGCGCGTTCTGTTTGTCGGGCTGGCGCCGGGAGCGCACGGATCGAACCGGACAGGACGGCCCTTCACGGGCGATGGCTCCGGCGACTTCCTCTACCCGCTGCTGTACCAGGCCGGCTTCGCGTCGCAGCCGCGCTCGACGAGTCGCGACGACGGCATGCGCCTCATCGATGCCTGGATCACCTCGGTGGTGCGCTGCGCGCCGCCCGGCAACAAGCCACTGCCGGAAGAGATCGCGAACTGCGCGCCGTTTCTTGACGAGGAGATTGCGGCGCTCAGCAACCTGCGCGGGATCGTCTGCTTCGGCAAGATCGGGTTCGATGGCGTGGTCGCGCATCTGGCGCGTACCGGGCAAATCGAGCGGCGCGGAGGACTGGTCTTCGGCCACGGCGTGGAATACCCGATCCCCGGAAACCGCTGGCTGCTGGCCAGCTACCACCCTTCGCTGCAGAACACGAACACGGGCAAACTGACCGCGCCGATGATGCTGCGCGTCTTCGAGCGAGCCCGCCAGCTGGCTGGCTGAATCGGCAGCTAATTTCATCGGTGAGGGACATCTTCGCCGCATCTTCCCGGCATCCAGTGGTAATGCGCAGGGAGCGCCTGAGACTCCCGGCATAAAGGAAGAACCGGCTCATGATTACAATTCTTGTGATTATCCTGCTCCTGATGTTGATTGGAGCGTTTCCCGCGTGGCCCTACAGTCGGGGCTGGGGCTACTATCCGAGCGGCGGCATCGGCCTGATCCTGATGATCCTCGTGGTCCTGCTGTTGCTCAGGGTCTTCTGAGGCGCAGCCTCAAAGAATGGAAGTGGAGCGGGAGACCGGGATCGAACCGGCGACATTCAGCTTGGGAAGCTGACGTTCTGCCACTGAACTACTCCCGCCCTTTATAATCAATTATTTAAGAGATGGACCGTCGCTTACTAGCCAACTTACTAGCCATTTTGCTCTCATTTCACACGGAAGCAGGGACCCCTCACGGACCCCGATTTCCCCTTCCGGCGCGAGAACGATTGCGTTTTGGCTAGTAACCATGGCTGATCAAATCGGGCGAAAAACCCACCTTAAGAAGTATCTCTCGCACAACGGCAAATGGCAATTTTTCCCTGTCTCCAGGGTCAACGGGAGATCGAAGCCGGAATTGGTCATGATCGAGGGAAAGCCGCGGTGCCTGGAGTCGATTGAGAGCCGACTCCTTCAGGTCGTCCGCTCTCAAGCCGATCAGCACGGGTGCATCTGTCGCCAGGCCCAGCGAATGGATTCCGGGCCAGCGACAAATGCCACCAGAGCGGCAACCTCGTCGACGTGTCCATAGCGGTTGAGAGCTGTCACGGCCTTCTGAGGGACGGCCCAGTCGCCCGAGGCCGGATTCAAATCCGTGTCGATCGGCCCCGGTTGCACGTTATTGACCGTGATGCCCCGGCTCCCGATCTCTCTGGACAATGCCTGAGTAAACATCTTGACCGCTCCCTTCGTGGCCGAATAGGGTACCAGCCATGGCGACGCGGCACGTTCACCCACTGCGGAGCCAATCATGATGATGCGACCGCCTTCCTTCATGTGCTTCAGTGCCGCCTGGGTCGCGGCGAATACGCCCCTGATGTTGACGTCG
>DATAWD010000033.1:0-1589 GCA_036267395.1 Acidobacteriaceae bacterium | reverse complement strand
TAGTAGTAGTAGCCGCCGGTCGCGTCGGTCACCAGGCTCATCAGATTCTGCCCGGTATTCGTGCCGCCGAAGGTGCGGCTGGCAAAACCGCTGTCGTGCCAGAAGATGGAGTCGACCACCAGCCCGGCCCGCACCGAATCGCTGATTGCAGCCTGCAGATATGGATCTTCGGGATCGAAGTGCGGATTGTAGGGATCGAAGCCGTCGGTGATCATGATCACCTCGCGGCGGTTGTCACGGTTGGTCGACGGCCAGTGCTTCGCCAGGTCGGACAAACAGAAGTAAGGGCTGGCGCTGGACCCGGCCACCCCCCCGGGAAGGTGAAGCGCCTTCACAACCGCAGACTTGTCCGCGCTGAGCGCCCCTTCCATCACCGCGCGTCCGTTCTGCATGTAAGCGATGCCCACCTGCGTCGTCGGCGGAAGCGACATTACGAATTGGCGGATGTCGTCCAGCTGGCGTCCGAGGCTGTTCCTCGCGCCCCCATCGATCAGAATAACCAGCTCGAGGCCGGCGTGGTCGCCGCGCAGCGGGACCAGGCTATTGATGGTTGCGGATTTGCCATTCACCTTCACGGTGAAGTCTTTGGGCTGCAGCGCCGGCGGCGCTTCTGAGTTTTTGGTCATCACGGTAACAACCGACTGAGCCGGAACCCGATCCCCGGTCTGCCCCAACGCAGAATATGCGGCTGCCATAAGACCAAGACCAGCAGCGGCAGCGAAAAATCGATTGAATTTCATCTATTCTCCCTCGATCTCGGGATCTCCTCCGGGATCGATCTAATCACTCTGTTAGATGTAAACCCGGCATGCCCGACTCTGTTGTTATGACGGCTCCCGGCGAGGAAAGGACCCCGGCGGGCGCCACGAGCGAGCGCAATCAGCGTGTATCCTCAACTTCAAGATGAAACGCGTACTTACCGCTGTAGTCCTGATTCCCCTTGTACTGCTGCTGATCTTCAAAGCGCCCTTTTGGCTGATTACGCCGGTCGTTGGACTGGTCGCCGAGCTGGCTCTGTGGGAATATCTCGCCCTGGCCGACGCCAGCGGCGCAAAGACTCCCAGAATTGCCGCCATCATCGGCGTCGCATTGGTGTTCCTCTGCGTCTTCTATCGCCCGGAGCTGCTGGGACAGATGCTGGGAGCCATCGCCATCGCCCTGCTCATCGTGTGCGCCTTTCGCTCGCCCCTTCAGCGCGTGCTGCCGGACGCCGCGTATTCCATGTTCGGAGTGCTCTACGTAGGCCTGACGCTGGCCACCCTCCCCCTGATCAGTGCTCAGGACAATAGCCCCTCGCTGCTGCTTTTCCTCTTCTTCGTCGTATGGGCTGGTGACATCGCCGCCCTCTACGTGGGCCGGTCGCTGGGCAGGAAAAAGCTGGCTCCCACCCTCAGCCCCGGCAAGACCTGGGAAGGCTCCATCGCATCGATTGTGGGCAGTCTCATCGTCGCTCTGTTGCTGGTGTTGCTGGCCGGCGCACTGGCACGGCGGAACATCGAGGCGCTCTTCTATCCGGGATCGATGGTGCGCTGGCTCTTCCTGGCCGCGCTTCTGAACGTTGCTGCCCAGGTCGGCGACCTGGTGGAGTC
>DATAWD010000032.1:0-126386 GCA_036267395.1 Acidobacteriaceae bacterium | reverse complement strand
GGAATCCTTCTGATCCTGCTGCACGCCGAAGCGGAAGAAGCTGGAGGTGGTGGTATCGGCCTCAAGGTATGCGACGACGGCGGCCAGCTGCTTTTTGTCGTGGATGGCGGCGACGCGGGCCAGAGCCGGCTGGATGGGCTTGTCGCCGAGCCGATCGGCAAGGTCGGAGTTCATGCAGGCGGCGAAGAAGTCGCCGTATTTGCGCTGGAGCGGCGTTGAAGGCGAGTCGGCGGCCTTGTTCAGATCGACATAGAGAAGGTAGCGGTTGCGCTCGGCCAGCTGGGCGGAGCGCCCCCAGCGGGACTGATCGGCGGGGATGGGATTGTTCTTTCGCCAGTTGCCGCAGGCGTACTGATAGAAGTCAACGCAGGGATCGACGCTCTTATCGATGGCGCTGACATCGAAGCTATGCGGAGCTTTGGGCTCTGTCGGGTTCTGACCGGAGGCGGCGTCGGAAGGGGAGAGAACCTGCTGGGCAAAGAGGGTGCCGGCGCTCAGCAGCAGCGCCATACACGCAGAGGAAACGACGCGCATAAACTCCTCAGCGGGCGAACGAAGGAGCGGGGCCCGCGGTTGGTATGTGCCAAACGATACCACGCCCCTGCCGCTCAGGGCGATGCGGCGGCCGTCCGCGCGGCGATCAGAAGATTTTGACGTGGAACGTGAGGTACTTCTTCGGATCCTTGCGGATCGCGATCACCAGATCGCTGCTGTCGGTCGTGAGCTTATCGATGTGGTCGTAGAGCGTGCGATCCTTCAGCATCGCGCCCAGGGTTCCCTGTCCGCTGTCCACCTGGGTGAGCACCGAATCCAGTTTGTCCACGGTGTCGGTCAGCTTCCTCGCGAAGGCGGGATCCTTATAGAGCATGCCGATGCTGCCCTTGCCGGAGTTGATGGTGGTGAGCATTTCGTTCAACTGGCGCGTGGAATCTTTGAGATTGTCGTAGAGCGTGGGGTCCTTGAGCAGCTTGCCGATCGTGCCCTTGCCGTTATCCAGATCAGTGGTGATGGACTGCAGCTTCCCAACCGCGTCATTGGCGCGGTTGTAGAGCGTATCGTCGTTGACCAGTTTCCCGATGGAGCCTTTGCCGTTGGAGATGGAATCGACCAGAGACTGCAGCTGATTCAGGGTGAGGACGGCCTTCTGGTAAAGCGTGGGGTCGTTGATGAGCAAACCAATGGACCCCTTGCCGGAGGTGAGCGCGTCGGCAAGCGTGTTGACCTTGGCCAGAATCGTGTCGAGCTGCTCGATGGTTCCCTGGCTGGCCTGGATCACGTCCTGGATGTCGGGGGTTTCCGTCGTGGGCAGCTCGCCATCCTTCTGCACCTCAGAGCCTTTCGAGAATTTGCTCTCGATGTTGACGACCGTGTCTCCCAGAACCCCCACGGTGGTGAGGCTCGTTTTGGAGTCGGTGCGGATGCCCTGAGCGTACTTTCGATTGACCTGCATCACCACTTCCACCGGCGTGGGTTCCCGCGATGGCACAATGTGGATGCCGCTGACATTGCCGATGGTGACCCCTTCGAGATTCACGGGGGCGCCGACCTTCAGGCCGGCAGAATTCTCAAAATACGAGCGCAGCTGAAGATGCCCGGACCAGAATCCGCCCGTGCTGCCCGTCATAAGGAAGATGAGCGCGATGAGAGCGCATAGAGCGACGATCACCAGGACGCCCACTTTTAATTGTGACCATCGCACTTCCTGTTGACTCGGCACAGGGCTCCCCGGGAAGGATTCGCAAGAGTCGCTGCGCAGAGCATACCACCCCGGCAGCCGCTCAGAGGGTTCGATGGCGCCGGCGAGCCACGCGTTGCAGAAATGGCGGCGGCCGAAGGGCTTCGGGGCCGGATTCGCGGCGGAGACCGGCCCGTCCGGGAAGAGGGCTCGGACTCAGGGTGCCGGATACTCCGCGGTGCTGCCGGTGCGGTCGTTGCGGACGGAGAAGCTGCCCGATGGGGAGGCCACGACTTCGATGCCGTAACCGGTGTCGGGGCCGTGGAGGTTCGCCAGAAACTTCTCCGGTGGATTGTCAGGCCCCGCTTCTTCGGAATAGTGCAGCTGGTACTCGGCCTCGAGCCCCGGGATCTTACGGATTGTCTCCACCGTCGGCTTCGAGCCGCCCTTGGTCGCGCCGTTATCCATGATGGCGACGCGGGGAGTGATGGCATCGACCAGCGCCGGGCTGGAACTGTGAAACCACCCATGGTGCGAGACGATGAGCAGGTCGATGTGACCGATGCGGTTGTCCGGGCACATCAGGTGCATCTCCTTATCCCAGGTGAGGTCGCCCATATCGAGGATGCGCAGCTTGCCGAAGGTGATGAGGCTGCCGACGGAGCGGGCGTTCTCGGTCTTGTCGAGCGGCCGGATTTCCGAGACTTTGCAGTATGGATTGGGCTGCCCGGCGCCGGGGAGCGGGTGCTGGATCATGTTGCCGTCGGCGGTGAGCACCTGGACGTGCAATCCCTGGATGGGCAAAACCTCGCCCGGCTTCGCGGTGATGTGCTTGTATTTCCCTGTGGCGAGCACCTTCTGATAAGCGGCGTACGCGTCGGCGGTCGGCTTGTCCCCCGGCTCCCGCAGGGGGCCGTGATCGATAAAGGTGCCGACCGGAATGCGCGCGACCAGTTGAGGCACGCCACCGGTGTGGTCGACGTGGTAATGGGTCAGGATCACAGTGTCGATCTTGCTGATGCCCGCTTCTTTGGCGGCGGCCACAATGCGGTCGGCATCGCGACCATGGAAGTCGGGCCAGCCGGTATCGATGAGCAGAGAATGCTGATCGGGCGTCACGAAGAGCGTGGACTGGCCCCCTTCGACGTCGATGACGAAGATACGCAGCTTCCCGGTGGACGTCTGCGCGCGAAGAGATCCGCCGGCGGCGAGAAGGCCGGCGAGGACAAAGAACGTGAGGAGCAGGCGGCCGGTACGGAGGGCAGGGCGCGATGCAGGGTCTCTCATGAACGGACTCCGGAGTCGGGGTTTTGCCAAACCTGCCCATCATAGACCGGCTGTGGCCTGCAATGGCGAGTCGCCGAACTGCATCTCCAGGTTTCTCTGCGCCCTCTGTGTCCTCTGTGGTGAATTCTTTCGAAGATCGCTACCGAATTGTGAATCCCAGAGCCGCGGCCACCACACCGATCAGGCCGAAAACCATGCCGATGTACCAGTAGCTGCGCTGGCGGGTGAGCAGCGTAATGGCGGCGACCACCAGGCCGATTTCCAGCAGAGCCTCACCGAGGTCGAAGCGGTCGGCGCGGCGCTCGGCTTTGGCGACTTCCTCCTCCTGCTCGCGGGCAATCTTTTCGTCGTTGGCCAGATCCTGGCCCCACTTCTGGAGATGGGCTTTGTAGCCGCCGACGATTTTGGCGGTTGTGGCGGGATCGCGCACAGTAAGGGTGCCCAGGAGGTCGGCGGTCAGCTGCGTGTCGTACTGCCGGATCTTCTGCGCCTGATAGAGATTCCACTGGTCGCTGGCGCGAGTCTGGGCAAGAACGGCCTCCGTGTGCGCCCGATGACCGCAGACCGTGACGATCGCGACCAGCACGGCCAGCACGCTGATGGTGAAGCTGATCGGGTGCAGGCTTTCGTCGTGAGCGGCGTGCTCGTGGTGTTCCTGGAGTTCCTGAGCTTCCGTGGGTTCCATAAGGGTGCTAACAACATACATCAGCGGGACGGAGCTTCCCAGACGGAAGACCCGGCGCCGCCCGATCGGGATTCAGAAGTTGAAATACGCCCCGATCATCGGCTCCGCCGTATGCGTGAAGGCGTTGCTGGATGTGAAGAGCTTCGAGACATCCGGTGCCTGATAGAGGTTGCCGCGGTACTGGAAACGCAGGCCCAGATGCGGCAGCAACCCCCAGTCGAGCCCCGCTCCGTAGACGTAGACGGCTTTCGTCGAGGTTGCCGTGGGGCTGCTGGTGATGGTGGTTCCGGACACCCCGACGGGGCAGGCAGGGCAGCTGGAATAGACGGTGGCTTCGCTTTCCGACGGCACGTCGAGCAGCAGACCGACCCCTAGCACGCCAAAGGGGCGGAAGTTGGCCACGCCGAGCGACGGCACCCAGTCTGCAGTGATCTCGTGCGCGTTGGCGCGGACCGTCTCAAGCGAAGTCGTACAGCCGAAGCTGGGGCACGCGACCCCCTCCGGCGGATTTCCCACCGGACTCGAGTAGGTTTGATTGGCCCGGTTGAAGGAATACGTGGCTTCGAACCCAAGAATCGGATTGGCAATATGGCGGAGCTCGATGAGACCGCCGGCCTGATTGGCCGGGCTCTGTTGGGTGCCGTTACCCGTAGTGGTGCCGCTGAAGACGCCATAGGCGCTGAGGCCGACTGAGGTCTGGGCGAAAACCGGGGTAACGAACATGGAAAGGACAGGAAGCAGAGCGATCGAAATCCACTTCATGCGCATGAATGCTCTCCCATAAATACGGATTTGGATGAGCGGAGCGAGCAGGATGGGGCTCGGCTGTCAGCGAGTTGGACACGAATTCGCAATATTTGTTTTGCAGGAGTCCAGCGCGGTCGCTCGCACGTCCATGCAATCAACCGGGAATCAACGCTATACTCGGTCGCATTCCAAAAAACTTCTGAGGTGGACGCATGGCTTCTGTTTGGCAGGGTCGTTTCATAACGTTCGCCGTATGCGCGGCGGCAATCTGCACAATGACGGGCATCGCGCAGGAAAAAGGGCATGAACGGGGCGGCGGCGCAGGCGCGACAGCGGGAACCGCCTCGACGGTGGCGGCTCCCGACGCCATCACCGAAGGCTCGGTGACCATCAATGGACAGCCCATCGCGTACAAGGCGGTGGCGGGAACGATCACGGTGGGAGCCACCGACGCAATCGACGCGACCCTGGCTTCCGACGGCAGCCTGTTGCCGGACTCCGGCGTGAAGCCGGCGGCCGATCCCGCGGAGGCTCCCCCCACAGCGCGCATGTTCTATGTGGCGTATTTCCGCAGCGACGCGACGGATATGGATCATCGGCCGGTGATGTTCGTCTATAACGGCGGCCCGGGCTCAGCCACGATGTGGCTGCACCTCGGCACCTTCGGGCCGAAGCGCATTGTGACCCCGGATGCCGAGCACCAGGAAGGCGCCCCCTACTCGCTGACGAACAACCAGTATTCGCTGCTGGACACCACGGACCTGGTCTTTATCGACGCGCCGGGAACCGGCTTCAGTCGCACCTTCGGCCGCGACAAAGCCAAAGCCTTCTACGGCGTGGACGGCGATGCCGAGGCGTTCACCCGCTTCATCCACAAGTTCCTGACCAAGTACGAGCGGTGGAACTCCCCCAAGTATCTCTTCGGCGAAAGCTACGGAACGCCGCGGTCCGCGGTGCTGTCGGCAGACCTGCAGGGCGTGGATCTGAACGGGATCGTGCTGCTCTCGCAGATTCTCAGCTTCGACAACTCCGTCGACGACCCAACCCGGAATCCAGGAGTGGATCAGCCCTACGCGCTGGCGCTGCCCACCTATGCGGCCACGGCGTGGTACTTCCATAAGCTGCCCAACCAGCCTCCGGCGCTGAAGCCGTTTCTCGATGAGGTGGAGAAGTACGCTCTCACCGACTATATGGAGGCCCTCCTGCAGGGCAGCGAACTCTCCGACGCGCAGAAACAGGCGGTCGCCGAGAAGCTGCACGGCTATACCGGGCTGCCGGTGGATTACCTCATGCGCGCCAACCTTCGCGTGAGCGGCGGCGAGTTTTCCAAAGAGCTCAAGGTCGATGAAGGCACCAGCATCGGGCGTCTGGACACCCGCTATCAGGGCCCGGACGTGGACCCGCTGAGCGAAAGCACGGAATACGATCCGCAGAGTGACGCGATCACCTCGGCGTGGGTGGCGGCCATTAACGACTATCTGCGCAGGGACCTGAAATACGGCACGGAGGAAACCTACTTCCCGTCGGGGCGCTCGGGCGGCGACTTCACCTGGAGCATGGAGCATCGCATGCCGGGCCGGTTTGGACGCGGCGGCGGCGGCCAGGAACAGGGCGCGAACGTGATGCCCGATCTGGCCTACCGCATGAAGATGAATCCGAAGATGAAGGTCTTCCTCGGCGGAGGCTACTTCGATCTGGCCACGCCGTTCTTCGAGGGCATGTACGAGATGCACCACCTGCCCATGCCGGACTCGCTGCAGTCCAACATCAGCTACCACTACTACGAAGCCGGTCACATGATCTATGTGAACCCGGATGTGCTGCGCCAGTTCCACTCTGACGTGGAAAGCTTCATCAAGTCCACCGAGAACGGGAAATAGCCGGGCTCAGTCCGACACAACGGAAAGGGCAGGGATCCTTCCCTGCCCTTTCCGTCTGTGCGAATCGCAGCTAGTTGACGGTCAGCGCCAGGTTGGTGGAGGCGGTGATGCTGGAACTCACGGTGTCGGTGCCGGCGAGCGTAACGGTGTAGGTCCCCTTCGCCACATCGGTGCTGGTGGAGCTCGTGGAGCTGCCGCTGGTGCTGCTGCCGGAGCCGCCGCCGCAGCCCGTCGAGAAGCCGAGGACGACCACGAGCAGCAGACAACTCATGAGCGTCCAGGCGTGCCGGCGGACTCTGCGGAAGCCGATGAAGAGCAGTCCGGCAAACGCCGCGGCGCCCAGGGGGATACCGGGGCCGAGGGGTTGGCGGTGCTGCGAGCCTGCGATCGTACCCCCGCGCCGGATGAAGGAATGAATCGCTCCGGACTTCGAACCTGTCAGCGCATTGCAGGCGCTGAGTGAGGTGTAGAGGGTCAGCGTAGAAGTGGCCGTTCCCCCCGCTGCCAATGTGGCGTTCGCGATCGTGTAGCAACCGTATTGCTGGAGCGAGGCATTGGTCGTGCTCAGCGCGAAACTGACGGTGCCCGCGTAGGAATTCTGTGACGTGAGGGCCACCGCCGACGTGCCGGAGTTCCCCTGGGTCACCGACACATTCGCAGCCGACAGGGTGAAGGTGCCGCTGGAGGTGCCGCCGGCGACCGTCACGGTGGCCGACCCGGAGGACGCGGCAAAGGTCGCGTCGCCGGAGTAGTTGGCCAGAATCACATGCGATCCGGCGGTGGTGGACGAGAAGCTGTAGGTCCCCACCCCCGCGGCGAGGGTCAGCGTCGGCGTCTGCACCGTGCCATCGACGGTGATGGTGACCGTGCCGGTGGGTACGGCGGTGATGGAACTCAAACTCGGCGACACGGTGATGGTGATAACGTCGCTCGCGCCCGAGGCCGGCGTGGTTGTGGCCGCCGAGACGGTGGTTACACTTCCATCCAGGCTGCTCCCGGTGCCCGCCGGCCAGGCGTTCAGCAGATTCTCAAAGTCGACCGAGCCGAGGCCGCTGGCTTCGTCATAGCCGGTGGTCGCCGCGTAAGAGCCGTCCCCCGCGGTGGAGCAATAGGTAGTTCCCGCGGTGCATTTATTACTGCCGCTGGTGATGTCGTGGAACGCCGCGGCGTAGGTGGTGGCGTTGGCAGCCAGGGTGTAGAGGGTGGGGTTGACCAGCCCCAGGCCGGAGGCGTTCTCCTTCTGGTTCACGATGGCGAGCAGGCCGGCAAAGATCGGCGTGGCGAAGCTGGTGCCGCCACCGATGGTCAGATCCTGGGTGCTGGAGTCGCGGAATCCGCTGTTGCAGCTCGCTTTCTGTCCGCTGCTCCAGGAGGAGGAATCGCTCGTGCAGTAGAGATAGCCGGCGTTGTCGGCGGAAGCGTCGAGCGAAACATCAGGCACCAGGCGGTAGCTGCCCGAGGCAATGCCGGTGACGCCTTTTTGCCACGAAGGCCGCGCGGCGAAGGCGCTGGTGCCCCCGCCCCCCGCGGAGAGAGCGTATTGCGCGCCGTATTGGCTCCCGATGGCGGCGCTGTCGTCGTTCCAAACCTGTTCAGGGATGTACGAAAGGGCCGAACTGATCACATCGCTGCTGCTGGAGGAATCCCAATAGGTGGTATTCGACGCCGCCACATCGGCGGAAGGAAATTCCGTGCCCCCGATACCGGTAGCGTAGGCGCTGGAGGCAGGATAGTTGACGGAGAGCGCTTCCTGCTGCGCAGTGGTCAGGCCGCTGGAGCCCCCGGGATCGTAGCAGGCGGTGGATCCGGTATCGCCGGCGGCGGCCAGGATGCTCTGCCCCTGGCTGGCGCCCTGCTCCACGACCGTATCGAGCGAGGCAAAGCTGCTGGCGTCCAGCTCGGTTTCGCAGGTGCCGTAGCTCATGCTGATCACGTTGCCCAGCTTGTTGTCCACGGCGTACTGCAGTGAATCGTAGACGTCGTAGTTCGAGTTGTTGCCGGTGTAGACGAAGTCGATGGTGGCGCCACGAGCAGTGCCGCCGGCGTATTCGATGTCAAGGTCCGATTCGGCTTCGTCGCCCGAAACAACCGTGGCCGTCCCGGAGCTCGGCACCAGAATCTGGTTGGGATCCTTCACGGTGAGGCCGGCAGCCGTCTGAAAAGCCTCGATATCGGATTTCGAAATCTCAGACTGACCCACGACGACGAGGGTCTGGCCGGAGCCGGTGTAACCGGAGTTATACGCAGCGTTGATGTCGTAGATGGTGGCCACGTCTTTGGGGGTCAGGTAGTGCGGGCCGCTATTTTTAGCCGTGAATTGCCGCCGGATCGACGTCCGGAGTATCTCCGGCCTGGGCCGGAAGTCGTTGAGATTGCGCACGGACTGCAGAATGCCGCTCAGGGCCGCGGGAATCTGCAGGTCGGAGGCGTTGGCGAAGTGGCTCTCACCGTCCAGCTGATAACGGTTCAGCTGCGTGCCAAACGCGGCTTCCACCAGAGCTGCCGTACCGGAGACGGTGATGCTGTTGTGGCTGTTCGCTACGCGGTCGATGTTGAATCCCTGAGAGTTCAGCCACGACTCCACTTTGGCCAGGTCGGCGTCGCTCAGGCCAAAGCGGGCGGCGTAGGTGGCGGGCGTCAGCCAGGCGTGATAAAGCGCCGAGCCGGCCGTTTGTTGGGCCTGAACGAGCGCGTCCAGCTTGGCCTTCTGCGTCGCAGATGGTTGAAAATACAGGGTAATACCGTTGATCGGCGTGGCCGGATCGAGCGGACCGAGGTTAACCGCGCGCGCCAGACGCGGGCTGACCGAATCGCGCAGCGTGGCGACAGCGTTAGGGTCGATGGCTTCGGCGATGCGGGGCTGCTGAGCAATGAGCGGGACCGGCACCAGCAATACGGCAAGGAGGAGGCGGGAAAAGCGCGACATTGGACTCGTTAGACGTGCGGGAAGCCGTTCTCGTTTCCCCGGAAAGCCGGATTTGGCCCCAACCGGCGTCTCTGCTCGGAATTGAGAGCAACCGAACGGGGGGAGGCGGCGGCCGACCCTCTGCGCCAGGCCTCCACCGAAGTCGAAGGCGAGCAGCAACATCAGGAGCCG
This sequence comes from Acidobacteriaceae bacterium, assembly GCA_036267395.1. Taxonomy (GTDB): domain Bacteria; phylum Acidobacteriota; class Terriglobia; order Terriglobales; family Acidobacteriaceae; genus Palsa-343. The sequence continues at coordinate 117,015 of DATAWD010000032.1, read as the reverse complement.
AAGGGTGTCTGACGGGAATAAGTTTCGAACCCCCGCAACCGGATCAAAATCCGGAGAAGGACTGAGGATGAAGAGGTTTCTGTGCCTGGCACTCGCTTTCTTGCCGCTGGCAACGGGCTGCGCCCATCGTGTGGGGGTGGCCTATGCGCCGCCGCCGGCCTACACCGACGTGGCTCACCAGGGATATGCGGACGGCGCGCGGGCTGCGCAGCGGGATCTCCATAACGGGGTGCGGCCGGATGTGGACCGGCATCCCCGGTTCCGGAATCCTCCGGTGCCCCCGCCTCTGCGCGATGACTACCGGCACGGCTTCCGCGACGGCTATGCGCGGGTGATGCACGGCGGTCCGGGAGCGGGCTACTGAGGCGGCGCGTCGATCTCGAAGTGAATAATGACCTGCGTCGTGAAAGGGACGGCATTGCCTTCCACCAGCCAGGGCCGGTAGCGCCACGCGCGGACCGCATTCAGGGCGGCGACTTCGAGGAGAGCTGGTCCGCTGACAGGCTCCACTGACTGGACGGCGCCGTCCGCTCCAATCGCGGCAGCGAGCACAACGACGCCCTGAATCTGGGCGCTGCGAGCCGCGGCGGGATACGCGGTGGTGTCGCCGGGAAGCCTCATGGTGCCGGCGATGGCTGCCTCGACCGGGACAGGCTGGCTGGGGACCGCCGGCTCTTTTGCGGCAGCTGGCACAACGGGCGCGGGCGCACCCGCGGCGGGTCGGGCCCCCGGAGCGATCACGGCGGCTCGAGACGCGGGCAGCTCGTCGGTCTTTACGGGTGCCGGAGCGGCCGCGCCGGATGCAGCAGGCAGAGCGCGCCCGGGAGCACGAGCAGGCACAGCGGCCGGCGGCTCCGCCACCGTGACATCGCTCGCGGGAGCCGTCGGCGAAGTCGATAGCGCGGCCCGGGCCGGCGGACCCGCAGGCTCAAGATACAGAACAGTAAACAGAGCACCCGCCAGCAGGTAAGGCGCAGCGATGGCGAGAGCGTTGGCGACCCGCCAGCCGAATGGATCGGCCGCTGAATCCACGAGTTGAGGGGCACTGCGAGGTCCTGGGAGCATAGCCATCCTCCGGGGACAGGTGGCGAAATTGTACGCGTGGATGAAAGGATACGGCGTCCCGAACCGGCCTGGCTCGGGACGCCGGTTGAGTCTTCCAGGTTAATCGTTCACGGAGGCAGGTGTGAAGAGCCAGGGACCGGTGGCGATGCCGGTTCCGGAAACGGAGGCGCAGCGGCCGGAACCGGGTCCGGTGACGCAGTTCCACCAGTTCTCGGTGGCGTCGACAGTGCCGGTGCCCAGGTTGTCGATGCCAATCGAGCGAGGCAGGTCGTTGAAGTGGACGTTGAGCTGGCCGGCCGGCGCTTTGAAGGCGATGGCGATAGCTTCGTTGCCGATGTCGTTGCCCGAGATCACCATTCCGGTAATGGGGGCCTGACTGGCAATGTTGATGCCGGTGGGTCCTGCGGTTGCGGTGTCGGCAGTATCGGCGGCGTTGCCGGAGATAGTATTGCCCGTGATGACGTTGTTGTTCAGATTGACGGGCGGCGCGCCGGGAGGTGCAGCGTGGTTATGCATGGCAAACCCAGGCATGCCGTTGTTGCGGAGGTCGTTGCCGATCACGACATTGCCCGTATTGGTCGTGCCAGGGCCGGCAGCGAAGATGCCGACGCCGGCTCCGGCGCCCGGTACCTGCGTGCCATTGTGATACGAGTCGTTGTGGCTGATGGTGTTGTTCCACACCCCGAAGGAAACTGTGGCTGAGGGGACGAGGCTGGTCGCCGGCGGGTGAGAGGCCAGGGTGATGCCGCAGTCGTACGCGTTGTCGTGCACGCTGTTGCCGGTAATCAGATTGTTTTGGTTGGGACCGCTTTCGTCGCTGATGAGAATGCCGCCGGAGTTGTGGTCGACTTCGCTGTCCCGGACGGTGGAGTGGTCGGCGGCCATCAGGTGGATGCCTTCGCCGCAGTCGTCGCCCTCGTTGGTCTCAAACGCGGGCTGATCGGGGCAGGCGCCCGCGCTGATGTCGAGCGACTGATCGTTCCCGTGGACGTGATTGCCGGTCAGGGTGACGTTGCTGGCGTTGGCGACGAGAATGCCTTCGAAATTGGCATTCCGAACCTCAAAGCCGGAGACAACGACGTTCCACACGCCCGCGTTCGGCGCGGCCGCCGTGCCGTTGATAAAAATGCCGTTGGGAAGCCCGGTGGCATCGATGACCACATGGGTGCCCGGAACGGCGACCAGGGAAACGGACTGGGTGATGGTGACATCTTCCTTGTAAACGCCAGGCCACACGTAGATGACCTCGCCCGGCGCGGCGGCGGCAACGGCGGCCCCAATGGTTTTTTGGCAGCCCAGATGACCCTGGGGCTGCACGCAGAGCGTGGCGGCGGAGGCGAGCGAGGTGGCGGCGAGAGCGAACACACTCGCGAGGAGGATTCGACAGCGGGGCGCGATCCGATGGTGGTTCAACATAGGGACCTCCTGGGAACCGAATTGCCTCTGAGGCGCGGCGGGGAAGGCGTACGAGGAGAACCGGCTCGGGATGGCGGCGTCATCGTACACGGGCGGCCGTGATTCTCACAACACGTGATTGAACAGGTTCGTTCCTGGGGGCAGGCTTCACTGCCCGTATGAAGCCGTCCCCGGTTGGCGATCGAGACTCTGTTGGCGGACCCGGCCGGGTTGCGCGCGAATCCGGAAAGCCTGCGGGAACCGGCTGAGAGCCGACCCCCGCAGTTCGGGAGGTAAGACAGGCGGAGAAACGGACCACGGATGCGCGTCCCGATCGGCGCCTTCACCGGAGAATGCGTTGCCGGGCGGAAAAGGGGGCAACCGACCCTGAGATTTTTTTCGGGGCGGCCGGCACGACCTCCATCGGATCCACGGCTCGACCCCGTTCCGAGAGCCGGCGCTCCATCGTCCAGGCTATTGATTTCGCACCAGTTTTGGGGCCGTCGAAGGGTCCCTGCGCGTGCTAAAATATGGATGGAAGCGAACCCTGTAAATCCTCTTTTTTCCAAGGCTTTTCGCGCCAGATACGAGTCTCTCCTCGCCCGCGAAAATCACCCCCGACACGACCGGAGTTTCATGGCAACCAAAGAAGTCACACCCACGCAGAACGCGATCCCGACCGGAACCGAAACGAAGAACACCAAAACGGCCGCGAACGGCAACGGTTCCTATACCGGCGAAAACATCAAAGTGCTGGAGGGCCTGGAAGCCGTGCGCCTGCGCCCGGCTATGTACATCGGGTCGACGGGCGAGATGGGTCTGCACCACCTGGTCTATGAAGTGGTGGACAATTCCGTGGACGAAGCGCTGGCCGGATACGCGGCGAAGGTCGAGGTCACCATCCACGACGATAACTCCATCACGGTGACCGACGATGGGCGCGGCATCCCGGTCGACGAGATGACCCTCGACACCGGCGAGAAGATGCCGGCGGTCCAGGTGGTGCTGACCAAGCTGCACGCCGGGGGCAAGTTCGACACGTCGAATTACAAGGTGTCGGGCGGTCTGCACGGGGTAGGCGTGAGCTGCGTGAACGCGCTGAGCGAGGAGTTCGATGTGGAGATCTGGCGCCCGGCTAAGCCGGATGAGCCCAGCCACACCTACGAGCAGAGCTACTCCAAAGGGATTCCGACCTCGAAGCTGAAGCAGACCGGGACGAGCAAGCGGCGGGGGACCAAGGTTCACTTTCTCCCCGACCGGACGATCTTCGCCGTCACCGAGTACAACTACGACACCCTGGCGCAGCGGCTGCGCGAGCTGGCCTTCCTGAACAAAGGGTTGACCATCACCCTGACCGACGAACGGGTCACCGATCCCAAGACCGGGGAGGCCAAGCGCGCGGAGTTTAAATACACCGGCGGCATTGCGGAGTTCATCCGCCACCTCAACCGCGGCAAATCCGTCCTGCATGATAAGCCCATCGTGATGGAAGGCCTGCGCGACGGCGTGGATATGGAGATCGCGCTGCAGTACAACGACAGCTACTCTGAGACGGTCTTCTGCTTTGCGAACAACATCAACACCGTCGACGGCGGCTCGCATCTCTCCGGCTTCCGCACCGCGCTCACGCGAACCGTGAATGCCATCGGCCAGCAGCTGGGACTGTTCAAAGACCTGAAGGAGAACCTCACCGGCGATGACGTCCGCGAAGGGCTGGTCGCAGTCATCAGCGTCAAGCTGCCGCAGCCGCAGTTCGAAGGCCAGACCAAGGGCAAGCTCAACTCCGACATTGCCGGCACCGTGCAGGCGCTGGTCAACGAGCGTCTGGGAGGATTTCTCGAGCAGAATCCGCCCGTCGCGAAGCGGATCATCAACAAGGCGATCGAGGCGGCGCGGGCGCGCGAAGCGGCACGCAAGGCGCGGGACCTGACCCGCCGCAAGGGCGCACTGGATGGCGGCGGACTGCCGGGCAAGCTGGCCGACTGCTCCGAGCGCAATCCCGAACGGTGCGAGCTCTATCTGGTCGAGGGCGAGAGCGCCGGCGGAACCGCCAAACAGGGCCGCGATCGCAAATTTCAGGCCATTCTGCCCCTGAAGGGCAAAATCCTGAACGTCGAGAAGGCGCGCTACGACAAGATGCTGGGCCACGAGGAAATTCGCGCCATGATCACCGCTGTCGGCACCGGCATCGGTAAAGACGACTTCGACGCCACCAAGCTGCGCTACGGCAAGATCATCCTCATGACCGACGCCGACGTGGACGGATCGCATATCCGCACCCTGTTGTTGACCTTCTTCTTCCGCCACATGCAGGAGCTGATCAAGCGCAACAATGTCTACATCGCGCAGCCCCCGCTCTACAAGATCAAAAAAGGCCGCTTCGAACAGTACATCAAAGACGACCGCGAGTTCGTGCGGGTGATGGTGAAGCGCGCCGCCGAAGGCATGATCATCCGCCACGGCGAAGGCGCGGCCAAACTGGAAGGCGCTGCCCTGACGAAGTTCATGGGCCATCTGAACGACTACCTGGGCTTCTTTGACAAGGTCAACAAACGGCTGCGCAACGACGAGGTCACCAGCCTGCTTGCAAAAGCGGAGCTGATGAAGCGCGCAGACTTCGAGAACAAGACCAAGCTCGATGGACTGTACAAGGATCTGGAGAAGATCCAGAAGAAGTTTCAGTTCAAGTCGCTGCATCAGCCGGTGCAGGACGAGGAGCACCAGACCTGGTCGCTGCACTTTACCGACGCGCAGGGCGCTGGCCGGACGATTGACTGGCTGCTGGCCTCAACCCCCGAGTATCGCCAGATGATGGCCAAGCACGCGCAGATCAGGGAATTTCTGGAGCCGCCGTTCGTTATCGAGTACGGCAGCAACGCGGCGGAGAAAGCCGTTCCGGACGCGGAAGAAGCGGGCACCGAGATCGAAGCCGAAACGAAGGGCGAAGTCGAGGCGGGCAAACCGGCCCCTAAACGCACCGGCAAAGCATCGCTCGATCCCGTGGAAAAGCAGACCCCCCGCGAGCTCTTCGAGTACGTCATCGAGCAAGGTCGCCGCGAATACCAGGTGCAGCGCTACAAAGGCCTCGGCGAAATGACCGCCACGCAGCTGTGGGACACCACCATGGATCCCGAACGCCGCACGCTGCTCAGCGTAAAGCTCGAGGACATTGCCGAAACCGAAACCATCTTCACCACCCTCATGGGCGAAGACGTGGAAGCGCGGCGCAAGTTCATCGAAGACAATGCCCTCGACGTGAAGAACCTGGACATCTGATCGAAGGATGGGCGGCCTTTGTGGGAGAGGCTCCCACGGTCATTCCGGGAGCCCCTCAGCCGCCTACCTTAAATCAGCGGCTAAGGCCTTGATCTGGGTAACGGCGGGCCCCTCGTCGTTCACCGCCCAGACATAGGCTCCGCGCAAATGGTACCGGCGGATGTAAGCCGTCTTGGCGGCGATCGAACGCAGGTTATCGAAGGTATAGAAGGTGTGGCTCGCAGACAGATAGAGCGTGCCTTCATCACGTTTGGAGTCATACCAGAATCGCGCATCCGGACGGCGCAATAGCGCGCCCAGTGTCGCGTCGGTCGCAAATCCCGGCGTCAAAATGGTGTCGCATCCCGGTGCGGGATTGATCTTGCTCTGCGTGCGACACACGCCGGTTCCATTGGCCAAAACGACCGGAGCCGGCCCCGCCGCGCTCTGATACAGGCCGTGATTTTCCGCTGCAACCCCGCTCCATCCCACGCCGTAAAGCGGAATCCCCATGGCGTATTTGTTCGCGGGCACACCTGCCCTCAGGTAAGCCTGCACGGTGTCGTCAATCGACCGCGCCTCATGCCGAAGAGGATCCGCGGGGCTGTCGTAGAGCGCTGAGCTGGCGTCGGTGACCTTTTCTGCGGGTGCCGCGTAATCGTAGCCATCAATGGTGAGAAAGTCGACCTCTTTGGCAACGGCCCTCAGATCGATGTTCGCGTACTTCTGCGGATTCGACGGTGAATCGAAGGTCAGGATGTATCGACGGCCGGTTCTGCGGCCCAGAGCCTCCAGCTGCACGCGGAATTCATGCAGCAGCGCGGTGAAGTTGTCCCGGTCGGACTGCAGCGGAAACTCCCAGTCGACATTGAATCCGTCGAAGAGAGCGGGAGCTTCTACGCCTGGGGCAAGATGTCCCTCAATGAAAAGGTTGATGCACGAGGCGACCAGGGCGCGCCGCTTGCCAGGCGAAGCCGCCGCCGCGGTAAACCCCGAAACGTCGCCCGCCTGACCGCCCAGCGAGATCAGCGTTCTCAGTCGCGGGTGGAGCTTCTTCAGTTGCAGCATCCCCGCGAAATTGCCGTACACCGGCCCGGCAAACGGCTTTCCGTTCACCCCAACGATCGAGGTGTTCTGCCACGCAGCTTTAGCATCGGCGATCGCGCAGACGGGCGACGCCCCTGGAGTCACGTTGCCGAAAGCATAGATCAGATAGTCCAGCTTCGCCGCAACGCCGCTCCTTTCCAGATCGGCCATCGTATAGCCGGAGTAGCGTCCGTCCCATTCCTCGAAATAAGCGCCCAGGATACGCCGCCCCGTGGATTGCTGCGCCCAGGCAGGCGCGAAGCAGCAAAAGAGAAGAAAACCCAGCACCAACAGACAGACAACGGAGAGGCGCTTCCCGACGAACGAAACATTCATGCACGAAGTTTACGGCAGCGAACGAGCGAGCTAATCCGCTGCCGTCGGGGTGGTGATACGAATCGGCGCTGCCGGCACGACCACCTCAACCAGTCCGGTCGCCACGTCATAGACGAGACCGGAGACCAGCCACTCTGCCGGTAGCGCGGGGATCGTGCGGAGCAAAGCAACATCCGCCGCAACCGCCGCTCTGGGATCGGTGACCGATTTTGCCCTGAGTTCTCCAGCCGGTATTTGAAAATAGTGCGTCAGCAGGGCGGGATCGCGCGCGAGGCGAGTGATGCCGCAATCGGTGTGCTGCAGCACCATGAGGTGAAACTCGCCTCCGCCTCCAGGAATTTCTCCCGCAACTTCACCGATTCTTCCGACCAGACCCATCTCTTCCAGCAACCCTGGAGTGATTCGGCCGCCGATGTTACGGATGACTACAGCCTCGCCCGGCTGAATTCCGAGCACATGCGCGGGATCCACACGCATGTCGGCACAACCAACGATTACAGCCTTGACGCTCGGCAGCGCCCGCGGCAGCGAAGACATCAGGGTGCCCGCAGAAGCCTGCTGAGCGGCAAACTTCCTGTTCCGTTCCAATAAGGAGTCAAGATTGTTCATGCTGATTCTCCTTGAGCGATTCCAATCGAGCCACCGTCATTGGATGAGGCTCGAGGATCGTTAGAACCAGCGGAAAGCGTACAAGAATCCACTGATTCCTGCTGATTGGAACGCAGAAGATCGATTGCGCTGTGGTTCGCTCGAAACGCAGCCGCGCTTCGGCAGGGCTGTTAACCGAAAAAGGGTTGCGGGCGCCCTTTCGAGCGCCCGCATTTTCCTCCCTACGAGGCCTTCCGCTGCCGCTCCTCGGTCCGGGCAGGGCGCTTCTGTCGCGCGCCATTAAGATATTCGCCCACCGGGGTTGAATCGGCCGGAGAAACTTTCTCCGTTCCCGGCTGCGGATCATACGGCTCCACATGCAGGCCGGAAACACCCTCCGCCTTCCCACGGACGATGTGCAGGCCATGGCCGGTGTTCCACGGACCTTCCATGTCGCGCCCCTCTTCGCCTTCACCCGTGGACGCGTTCACAAACTCGTCCACCAGTTTCGGCGTGGGCTGGAAGATGCCGATCGAGAACGGCGGCTTCTCCATGCTTTCGATGGCCGCGGAAAACGCCCGCATATGCGTGATCTCCCGGGTCATCAGGAACTGCAGCGCCTGCCGCGAGCCCCGATCCTGCGTAAAGCCCATCAGCCGCTCGTAGACAATTTTTGCGCGCGCCTCGGCGGCCACGTTGCTGCGCAAATCGACGGCCAGATCGCCTGTCACCTTCAGATAATTAGCCGTCCAGGCATTCCCCACCGAATCCTGCAGGGCCACGCCGCCACCCCCGGCAATCGCCACCAGCGGATCGGCATCGGCCGCCTCGCGACTCTCTTTCATCGGCTTCAGGTGCATGCGGATCAGAGCTCCGACGATTTCCAGATGGCTCAGCTCCTCGGTGCCGATATCCATCAGCAGGTCTTTGCGGGCTTCATCTTCACAATTGAGGCCCTGCACGGAATATTGCATGGCAGCGGCCAACTCACCGTTGGCTCCGCCAAACTGCTCCAGCAGCATGCGGCCAAAACGGGGATCGGGCTCCCCGATGCGAACGGTATACATCAACTTTTTGACGTGGTGATACATAAGCTTCTCCCTAATTGGGTGAATCGCGCTACGGCGCGTGTGGTAGGAAGATCGCTCAGCGATCGGGCGATGACGGGATATCTCTTAAGTAGGAATCGCTCGCTTCGAACCGGGTTGCTGATGCGATTTGCACAAACGAGCGCAGTGCCCCGGCCCGGTCCTTTGTTAGTGCAGGCCAGGAGTATGGCCCGGAACGTGCGAGGTGATCCCGCGCAGCACAAACTCGCGAATCAGATTCGTTCCCGCCATCCCGCCTATCTCAATCAGCCCATTCGTGAAGATCAGGGTCGCGCCTTCGTTCGATTCCGGATAATAGAGGTTCGCCAGCGCTCCCGCCGCAAAATCCCCGCCGATGTGCGAGAAGTCGAATTCAGGCCTCCCGTTGTCGCCCCGGCAGATGAACGCCGACTGGATGGCATACAGAGCGCGGGAGCGCACGCTGCCGGTCCCCTTAAAGAAGTAGCGCGGGTCCTGATGGAACAACGAAGGCAATAGCGCGCTCCCGATCATCCGGCTGTCGAAATCATTGGTGTACTGCGCTGCAAATCGCTTCCCGAATCCGCCCATCTCCTGCCCATAGCCCTGATAAATCTTCCTGGACTGCTCCGCTCCCGCGATGGCCGCCGCACCCACGAAGGTGATCGGGTCTATCTCCGAGCGAAACGCCAGCTGGAATTTCTGCTTCGCATTCATCGGCGCCGCATGCGGGTCGAAGCTGCTGTAGAAATTCGGAATAACCCCCAGCACCCGCTGGCTCTCCTCCGCGTGCACCTGTTCGGTGGCCAGTTGCTCCTGGCTGGCATAGACGTGCACTTCCTGCACGCCTCCGTTCACCGGCAGAACTACCTTTTTCAGGAAACGCATTTCGCCGGCATGCAGTTGCACCTGCGGGGAGACGTACGTCCCCATCCCGGCTCGCGAAGCGGTCAGATGATAACTGTCCGGCGGCAGACCCGTGAATGTGAATTCTCCGTCTTCTCCTGAAGTCAGCACGCGATCCGGCTCGCCGCCCATGCCCGCCAGGACCACACGCGCTCCGGGCACCACATCCCCATTCGCGTCGAGCACGGTCCCGGCGATCATCGCGGGATCGGCTGGCCCCATCGGACCGGGCGCCTGGCTTGCCGACGTCCCCGCCGCTCCAGGAGCGTCAGGCAAATTTTGCGCCGGAGCCGGACCCGGAGCCGGACTAGCCTGCTGCCCCCACATCGAAACACAGCCGCTCAGCAGCGCAGCCAGAGCCACGCAGGGGCCCAGTCGTTGCAGCGTCAGAGTGCGAGCAGGTGAGCCGCGGAAGGCGACCGACACGTCTTCTCCTCAGTTGCCTCCGGAAGGCAGGAACGACATGAGATGCAGCGTGAAAGACATACGCTCTTCAGATCGGAACGCCGAACTCTCGCCCATAGGACGCCCATGGAGAGCTCCCCGTCAACCTTAGCCCCCGCATCTGACCATTTATTCATCTTCTCGGCAAACAGGCCTTCCGCACGCGGGCTCGCGGGAGCTGCGCCAGGGGGAACGATCCCTCAGATACGCTCCCCTTGACATTCGACAAGACCATCGCGTATTCCTGTCTCTATCGCCTCCTGTCGAACGTCGAGGGAAAGAGACAAACTTGCCGCCTCCCGCTGACCTCCTCCAGGGAACCCTGGACATGCTCATCCTCAAAGCCGTCGCGCCCGAAGCCCAGCATGGCTGGGCCATCGCTCAACGCATTCAGCAGACGTCGCAAAATGTTCTCCAGATCGGCCAGGGCTCCCTCTACCCTGCCCTCCACCGCCTCGAATACAAAGGCTGGATTCGCGCCCAGTGGGGCGCCTCAGAGAACAATCGCCGCGCCCGCTTTTATTCGCTCACCGCCGCAGGGCGCAAACAGCTGGAAGCCGAGCTGGCCAACTGGGACCGCCTGGCCGGCGCCATCAACCTCGTCCTGGCCAGAATTTAGGCCCGATCGAGCAGGATTTATTTATGATGCGCGAATTCTTCACTCGCCTGCGCTTCTTCTTCACCGGCAAAAGCCGCGCCACGGTGGACGAAGAGCTGCAGTTCCATCTCGACCGCCTGATCGAGGCGAACCTCACCGCCGGCCTGTCCCCCGCGGAAGCCCGCCGCCGAGCCCTGCTCGCCTTTGGCGGACGCGAGCGCGCCCGCGAGCAATGCCGCCAACAACGTCCTTCCTGGAGCCTTGAATTGTTCTTTCGCGATCTTCGCTATGGCCTGCGCGGGCTGCTGCATAACCCCGGCTTCAGCACCGTCGCCGTGCTCACCCTGGCCCTCGCCATCGGCGCCAACACCACCATCTTCAGCCTCCTCGACCAGGCGCTGCTGCGCGCGCTGCCCGTGCACGATCCCGGCCAGCTTGTCGTCCTCAGCTTTGCCGGAGGTCAGGACGGTCACGTGCACTCCGACGGCGGCGACAGCCCGGGCCATGCGCACGAATTCAGCTATCCCATGTTTCTCGACCTGCGTGACAAGAACCAGGTCTTCAGCGGTCTGATCGCGGCGGCCAACCACGACGTCGGCGTCACCTGGAACAACCGCGCCGAAAGCGTCTCCGCCGAACTGGTCACCGGCAATTATTTTCAGACCCTGGGGATCCACCCCGCACTGGGTCGCCTCTTCGTTGCCGCCGACGAAACCGCGCCCGGCGCCAACCCCGTCGCCGTCCTCAATTTTGACTACTGGCGCACGCACCTGGCTGAGGCGCCGGTCGTCGACAAAACGCTCCTCGTCAACGGCACGCCCTTCACCATTGTCGGCGTCGCCGCCCCCGGTTTTCACAGCATGGTCTGGGGTCGCCTCCCGGACATCTATGTCCCCATCACCGAGCAGAGCATCGTCATTCCCGACTGGTCCATGCTCGACGATCACCAGTCCTACTGGCTCAACGTGGTCGGCCGCCTGCGCTCCGGGATCAGTCCTGCCCAGGCGTCGGCCAGTCTCAACCCGCTCTTTCACTCGCTGCGCGCCGCGGAATTTACCTCTCTCCACGATCAGTCCACCCAGTCCCGCAAAGACTTCATCACCGATGCGCATCTGAATCTCGAAGACGGCGCACAGGGCTTTTCGCCCACGCGTCAGGACCTCCGCACGCCTCTCACCGTCGTGATGGGCATGGTGCTGCTCGTCATCGCCATGGCCGTCGTCAATGTCGCCAGCCTGCTGCTGGTTCGCGCCGCCACCCGCGCGCGCGAGTTCTCCGTCCGCTACGCGCTGGGCGCCACCGGAGGTCAGGTGATGCGCCAGCTCCTCGCCGAAGGCCTCATCCTCGGTCTGACCGGCGCCGCCATTGGCCTCGCCCTCGCGCCAGAAGCTCTCCGTCTCCTCATTCACTGGACCTCCGCCGGCGCCGGCGATACGCCGCCCTTTGCCCCCACCCTGGACTGGCGGGTTCTGGCGTTTTCTCTCGGCATCACCCTCCTGGCCAGCTTGCTCTTTTCCCTCGCTCCCGCCGCGCAGTTCTGGAACCCCCGTCTCGTCGAATCCCTCAAGCAGCAATCCAACACCGGCCTCGGCGCCTCGCTCAAATTCCGCCGTACCTGCGTTGCTCTGCAGATCGGCTTCAGCCTTGTCCTCATCGTCGCCGCCGGTCTCTTTGTCCGCACCATCCAGAACCTGCGCCACGTCAATGTCGGATTCACCACCGACCATCTGCTCGCCTTCAATCTCGCCCCCGAACTCGCCGGATATCCTCCCGACGATGTCGCGCCGGTCGAGCAGCGCGTCCTCGATGCCGTCGCCGCTCTTCCCGGCATCCGCTCCGTGGGCGCCACCAACGATCCCGATCTGCAGGAAGACGGTACCGGCGGCAGCGTCGTCGTCAGCGGCTATACCCCGCCCCCCAACCAGGACCTCGACGTGGAACTGCCCGCCGTCAGCACCGGCTACCTCCAGACCCTCGGCATCCCTCTGCTCGCCGGGCGCTACTTCAATGCCGGCGACACCGCGACTTCGCAGAAAGTCGCCGTGGTCAATGAGCTCTTCGCTAAACACTACTTCGGCAGCGTGACCGCCGCCCTCGGCCATCACGTCAGCCGTCCCCGCCTGCCCCTCACCGATGCCATGATCGTCGGTGTCGTCGCCAATGCCAAACACAACTCGGTGCGCGACCCAGCCAAAGTCACTTTTTACATTCCCTTCGCTCAATCCGTTCGCCGCTCCGGGCTTACCTACTACGTCCGCACCTGGCAACCTCCGGATACTGCCGCCAACGGCATCCGCGCTGCCGTGACCAACATCGATGCCAGGCTGATCGTCAGCGATGTGAGCACCCTCACCGCCCAGATTGAAGGCGATCTCTTCAACGAGCGCATCGTCGCCCTCCTCGCCGCCATCTTTGGCATCCTCGCCACCGTGCTCGCCGGCATTGGACTCTATGGCATCCTCGCGTACTCCACCGCGCAACGCACCCGCGAGATCGGCATCCGCATGGCCCTCGGCGCGCGCCGCGGCTCCGTCGTCGGCCTCATCGTCCGCGAGGTTCTCCTGCTCGCCGGAGGCACGATCCTCGTTACTCTCCCGCTGGCCGTGCTCTTTACCCGCGCCGTGCGCAGCCAGCTCTTCAACGTGTCGATCGTCGATCCCCGTGTCTACGGCGCCGCCGTCCTCGTCATCGCCGGTGTCGCCGCCCTCGCCGCCTTCATCCCCGCCCGCCGCGCCGCCACCGTCGATCCCGCCCGCGCCCTCCGCACCGATTAGGACCCCGCCCGCCCCGTAACCTGCAACCTGCATCCCGCTGCCGACTCCCTGCTCCCTGAACCGCTCGGCAGCCCATTCCGGATACCCGAAAGTCGCTTACAACCCGGTTGACCCGTCGATCGGCCTCGTTCACCACAGTGGACGGCTGCCCCCCGCGCGCTGCGCAATCGCCCAGCCTTCATGACGCACTGTCATCACTCCGTAACATCACTTCGCTACTGTGATCCCGCAACGCTCAGGCCTCCCCAGGCCGGGTGATCCGCCCCAGCCGCTCCACAGGAGTGTCCAAAATGAGTCGACATCTCACGCCCCGAATTCGCTGGGCGGGGTATGTTGTGGTCGCCGCAGCCGCCTTCGCGACCGCCCAGTCCGCCCCCCTCACCATCGCCGAGTCAGGATCGACGCTGATCTACCCGGTCTTCCAGAAATGGGTGGAAGCCTATGCCAAATCCGACCCTGCCCTGCGCATCACCGTCGCCGCCACCGGGTCCGGCGCCGGCATAGCCCAGGCCGTCGCCGGTCACGTCCAGATCGGAACTTCGGACGCCTACATGTCCGACAACCAGGCCATGGCCAGCCCGGATATTCTCAACATCCCGCTCGCCATCTCAGCGCAAACGGTAGACGCGAACATCCCCGAGCTGCGCGGCGGCACGCTGAAACTCAGCGGACCCGTCCTCGCCGACATTTATTCCGGCAAGATCCGCAGCTGGGATGCAGCGCCCATCGCGGAGATCAACCGCGGCGTCTCCCTGCCCCACCACGCCATCGTGCCCGTGCGCCGCGCCGAAGGCGCCGGCGATACCTTCATCTTTACCCAGTACCTCACCTTTTCGACCGAATCGCCGGATGGTGGGACGCAATCCTGGGGCGACACCGTCGGCTATAGCACCACGGTGAAATGGCCGCCGGTTTCCGGAGCCCTGACCGCAACGGGCAACGAAGGGATGGTGCAAACGATCGCCCATACACCCTATGCCCTGGGGTATGTCGGCGCCAGCTTCGAGGACGAAGCCTCTCAAGCGGGTCTGATCACCGCGATGCTGCGCAACCAGGCCGGTAATTTCCTCTTGCCCACCCCTGCCACCGTCTCCAACGCGGCTTCCGAGCTCACCCCTCGCACACCGGCCGACGAGAGGTTGACGCTGGTTCTGGCTCCAGGCGCGAACTCCTATCCCCTCATCAATTACGAGTACGCCGTCGTCTCTGACAAGCAGCCGAACGCACAGAGCGCCGGCGCCATCAGTAACTTCCTGCTCTGGTGCATCTCGCCCCAGGGCGGCAATGCGTCCAGCTTCCTCGACCCCGTCCATTTCATCCCGCTGCCCACTTCGATTCGTGCCCGCAGCGAAATCCAGATCGCCAGAATCCAGTAGGCGGCCGCCGGCCGGGAAGGAATTTGCCATGCCCGATGTTTCCCATTCAAAGTCCGAGCAGGTCCGCACCGTTCAGGACTATATCGACGAGGGCCCCATCTGGCCCGACGGTACCCGTCTTCCCTCCGTGCCCATGACCCAGATGCAGCGCCTCATCTGGATGCTGGCCGCCGCCGGCAAGTTCTTCGAGGGCTTCGTCGTCTTCATGACCGGCGTGGCCCTCCCCCTGATCGCCCGCCAGTTCGGGATCAGCCCCACTCAGAAAGGCATGGTCGCCGCAGCCAGCCTCGCCGGCATCCTCGTGGGCGCGCTCGGCCTGGGCAGCCTCTCGGATACCTTTGGGCGGAAGTCCATGTTCGTGGTGGAGATGATCATTTTCACCGCGTTCCTCGCCGCGGCCGTCTTCTGCACCAGCTTCGTGTCGCTCATTATCTGTCTCTTCGGGCTGGGCATCGCGCTGGGCTGCGATTACCCCACCGCCCACATGATCATCTCGGAAAATATCCCCAGCACCAGCCGCGGCAAGCTTGTCCTCGGCGCCTTCGCCTTCCAGGCCGTCGGAGCCCTTGGCGGCGCCGCCGTCGGCTATGCCGTGCTCATGGCCGTGCCCAATCTCGACGCCTGGCGCTGGATGTATGCTACCGCCGTTGTGCCTGCCCTTCTGGTCACCGTCGGCCGCTTCTTCATCACCGAGAGCGCCAACTGGCTGCACACCCGCGGCAACACCGAGCGCGCCACCGAAGCCGCCAGAAAGCTGCTCGTCCGCACCCCCCAATATCCGCGCAATATCGTCCTTGCGCCCAGACCCACGGCGGCGTCCGGCCACGGCCACGGCGGCGGTTCCTTCCTTTCGCTGTTTGGGCGTCGCTATCGCCGCGCCACCATCCTTGCCTCCGTCCCGTGGTTCCTGCAGGACCTCGGCACCTATGGCATCGGCATCTTCACCCCCACGATCCTCGCCACAGCCATCGGTCACAAGGCCGAGCACGTGCGCAGCCTGACCGATCTCATCGCCAACGAGAGACTGGCCGCGCGCGGCGACGCCATGATTACGACGCTGCTCATCATCGGCATTGTCTGTGCCGTGTTGCTCGCCGACAAGCTGGGCCGCATCCGCCTGCAGATCATCGGCTTCATCGGCTGCGCTGTGGGCCTGTTCATCGCTTCGCTCTCCGTGGACGCCGCCGGCTCCCTCAAAATCGCCCTCATCTTCACCGGTTTCATGCTCTTCGATTTCATGACCAATCTCGGCCCCAACGCCCAGACCTACCTGCTCGCCGGCGAGGTCTTTCCCACCGCCATCCGCGGCAAGGGAGCAGGTTTCGCCGCAGCGTTTGCCAAGATCGGCGCCGTCATGACCGCCTTTCTCTTTCCCATCCTGCTGGCCACCATCGGCACCCGCTTCCTTCTCTACGGCCTCATCGTCGCCTTCGTCCTCGGAGCCATCGTGACCTGGTTCTTCCGCATCGAGACCACAGGCGTCAACCTCGACCGCATCGGGGAAGAAGCGAATGAGGGGGCGCCCACCACGGCAGCTGCCTGAGTGGCACTTCTAACGGTTTCCCTGGATGGGTCCGGACTGCCCTTTTGCCTGTTTCCATCTTCCTGTGGAAATCTTGTCAAGCCCCCTTGCACCCTGACTAAAGTAACAATCGTTGATACAAAACCACTTCCACGCCAGAATTCCTCCCCAAATCTGGCACTAAATCCGTCCAGATCAGTCATACTGAAGGTATAGAGTAAAAACAGAAAAAAGCCCGCCACGCGCGGGCTTCTTCTTTGGTGTGCTCGCCTCTCCGCCACCACAAAAAGCCGAGGAGCCCTCTCCGAGGTGATCCCGTTTCAATCAATTAGGGACGAGAAGCCCTCTGAGTCGGCCTGCAACTCGCAGCATTAAAACGATTTAACGAAAACGTTGACATCGCAGAACGCGTCTCTTTCTCCCAGCTCCCCTCTCCCAGCTCCGAGGAGCTCCCTGCTATCACCACCCGCTACCGGCTACCGGCGAGGGGCGACGCGCTCCGTTACAATCGAAGTCGGACTCGACTCCCTCTATGACCGATCAGGCACCCGCGAATCTGCAGCCGGAGCCGGTTCCTCCGGCCTGGGCGAAGACCCAGCTGGCGCGCCACCCACAGCGCCCCGACCCTCTCGCTTTTATGGAAAGTATCTTCACCGATTTCAGCGAGATTCATGGCGATCGCACCTTCGGCGACGATCCCGCGGTCAGCTGCGGCATGGCCCGCTTTGAAGGCCGCGAAGTCATGGTGATTGCCAACCTGAAGGGCCGCACCACCAAAGAGAAGATCCAGCGCCGTTTCGGCATGCCCGATCCCGAGGGCTATCGCAAAGCCCTCCGCGCTATGAAGCTGGCCGAAAAATTCGGCCGCCCCCTCATCACCCTCATCGACCTGATGGGCGCCAATCCCGGTCTCGGCGCTGAAGAACGCGGCCAGGCCGAGGCCATCGCCCGCAACCTTCGCGAAATGTCCCGCCTGCGCGTCCCCACCATCGCCGTCATCACCGGGGAAGGCGGCTCGGGCGGCGCACTGGGCCTCGCCGTCGCCGACCGCGTCCTCATCCTCGAGACCGCCATCTATTCCGTCATCTCGCCCGAAGCCGGCGCCTCCATCATGTGGCGCGATGCAGCCAAGCGCGCCGAAGCCGCCGTCGCCCTCCGGGCCACCGCCGACGATGCGCGCGCCTTTGGCTGCGTCGACGACATCGTGCCCGAGCCGGAAGGCGGCGCCCATACCGATCCGCCAAAAGCCGCCGAGTTCCTCGCCGACAAGCTGCGCTGGCATCTGAACGAGCTGACCGCCATGCCCCTCGACGAGCTCCTCCGGCGCCGCTACGAGAAGTTCCGCAACATTGCCCAGTTCTACACCGTCTGACACGGCAGGCATCGAACCATCCTGATGAACGTGAATCCACCCGCATTCCCGCCTTTTGGAGCCGCCGCGTGACCTTCGTCGAGCGACTCAGCGCGTTGGGCTGGTTCCTGATCGCCGCCGCATGGTTCCTCTGCGCCGACCTCATCGCCGGCCGCTCCGCCGCCGGCCTCACCTCCGGCGAACTTCAGGATCCGCTCTACCGTATCTTTCTCGTCTTCCTCCTCGGCCTCGGCTACTGGACCATGAGCCGTCTGGGCCAGCGGAAGCTCGATCCGGGTCGCGCCACCGCCCTGGTCGTCCGCCCCGGCTGGTTTGGCGAATTCGGCCTCGGCGCCGCCATCGCCTGGGCCGGCGTGATTGCCTGTGTCCTGCCTGCGGCGCTCATCGGCGCCTTCGTCATCACTGCTTTCAGCAGCGCGCACCAGTACTTCATTGCCTTCCTCGATCTGATTGCGATGGCCTTTGGCACTCTCGCCATCGAGATGGCCTTCCGCGGCTATCCCTTCCAGCGGCTCATGGAAGCCATGGGTTCCGGGCTCGGCACCCTCTTCATGGCCGTCATCTACGCCGTCTGGCGCACGCATGGCGCGGAAACCACCACCGCGTCTGTGCTGGTTTCCTTCTTCCTCGGCTGGGTTCTCGGGCTCGCGGTCCTGCGCACCCGCGCGCTGTGGGTGAGCTGGGGATTTCACTTTGCCTGGGTCGCCGTACTGGGCGTTCTGTTCGGACTGCCGATCGCCGGCTCCATGAACGGCTC
The DNA here is from genome assembly GCA_036267395.1 of Acidobacteriaceae bacterium. Taxonomy (GTDB): domain Bacteria; phylum Acidobacteriota; class Terriglobia; order Terriglobales; family Acidobacteriaceae; genus Palsa-343. Next base: position 98,474 of record DATAWD010000032.1, on the reverse strand, counting down.
GCCGGTTCTCATCACCAACACCGTGGGTCCGGCCTGGATTACCGGCGGCGGTCAGGGTCCGGAAGGCTCAGCGTTTGCCGTCCTGATTTCCTTCGTGCTGCTCTTTGTGATGGTCCATTACACGGCTGACCTGAAACACAAATATGGTCATCCCGAGATTGTCGCGGGCGGCGTTGCGGTGGATATTGATGCCGCCGCTCGCCGCCAGCACGAAGAAGCGATGGCGCAGCAGGCGCCGCCGCAGCACCCTTTGGTGCAGATCCTGGCGGCGCAACCACCGATGGATCCGCCCCATGACCAGGAACCGGCGCCTCCGCCGGACGACCCACCCGCCATCGATCCTGTCTGACGCCAGACGTCAGCGGATCCGGTAGCGCACGCCCACGCTGACGCTGAAATTGGTCTGTGAGCCATAGGTGAATCCTGGCCAGAACTGGTACTCGGCGTCAACCAGACGCAGACGGAGCCGGGAATTGAGCCAGTAATCCAGCCCGCCGCCAGGAGCCATGACGAAGTAGTTGCCGTGCGCGTAGTTGTACGGGAAGTTGAACTCGCCGTCACCAGCCAGGAACTTCACATAGGGCCGGAGCCGGTCGTTGTGGAAGGCATTCATCTGGTACCGCGGCCCTATCAGATAGGTCGTCGCATGCGTATTCGACATCTGGTGCAGAGTCGCCCAGTCGGCTTCGCCTTCCACACCGAACCGCCAGTTGAAGTTGCCATCGACGAAGAAGCCGCCGCCTTCCAGCCAGTGCTGGCCGTACTGCAGCCGGGTGGCGCTGAAAGTGCCGCCGACCGAGAGCGACGACCAGTCGCCGACGGCCGATTCCGGGGACTGCGCACGAGCCGGGACCGCGCCGAACAGGAGCCCGGCAAGCAACAGAGAGCAGAGAAATCCAGCGTATTTCCTCATGATTCGACTCCGCTCACTGTGTAACCTGAACGGTCAGGTTGGCGACATGGGTGACGCCGGTTTGCGTTCCTGTAGCCGTGATCTGGATGACGTAATTGCCAGGCTTGGCGCTGTTCAGCGTGAAGCCGCCGCAGCCTGTCATCAGGAAGGTTGTTCCCGCCAGCATGGCGACAACCACCAGAGCCTTCAGAGCACCGGCATTCCTGCGGAAGCGCCAGAAGCCGAATCCGAAGAGCACCGCGCCCGGGAAAACGCAGGCGGCCAGGAGACCACCGTTGTTGCCACCGTTGCTGCCCAGCCCTTCATTCTTCGACTGCTGAGAACCGGCGGCCAGCGGCGAGTTGGTATCCACCGTCAGTTGAACGGAGGCCGTGCCGTTGGCATTCAGAGTCACGTCATTGCTGGCGAAGTTGCACGTGATCGAGGCCGGCAGCGAGTCGCAGCCCAGCGCCATCTTGTCAGTGAACCCGTTCTCCGAGGCAAGACTGATGCTGATGAGCTGTGATTCCGTGGTTGGAATCGAGACGGAAGTCGGGTTCAGAGCGATCGTGAATTCTGTCGCCTGACTTACATTGACGGTCACCGCGTTGGAGATCGAGGGCGCATTGACGGGGTCGCCACCGTAGTGGGCGGTGATGTTGTAAGTGCCGCTGTCCGGGTTGAGGGTCAGCGTCGCCGTTCCGTTCGCGCCCACGGCCGCCGTGCCCAGAGTCGCGGTTCCATTCATGAACGTGATGGTGCCGGTGACGGCTCCTCCATTGGTGGAGACGGTTGTCGTGAGGAGGGTCAGCGGCTGGTCCGTGGTCAGGCTGGTCGCCGAGGTGGCCAGATTAGTCTGCGTGGCGTAGGCGGTAACCGTCTCCACCAGAACGGCAGAAGCAATAGCGCCGTCCCTGGCATCGCCAGAATAGGCGGCCGTAATGTTGTGTTGCCCCACGGCCAGCGATGAGGTCGTGTAGGCGGCCACGCCGCTTCCGTTCAGCACTACGGATCCGAGAGTGTTGGCGCCATCCTTAAAAGTGACACTGCCTGTAGGCGTCGCGCCGTTCCCTGTGACCGTGGCCGTAAAGGTGACGGGGTTGGTAACCACCACCGAAGGCCGATTCGAGATCAACTGCACAGCCGTGGAGGCCTGAATCACGCTGAAGGGCAGGGCTGCCGAGGTGCTGGCCGAGTCGTTCCCGTTCCCCACGTAGGCGGCCGTGATGGAGTAGGTGCCGACGGCAAGGCCGGCCGTCGAGTAGCTGGCCACGCCCGCGCCGTTCAGCGTTCCGCTGCCCAGCAGCGTGGCGCCGTTGTAGAAATTGACGGTTCCCGCCGCGGTTCCGCTGTTGGCGGTGATCGTGGCCGTGAAGGTCACCGGTTTGCCGGCAATCGCGGGATTGGCGCTGGCCGCGAGGGCGGTGGTCGTCGAAGCAATGTTGACCGTCTGGATCAGGCCGGCGGACGTGCTGCTGAAGTTATCCGCGTCGCCGCCATAAGAGATGCTGATGGTGTGCGTACCCGCAGACAGCCTTGATGTTTGCAGGCTGGCCATCCCCGTCGCGGTCCCACTCGCCGCAAGGGTGCCGGTTCCAATCGGCGTCGTGCCGTCGAAAAAGGTCACTGTTCCGGTGGGTGTTACCGAGCCGCTGGCCACCACGCTTGCCGTAAAGGTCACAGGCGATCCAAAAATCGAAGGATTCGCGCTGGATAGAACGGTGGCCGTGGTCTGCTGCTCGACGGTCTGGGTCAGGGGCGACGAGGTGCCGGTCACATTGTTGACGTCGGTAAAGCTGGCGGTAATGGAGTTGCCGCCCACCGGCAACGAAGCCGTGCTGAAGGTGGCCAGGCCAGCACCGCTGAGCGTGCCGCTGCCCAGATAGGTACCTCCGTTATAGAAGGAGACGGCGCCGCTGGGAGTAATGCCACCCGAGATGGCGACATCGGCCGTAAAGATGACCGTCGCGCCAAAGGTGGATGTGTTGTTGGGGCTGGAACTGGAAAGCGTAACGGTGACCTGCTCCTGAATCACCTGGGAGAGGGGATTCGACGAGGAGGTGCTGTAGTACGTGTCGCCGCTGTAGCTCGCCGTGATGACATGCGTGCCCACCGCCAGATTGGAAAGCTGCAGGCTGGCATTCCCGCTGGCATTCAGCGTCTGGGCGGTGCCGATCGGATTCGTTGCCCCGCCGAATGTATCGGTAAACGTGACGGTTCCCGTGGGCGTGCCCTTATTCGAACTCGGATCCTGCTTCACCGAAACGTTGAGCGTGACGGTCTGTCCGTAAGGCGCCGGATTGAGAGTGGAACTCAGCGTGACAATCGCGCCGTTCAGCGGGAGCGACTGTCCAACGACGGCGATGTTGAGAGGCGAGTCGGCAGGATCTCCCGCAACTGCGACGTTGCCGACCAGCGGATTGGGCGGATTCGCATTCGTCGGCGCAAATTCCACCGCAAGCGTGCACTGCGCGTCGACAGCGACGCTGGCGTTGCACGTCGAGGCGGCAGTATCCACCGCGGCATTGGCATCGGGTGTGAACGTCGTCAGCGACATCGGCAGATCGCCATCGTTTTCGATAGCCTGATTCTGCGGAGGGCTCACCGAGTTCTGCCATAGCTCCGTCTTCACAAATTGGGTCGCGGAATTCGCGTAAACCTCGCGGACGAGGTGATCGAAATACTCGGCGATCAGAAGGTTGCCGGCCGAATCCACGGCGACTCCATAGGGAGCGTAAATGCCGGCCCCGGTGGCGATTCCGTTGCCGGTATACAGATCGCCTGATTGACCATTGCCGTAGGTGAAGGGACTTTTGCCGTCTCCGTAGACGCTGTTGGCGTAGCTGCCGGCGACCGTGGTGATGACGCCCGAAGCGGCGTTCACTTTACGCACCTCATAGTTCCGGGCATCGGCAATGTAGACGTTGCCAGCCGGATCGCAGGCCACGCCAAGCGGCGAATACAGCTCCGCGGCCGTGGCCGGTCCGCCGTCGCCGAGGTATCCGGAGTTGGCGCTTCCCGCAAAGGTGCTGATGTGGCCGGTCGTATCCACCTTGCGCACGCGGTTATTGCCGGAATCGGCGATGTACAGGTTCCCGGCGGGGTCGATCGCGACGCCGTAGGGGGCGCTGAGCAGCGCCGCAGTTGCCAGACCGCCATCGCCCGAGGAGCCTGACGCGCCCGTACGGTCGCCGGCAATGGTGGTGATCACCCGGGTTGAGGCGTTCACTTCGCGGATGGCGTTGTTGCCGGTATCGGCGATGTAGAGATTACCCGCTGCATCGATGGTGATGCCCTGCGGCGAGTTCAGCTCGGCGGAGGTCGCCGGGCCGGTGTCGCCCGTATATCCCGGCGTGCTGGTGCCGGCGACCGTGCGGATGCTGCCGCTGGTCAGGTCCACTTCGCGAATGATGTTGTTGTTCGTATCCGCGATGTAGAGATTGCCCGCGCCATCGATGGCCACGCCGCCCGGAACATCGAGCGAGGTGCCGGTCGCAACGGTAGCGGTGCTGTCGTAGCCCGCGCTGCCGTCGCCGGCGACGGTATTGATCTTGCCGGCGCTCGGTCCCGATGCGTAGACCTCGCGCACCCGGTTGTGGTGAGAATCAGCGATGAAGAGGTCTGCGGCTCCATCCACTGCAACGCTGGTGGGGAGATAGAGATCCGCCTCAGTGGCGGGATTGTTGTCGTTGAGCGAGGTCCATTCGCCGTTTTGCCCGGCCACAATGCTGATTGTCCCAGGAACCATGACGGCCAGAGAACCCTGCCCGATGCCGCTCAGATACTGCGTCCCCAGGATGTTATTGCTTCCGTCGAGCAATAAAACGGCACCGTTGCGGGCTCCGGGATATCTCGGGGCAAAGGCCACCGTGACGGCGCAGCTGCCGGAGCTGATCCCGGCGCAGCTGTCGGGGCCGGACTCGGTGAAGTCGAGATTCGGAGCGCCCATGGTCAGAACAGCGACCTTGTTCACGGTCCCTGAGGTCTGGAGGGTGACGGTCACGGACTGCGTCACCGGCGTCGTCGCGCCCACAGGGGTGGCGGGAAAGGAGGTGAAGTTCTGGGCGTGAACCATAGGCCCGCTCACCAGGACGGCGGCTATCAGAAGTGCGCCCTGCTTCATCCTTTGAGAAAGAGGCCGGAGCGAGCGAGGAAGAGACAGGCAGGCAGAAGAACGAACAGTCATAACGGGTCCTCGAAGGGAGTTCTCTGCAGCCCAGGCCGGGGGAACTCGCGTTGTCGGAAGGCCTCGGGGCGAACTCCTGACCCGGATTCCCGGAGCGGCATTCGCTCGGGTCGGATGGATCAGTCCCTGTGCCGATATGGGCCACAGTAACAGGCAAGGTAACCCGTGGAGAATTACCCAGGTAAGCCATCCGTGGTACTTTCGTTGTAGAAATGAGGGAATAGTGCCGGAAAGGCACGTCCCAGCTCAGCCGCAGTTACCCTTGCCAATTTTCCGCAGCGACGCGGCTTCCCCTGAAGCGATTTCTCGGCTTTCAGAGGCGAATGGAACGGGAGCGCGGAGAGGTTGCTGGGATCGAACAAGCTCCCGGCAGCAGAAAGGCCACAACCATGAGCTGTGGCCTCCCGATGGCACCGCGCCTGGCTACTTTTCCAGGGTGCGCATGTACGCGACGACTTCCTTAATCTGAGCGTCGGTCAGCTTGCCCTTATACGAAGGCATTTTGGCCTTGCCGTCGGTGGTGTCGGCGACCATCTCGGATTCGCTCAGCTTCCTGAAATCCGGAGATTTCACGGAGGGTACTTTCAGCATTTTTGACATGGACGAGGTGGCCAGGCCGTCCTGGCCGTGGCACATCGCACACTTCGATTTGAAGGTGGATTCGCCGCTTTGGGCGAACATCGGGACGGCCACCGCAGTGGCCAGCAGGGCCACCATGTAGATTCTTGCCTGTCGTATCACCATTGCCCTCTCTCCTTGCCCAATACCGGGTCCCATGTGGTTTCTGCTCGAAAGGAGTTGCGTTCCCCAGCCCGGCAGAACCGCCCGAAACGTATGGCGCCCGGGAACGTAAGCATCATACCCGGAACCGTTCGTTACAGGTGAATCCAGCCTTTGAGGATCAGCAGCAAGGATGCGGTTCCGACGACGATCCACAGCAGAATGCCCTGCAGCAGGGGGCGGGCGCCAACCTGGCGCAGGCTGTCGCGGGAAATCGTGGTCCCGATCAGGAAAAGAGTAACGCCGAGTCCCAGGCGGCCCAGGCGGGCGAGCTGAACGTACTCCGGGTGAAACCAATGCACCGCGCTGTTGGCCACAGCGGCCAGGCAGAAGAACAGGATGAACCAGGGGAGTTGAATTTTGGCGCCGCTGCGGCGGATCAGCGCCGTCCCTACTGACACGGGAACGATCCACAGAGCGCGGGCCAGCTTCACCGTGGTGGCGATGCCGAGCGCGACGGCTCCATAACGCGCCGCTGCGCCGACCACCGAGCTGGTGTCATGGATCGCCAATGCGGACCAGAGGCCGAACTGCGTCTGGGAAAGATGGAGAGTGTGCCCAATGAAGGGGAAGATGAACAGCGCTACAGAGTTGAGGACGAAGACCGTCCCCATGGAGACAGCGACGGCTTCGTCGCTGGCCTGGGTCACAGGAGCCAGCGCGGCGATGGCGCTGCCACCGCAGATGGCAGTTCCGGCGGAGATCAGGAAGCCCTGCACCTTGCCGACGCGCAGCATGAAAGCGAGGCCGATGCCCAGCAGCATGGCGAAGGTGATGCCAACAGCGGTGTAGAGGAATCCGGAGCGGCCCACCCGGATGACCTGGCCCAGATTCATGCCGAAGCCGAGGCAAACGACGGATGCCTGGAGAAGGAATTTCGAAAGGCGGCGGGCATCGAGATGATAGCCATGGGCGACGCTGAGGCCATAGGCAAGACCCCCGGCCAGGGCAAGCGGCGGGGAGAGAAGGCCGCTGGCAGCGAGGATGATGCCCAAAAAGAACAGGTTCTTCGTCATGCACTCATCGTGCCGGGCTTGTCGGTGACGGTCCAGCCGGAAGATTGGATGGGCGATAAGGAAAGCTTATCGCAAGCTGCGGGAACTCTGTGCCTGGGCCAGGGCAAAACGCTCGAACGCGCCCGCGGGGCCTTCGGGAGTGGGGCCGATACGGCGGACCAGGGTCAGATCGCGACGAATGTCGAGGCCCTCCACAGCCAGGACGCGCACTGTCCCCAGGCGGACCTCTTTCTGAATGGACCACTCGGAGACAAAGCCGGCGCCGAGACCGGCTTCCACCGCCGAGATGATAGCGACAATGGAGTCCAGTTCCATGGCAATATGAAGGTCTTTCAGGCGCAGGCCGTGGCGACGCAGGGCCAGTTCCACAACGCGGCGGGATCCTGAACCGCGCTCCCGCATCAGGAGCGGGACCTGCGTGAGTTCCCGCAGAGGCACCGGCTCCTTCGGCGGCCATGGATTCCCACGGCCGGCGATCAGAACCAGGCGATCCTGGAGAATGCGCTGGCGGAAGACTTCCCGGCTGGATGCCGGACCCTCGATCATGCCGAGATCGATGTCGCTTCGGCCGAGAGCGGCCAGGATGTTTTCGGTGTTGCCGCTGGTGACGGCCAGGTCCACCCGCGGGTGCAGTTCCCGAAATGCGCCCAGCATGCGGGGCAGGATATATTGCGCGACGGTGAGCGATGCGCCGATGCGCAGCGTGCCGGCGGATTCGCCTCGTGCAAGGTCGAGAGCGGCCAGCGCCTCCTCGGCCAGGCGGGCTCCCCTGCGGGCATAAGGAAGCAGCGCGGCGCCGGCCGCGGTGAGTCGTACCCGTCCTTTGCCGCGGTCGAAGAGCGCTACGCCCAGCTCAGCTTCCAGAGCCTGCACCTGCTGGCTCACGGCGGGCTGGCTCAGATGCAGGCGCTCCGCGGCGCGACGAAAGCTGGCTTCGTCGGCGACAGTCCGGAAGACCTTCAGCCGAAAGTTCTCCATACCCTCTTCCTCGCAGTCGCCCTATAGAATCGATCCAACACGATGGCGTCTCCCACCATTCCGCGATGGCGGCGTGCACTCGCGATTCTACGGCCTTCGCATCGACATTCAGCTTTCACGGCAACGCTGCTTCTCATGGCTTCCGTGACGGCGTCGCGGCTGATCGGGCTCGTGCGGGTCAAGTACATCGCCTGGCTCCTGGGCCGCAGCGCGGCTGCTGACGCGTTTACGGCCGCATTTCAGCTGCCGGACATGGTTTCGTACTTCCTGGTTGGAGGAGCCGCATCCATCACCTTTATTACCATCCTGAGCCGTTACGACGAGGAGGGCCGCGCCGCGGAAGGCGAACGGGCGATGTCCGTGATTCTGACGACGATGGCGCTGGTGATGGGTGGGGCCATTGTGGCGGCGGAATTTGCAGCGCCCGCTTATGTACGCCTTCTCCTGCGTGGATTCCAGAGCGACCCGGCCAAAGCCGCTCTGTGCGTGCATCTGACGCGCATTCTGCTGCCGGCCCAGTTATGCTTCTTTGCCGGCGGAGTCTTCGGAGCGGTTCTGCTCGTCCGCAAGATCTTCGCCATCCAGGCCGTTGCGCCTCTGGTCTACAACGCCGGCATCATCCTGGGTGGGGTACTGCTGGCACACAGTATCGGCGTCTCTGGTCTGGCGATCGGAGCGGTGGCGGGTGCCCTCTGCGGGCCTTTCCTGCTGAATGCCATCGGCGCCTGGCGCGAGGGGATGCGTTACCGACCCGCGCTGGACTGGCACAATCCCGGACTGCGGGAGTGGGTGCGGCTGTCGGTTCCGCTCATGCTCGGCGTTTCCCTGGTCACGGCAGACAACTGGATCATTAACTATTTCGCCTCGCATGTGGGCGGAGCCATTGCGCTGCTGACGTATGCGAAGCAGGTTTTCACGGCGCCGGTAGCGCTGGGCCAGGCTGCAGGCGCAGCGTCTCTGCCGTTCCTGGCTTCGCTCTACGGAAAAGAAAACGGCGAGCCATTTGCGCGCACCGTGAACTCGTCGGTATCGCGGATTCTGGCCTTCTCCCTGCTGCTCTCGGCGTACATGATCGCCATGGCTCTGCCGCTGGTGGACGTGCTGGTGCGGGGCGGCGCTTTCCACCGAGCCGACTCGGTCACCATGGCCGTCTACTTTGCCGTCTTTTCCGGGTCGCTGTTTCTCTGGTCGGCACAGGCCTTGTATGCGCGAGCGTTCTACGCGGCAGGGAATACTTTGACCCCCATGATCGCAGGAACCCTGGTGACTGCGGCCTCGATTCCCGTGTACTGGGCCTTGTACCGAACGATGGGACCGATGGGGTTGGCAGTCGCCTCCGACATCGGAATCCTGCTGCAGACCCTGGTGCTGGCGGTACTCCTGCACCAGAGCCGTCTGGTGCCTCTCAGTGGGCTGGAGTATGGGGAGTTGGGCCGGGCGCTGCTGGCCGGAATCGTCTCCCTCGCCGCCCTGCTGGGGCTGCGTCACGCGCTTCCCACGACAAGCCGCTTATGGGAACTCGGGCTGCTGGCTCTGGCGACTGTGCTCTGGATGGGAATCTCGGTTGCGGTATTGCGGCTGAGCGGATCGAACCTGCCGGGTCAGTTGTGGTCGCGCCTGGCACAGCAACCGTGAGGAATCAGGAGAAAAGGGCTCCGGCAGCAGAATATGGCCACAGAACTGGCCAGAAACGGCTATCGGAGCCCCTGGAAACGAAACCCGTCCTAGACCTGCGCGACCGCAGGCTGGGCAGCGTTGGAGGAGGCCTTTGATTCGGAAGCCTTCTCGTTCGCGCCGGGCTTGCGGATATCGATGCCGCCCTTGAAAAAGGCGCCGTCCTCGATGGAAATGCGCTGGGCGGTGACATCGCCGGTCAGCGAGCCCTCGCTGCGGATGTCCACGCGATCGCTGGCGGTCACGTTGCCGCGCACCTTACCGAGCACGACAATTTCACGCGCGGTGATGTTGGCCGCGACCTGGCCGTTGCGGCCCACGGTCACGCGGTTGCCGGGCAGGCTGATGGCGCCCTCGACCTTGCCGTCGATGTAGAGCGACTCGGAACCGGAGACCTCGCCCTTAATGACGAGGCTTTTGCCGATGGTGGCCTGTTCGCCAGTGGCGGCATTTTGGGCCGCCGGCGCCGGGGCCGGGCGCGAAGTGGTCTCAAAGCTGGGAGAGGCGGGGGTGGCCGGACGCGCGGGCTCAGGAGTTTGGGGTCCGGTGCCGCCGGGCTGATTGGGTTTCCACATGGTTCAAAAATCCTTCCTTCTTCGAAATTGTTCGTGAAATGGCCGCCCTGCAACTGGCCTCCCGGATCGTTTGCCCGGGCCCATGCAGAACTGCTGCAGCGCCGACCCTCTTGCCTCTGGAGATTTCGTTCTCCCTCCTCGCAATCGCCGCCGTTACCTGCATCTTAAACACCTTCGAGAGAAATTGGCATCCCTTTCGGGTCTCCCTTCTTGTGGAATCCGCGGTCGGAGCCCGATTTCCACCGCATCCGCGGAGCTTGCCGCCGCATCTCTCTGAAGCGACGGGGCTTTCTCAGCTCAATTCAGAACGTGGCAGGAGGAGAAGCGATGGTGAAGTACGCGCTGTACGGCACACTGAAGGCGAAACCCGGCAAAGAGGCTGAAGTGGAGGCTTTCCTGAAGCAGGGAGCCGAGATGGCAAGGAAAGAATCGGGCACCGTAACCTGGTACGCCATTAAGGAAGACGACGGGCAGTATGGGATCTTCGACACGTTCAACGATGAAGCCGGCCGCGACGCGCACCTGAATGGCGAGATCGCGAAGGCACTGATGGCGAAAGCTGCCGAGTTGCTCAGCGAGCCACCGAAGATCCACAAGATCGCGGTTCTCGCGACCAAGTGATCCGGCGCGGAGCCCGGCTTCGGGCTCCGCACGCCGGTAGTCGCGTACCATCCAACCAGAGATGAACGACCGCGAACTGCTGCGCCACATCGAGCGCCTGCCGGGCGGCTGCGCCGGATATAAACAGCTGGTGCGCGAGCTGGGTCTGGGCGGCGGACGGGAGCGACGCGAGCTGCGCGAGCAGTTGGGCCGCCTGACCGGAACACGCCAGCTGCGGCAGGTCGACGGCGACCACTGGCTGCTGCCGCGGCCTGATGCGGAGCAGGCCGACCGGCCCAGACTGGCGAAAGCGGCGCGCAGCGAAGAACGCCGGCCCGGCGTGCGAGGCGAAAATCTCGTAGCCGGGCGGCTGGATCTGCACCGCGACGGCTATGGTTTCGTGCGGCCCAATCCCGCGGCTGCCGGGGCTCCGCCGCCCATGGATCAGGACGTCTTCATCCCGCGCGGCGAGATGGCCGGCGCGATGCAGGGCGATCAGGTTCTGGTAGAGCTGGCTCCGCCCCGCTTTGGCCAGCGCGACCAGCGCAGATCCGGACGAGTGGTGAGGGTGCTCACGCGCCGCAATCCGACGGTAGTCGGGATTTTTCACTACGCGCGTGGCGGCGGACGCGACGGGGACCGCGGACCGATCGTCGTCCCTTTCGACGAACGGATGACGCAGCCGATCCTGATTCCCGTGGGAGCCGAAATTCCGGCGCAGAGCAACGCGCTGACGCCGCATCGCGTGTTGGGCGCGGAAGCGCAGACGGCTCAATCCGCACAGCATGGCGATCTCGAGGGCCTGGTCGTCGATGTGGAGATCACCGACTGGCCGACGCCGACGCGGCTCGCGCGCGGTCGCATCCTCGAGGTGCTGGGGCACGAGGACGACTTCGGCGTCGATGTGGAAATGGTGATCCGCAAGCATCAGCTGCCGCGGATCTTTCCCGACGCGGTCCTCGCGGAGGCACGCGAGGTCGCGCATCTCGATCCGGCGATCGCCGCTCGGCGCCGAGACTTTCGCGATCTGCCCATTGTCACCATTGACGGCGAAACAGCACGGGACTTTGACGACGCGGTGCTGGTCCGCCATAGCGACGACGGCTCCTGGGGGCTGCAGGTGCACATTGCCGACGTGGGGCAATACGTCCGCCCCGGTTCGGCGCTGGATCTGGAGGCGCGCCTGCGGGGGACGTCGGTCTATTTTCCGGATCGCGCCATTCCCATGTTGCCGCAGGAGCTTTCGACAGACATCTGCAGTTTGCGCCCCGACCAGGACCGGCTGGTGCTCTCCTGCCTGATGCGCCTGGATCCTCAAGGCGAGATTCTCGGCTACGAGATCACCGAGGGTGTGATCCGTTCGGCGCGCCGCATGACCTACACGCAGGTGCATGGGATTCTCGACGGCGATGCGGGGCTGCGAGCGGAATTCGCGCCGCTGGTTCCGGAGTTCGAACGCATGCGGGAGCTGGCGCAGATTCTCAACCGCAAGCGCGAGCGGCGCGGATCCATCGACTTCGACCTGCCCGAGCCGATCATCGAGTTTGACGAGTTTGGCGCGATGAAGGCCGTGACCCGCTCGGAACGGAATTGGGCGCACCGGCTCATCGAGGAGTTCATGCTGTCGGCCAATGAGTGCGTTGCCAGCTGGCTCCAGAACCTGAGCGTCCCATCGCTGTATCGCATCCATGAGAAACCGGAGCCGCGACGCGTGGTGGAGTTCGAGGAGATTGCCGCGGCCTTCGGGTATTCGCTGGGCATCGGCAGCCTGCCGGTGCGCACCTTCCGCATGAAAAGCGAGCGGCGGGAGCAGCGAGTACGGCAGGAGCGCGGACGCGAGAGCCGAGCACCGCGCAGCTACGAGGTGCCGGAAGACATCCCCATCACGCCGCGGATGTACCAGAAGCTGACGGAGAAGATCGCGGGCAAGCCGGAGGAGCGCATCCTTTCGTACCTGATGCTGCGCTCTCTGCGCCAGGCGCGTTACTGCGAAAAGAATGAAGGCCACTTTGCGCTGGCGGCGCCGTGCTATACGCATTTCACCTCGCCGATCCGGCGCTATCCCGACCTGATCGTGCATCGCGTCACGAAGGCCCTGCTGAACGACGGTGTGGATGGGCATGGGGTGCTCGCAACGAGTGAGGCGCGCCAGCCGCAAGCTCCTTACGAACCGCTGGACGAGCAGGCCTTGTCATCCATCGCCCGGGAGTCCAGCGAAAGCGAGCGCCGCGCCTCCGATGCCGAGCGCGAGCTGGTGGACTGGAAAAAGATCAGGTTCATGCGCGACCGCGTCGGCGAAGATTTCAGCGGCATGATCCTCAACGCCACGAAATACGGCCTGTTTGTCGAACTGGGCGATCTGTTCGTCGAGGGGCTGGTGCCGATCCAGAGCCTGGGCGCGCTCGACGGCGATCGTTACACATATCGAGAAAACACGCGGCAGATTATCGGAGACCACTGGGGCCGGAAATTTTCGGTGGGCGATCAGGTGCGCGTGCTGCTCGATCGCGTGGATGCCGTCGAGAAGCGCCTGCAGTTCTCCATCCTCGAGGATGAAGGGCCGGCCGTGGCGCGCCAAGGCGCGGGATCCGCACAGCCAAAAAGCAAACAGGCCCGCCGCGAAGAAAAAAGAGCGAAAGCCGCGCGCAAAGAAACCGCGGCCCAGGCGGTGAAGAGCACCAAACGCGGCAAATATCGGGCACCGAAGGCCAGCCGGCTGCGCAAAAAGAAGCGGCGGTGATCCGAAGCGTCAGCGGCGGAAGACGATGCGCCCGTCGCTGATCGTCCATTGCACGCGCCCCTGCATCTCCCAGCCGTCGAAAGGCGTGTTCTTTGATTTGGATTTCGAATCGGCGGCGCGGAAGGTCCACTTCTCGTCGGGATCGAAGACAACCACATCGGCAGCAGCTCCCACGGCGAGACTCCCGCAATTCGCCAGGGCCAGCGCCTGCGCCGGCCGGCTGCTGAGCAGGGCGAGCATCTTCACCAGCGGCATACGGTGCTCGCGGTGCAGGATGCGGATCGCCAGTCCCAGCGCACTTTCGAGGCCCGTGATGCCGTTCGGCGCGCGGTCGAACTCCTGCTCTTTTTCGTGCGCCGCATGCGGGGCGTGATCCGTGGCAATCGCGTCAATGGCGCCGTCAAGCAGGCCTTCGAGCATGGCTGCCCGATCCGCTTCGCCGCGCAGCGGAGGGTTCATCTTGGCGTTGGTATCGTAAAGCCCAATCCGCTCCTCGGTCAGCGCGAAGTGATGCGGCGTTACCTCGCAGGTCACGTACAGACCCTGTTTGCGAGCGGCGCGCACAGCGTTCAGCGCCTTCGCGGTCGAGAGATGGGCCACGTGCAGATGCGCCTTGGGCACCTGCCGGAGCAATGCAATGTCCCGCTCAACCAGGCCCGACTCCGCTTCGATCGGCATGCCGCGCAGCCCGAGCCGGAAAGCCAGCGGCCCCGCGTTCATCGAGCAGCCGCCGGTCAGACGCGTATCCTCGGCGTGCTGGATCACCGGCAGCCCAACCCTCGCTGCGGCCTGCAGAGTTTCGAGCATGATGGCATCGCCAAGGATGGGTTTTCCATCGTCGGTAACGGCAACTGCGCCCGCGTCCTTCAGCGCGGCATAATCGGTCAGCGCTTCGCCCATGGATCCGCGTGTGGCCGCGGCAATCGGCAGCACGCGGGCTGACGCGCCACGCTCCAGCGCCTGCATCCAGCGCGTGATTTCCGGCGTGTCATTCACGGGAATGGTGTTGGGCATCGCGCACACCGTGGTGAATCCGCCGGCGGCGGCAGCGGCTGTCCCGCTGGCAATCGTTTCCTTGTAGCCCTGGCCTGGCTCGCGAAGATGCACATGAATGTCGATCAGGCCCGGCGCGACGATGAGCCCCTTTGCTTCGATGACTTCAGCCCCGGCCGCGCGGATCTTTCCGCCCGGCTCCATGGCCGCGATTTTGCCGTCGCGGAGCAGCACATCGCGTACAGCATCCAGGCCCGCGGCTGGATCGATCACGCGTCCGCCGCGAAAAAGAATGGCTTTCATCATCGGCCGCCTTTCCCGCCGCCGCTGAGAGCGTGCGCTACAAGGGCCATCCGAATCGGGACACCGTTGTGCACCTGACGCGCAATCGCGGACTGCGGTCCGTCGGCTACCTCAGCGGTAATCTCCATGCCGCGAATGATAGGCCCCGGGTGCAGAATGGCGGCCTTCGGCGCATGCTCGGCGATCCGCTCCCCATTGGCCTGATAGCGTCGGCGGTAATCGTCGAGATCGATTTGCAGACCCGCCAGCCGTTCCGCCTGAATGCGCAGCATCATCACGATCTGCGACTGGTGCAGTGCCGTTTCAAAGTCGCGCTCGATGAAGAGGCCCGGCCCCATTGCGGCAGCCGTCACCGGCAGCAGTGCCGGAGGCCCGCAGAAGATCACCTTTGCGCCCAGGCGAGGCAGCAGCAACGCATTCGATCGTGCGACGCGGCTGTGCAGAATGTCGCCTACGATGCTCACGGTTACGCCGCGCAACGTCTTCTCGTTCACAGTGGATGACCGGATCCCGAGAAACTGAAGAATGGTCCGCAGGTCAAGCAGCGCCTGCGAAGGATGCTCCGCCATGCCGTCACCGGCGTTCAGCACCGGCAGGCCGGTGGCGCGCGCCAGCAGATACGGAGCCCCGGAGTAAGGGCTGCGCAGGATGATGCACTCCGGGCCGAGAGCCTTGAGCGTGATGCCGGTGTCCTTCAGCGACTCGCCCTTCTCGATGCTGGACGAAAGAGAACTCACCAGCGTTGTGTCGGCTCCGAGGGCTTTTGCGGCCAACTCGAACGAAGTGCGCGTGCGGGTACTGGATTCATAAAAGAGCAGGGCGACGCGCCGTTTGGCGAGCCGGCGCGCTCTCCGCAGCGGCTCTTCCTTCTCCAGAGTGTCGGCGGACTCCAGAATGCGGCGCACCTCGGCGACGGAAAAATCGCTGGCTGAGATGGCCGATTGCGGATGAATGGGTTGCTGGAAAAGAGCGAGGTCGATGGATTCCGGAGGAGCCTTGCGGGAAGTTTTCCTGGTCTGCACCATCTCCTTCTTCTTTCGACTGCGTTGCGCAGTCAGCTTTGCGGTCGCACCGCTACACCCGCTCGACGAGCAGGACCTGCTCATCGTTGTCGATTTCACGCAGCTTCACTTCGATGATCTCGCGCTGCGATGTGGGTACGGTCCTGCCCACAAACGTCGCTTCAATCGGCAACTCCCGATGACCGCGGTCGATCAGGACCAGCAGCTGCACCCGGCGCGGCCGTCCGTGATCGAACAGCGCGTCGAGGGCGGCGCGAATGGTCCTGCCTGTGAAGAGAACGTCGTCGATCAGAATCACATCGCGGCCATTCACGTCGAAGCCCAGTGAGCCGGGCGCCACCACTGGGCGTATGTCGCGTGTGGAAAGATCGTCGCGATAGAAGCTGATGTCGAGCACCCCGGTGTCGACCGGGTGCTTTTCGATGCCGTTAATGAGCGAGGCCAGCCGCTCGGCGAGAGGCACGCCGCGCCGGCGAATGCCGACGAGACCCAGATTCCCGGCGCCGTTGTTCTTTTCGATGATCTGGTGGGCCAGGCGAACCAGCGTCCGCTCAATCTCGGAAGCGGACATGATCCGGCCCTTTTCGCGCAATTTTGGCGTGGAAGCAGTCTGCAAATCAGACATAGGCGTAAAGGCGATGATACGGGCAGCCGCGCAGTGCCGCAAGACGCATTCCGCGGTGGAAATGCTGCATCGTTTTCCTGCTGACGATGGCTATGCGGCCGCCGCGTTTACATCGTACGCTGCGTGCCAGGCCGGGGAGCGAGAACCCGCCCGGCAATCGCGCCGCCGGTGGCGGCAAACAAGACCATGCCCATCGAGACAATCGCTGCGGTCAGCAGCTGAATGGCGGCATGGCCATTCCCGGAAAGCCAAAAGCTCGCCCAGGCATGAACCAGCTGAGGAGCCTGCTGCATCGCTTCGGTGTTGGTCTTCAGAGCCTGGTCGGCCATCTGCTGGGCGACGCTCTGGAACTGCGCATCGATCTCTCCGGCATGGTGCAGAAGGTACCGCTCCACCAGCAGCTGCACAGCATCGGCGGCGGTGGCAATCACTGCGGCCGCGATCCCCAGAATCGCGCCCAGTCGCCAGCCCATGCGGCCGTCGGTTAACCCGTTCGTGCGCCGGCGATAGAGGAAAATCGTACCGAAGCCCCCGGCGATAACCAGCAGCGTGCTCATGCCGCCGCTCAGTGCCGACAACAAACCCACAGGAATGGCTAACAGCATCGCGGACGTAATCCCCATGCGCCACTGAACCCGAGCCGTGTCCCCTCCCAGCCGCTGCGGGGCGGCCTGCGGACCCACCGGCTCCGAAGTGTCCACCACCAGCTGGGGTGCGCCGCAGTGAGAGCAAAAGCTCTCACCCTCGCTCAGGGGATTGCTGCAGCGATGGCACAAAGACTCCATATCCTGACCCTATCGCACGCGGTGGCCCAGCGCAATGAATTCCCATCGGCTCGAAGAAAGAGCCGCGGCCACTTCCCGATCGCTCAATCGCTGGTTTTGGACGAGCTCTCTACCAGGCCTGACGGCAGTTGCAACTCGATCAGGGCAAAGCGCGTGCCCTCCTCGCTGTTCTTCAGGGCGAAAATATGCTGGTGGCGTCGGGAACCGGCCCGCAGCGTCAAGCCGCTATCGTTATCCATGCCGTCTACATGGACCGTCCCCTTCGACTCCTCATTGCAGCTGAGGCCCTCGCCGGTGATCGCGAGCTTGCCCACGGCATGGCTCCCCTGGCATTCAATCACGTCGCCAAAACGTCCCATCGCATTCTTGTAGAAAGCCACCACTTTGTCTTTGGCATCCGGCGTGTCATAGCTGACCACCTCCACCCGCACCTGCCACTGACCGAACCCGAGATGAACGTCGGCGGACTTGTCGCCATCTTTGTCCGGGGTGATCTGCGCCCCGGGATACATCGGCAGGCCCAGGTCCACCGCCGAAGTCTGGTCCGAGCGCACGTGCAGCCCTCCCAGCGGCGTATCGATCCGGACTGTCTTGTCCTCGCCGTTCTTCCCCTTGTCCACCTGTACGTGACAGCCGACAGCGGACAACAGCGTGCCCAGCAGAATCGCCGGCATCAGGACGCGCACTCGCATACGCATTCTCCTGCACCAACAATACGCGCCGGATCGGGCTCTGGTTCCCGGTTTTCCGGCGATCCAACCCAGGCTCGAACTCCGGCTGCCAGGCCGCGGATTCGGCCGACACGGGCCATCTTTTGCGGCGGTTGGCCGCATCACCGCCAGAGTGAGTCTTCGCGCCGGGCGTCCAGCCTGGGCGAGGCTCCCTGCGGAGCTATCGCGAGGCAACGCAGAATGCATCACGGCAGGGGCGCAGGTTTTCGCGATTTCCTCTGCTCGCTCTCACCGCAGGAGAATCGCGCCAGGTGAGGGACCCTGCCGCCTTCTCGGATTCGCTACGGTCGCCCGTCGGCGGAATCCTCAGAATATGAGAGGTCAATGGTCGGGACGGGGAGATTTGAACTCCCGACCCCTCGCACCCCAAGCGAGTGCTCTACCAGGCTGAGCCACGTCCCGACAACAGCAGAGGTCCGTTCGCAAGTTTATCATCTCCTCAGGGCCGGCCATTCTCAGGTCCTCTCGGCTGCACGCCGTGCCCTGCGTTCCCGGGCCCGCCATTTCTACTGCCATCTAAACCATTTCCATTACCATCCAAAAAGGATTCGACCGGAGGTTGTTTTGAAGCGTTCGATGGTTCTGCCTGTTCTTCTGATGACCGCCTGGGCACTGGCGGCAGCGCCGGCTCTGCGCGCCGCCGACGCGCAGCCCACCCGCGCCACTCTGCCCAACGGAATGCGCGTGGTCATCATCCGGAATACGCTGGCCCCGGTCGTCACGGTGCAGACGAATTTCATGGTGGGCGGCAATGAGACGCCGGAGGGATTCCCGGGAATGGCCCACGCTCAGGAGCACATGGCCTTTCGCGGTTGCACTGGCATGACGGCCGACCAGACGGCTGCGATTTATGCACTGCTGGGCGGCGACGACGATGCCGATACCCAGCAGAACATCACCCAGTACTACGCCACGCTGCCTTCCGCCGATCTCAACGTAGCGCTCCAGGCCCAGGCCGCCTGCATGCGCGGCATCGACGATTCTCAGACGGAATGGGAGCATGAGCGCGGCGCGATCGAGCAGGAAGTCGCGCGCGACCTCTCCAATCCCACCTACAAATTCGTGGATCGGCTGAACCTCGATGTCTTCGCCGGCACCCCCTACGCACACGATCCGCTCGGCACCCGTCCCTCGTTCGACAAGACAACCGGGGCCATGCTGAAGGAGTTCTCCGAGAAGTGGTATTCGCCCTCGAACGCCATCCTCATCGTCGTCGGCGACGTCGACCCGGCCACCACGCTGGCCAGGATCCGCGAGCTCTTTGCAGACATCAAGAGCCATCCGCTGCCCCCGCGGCCGAAAACAGATCTGCAACCGGTCAAACCCGAGACCTTCACCCTCAACAGCAATCTGCCCTACGTTCTGGGCTACATTGCGTGGCGCATGCCGGGCAGCGATTCTCCGGATTACGCCGCCATGCAGATCCTGGCGGACGTTCTTTCCAGCCAGCGCGCGGATATCTATGGCATGGTGCCCGCGGGCAAGGCCCTCGGTGCGGAGTTCGGGCTGGCCGAAATCTACAGGAAGGCCAGCGTGGCCTATGGAGCCGTCGCCCTCCCTGCCGGTCAGGATTCGGCGGCCGCCCTCGAGGAGTTGCGCCAAATCGTCAACAAATACGCAGCCAACGGCGTGCCGGAAGATTTGGTCGCCGCCGCCAAAAAGGCTGAGCTGGCCCAGGCGGAATTTCAGCGTAACTCGATTCCAGGCCTGGCCCAGGTCTGGTCCCAGGCCCTTGCTGCCGAAGGCCGCACCTCACCCGAGGAAGACATCGACGCCATCCGCAAAGTCACTCTCGCCGATGTGAACCGCGTCGCCAAACAATACCTCCTGAATGCCCAAACCATTACGGCCACTCTGAAGCCGGTACCCACAGGACAGCCGGTCGCCTCGAAGGGCTTTGGCGGTGGAGAGAAGGTGACCTCCGCCCCAACCAAACCCGTGCAGCTGCCGGAATGGGCGGCCGGGCCCCTGGACAAACTCCAGGTGCCAACCACCTTCATCCCCGTTTCTGACACGAAGCTGCCCAACGGTATCCGCCTGATCGTCCGCACCGACACCACCAGCCCCACCGTTACCGTGCTGGGCCAGGTGAAGCACAATGGCGACCTGCAGACCCCGAAGGATCAGGAAGGCGTGGGCGATGTTCTGGACAACCTCTATTCGTATGGAACCACCAGCCTCAACCGGCTTGCGTTTCAGAAAGCGCTCGATGACATCGCGGCCAATGAGAGCGCCGGATTTGAATTCTCTCTGCAGGTCCTGAAGGAGTACTTCTCCCGCGGTATGCAGCTGCTGGCGGACAACGAGCTCCACCCCGCGCTGCCCGAAAGAGCCTTCATGATCACCCGGCAGCAGACGGCGCAATTCGTCGCCGGGAACCTGCGGAGTCCCGGTTACCGCACTTCGCGCGCTCTCGATATGGCTCTGTTGCCGACCGGCGATCCGGTGCTGCGCGAGGCAACGCCGGCGACTGTCTCGAGACTCACTCTCGACGATGTGAAGCAGTATCACGACGCCTCCCTCCGGCCCGATCTGACCACCATCGTTGTGATTGGCGACGTGACTCCCGCAGAGGCAAAGACCGTCGTTGGGCAGTGGTTCGGCGACTGGAAGGCTGCCGGCCCGAAGCCCAATACGACCCTGCCTCCGGTGCCGCAGAATAAGCCCTCGGCGGCCACCATTGCCGATTCCGAAGCTGTGCAGGATTCGGTCACTCTGGCCGAACAAATCGACGTCAACCGCTTCGATCCCGACTACTACCCTCTGCAGCTTGGCAACCACGTGCTGGGCGGCGGCTTCTACGCGACCCGGCTTTACCACGACCTGCGTCAGGTCGCGGGTCTGGTGTACAGCGTGGATGTGAGCTTCGACGCCTCGAAGACGCGCGGCAGCTACTCGGTCGACTACGGATGCGATCCGCCGAATGTCTCGAAGGCGCGGGCGATGATCGTTCGCGATCTCACGCAGATGCGCACTGAGGATGTATCCGATTCCGAACTGCGCCAGGCAAAGGCGCTGCTGCTCCGCCAGATTCCCCTGAGCGAATCGAGCGAAGAGGCTGTTGCCGGCGGTCTGCTGGGGCGCGCGACGGTCGGCCTGCCTCTGGATGAGCCGATCCTTGCCGCAAAAAAGTACTCGGCGCTCACCGCTGCCGACGTGGAGGCGGCCTTCGCAAGACACATCCTTCCGGACAATCTGGTGCAGATCGTGCGCGGACCGGCGCCGCAATAGGCGGGTTCTCTGCGATGCGACTCGTGCCGCGGAATGCGAAGCACGCCTGAATGGAAGAGCCGTGCGAGCCGGCTATTCACCGTGGCCAAAATGGTGGCGCCGGGTCTGGTACAGGATCAGAGCCAGCAGGAAGCTGCCGTAGGCTCGGTGGTGGCAGTAGCGGCAACGCACGGGATATCGCAGAACCGCAAGATGTTCCAGGTCCCGAAGACGAAGGCCCGACAGCCGGAACTCGGTTCCCTGGCAGCGCGCACACACCATGGTGGCCCCACGATACGAGGAAGCCGCCGGCAAGTCCAGAGTCCGCGCGGCGTCCCCTGGAAGGGGCAGTGTCCGGGCGCCGCGTCCGGTGTACCGTAGAGTTACTCATCGGCAAGGAGATCCCCATGGTCTGGGACGTGTCGTTCACTTGTGATATCTGCGGCAAGAAGAAGGGGGCGTCCAATCATTGGTGGATGCTGATGCTGGGCGACGTTCCCTGTTTCGATCAGGGACAACCAGGCCAGCGGTTCACTCTGCTGCCCTGGAACTTTGCCGAGAGCCGGAATCCTGACATGCTCCATCTCTGCGGTCAGGGCTGTGCGACGCAGGCGATGGAGCGCTTCATGACGAATCGCACCATCGAGCGCGAAACCATCGAAGTGGCCTGAGTCGCTCAACCGCCTTCGGCCGTCCGTAGCCCCCGAGGTGTGGACGGAAGTAACTCCCGCCAGATATTATCTGGTTAGTTAACATAAGTTATCGAGCTGTCATCTTTATAAATTCCTTGCGGTATCAGCCCCTGGTCATCGTAAGATGGTTGCCAAAATGTTTCGGTCAATCTTTCGTTTTTTGGGCAACGTTATTTCCGGATCCTCTCCGGACGCCGATCCTTATCCTTCCGTGATTCTGCTGCTGGACTCTCCCCGCGAGATCAGCCGCGAACAGGCTGTGGAGTTGGCGAACCAGGCGTGGGGTTCGGAAGAGATTCAGCCCGTCGTCGTTCCGGCTCCGCGCAAAGGGTCCTGGATCATTCGGGTGGAAAATGCTCCGTTCGGCCTCCGCGCCAGCCGGCGCCGGATGCATCCTCCCGGTCGGGAGACCAACCGCACGCGTCAGCGCTCCTGGGACCAGCACCGGGCCTGGATTGCCGTCGATTATCCTCAGGGACCCGATATTCCGGAGACGGAGTGGCCCGCCTGCTTCAAGCTCATCTTCCTCATGGTTCACCAGCTCTGGGATGAGCATTGCGTCGGCCTTTACGTCCCCACAGAAGCCGTCACGGTTCCCAACACCGGCGACCTGATCTCCAGCCTGCAGTGGGCGGCCAACAATGGCACCCCTCTGCCGTTCCTGCATCAGGCAGAGGAACGAGGGGCGTAGCCTCGCTAGCGGAGCAGGTCCTCCAGTTCCAGGCTCAGCTCGGTCCTTGCGTCGCGATACTTCACGATCACCGGCGTATACACGCTCAGCTTCCACTCTTCGCCTTTGCCCTTCGTCACGGCGCGCGCTCCCGGGACGACCACCGCGCCCGCAGGAATGACCAGCGGCCTTTCCGCCTCCGCACGCAGAACCTGCCCATGGACCACGTCGTAGACGGGAGTTCCGCGGGTCAACACCGTCCCCGCCGCCAGCACGGCTCGCTCCCGCACCACGGTACCCTCGTAGACGCCGCAGTTACCGCCCACCAGTACATCGTCTTCCAGGATCACCGGACTGGCGTTCACCGGCTCCAGAACGCCGCCCACCTGGGCGGCTGCGCTCAGGTGCACGCGCTTGCCGATCTGGGCACAGCTGCCCACCAGCGCGTGGGAGTCGATCATCGTTCCTTCGTCGACATACGCGCCCACGTTCACATACATCGGCGGCATCGCGACCACGCCACGCGCCAAAAAGGCGCCCGCTCGCACCGCAGAACCGCCCGGCACAATGCGGATGCCCTGCCCCGGCACAAACCGCCGTGGCGGGAAGGTGTTCTTGTCCACAAACGAGAGGTCGCTGCCGCTCTCCTCGAGCTGGCCCAGCCGGAATCCCAGAAGGATGCCGCGCTTGACCCACGCATTCACACGCCAGCCGGTGGCCGACCCGGGGTCCGGCTCGGCGGCCCGAAGCTCTCCGGCCTCGAGCGCCGCGCGCAGCTCACGAAATGCTGCGATGGCGTCCGCATCGCCCTCCGCGGCGCGCCCCGCGGCGAAATACTCGTCGATCTTCTTTTCGAGACTCATCGTTCAAGCGAAGTGTATCAATGGGCGTGGCGGAAACAGTATGCTGGCCTCGGCTCCTCCACTCAACGATGAAGCGCATGGCCAACTCCCGCACTGCCGGCGAACTCGCTCTCATCGAGTCGATCCGCCGGCAGGAGGCTGGCGTTCCCAGACCAGCCAGCCTCCGTCTGGGCATGGGCGACGACTGCGCGATCCTGCGCCCCCGACCGGGCCATGAATTCTGCGTGACGACCGACTTCACCCTGGAGCAGGTCCACTTCCGCCGCGACTGGCATCCCCCCGAATCGGTAGGCCACCGCTGCCTGGCTCGGGGTCTGAGCGACCTTGCCGCGATGGGCGCCAGGCCCGTCGCCGTCTTCCTGTCCATCGCTCTCCCGGCACGACTTCCCTCCCATTGGTTCGACCGGTTTCTGCGAGGCTTCCTGACCCTGGCCGCGCGTCACCGGACCCCTTTGGCTGGAGGAGACACGGCCGCCTCGGCTTCCGCAACCATCGCCGCCGACATCGTCGCCATCGGAGACGTGGCGTCCGGAACCGCCCTGCTGCGGTCCGGAGCGCGACCCGGCGACGCCCTTTATGTGACGGGTTCCCTCGGCGGAGCAGCGGCCGAGCTGCGGCAACTCTCCGGCAAGCCGCGCCAATTCAGAGGGATGACGCAGGCTTCTCCCGATCACCCGCATCTCTATCCCGAGCCGCGGCTGGCCGTGGGAAGGCGCCTCCGCGGGCTGGCTCACGCCGCGATCGACATCAGCGACGGGCTCTCCACCGACCTGACCCATCTTTGTCGGGAATCCGGAGTCGCGGCGGTTCTGGAGGAGGCTCGGCTGCCCATCCATCCGCTGGCGCTTGAAAATCCGAACGCCCTTGAGCTGGCCCTGCATGGGGGGGAGGACTATGAGCTGCTCTTTGCCGCCGGACCCAAGGACCGCATCCCGCGCTCGATCGGCGGGGTGCCGATCCGCCGCATTGGCACGATGCGCAAGGTACATCCCGGGCAGCCCCCTATCCTGCTGAAAACACGGGATGGCCACAGCACCTCCCTCGCAGCAGCTGGGTGGCAGCACTTCGTCCCCAATCGCTGAGTCGCCGGGGCGGCAAAACTCCGGCCCGTCGGACTGCATCGTACCCCGTACCCCGTTTGCGGGGTGATCCGGACCGGGTTCGTGTGGTCGTTCCGTCCGTCGTTGGATGAATCGTGTTCTGGGCCCATTTGAGGAGACCTTCCGTGACCGGGATCAGCCGTACCCGCTCCATCCTGATCGTCGATGACGAGCCGGCGATCACCGAGACGCTGTCGCTCATCTTTTCTGGCCATGGTTACGAGGTGCGTGCTGCCCACTCAGCCGAAGCGGCGATTGAGACGATCGCCGCATGGGAACCGGATCTGGCCATTCTCGACGTCAATCTCCCGCAAATGAATGGGATCGAGTTGGCGGTGCTGCTGCAGGCCAACCGGCCCGGGTGCCGCCTTGTGCTGTTTTCCGGCCATCCGGGCACGCAGGCTCTGATGGAGGAAGCCGCCAAAAAGGGCAACATGTTTGAGATTCTGTCCAAACCGGTGCACCCGCTGTTCATGCTGGATTACGTATCAAGTCTCTTCGCCGAGCCCAGGACCCGGCTGATGCACGGTTGAAGGCCCCAGCCTCCTTGGCAGGAGACCAGGGCCATCGGGATCAGCAGACAGGCCTATAAGCCGGATTCTGTCGAGGACGGTCATTCCTCTTGGCGCCGCATTGCTGCGAGCGCTCCAGCGACCTACCCGAAACTTTCACCCTCCTGCGAGGGTGCCCCGACCGGGGCTGTCGCGCCGGGCCAGCGCGGGCCGGCATTGCTGCCGGACTCGTTCCCTATTTGGTCTTGCTCCGCGTGGGGTTTACCGTGCCTCCGTCGTTACCGCCGGAGCGGTGCGCTCTTACCGCACCTTTTCACCCTTACCCCCTTGCTTGCGCGAGGAGGCGGTTTGTTTTCTGTGGCACTGGCCGTCCCTGAGCCTTGACGCTCAGGTCCCGGACGTTATCCGGCACACTGCCCTGCGGAGTCCGGACTTTCCTCTGCCTTGCGGCAGCGACCGTCCAGCCTGTCTGCTGTCCCGATGATACAGGCAGGCAGGCGGTAGCCGGTAGCTGGGAGAGGAAGTGCATTCTGCGATGTCAACCTATTGGCTAAGTTATTTCCCTGGTTTGAGTTGCACGATGGGCGAGAGGGCCTCTCAGCGCTGATTGATTGAAAATCGATCACTTAGCATGAGGCTCCTCGACAATTCGGCCCGGCGAAGCGCTCGGCAGGGCAAAGAAAAGGCCCGCGCGCGGCGGGCTATTTTCTGTTTTTACTCTCTACCTCCAGTATGACGGATCTGGACGGATTTAGTGCCAGATTTGGGAGGAATTTTGGCGTGGAAGTGGTTGTGTATCAACGGTTGTTACTTTCGTCAGGGCGCGAGGGGGCTTGACAGAATTTCCACAGGTTGATGGAAATGCCATAAGTGCGGGGCTACAGGTTGCAGGTACGGGGTGCGGGCACAGGGTGCAGGGTACAGGGCTTCTTTCCCGCTGGCGACCGCGTGTTGACAAGCGGCGGCTGGTTGGCCCAGAGTGGCATAGATAGACTATGCCAGTCACGGGAGACGCGCGATGGCCGCACTGATCCGCCGCAAAACGAGCTCGGAGAAAACCAGCCCGGACAAGGGCCGCGATGAAATCCCGCCCGGCACGCTCTACCTGCTCATCCTGAAAACGCTGGCGGGGCGCGGCCGGCTGCACGGCTATGAAATCGCCGAGGCGATCCTGAGCTGCTCGGACGAGGTGCTGCAGGTGGAAGAGGGATCGCTGTATCCGGCGTTGCAGCGGATGCTCATTCAGGGTTGGGTGACGGCAGAGTGGGGCGTGACGACGGGCAACCGGCGGGCGCGCTATTACACGCTGACCGTGGCGGGGAGAAAGCAGCTGGGCATCGAGATGTCGCAGTTCGAACGCGTGATGGGGGCGATCGTCCGCGTTCTGGAAACCGCCTGAGGAGGAGCCATGAGCCTGGCCGGAGAAGTGAAACGACGGCTGCAGATGCTGTTTCACCGGGGCCGTTTCCAGCACGACCTCGACGAAGAAATGCGCCTGCACGTGGAGTTGCGGCGCGAGCAGCAGATGGCCGCCGGAGCCGACCCGCAGTCGGCACGGGAGGCGGCGTTGCGGCGCTTCGGCAATCCCACGCGCCTTCGCGAAGAGGGCCAGAGAGCGTGGGGCTGGGAGTGGCTGGAGACGCTGCTGCAGGACGCGGGCTACGGAATGCGCTCCATGTTGCGCACCCCGGGTGTGACGGCGATCGCTCTGCTGTCGCTGGCGCTGGGGATTGGCGCCAACACGGCGATTTTCAGCTTTCTGAATGCGGTGATGCTGCGCACGCTTCCGGTGAAAAACCCGCAGCAGCTGGTGAAGCTGGGCGCAGAAGAGGCGGAGGGCATTACAGACAGCTTCGCCAGTACCGATCTTTATTCGTACCCGTTCTATCGCGAATTTCGCCGCAGGAATGCGGTGTTTTCCGATACAGCTGCGGTCTTCAGCATGACGAACGGTGTGCACGGTTTCGTGGACGACCGGACCGAGCCGGAGCTGTTGCAGGTACAGACCGTTTCGGGCAATTTTTTTGAAACGCTGGGCGTGGGCGCGGAGACGGGCCGCACGCTGGATGACGCTGACGACTCAAGCGAGGGCGATCATCCGGTGG
This sequence comes from Acidobacteriaceae bacterium, assembly GCA_036267395.1. Taxonomy (GTDB): domain Bacteria; phylum Acidobacteriota; class Terriglobia; order Terriglobales; family Acidobacteriaceae; genus Palsa-343. The sequence continues at coordinate 71,422 of DATAWD010000032.1, read as the reverse complement.
TGGTGATCAGCGACCGCTTCTGGAAGCGGGATCTGGGAGGCGACCCAGGCGTACTGCACCACACGCTCCGGCTGGGGGATGTAATTTACCAGATTGTGGGCGTCGCGCCAGCGGAGTTTTTCGGGACGGAAGTGGGCGAATTGCCGGATGCCTGGGCGCCGCTGTCGATGGCGGGGGTGATTCCGCCGCACTGGGGTGCGTACAAAAATGACTTTTCAGAATCGCTGTACCTGATCGGGCGGTTGAAGCCGGGTATGAGCGTGGCGCAGGCGACAGCGGACACCAACGTGCTGTTCCGGTCGATTCTGCTGAGCTTTCCGGACGCGCACCTGACAAAAGACAACCGGGCGAACCTGAACCGCGCACACGTGCAGCTGGTGAGCATGGAACGGGGGCTTTCCGATCTGCGCAGCGAATACTCCGAGCCGCTGAAGGTCCTGATGGGGATTGTCGCGCTGGTTCTGCTGATCGCATGCGCCAACATCGCCAACCTGCTGCTGGCGCGTTCGACGGCGCGGGCGCGGGAACTGGCGGTGCGGCAGGCGCTGGGAGCGGGGCGCATGCGGATCATCCGACAGCTGCTGACGGAAAGCCTGCTGCTGGCCATCGGCGGCGGAGTGCTGGGGATGGCCTTTGCCGAGGGGGCTAACCGCATTTTGCTGCGGATGATTTCGCAGGGAACGCAGACGATTCCGCTGGATGTAAGCCTGAATCTGCGACTGCTGGCTTTCACCTGTGCGGTGACAGTCTGCACAGCGTTGCTGTTCGGGACACTGCCGGCGCTGCGGGCGACGCGCCTGCAGCTAACGGAGAGCCTGAAGAGCGGACGGGGAGGATCGGCGGGCAGCCGGCGCACGCCGCTGGCCAGGGTTCTGGTGGTAGCGCAGGTGGCCATTTCCCTGCTGCTGATGGTGGGGGCGTGCCTGTTCCAGCGCACACTGATCAATCTGAGTCACGTGAGCACAGGCTTCAATCCAGACCACGTGCTGACGCTGCGGATCGATTCAGACGCCAAGGATTTCAAAGACAAGGACCCACGCGAAACTGCGTTGTTTAAGGAGATCGAGACGCGGGTGGAGGCGCTGCCGGGCGTGGAAGCGGCGAGTTTCTCCGCATTCCGATTTGAAGAGGGGAGCTGGAACACGGGGCTCAGGGTTCCCGGGCGGCAGCTGAGCCGCGATGTGAACGTGAAACATAACATCATCGGCAACGATTATCTCCGGGTTATGCAGATTCCTCTGATCGCGGGGCGAACCTTCGGGGCGCAGGACACCGGCACATCGCAGCGGGTTGCGATCATCAGCGAACAGATGGCGCGCGATCTCTTTCCTGCCGGCTCGCCGATCGGGCGCACCTACACGATCGGTTTGGCCGACAACGGCGGTACGCCTTTGCTGTTACGGGTGATTGGCGTGGCCCGCGATGTGAAGTTCGGAGGTCTCACCGAACCTGTGCAGTACATCGATTACATGCCTTACACGCAGCGGGAATGGGGTTTCGGAGACTTCGAAGTTCGCTACTCGGGGGATCTGGCTGCGGTTTCGAAGGAAGTGCAGCAGGCAATCCATGGAATCGACCCCACCCTGCCGATCAGCGATGTAAGCACGCTGAGCGAACAGGTGGCGCGTTCTTATACGAACGAGACGCTGATCGCGCAGCTGTCGGCGTTCTTCGCGCTGGTGGCGGTGTTCCTGTCCGGTATCGGAATCTACGGTGTGATGTCGTATCTGGTCGGGCGGAGAACCGGGGAGATCGGTATTCGCATGGCGCTGGGGGCGGGGCGCTCGGCGGTGGCGTGGCAGGTGATGCGCGAGATCGTGATTCTGGTTCTGGCCGGAATCGCGATCGGCCTGCCGGCGGCGCTGGCCGGAGGCCGGCTGGTCAGCAAACTGCTTTACGGGATCAAGGGGACGGACCCCGTCAGCATGTCGGCAGCCGTAGCGGTGCTGATCGCGGCGGGGCTGGTCGCCGGTTATCTGCCGGCCCGCCGGGCTGCGCGCGTCGATCCGCTCGTCGCACTCCGCTATGAGTAGGGGAGAGCGGCTGCTGGTGATTCGGGTCGCGCTTGCCACGGGGTACGGGGTTCAGGGATTCCGGCAGAGACTTATTTGCCTCCTGCCTGGAGCTGGCTGAGTTTGCGTTTGAGATCTTCAAGTTTCTGACCGGCCTGGGCCAGCTTGCCCTGCGCGGTGAGGCTCTGATAGTCGGCCAGGTCCTGGGCGGCACTGGCGACGAGGGCGGCACGTCCAGGGCTGGTCGAACTCGGAGTGCCGGGGGTTGTGGACTGTCCGGCCTGGGTGGAGGACGGAGCCTGCGCCTGAACTCCTGTTGAGGTGAGGGAGGAGGGTTGTCCCTCAAAGAGCGCGGCCAGGGCGTCCTGAAACGTGGGTCCGTAAGCGAGGCGATCCTGCAGGGCGAGCACGACGAGGCGGAGCTCCGGCATGGGGCTCTGCTGCGCCTGGAGGTAGATGGGCTCGGCATAGAGCAGCGCGTGTCCGCAGGGGATGACGAGGAGCGTGCCGCGGCGGGCGTGGGAACCCTGCTGGTTCCAGAGAGTGAGCTGGCCGGAGAGCTCGGCGTTCTGATCGATGCGGGCCTCGATCTGCATGGGACCGTCGACCAGCTTGGTCTTGGGAAAGTCATAGACGATGGCGGTACCGTAGTGGACGCCGTCGCTGCGGCCGGCGATCCAGCCGATGAGGTTGTTGCGGTTGGCGGGGGTAAAGGGAAGGATCTCAATGAACTCGGCGGACGATGCGCCGGGCAGCTTCATGAGGACGTAGTTGGGTTCCATCATTTGCGTCTGCTGATCACCGGCGTCGCTGAGGCCGAGTTCGGAGGCGACGGTCCAGAGATCTTCGCGGTTGTAGAAGACCTCAGGGTCGCTCATATGGTAGAGGCCGTAGACGGAGGCCTGCTCTTCAAGCAGGAACTGGGGATAGCGGATGTGGCGGCGGAGATCGGTCGGCATGGCCGAGGCGTCGCGGAAGAGCGAGGGAAAGATGCTGCGCCAGGCGGTGATGATGGGATCGCGCGGGTCAAAGACGTAGAAAGTGGTGGTGCCGTTGTAGGCATCGACCACCACCTTGACGCTGTTACGCATGTAGTTGATGGTGTCGTCGCCGAAGGGGTAGCTGGCAGAGTCGGGATAGCTGTCGGAGGTGGTGTAGGCGTCGAGCATCCAGTAGAGGCGGCCGTTGTCGCCGATGACGATGTAGGGATCGGCGTCCCAGCTGAGGAAGGGCGCGAGGGTGCGCACGCGGTTGAGGATGTTGCGCCGCATGAGCAGACGGCTCTGCGGGGTGATGTCGTCGCTGAAAGGCACCTTCCAGAGGTCGCCACGGTCGGCGGCGATGAGGGTGCGGCGCAGCATGCCGCCGAGAACGATGCCACCGCTTCCCTGATACGAAGTGAGATTGTTGGCCTGACCCTGGGGGTAGTTGAATTCCTCCTGCCGGGTTTTGACGTAGACGTCGGAGTTGGTGAGCTGGCCGTAGTAAATCTCCGGCTGGGTGACGGAGAGGCCGGGGACGGTGCTTTCAACCGGCATGTTGCTGAGATAGAGCGTGGGGAGACCCTCGGGGGTGAATCCGTTGACGGAGTTCATGGTGATGCCGTAGCCGTGGGTGTAAATGAGCTTCTCGTTGATCCAGTTGCGGCTGCTGTCGGGGAGCTTGTCCAGGCTGAGCTCGCGGACGGCGAGCATGACTTCGCGGAGATCGCCGTTGATGGTATAGCGATCGATATCGATGTCAGGAAAGTCGTAGTAGGTGCGGATTTCCTGGATCTGGCGGAGGGTGCTCTGCAGCGCGCGCCAGTCCCACAGACGGATATTTCTCAGGGTGACCTGGTTGTGGTCGGGGTCGGCGGCGTCAGGGGTGGTTTCGGCGGGAAAGTGTTCCTGGGTGACGCGGTCGAGGTCCCAGGCCTGGCGGGTCCACGCGATATTCCAGGCAATGTAGGGGCGTTCGCGGTCGAGCTGATTGGGCTTGACGATGAAGCTGCTGACATACCAGCCGACCAGCTGGACGATGACAAAACAGGCGAGAGCGGGGAGGACGGCGGCCACGAGGCGTCCTGGACGGGGCGCGGTGAAGGCGTTGCTGGCGGCGATGGCGGCGCCGATCAGCAGAGCGAAGGCCACGATCAGCATGCCGGTGATGGTGATGTGCGCGTCAGTGTACTGGACGCCGCTGAAGATGGTGTGGGGCGCGAAGAGGGCGCCGAATCGGCCGAGATAGACCTGCACCGCGAGCATGGCGAGGAAGAAGGCGAAGGCGATGGAGACGCCGCGCCACGGCAGAGACAGGATGAGACTCTCCCGCTCGCGGTCATGTTCCCGGGCCATGGCGCGCGTGCCTCCGGAGAGAAGCAGGAAGCCGCCGGCGGCGATGCAGGCGATGAGGGCGAGCACCATGAGCCATCCGGCGACGAGCTGCCACGCGGGCAAAACGAAGAGGTAGAAACTGACGGGCCGGGCAAAGACGGGATCGAGGCGGGGCGCGGCGGCTCGGGGCGCGTACCAGAAAAGGGCAAAGGTGGGCCACTCCGCCATGAGGGCCAGGGCGCTGATGAAGGCGATGCCGAGGGAAACGGCGACGCCGAGGATGCGCAGGAGGCGGCGGAGAGGCAGGCTCATGCGCTGTTGTCCGATGAAAACGGCGCGGTCGTTGGGCAGCTCCGCCTGGTGCATGCGCCAAAGAGCGAGGAACCAGCCGTAGAGAAGGAGGAAGGTGAGAAGGAAGGCAACGGCGAAGACGGCCCATTGCAGGCCGGTGCTCTTCCAGAAGACGTCGCGGAACCCGAGGGAGCTGAACCAGAGGGAGTCCACGAAGTACGACAAGGCGGTATTGCTGCCGAGGAAGATGGCGACGACGACGATAAGGAGGATGAGAACGATGCGATTGGAACGGGCACGGGGCCCGGGGAGCTCGATCATCCGATGCACGATTGTCCTTCTGGCAGCAGTGAAATCAACGGGAATGAGACCGCCCGTATTGTACGCCCGCGATTCGGGACTTCCGGGCTCGGCTGCGGGAGGCTGGGTCCGCAGAGAGGGTCTGAGCTTTCCGGGGACGGGGTCTGCCGAGGGCTGCCAGCGCGAACGCCGGGGAGCAGAAGCGGTCCCGGTGAGCTGCACGACCAGCGTCGATCGGGCTGACCGAGCGGCGGTCGAGAATCCAACCCAGAGAGCCCAGCGGACACGGAGATGGCGGGGACGATTATGCTGGGTCTGCGATGAGCGAGTGGTGGAAGAGCTTTTTCGATGCGGATTACGTGCGGCTGTGGGGCGCGGGGGAGATTGCGGGCGCGATCAGCGAGCACGCGGATGCGGTATGGAAGCTGCTGGAGCTGAAGGAGGGGAGCCGGCTGCTGGATGCGCCCTGCGGGTATGGGCGCGTGTCAGAGCCGATGGCGCGGCGGGGCGCGCGTGTGGTGGGCGTGGACCAGTCGGCGGCGATGTTGGCGCAGGCGGAGCGGGACCGCGGCACTTTGCCGGTGGAGCGGCTGCGCTATGTGCGGCATGATTTGCGCGAGCCGCTGAAGGAAGACGGCTTTGACGCGGCGATGAACCTGTTTACGTCGATTGGGTATGGCAGCGAGGAGGATGATCGGGCGATCTTCCGGACGCTGCGGGGGGCGTTGCGGCCGGGTGGGAGGCTGGTGGTGGAGACGATGCACCGCGATGTGGCGGTGGCGCTGTTTTCGCGCGGGCTGCGGCCGGCACAGCGGCTGCCGGATGGAACGCTGGTGGTGGAGGAACCGGTCTTCGATCCGATTACCGGGCGGGTGAACACGGCGTGGTACTGGTCAGGTCCACAGGGCGCGGGGAGGAAAGAGGCGTCGCTGCGGATTTACACGATCACGGAGCTGGTGCGGATGCTGGAGTCGGTGGGGCTGCGGTTGGTCTCGGCGCATGGAGGGTCGACGACGGAGGCGTTTCGCGCGGATGGGCCGGAGATGGGCGGGCGGGTGATGGTTCTCGCGGAGCGCTGAAGCAGGTTTCAGGTTACAGGTAGCTGAAGAGCGGATCGCTGAAGGGCGGTTAGCGGGGCCGGGCAGCGGCGTTCGGGGCTGCCCGGAGCTATGCTTCGGTTCTGCGCTCGGCGCGCTTATTGGGGCAACGTGCCGCTGCCGGCGGAGGGGCTGACGGCGGTGACCTGCCATCCGGCGTTGGATTTCACCAGCGTGGCGGTAGCAGTCTGCTGGCCGGAGGTGACGGTGACCAGAGTGGGGAAGGCCGTCTTCATCTCGGGGGAGTTGGCCCAGTCGGGGAGATTCTTTACAGCGTAGTGATAGGCGACGCTGTACTGCGTGGCATCGGTATTGTCCGGGGGCGTGTAGCTGTCGATGGACGTGACCGAAGGGTGTCCGACGCAGAAGTTGCCGTAGCCGGGCTGGCTGGAGTCGGCGGTCCAGGTGGAGCGGCCTTTGTCGGAGAGGTCGTAGTCATTCACTTGCCTGGAGCCGATGAGGAAGCGCTTCTTTTCGGCCGGGGTGCGGGTGAGCATGCCGGCGTCGGTGAGAGCGTCAAAGCCCTTGGTCTGATCTTCATTGTTGGTATCGGCCTGAGCGGGAAACTTGACCGAAGCGGACCAGACGCAGACGGGGTGCGCGCTGTACCAGGTGTTGATGGCGGACTCGAAGGCGCTCTTATCGACGGCGTTCTTGTGACAGCCGGCGACCAGGCCGACGAGCCCGAGGCTGGCGAGAATGAGTAATTTCCGTGGTGACATTTGTGGGTCTTCTCCTCTTCGGGGATAGGATGCGGGGCGCCACCGAGGCGGGAAGCGGTTTATTCGCGGGGCGAAGGGTTGCCTGCCGGTGGAGCGAATGGGGGTGATGACTTTCGTGGGTACGCAGGTAATGCGCGCAGAGGGGAAAGGTGGGGCGACGGGAGCGCTGCGGGAGTAGACCAGGGGACAGTACGAGAAAGCAAGGAGATCCCTATGACTCTCTCACGCAGAGGATTTGTGCAAATGGCCGGGGCGGGGTTGCTGGCGCCGGGCGCGCTGTGGAAGGGGCAGGCAGAACTGACGGCGAATGGGCTGGCGGTGACGGCCCACGGCCTGGCAGAGACGTCCAGGGTGGCACTCATCCACGGTGACGACCGGCGGGCGAATGTGCGGCGCGCGCTGGAGGCGATCGACGAGCAGGTGAAGGCGGGGCTGCGGCAGAAAAAATACGTCGTCATCAAGCCGAACTTTGTGTCGACCTCGAATCAGCTGGCGGCGACGCATGTGGATGCGATGCACGGGATCCTGGATTATCTGGAGCCGCGCTTTCGCGGGCCGGTGGTGGTGGCCGAGTCGTCGGCGGGCGACACGATGGATGGGTTCGATCATTTCCATTACGCGCAGCTGGCGGCGGAGCATCGCGCGCAGAAGGTGACGCTGGTGGATCTGAACCGCGAGGGGCGATACGAGACGGTGACGGTGCTGGATGCCGATCTGCATGTGGCGACGGTGCGGCTGGCGGCGCGGGTGCTCGATCCGGAGGCGTTCGTGATCACGAGCGCGATGCTGAAGACACACAACACGGTCGTAGCGACGCTTTCGGTGAAGAACATGGTGCTGGGATCGCCGCTGCACAGCGCGCCAGGCGAGCTGCCGTGGAGCGATAAGCGGAAGTATCACGTGGGCATCCGGCAGACGCACTACAACATGCTGGTGACGGCGCAGAAGCTGCAGCCGCACTGGGGCGCGGCGGTGATCGACGGCTTCGAGGGCATGGAGGGCGACGGGCCGGGCAACGGGACGCCGGTCGCGTCGCGGTTGGCGATCGCGTCGACGGACTTTATCGCGGCGGATCGCGTGGGGCTGGAGGTGATGGGGATCAATCCCGCGTGGGTGGGCTACCTGGATTACTGTGGGCAGGCGGGGCTGGGGCAGTTCGATCTGACGAAGATTGAGGTGAAAGGTGCGACGATCGCCGAGGTGCAGAAAAAGTACGCGCTGCATCCGGACATTCAGAAGGAGCTGGAGTGGATGGGTCCGCTGCAGGACGGCACGCCTAAGATGGGGAGCCTGCTGCACGGGGACTGGATCTACGGTTAGGTGAATCTTTTCGCGCTGTGTGCCCGCTCCAGGAGGGCTTCGCGTTAGAACCCGATCGGATTTCGATCCGAGCGCTCCTTAGCCTCGGTACTGCTCGTCAGTGACCTTGTCCAGCCAGTCGACGGTCTTGCCGTCGAGGCGTTCCTGGATGGCGATGTGGGTCATCGCGGTCGTGGGGGACGCGCCGTGCCAGTGCTTCTCGCCGGGTGCAAACCAGACCACGTCGCCGGGGCGAATCTCTTCGATAGGTCCGCCCCAGCGCTGAGCGCGGCCGCAACCGGAAGTGACGATGAGCGTCTGGCCGAGGGGATGCGTGTGCCAGGCGGTGCGGGCGCCGGGTTCGAAGGTGACGGCCGTACCGGCAGCGCGGGCAGGGTCGGGCGCTGTAAAGAGCGGATCGATGCGTACCGTGCCGGTGAACCAGTCGGACGGTCCCGGGGCAGAAGGTTTTGAGCCGGGTCGCTGAATTTCCATTGCGTGTCCTCAGACTGATTGTGATGCTCGGGGCGCGCCGTCTGTGCCGGCTGCCCCGATAGGGGTTAGAGGCCGGTCATCTTCTCGAGATGCTCGGGGTAGCGGTTGCCTTCGACGTGAATCTTCGAGGCGGCAGCGTCGATGTTGCGCAGGTCATCGGGAGAGAGCTGCACATCCACGGCGCCGAGGTTTTCCTCGAGACGCGCGAGCTTCGTGGTGCCGGGGATGGGAGCGATCCACGGCTTTTGCGCGAGCAGCCATGCGAGAGCAATCTGTGCGGGGGTAGCGCCTTTTTGCTTTCCGATGCTGGCGAGCAGATCGACGACGGCCTGATTCGCTTTGCGGGCCTCCACCGTGAAGCGCGGCAGCGTGCTGCGAAAGTCGTTGCTCTTTAACTCCGTCTTGTCGTCCATGGCGCCGGTGAGGAACCCTTTGCCGAGCGGGCTGTAGGGGACCATGCCGATGCCGAGTTCTTCGAGGGTGGGGATGACTTCAGCTTCCGGCTTGCGCCACCAGAGCGAGTACTCATTTTGCAGGGCGGCGACGGGCTGAACGGCGTGCGCGCGACGGATGGTGCCAACGCCGGCTTCCGACAGGCCGAAGTGCTTCACCTTACCGGAGTGGATGAGCTGCTTCACGGCGCCGGCCACGTCTTCGATGGGGACGTCGGGATCGACGCGGTGCTGGTAGTAGAGGTCGATGTGGTCGGTGCGGAGACGCCGGAGTGAAGCGTCCACGACCTGCTGGATGTGGTCGGGACGGCTGTTCACCCCCTGCCAGCCTGGGCTGCCGTCAGGGTTGAGATTGAAGCCGAATTTGGTGGCGATGACGACCTGATCGCGGACGGGTTCGAGCGCTTCGCCGAGGAGATCTTCGTTGGTGAAGGGACCGTAAACCTCCGCCGTATCGAAGAAAGTAACGCCACGGTCGACGGCGGCACGAATGAGGGCGATCATCTCCTGCCTGTCTTTAGGCGGGCCGTAGCTGAAGCTCATGCCCATGCAGCCGAGGCCGAGGGCGGAGACTTCGAGATTGTTTTTTCCGAGTTTGCGTTTCTGCATGGTGCCCCTTCAGCGTTGCGCTGGGTTACTCGGCCTTCAGCGAGGCCATATCGATGGAGAAGCGGTATTTCACGTCGGACTTCACGAGCCGCTCGTACGCTTCGTTGACTTTCTGGATGGGGATAACTTCGACGTCGGAGGTGAGGTTGTGCTGGGCGCAGAAGTCGAGCATCTCCTGGGTTTCGGCAATGCCGCCGATGAGGGAGCCGGAGAAGCTCTTGCGGCCCATGATGAGGCCGAAGACGGCGACGGGCAGAGGCTCGGGCGGCGCGCCCACCATGGTCAGGTTGCCATCGCGACGCAGCATGCCGATGTAGGCGTTGATGTCGTGCGGGGCGGCGACTGCGTCGAGGATGAAGTCGAAGCTGCCGACATGCTTCGCCATATCGTTAGCGTCGCGGGAGAGGACGACTTCGTCGGCACCGAGGCGGAGGGCGTCGTCCTTCTTGGAGGGTGAGGTGGTGAAGACCACGGTGTGCGCGCCGAGGGCGTGGGAGAACTTCACGGCCATGTGGCCGAGTCCGCCCAAGCCGACGACGCCAACCTTCTTCCCTTTGCCGACGTTCCAGTGGCGCATGGGCGAGTAGGTGGTGATGCCAGCGCAGAGCAGCGGCGCAGTTCCGGCGAGGTCAAGGCCAGAGGGCACGCGGAGAACGAAACGATCGCTGACAACGATGCTATCGGAGTAGCCGCCGTAAGTGACGCCGCCGAGGTGCTTGTCAGGAAAGTTGTAGGTGAGGGTCCCGTTGGGACAGAACTGCTCGAAGCCTGCGCGGCACTCGGGGCAGGTGCCGTCGGAGTCGACCATACAGCCGACGGCGGCGAGGTCGCCGGGCTTGAACTTCGTGACCGCGGAGCCGACCTTCGTAACGCGGCCGACGATCTCATGGCCGGGAACGCAGGGGTAGACAGTGGGCATGACGCCGACCCATTCGTTGCGGGCCTGATGGAGGTCGGAGTGACAGATGCCGCAGAAGAGGATGTCCATCTGGACATCGTGCTCGCCGGGATCGCGGCGCTGGATTGTGCTGGGCTTGAACGGCGATGTGGCGCTGGCCACGGAATACGCTTTTGCCTGGACCATAGGGGTTCCCTTTTGTTGTGGGCTGGAATGCGAATGACGATGCGTCTGGGTTGAACCGCGGCGCGCCTGTATTGAGGGTAGGCAACGGGCGAGAAATACGATAGTCCGATTCTGCCTATCTTTTGCCTATTTCTGTCGTTTTGCAGATTGATGCGCAAATATTCGTCGATTCGGGGATAGGCTGGCGATGGAGGGATTCGGCTGTGAGAGCGGTGCGTTTGAAAGGCGAGGCCGGCTGGATGGCACCGGCGAAGGCGATACGCGCGGCGCTGGCCGGCAAGATTGCCGCGCACCAGACGGGCGAGGGTTTGCTGACCACGGGGATCCCGGGGTTAAGCCTCTACCGCAGGTCTCTGCCGACGGCGTGCACGTCGGCGGCGTATGAGCCGCATATGGTGGTGTTCGTGCAGGGGCAGAAGCGGATCAACCTCGGGCAGACGACACTGCTGTGCGATGAGTCGACGTTCCTGCTGACGTCAGTGGATTTGCCGGTGGTGAGCCAGGTGGTGCGCGCGACGCCGGCGTCGCCGATGCTGAGCATGCTGCTGAAGCTGGAGATGCCGGAGGTGCGGCGCATCCTGGGCGAAGCGGAGTTTCCGCTGCCGGAAGAGGCGTCGGGTGCGCGCGGCATGGCGGTGGGGAAAACGTCAGTCGAATTGCTGGACGCGTGCGGGCGGCTGCTGGATCTTCTCGACAGGCCGGAGGACATACCGTTTCTGAGTGGACTGCTGCAGCGGGAAATTCTGTACCGGCTGCTGCGCAGCCCGCAGGGGCCGCATCTGCGTGCGATTGCCACGTCGGGGGAGCAGAGCCACCGCACGGCGCGGGCCGTGGCGTGGCTGCGCGAGAATTACGCCAGGCCGCTGCGCGTGGAAGATCTGGCGGGCATCGCGCAGATGGGGCTGTCGACGCTGCACCATCATTTCCGCTCGCTGACGGCGATGAGCCCGCTGCAGTACCAGAAACAGCTGCGGCTGCACGTGGCGCGGGAGCGCATGCTGCATGAGGATCTGGACGCCACCAGCGCTGCGTTTGAAGTGGGCTACGAGAGCATCAGCCAGTTCAATCGCGAGTACAGCCGGTTTTTCGGGCAGCCGCCGCGGCGCGACATTCAGGCGCTGCGCGTGGCGATGGGAGAGTCTGCCGCACGGGCGTGAAGAAAACGTCTCAGCGGCGAACCGCCCAGGCGAGACCGTCAGGCTCGCCGACGTCGAGATGGCCAACGACCTTCAGCGTTTTCAGATCGACAACAACAATATAGTTGTCGGGTGAGCAGGCGACGAAAGCGCGATCGCCGATGGGATCCATGAGGATGCCGGCGGCGCCGTGGCCGATGGGGATGCGGCGGATTTCCCTGTGCGAGGCGGCGTCGTAGACGAAGAGATCGCCGATGCCCAGGCTGGAGATAAAGACGCGTTTGCCGTCGGGTGTGAACCTGAGGCGGTTGGCGCCGAAGATCTTTGCGTCGAGAGTGGCGGTGACTTTGCGCGCGGCGATATCGATGATGGAGAGCGTGCCGTCCTGGGCGTTGGCGGTCCACAACTCGCGGCCGTCGGGCGAGACGTCGAAGCCTTCGTCTCCTTTGCCGACCGGGATGACGGTTTCATTCCAGTCGAGGCGGGGCTGACCGAAGCCTGGAGGCGGTTGCCGCGGCGCGCCGGCCGGCGGATGCATACCGGGTGGAGGCCCCATGGGCGGAAGCGCGACCTGCTCGATGAAGCTGACGGTGCCGGAGCTGACGTTGGTGGTGTAGATGTGTTTCTGGTCGGGAGTGACGTAGAGCATGTGGGTGCGGTTCTGGCCGGTGCCCATGATCCAGTCGATTTTGTGGGTAGAGGGATCGTAGCGGGCGATGGCCTTCGCGCCTTCCGCGGTGAACCAGAGCTTTCCGCCGACAAAGGCGAGGCCGTGCGGGCCATTCAGAGCGCCGGTGTCGATGCTGGGGAGCGCCTTCTGGTCGACGAGATCGAGGACCGAGAGTTCGTGATAGCGGCCGCCGCCGTAGATGGAGACGTACGCGGTTTTGCCGTCTGCGGAGGCGATGACCTCATGCGGGTCGGGGCCGACGGGGAGGCGCGCGAGTACCTGCAGCGTCGAGGGATCGATGATGGCCAGGGTGTGGTCACGCTTGGAGAGGGCGAGGAGCGCGCGGGAAGGCGTGGGCTGCGCGACAGCAATGTTGCCGGCGGCGAGGAAGAGCGCGGCCGCGACGGCGAGGATCAGGGTCCGGGTCGATCGGAGCATCGTGCTCCTCCTTTGGATCAGACGCGATTGACTTTCCAGTAGACGGAATATCGTTCGTCGAGGACGCGGTAGAGCGGCTTGAGCTGCAGGGCAGCAGAGGAGCCAGTGGTCTCGAAGAGCAGCTCATCGCCGGGGACGCGGCGGATGGCATCGGCGGCTTGTCCGGAGGAGGACGCGAGCGCGGGCATCGGGTAGTTGCGGTGGTCGTCCCGGGGGCCTTCAGGGCCGTCGATCTTCTGCTGGGTCAGGCCATCGCGTCCCATGCCGCCGGCGAGGACGAGCGGACCGTGCATCGCTGCCTGCACGGTGGAATCGTCAGGCGCGGCGCAGGTGTGGAGGGACATGGGCAGACGGACTTCAACTTTGTCGCCGTCGTGCCAGGTGCGGTCGAGCGCGGCGTAGCTGGATGGCTCGGTGTGCAGCTTGTGCGGCTTGCCGTTAATGCGGAAGGTGACGTCTTTCGTGGCCCAGTACGGGATGCGGACCTGGAGGCCGAGGCGTGTGGGCTTCTGCGCTTTGATGGTGAGCGTAGTGCCCTCTTCGACGGGGAAGTTTGTGTCCTGGACAACGGTGACGCCTTTCTCGGGCCAGTCGACTTCAGAGCCGGCGAAGAGATTGACGTAGAGATTGCGGTCGTCGTGGAAATAAATCGAGTCGTTGACCTTGGAATATTCCTCGACTCCGGTGCCATAGCAGCACCAGAAGGAATCGAGTGGAGTGCCGAAGGTCTTCCAGTAGCCGGGCTTGAGGGAGACGTAGTACATCAGCATGCCGCTGGGGTTCTGGGTGCCGAGGCGGACGTTGAACATCAGCCGCTCGTAATAGTCGAAGATGCGCGGATCGCCGGTCCATCCATAGACGTGGCGGGCGAGCTTCATCATGTTGTAACTGCAGCAGCACTCTTCGGCGGCGGGGCCGAGCTGGGAGGCGATGCCGTTGGAGGCGTGCCAGAATTCCCCGTTGCTGGTACCGCCCGTGCAGTAGACATGATGCTGGGTGACGATGCGGTAGAAGTTGTCGGCGATGCGATGGTAGCGCTCGTCGTTGGCGACTTCATAGCCGCGTGCGGCGCCGATCATCTTCGGGATATTCGTGTTGGCGTGGTTGTCGTCGAGATCGTCCACATTGTTGGCGAGCGGGTCGAGCATTTTGTGGTGCTCGAAGCGGTAGCCGAGGTCGCGGTACTTCTGCTTGCCGGTGACGGCGTAGAGATTGAAGGAGACCTCAGCCATGCCGCCCTGTTCGATCAGCAACATGCGCTGCCACTGATCGTCGGGAATGGGTTTGGTGTAATTGATGGCCCAGTCGGCCATGCGCTCGGCGGTGTGCAGAGCCTGCTGGTTGCCGGCGTGGACGTACATGTCGAGATGGCCGGCCATGATCTTGTGGTAGGTGTAAAAGGGCGCCCAGACCTTTTCGAAGTTGCGCAGGCGATCGTAGAAGCTGGTGGGATAGGCGCCGAGGTAGCCGTCGGTCTGCTGGCATTTGGCCAGCATGGCCACCAGTTCATCGCCCTTGTCGCGGATTTTGTCGTCGCCGGTTGAGGCGTGCATGAGCGCGCAGGCGGAGAGGTAGTGGCCGCCGGCAAAGTGTCCGCGCAGCTCGATGTCGGGTGCTTCCCATCCGCCCAGAGGCTCGGCCGTCGACGGCTGGTTGGCCGTCACGCGGAACATGTGGGCGAGGCGGTCATTGGGGAGCAGGAACAGATAGTCGTAGTTGGTTTCCTGCGCCTTCTTCAGCAGACCGTCGCGCATGCGGACCTGGGTCATGGGGAAATCTTTCCAGGTCCACTCAACTTTTTCATAGCCGGTGCGATTGGCGCTGACCGGCACATCGGCCACGGCATCCTGCAGGGCGCGGAGGGAATGCGGCGCGACGAGGAGGCCTCCCGCCGCAGCGGCGGCGGTGGTCACGAAATGGCGACGCGAGAGGGGATGGCTGAAACGATAAGGACGACGGCTCATCGGGGACTCCTGGTACAGCTATCGATGCGACGGACGGAACAGCGCATCGACAGCATCATGGCAGATTCGCGGTTCGGGTCGCGCGGCCCCACGCCCGAACCCAAATCCGGAACTGCTATTCCGGCAAGTCGATCTGGCCGTCGATGTGGAAGTGGCCCGTCGCGACCGGCGCTCCCGTATCCGGCTGTCCGCCGCCGATGCTGATGGTGTAGTCGCCCTGGGCGATGATGGGCTGACCGAGATCCGTCACCATGCTGAGGTCGCGCTTTTTCAGATCGAAGTGGACCTTCCGGGTGGCGCCGGGATCGAGGTGAATGCGCTGGAAGCCGCGGAGCGCGATGTCGGGCGCGCCCGGAACCGGTGGAAATTTCAGGTAGAGCTCGACGACCTCGTCGCCGGCCACCTGGCCCGTGTTCGTCACCGTCACATCGGCGCTGACGGGATCGCCGGCCTGCACCGGCGCCTGCGGCACGCTGAGATCGCTGTAGCTGAACTTTGTGTAGCTCAGGCCATAGCCGAACGGGTAGAGCGGCTTGCCCTTGAAGTAGCGATAGGTGCGGTTCTCCATCGAGTAGTCTTCGAAGTTCGGGAGCTGGCTGATGTCCTTATAGAAGGTGACGGGGAGACGGCCGGCAGGATCGTTTTTGCCGCTGAGCGTGTCCGCAATGGCGGCGCCGCCTTCTTCGCCGGAGTACCAGGCATCGAGAACCGCGTTGGCATGCTCGTTGATCCAGTTCACGGCGAGCGCGCTGCCATTCATCAGGACCACGACCAGCGGTTTGCCGGCGGTCGCGACGGATTCCACCAGAGCTTCTTCGGGCTCGGGCAGGTCGATGCTGGTGCGGTCGCCGCCGAGGAAGCCCGGCTCATTTACCGGCATCTCTTCGCCTTCGAGCCTGCTGGTGATGCCGACGACGGCGATGACAACGTCGGCGTTCTTTGCGGCGGCCAACGCCTCGGGCGATGGTGCGTTGTTGACCTTCGCCCATATGAGCTGCGCGGTGGGCTCATCGTCGCCCATCTTCGCGTACATCACGGTGATCTGCGCTTTCTGACCCTTCTCCAGATGAACGCGGCCCATGTGGGAGTCGACGCCATGGGTGCCGAATTCCTGGGCGATGTCTTTGCCATCGATGGAGACGCGGCCGAAGCCGTTGACACGGATGCCGATGAGGTAATCGCCGGATTCAGTCGGGGTAAGGAAGCCGGTCCACTGCACGGCGACGGATTTCTCGCTGGCCGCTTCAGAAGGCAGGCTGCTCTGACTGAGATCCACGTTCGGTTCCACGCGGCTGACGAGGATATTCGGCTTAGCGCCGGACTCGAGCGACATGCCTTCGGAATTGCTGTAATGCGCCTCGAGGCCGGGCTTGCCGTCGGGGGTCGTAAGCAGAGTGTTGGGCACGGGCTGGCCATCGTTGCGGAGGAACTGCGTTCCGGGAACGTAGGTGATCTTTGCGTTCGGGAACTCTGCTTTGAGGCCCTCCATGAAGGAGACGGTATGCGTGGGGATGCCGTTGTAGTTGCCGAGCAGGACGGCGGTCTGGTCGGCGAGCGGGCCGACGACGGCGATGCGCTTAATTCCGGGCTTGAGAGGAAGGATGCCGTCGTTCTTGAGCAGGACCATGGATTCGTCGGCAAGCTTATGGGCCAGCTCGCGATGCTCAGCGCTGTTGAGCTGGCTGGGATCGATCTTTGAGTAGGGATCCATGTCCGGCGGATCGAAGAGGCCGAGCCGGATGCGCGCGGTGAAGAGGCGGATGAGCGCCGTGTCCATGGCGGTCTCGCTCAGATAGCCTTGCTGGACGGCTTCAATGTAGGGCTTGTAATCGTGATCGTCGGTCACCTTCGCTCTGAAGTCGATGCACTCGTTGTCCATGCCGCGCTCGAGCGAGATGGCCGAGGCCTGCGCCTGCGTGGGCCGGTAGTGATGGCCGTTGAAGATGTCGCGGACCGCGCCACAATCGGAGACGACATAGCCCTGGAAGCCCCACTTCTGGCGGAGCTGATCCTGCAGGAGGTACTGGTTGGCGCAGGCGGGCTGGCCGTTGATGGCGTTGTAGGCGCACATCACAGATCCGGCTTTGCCCTGGACGACGGCGGCGCGGAAGGCCGGCTCGTAGGTGTCCAGCTCGTCATGCTGGCTCACGTCCACGTCGGCCATGTGGCGCGTGGGCTCGGGACCACTGTGCACGTCAAAGTGTTTGGGAGTGGAGATCACGCGGTAGTATTTGGGATTGTCGCCCTGCATGCCGGTGACGAACTCGACGCCCATGCGGCCGGTGAGGAAGGGATCTTCGCCATAGGTTTCCTGGCCGCGGCCCCAGCGCGGATCGCGAAAGATGTTCAGGTTGGGCGCCCAGAAATCGAGGCCGTGGAAGATCACCGAGGCGCCGTCGTGCTCGTCGCGCGCGTGAATCACGCGAGCTTCGGTGCCGATGTCGATGGCCATCTGATGAATACCGGGCGCATCGAAGGTGGCGCCGAGGCCAATGGGCTCGGGGAATTCTGTGGTGCCGTCGACGGCGACGCCGTGCAGCGCCTCGCTCCACCAGTCATACCCCGGCACTTTGAGGCGAGGGATGGCGCGCGCCTGGTTGACCAGTTGGGAGGCTTTCTCCTGCAGCGTCATGCGGTGGACCAGGTCTTCGGCGCGGACCTCGGGTGAGAGGCTGGGGTTCAGGTACGGCGGATTGCCGGTGTCCTGCGCCGGAGCGGACGGCGCGGCCGAAGTGAAGAGCAGAAATCCAGAGCAGGCGACGATGCCTGCCATCCAGGGTGCGGCGAATCCCCTCATGGTATTTCTCCGAAGCAGAAATGCTGCGACGGCGGGACGGCGATCCGCGCGGGAAGCGAGGATTCTGCAGCCGGCCAGCCTTCGCGACGATTGGGCAACGGCCTTTCGCCAATCGATTTACCGCCGCTTAAGGTACCACGAGTGCCGGGTCTGTGTCCGGCAAAGCGGGGGCGAGGCAAGAATTCCGGCCGGGCAACGGTGCTGTCTTCGGGGGGGGCGTCCTCCAGGAGGGCGGTTCATCGCTATGATTGTGAACATTCTCCAGGAGGCACACGTGAAGCTGCTGGCCAAGTTCAATCTGGTGCTCATTGTGATTTTCGCCGTCGGCATGGGGCTGATCGCGCGCAATGCCTATAACTTCCTGATGGCGCAGGCGCAGCATGAGGTGCTGCAGGAGGCGACGCTGATGTCGGCGGATGCCAGCGCGACCAAGGAGTATACCGACCAGCAGGTGAGCCCGATTCTTGAAAAGACGCCGGAGAACAACGCTCATTTCCTGCCGCAGACGATTCCCTTCTATGCGGCGAACGCGACGTTTCAGCTGCTGCGGTCGAGCCAGCCGGACTACACGCTGCGCGAGGCGGCTCTGAATCCCACCAACCCGGAAGACCGCGCCACCGAGTGGGAGGTGGATCTGATCAACGACTTCCGCAACAACCCGGCGGATAAGGAGAAGGTGGGCAATCGCGACACCCCGATCGGTCCGGTACTGTATGTGGCCGCGCCGATTGTGGCTGAGTCCGGATGCCTGGCCTGCCACAGTGAGGCAGCCACTGCGCCGCGAGGGCTGATCCAGCATTACGGCAGCGACCACGGCTTCGGCTGGAAGCACAACGAGGTGATCGGCGCGCAGATCGTTTCGGTGCCGATGTCGGTCCCCATTGCCATGGCGCGGACCGGCTTCCGGAACCTGCTTATCGGGCTGAGCACCGTCTTCCTGCTGACGATTCTCCTCATCGATGTGGCGATGTACATGATCGTGATCCGGCCGCTGCGGCGTGTCTCGCAAAGTGCCGACAGCATCAGCAAGCGCGAAGTGAAACTGCCGCCGCTGGAAGTGAAGGGCCGCGACGAGATCGCTGACGTAACCGCCTCATTCAATCGCATGCATACCAGCCTGCGAAAAGCGCTGGAGATGCTGAACGGGTGAGCGAGACCCGTCTTCCCGGAACGCCGCAGCGACAAAAAAACTTCACAGAGCCGGAGCACAGGGGTTGTATGAGTACCTCATTATGTATTAACGTTTCGGTAACGCTTCAACCTGAAGCCGAATGCTTCCACCCACCCGGCTGAACACAAAGAAATGCCGGGCAGGGTCTGAGCTGAGGCCCTGCGCGCCGCGCGACCGGCGCCAGGGATGGCTCCTCGTGTGTATGCCGAGGCCCGGTGTCCACCCCGAAGAAGTTTCTGCGGAGGCGGCGGAATTCCCTCTCCAGGATGATGGACATGCACAATTCTTTTTACTTTGCCGGAAGCGGCCGCCGGGCCGCGCAATACGGCCTGTGCGCGGCTTTGACCGTCTGCGTGACGCTGCTGCCGGCGGGATGCGGAGGAGGCAACGGATCCACGGGCACGCAGCAGACGGCATCGAGTGGGAGCGGCGGCTCGGGATCGGGATCGTCGGGGTCCGGATCAGGGTCGGGGTCGGGGTCATCAGGGTCAGGGTCCGGATCAGGATCGGGATCGTCAGGGTCGGGGTCGTCGGGCGACGCGCAGCCGGCAGGAACGACGCTGGCGGCGATGCAGACTCCGGCGGGCAACTGGGAAAGCTGGGGACAGAAAGGCCCGAGCTTCGTGGACTGCAAAGCTCCCTGCAAGGAGTCAAGCTGGCAGCAGGTGTATGGGATCCAGAGCCCCTCGAAGAGCGGCAATGCGACGCGGTACGAAGTGAACCCGAAGATGCCCTATGCCGATGTGCTGTTTTCGGCGCAGCTGATCGGCGAGGGTGCGCCGAAACGGCAGGATGCGGACCACAAGCTGCTGCCGTCGATCCACCAGCTGACGTACGACGCGGATTTCTACGTGAACGACCCGGCGGTGACGCAGGCGCTGGAGTTTGACTTATCGCTGTGGATGAGCGGCGTGACCGGGGAGACCTTCGGAACGCAGTGCGATCACCTGGGCGACGGGCAATGGGACGTGTGGAACACCGCGGCCAGCCAATGGAAGCCGACCGGGAAGCCGTGCAGGTTTGCGTATGGGTGGAACCACGTCACCCTGCAGTTCGAACGCGAATCGAACAACGACACGTTATATAAATCCATCACGTTGAATGGGACGACGTATGCGCTGAACACGATGTATCCGCCGGCGAAAGCGCCGGGCGGGTGGTGGGGTCTGACGGCCAACTACCAGATGGACAGCGATGCTCAGGGGTCGCAGAACACGACGTATCTGGACAATCTGAACATTACGTATGAGTAGAAGCAGAGGTTACGGGTTACACGCCGGAGCCGCCGGGCGCATCTCACTGGATGGATTGCGGGAGTGATTCTCAGAAACCGGGGAGAAGCCAATGAGCGAGCAACCGATACAGCCCGAGGATAAAAAGGCGGGAACGGGCGCCGATGCGTGCTCCACGCCGACGGATCCGCATGCGCCGGCAGGCAGCCGGAGTGCGCTGGGCGCGAAGAGCGACTGCAACGGCCGTCCCACGTCAGACGACTCCGTAGTGGAGGCGATGGATGAGATGGGTCCGGCGCTGATCCCTCCTCCCCCGGAGCGCGACGCGCGGCGCTAGTCGCGCCCTGGGGCTCCGTGCGCCAAAAATTCCAAAACGCGACGATTAGTGAGCCGACATGGCGTTCCCCGGTCCGCCGGTGGGCTGCAATGCGGGCAGGCGCTGTTCCACGGGTGGCAGCGGCGGGAACGGGGCATGCGGTTCGGCCTGGTACCAGTAGGCCACGGAGTAGAAGTTATCCGAGCGGGCGTTGGCGTTTCCGTGCTCGATGGTTGCCTTGAAGGATTTCTCAAACGGGATGGGCTGATCGAGGTGGAAGCGGTAGACGCTGGAACGGCTGCCGGCCAGCTCGTCACCAACAATCGGGGCGCCGTAAAGCGGATACGAGAAGGGCTTGCCGCCGAAATCCCAGGCGCCGAGGAAGTAATCCTCGGAGCCGGTGCCGGCGATGGACGGTGTTTTGGCGCCGTCGATGAAAAACATATCATCGCCTTCGCCCCACCACATGTCCTGGTTCTGCAGGACGGACATCGTGACGCCGACAAACTGACCGTGACCTTTGGCGTCCATCCAGACATAGTTATCTTTGCCATCGAGGTTGGTCTTATCGTCGACGATGGCATCCCCATTCGTTTTCCATTGATTGGTCCAGCCGTGATTCGGCTGCGCCTGGCGGTACTGCGCGTGGAAGTAGAGAGTCCCGGGCGGCAGCGGATGGGAGTAGGTGCGGTAGTCGATGTTGTAGTAGAGCGAGTTGATCGGCTCCTCACCCTGGTTGGTAACGGTGATGCGCGCGTGCTGGGCAAAGGGCATGGGGAAGAAGGAATTGAGACTGTTGTTGTTGCCCACCGACAACAATTCGGAGTGCCAGCTGTGATAGATACCGAGGCCCAGGCCGAAGAAGTCGCCGATGGGCGCTTCCACGCTGGGCGTGGTTTCGCCATCCCAGTACATGCGTAAAACGATGCGCTTCAGGTGGTACGGTTCTGAATCGGCTATGGTGAACCAGATGTGGGAGACGGTTCCCGGTCCATCCGTATCGAGCACGGTGAAGGTGGCTCCGGGAGCGACGGTGCGGAAATCATGGTTCGCACCGGTGGGATCGGCGCTGGAAGCGCGATGGACCGTATAGGTCTGCTGCTGGGTCAGATCCGGCTGCCATGACGGGCTCTGCGCCTGCAGAGCCAGAGCGGACGATGCCAGGATGGAGATGGCTGCGATTCTGAGGCGGTGGTGCATTGCCACTTGTCTCATGCTCAATCCTCTTTATGGTTAGTCAATTCCCATGCGATGCTGCATCTGCTCAAGAGAAATGCCGGTGGTTTCGGGGTAGATGAAGCCCACGATGAACAGGTCCACAACCATCATGAGTGCGAAGAAGATGAAAGGGAACGCGCCCGAAGAGGTTGCCATGACCGGAAACACCAGAGAGATGACGGCGTTGGTAACCCAGTGCGCGGAGCTGCCCACGCTTTGCCCTTTGGAACGGACGCGGTTGGGAAAAACCTCGCTGACATAAACCCACACCACCGCACCCTGCGAGATGGCGAAGCAGGCGATATAGGCCATCAGGAACCAGACCAGCCAGGCCATGTGCCGATGCGTGATAAAGATCCCGGCGATCGCGGCCAGGCACACCACCAGTCCCGCGGTACCGGTGAGCAGCAGTTTTCTTCGGCCGACTTTGTCGATGATGGACATGGCAAACAGGGTGCCGACCAGGTTTGTGGCTCCCACCGCGACGGCCTGAATATCTCCGGAGACTCCGGTGATGCCGGCCAAAGCAAAAATATCGTTCAGGTAATAAAGGATGGCGTTGATTCCGGAGAGCTGACAGAACATGCCCATGGTCAGCGCGAGGAAGATGGGCTTGGCATACTGACGCGAGAAGAGACGGTCGGTGGAGGCGGCGCGTTCGAGGTGAACGGAGGCGATGATCTCCTCCAGCTCCGCCTTCGCATTTTTGGCGCCGGTGAGCTGGAGCACATGGAGCGCTTCTGCCAGTTCCTTCTGCATGACCAGCCAGCGCGGACTGCGCGGGATGCCGAAGAGAGCGAAAAGAAAAAAGATAGCGGGAACGGCCGCTACACCCAGCTGCCACCGCCATTCATGGTTCCCCAGGTGCATGGTGGCGATGAGGAAGTTGGACATATAAGCGAACAGGATGCCGATGACGACATTGGTCTGGAAGAAGCCCACCAGACGACCGCGCCACGCGGGTGGGGCGATCTCAGCAATATACATAGGGCCGAGGACGGACGATCCTCCAATGCCCAGGCCGCCAATGAAGCGGAAGACGATGAGCGAGGTCCAGTTCCAGGCGAGGGCGCAACCGACAGCCGACAGAATGTAAAAGAGGGCCATGGCGCGGAGGGAATCGCGCCGGCCAAAGCGCTGCCCGGGAATGCCCGCAGTGATGGCGGCGACGACGGTGCCCAGCAGCGCGCTGAAGACCGTGACACCGAGGAGGAAGGGCGTGAGCCGGTATTGCGCAGTCAGAGCGTGCGTGGTGCCGGAGATGACTGCGGTGTCGAAGCCGAACAGGAGACCGCCTAATGCGCCAACAACGGTACTCCTGACGACGTGAGAGTTAATGCTCATTGAGCTCCTCTGGGGAATGGTTTGCGAATCAGCAGCACTCTGGCGCAATGTGGAGTTCTCGAAGCATTCGCTTATCCGTTCAGCGGTACCGCACCGCAGAGGTGCACCTGCACACCGAGGCGATGGAACATGGCCGCCTTCACAGCGAGCGCTTTGCTGGCGCCGGCGATGTTGGGAGCGTAAGCGACGCTGACGTGATTGGCCCGGTGCCGCGCCATGAAGGAATCGCGCGAGACACCATGAAAGATGGCGCTGACCATCGGCCACTGCGTGGTGGTCTGCGACCAGCGGCGCTGGGTCTCCGCCTCCGGCAGCTCGACCACCGAGCCCCGGCCGAGATCCACATGCAACGCGCCAGCTTCAACAAAGACGCGGCTCCACACGATCTCTCCGGCCCGTCCGACGCCCTTGAGGGTGCCGCCGCCCAGCGGGAAATACATAGCCGGCTGCCGTTCGCTGCTGGCTCCACGGTAGCCGCCGCGAAGATGATTGGCCGGTGCGGCCCCGGAGATCTGCAGCAGCCAGACAAAATCGTCGATGCCGTCGCCCTTATACGGCTCGCCCCAGCGCACGTCGTGCAACGTAGTGGAGGGGTCGAAGCCGAGAGCTTTCCAGCAGCGGTTCGTCACCAGCGCATCGAGGCCGGCACATTCATCCACTTCATTGAAGTGCGGCAAGGGTCCGCCAGGATAGAGCTCGTCACCGGACTCGGAAAACACGGGCGGCCGCTCGGCGTTGTTCAGCAGTCCTTCAACCAGATCCGAAGCGGGCGCCATATCTTTCAACCCCTGCTGGTACTGAATGCCGACCGCATCGCAGCCGAAATCGTGCGCGATGCGCAGCGCGGCAATGTACATCCGGCACTGCTCGTGAATCTGCTCATCGGTCAGTTCGGTTTCGGGATGGCTGCCCACGGCGAACTGGAGTCCTTTGCTGTCGAGCCACTGACGCACCTCGCGCGCATCGGAGTCGGAGACGGTGCGCATCTTCGCCACCAGCGCCGACTGACTCAGCCTCTCCTTAAAGACGCCGAGCGGATTCAGCAATTCATCGTCGATGATGGCGTTGTACATCCCCATGCAGCCTTCATCGAAGACTCCCAGAATGGCCTTGTGCCGCAGCAGGTCGGCGGCGAGCTTCTCTCCGGTCTGCCGCGCCGCAGCAGGCAGAGCGCCGGGGTCAAGAGCTCTGACGTGCGAGAGGTCGTGCGTGACGGTTCGCTTCTGAATCCACTCCCGCAGGCGCGCAAGAAAGTATTCATCTTCGAAGGTCTCGCTCCACAGGGTGTTGAAGGGCACGCCGGCCTTGACGAGGGAGCCGTTGAGGTTGAGCAGGCCGACGAGCCCAGGCCACTGCCCGGACCAGTTGGCCACGGTCAGGATAGGCCCACGATGGCTGCGCATCCCCGGCAGAACGTGGTGCGTATACTGCCAGGCAGCGGTAGCAAAGACCAGATTTGCCTGTGGATCGATGCTTTCGAAAACATCCATGCCCATTCGCTGGCTGGAGATGAAGCCGTGTCCGGCGGCGGTGTCCACGGGGAATGCTCGCTTCACCGTGACGTTTTCCTTTTGGAAGCAGCGCGTCAGGCTGCGCTCCAGCTCCTCCTGTGCAGGCCAGCAAACCTGATTCGCTGACTGCCGCAGATCCCCGCTCGTGACGAGGACCACTTCCTTCACCGGCCCTTGACTGATGGATGATGACATTAGGATTCCCTTCGTCGTTCGTTCATTGGTCGTGCTGGTGCCGCCGCTTCAGCTATAGGAATCAGGGTTGCGGCCGTGCCCTTCGGAACACCGCTGCATTGGCACATTGAAGCCTCACCTAGTCGGTCCATGTGAGATCTGAGAGGTACAGTCCGCCCTGACCCCACCCTGCGGAAGAAACGAACCAATCTCCGTTACCGTCATCGACCACCTCAGCGGCATGCGCTCCAAAACGCAGCACGACGTCTTCCGCATTCCAGTGAAAGGGCGAATCGCTCACGTAAACATCGGTGTTATTGTATGGGGCGTTGGTGCAGAGAAACAGATAATACCTGCCGTTCCTGGCCACGACAAAGGGGGACTCGGTCGGTCCGCCGAAGGTTCCCACCTGCGGGGATTGAAATACGATCCGGCGGGTGGTCCAGTGGGTGAGGTCGGAACTGGTCATCGCCTTCACTACGTGATGGCCGCCAGTCGGAGATTCCGTGGCGCAGTAGTAAAGAACCCACTGCTCGCCGACCCGGAGCACCATCGGATCGCGGGCATCATAGCCATCGACCAGCAGCGGATTGGCCGGACTGCGGGTCCACGTCCAGAGGTCAGGTGAAGTCGCGAGTTGGATTCGATACTTTGCGTCGCTCGGGCCTCCCCCACAGTAAAACATCCAGTAGAGGCCGTCGTGCCTGAGTACATTGGGAGCCCAGACGACGGTTTCGCCGGCGGCCGGGTCCACATGCATCACGGCTGCATGCTTCGTCCACGGTCCGAGCAGGTGCGACGCGGTTGCGTGCAGGAGAAATTTCTCGTGGCTCGGCACCGCCGGCTCCCGGCCGGTGATCCCGAACAGGTGCCATGGCCCGGAATCCTCGCGAATAAAGCAATGGTCGTTGATGTACCAGGCTTCTTTTTCGCCCTGCGACGGATTAAAGACGCGCGTGAAGCCTGCGCGCGCGGGAGGCTGAAACTCCAGCTTCCTGATCCACTCCGGGGTCGCGGATCCATTGGCGGCTGGAGAGCCGCCGGACGGAGTAACTGCAGCGGCGGCTAACTCCGGAAGCCCTGAAGCCGCCAGTCCACCCGCAAGGGCCGCCGTAATGAAACTGCGCCGATTGAGGCCTGCATCTTGTTCCCGCAAGGGCATTGCGCCTTTGTGAGCCATCACCACACATTGTCTCCCACATAGTTGGCCTGGGCCGACCGCAATCGGATGAGGGGCGAGCCAATCGCGCCCCTCGTCCCGGTGGACTCTAGAAAAGCAGTTTCATTGCAAACTGCAGTTCTCGCGGATTGTTGACCTGATACGAAACCAGCCCCGTCGTGCCATCCCCAAGTGCTGTATCGGGAGGGCCAAACTGCGGGTGATTGAAGAGGTTGAAGGCTTCAGCCCGGAACTGCAGGTTGAACCGGTCGTGGAGGAAGCTGGTATTCTTCACTCCCGAAAGGTCGAGATCGACCTCCCCATCGTCACGAAGAGAACCAATGAGCCGTGGTTCATTCCCGTAAGTGAAGGGCGCCGGCGCGCTGAAATCGCTCAGGTCGAAGTAGTCGTTCAGGCGCTTTTTTACGGGTGTATCCGGGATGGGATCTTTGCCATTCCAGTTGGCCAGCTGCGTCCCGCCGTTGTTGTACAGAGTATTCGCCGCCATATACACCTGCAGGGGCGTGCCGCTTTCAATGTAAGTGATCCCATTCAGCTGCCAGCCCCCGATCAGGTAGTTGGCTGCGCTGTTCGAGTTGAACCATTTCTCATGCTTCCCAAAAGGAAGGTCATAGGTGCCATTGACCGCGAGATAGTTCGGCGTATCAAACGATCCCAGAGCCCATGCCCCACGCAGGTTATCCCAATCCTGTACTCCCCCGCCCGCATAAGTGCCGCCGGGGAAGCCGGTCTCGGTGGCTCCCACATTGTCCATCAGCTTCGACAATGTATAGGCAACCGAAAAACCAAACCCATTGTCGAATCGCCGCTGGAGGCTGGCCTGCAGCGAATTGTAGCTCGATGCCCCATAGAAAGAGGCATCGCCCAGAGTGACCCCGGTGTACTGCTCGTAAGGAAGATATAACTGGCTTTGGGCGACGGTCGGGCCGCTGAGAGCACCGGAAGAGATATAGCCATTGAACGGGTTGGTGACCTGAGAGGTCAGCTGGGTTCCGAGACGCAGATACTTATCGGGCAGCTGGTTTGCGTCATAGTCCCCGTACAGGTGGATGCCGTGGCTACCGGCGTAGGCGACGTCGACCAGGAAGCGACTGGGCAGTTCATGCTGAACGTCCAGGTTCCATTGCTCCGCATAGGCGGTACGCCGGGTGCGCAGCATCCCGACCACCGACTGGCCCAGATCGGTCGACAGACCCTGACTGCTGCCGGTCGCGAGTACAAATCCTGTCGGATAAGGATTGCCGAATGTATTCTGCGGATTCACCCCGTTCAGGCTGTTCACCCACGGCGTGCTTCCGAGGAAGCCGGTGTTGGGGACTGAATTCCCATTGAATCCGCCACCGACGACCGGCGCCATGAAGAGCCCGTAGCCTCCGCGGAGGACCGTGTGTTTGCCCATGTCCCAGGCGAAGCCCACGCGCGGCTGCATGCCGGTCTTCTTGTCCGGATCGAACTGATACCGGGAAAGCCCGTTGACTCCCGGGAACTCCAGGCCTCCGGCCAGAGCCAGGCCAGGCACCTGCAATGGCGATGTTGCGCCGGGATTCCAGTCCGTGATCCGGTTGAAGCGCTCGGTCCATGGCGTGTCGTAGTCGTAGCGGAACCCGAGGTTGAGCGTCAGTCTGCGGTTGACCTTCCAGTCATCTGCGAAATAGCCGCCGTAATACTTGTAGGTTGTGATCTCATCCGGGCCGCCGGTGTAGTTAAATCCGAAATCTCCGGCCCCCAGCATGAAGGAGGCAAAGCCGACACCGGATGTTCCCGTGGCATACGGATTTGGCCCCTGGGTGAAGTCAGGACCGAAGGAGTAATAGCCTCCTGCGTTATTGAATCTCGCGGTGGCCACCGAGCCGACACCGAGATCGCCGCCGAATTTCAACGTGTGCGTGCCGACAATCGCCGTCACGTTTCCAGCTTCGTTATAGGTCTGATAGGCG
The DNA here is from genome assembly GCA_036267395.1 of Acidobacteriaceae bacterium. GTDB lineage: Bacteria > Acidobacteriota > Terriglobia > Terriglobales > Acidobacteriaceae > Palsa-343. Next base: position 43,658 of record DATAWD010000032.1, on the reverse strand, counting down.
TCGTTCAGAACGCCAACAAAGCAATAGGACCCCATGGCCAGTCCCGAGCCGACGTTCGCAATGGACTGCGCCGATCCCACGCCCGCGATGGAAATCGACGGAAAGCACTGCACGGTGTTGGCCAGTTGCGAGAAGTAGGAGGGAAAGCCATATTGCGTTTCAGGAACGCCGAGTCCGGGGGGCGTCCTGTCGAGGTGGTAGCGAACATAACTGGAGTTCAGCTCGAGAACAACCTTAGGAGACAGGACCGTCGTGTCGTCGATGGTCGCCTGCATCTGGCGCAGCGTGTCGTCTCCGAGGACGGGCGATCCGATCGCGAGGGTCGGCGAGCTGCCCCAGACGGGCGGCCGATCCTGCGCAGTATCGGAGATCGAGAAGCGACCGAACAACCTGGAGTTGGTCGAGAGCTGCTGGTCGATGCGCAGGGAGAAGTCATTCTTGTCGATGGGAGAGCTCGCGTTAGAGATGAAATTGTTGACCAGGGGATTGCCGGGCTGGTTGGGCAGCGGCAGATAATTCAACAGGGTCATCGCCGTCGGATCCAGCATTTTGGTGGGGATGACGTTGCCGCTGAACTGTGTCCTTGCATATTGGCCCGTGGAGGGATCCTGCGTCGTGCTGAACGGGTTATAGATGGGAAGGGGCTGTCCTGAAAAATCACCGCCCCGCTCCGCCGCCGTGGGGACGGTCGCTGTGGTTGTGACCGCCTGCGTCCAGCGCAGTCCCTCATAGGAGAAGAAGAAGAAGGTGTGTTTGGGAATGATCGGGCCGCCCAGAGAAGCGCCGAACTGGTTATAGAGGAACGGGGGTCGCGAAAGGCCTGCCTGATTGGAGAAGAAGTTATTGGCGTTCAGCCCGGTTGAGCGGTGAAACTCATAGAGCGAGCCGTGAAACTTGCTGGAGCCGGATTTGGTGATGACGTTGATCACGCCACCCGCGGTGTTGGGAAATTCCGCGCTGTAATTGTTCGTCTGCACTTTGTACTGCTGCACCATATCGATGCTGGGATACAGGCCGGGGCCGTTGAATGCCGGCTCTGAATTGACGCCTCCGTCGAGAAGGAAAGAATTCGCGTTGGGGCGCGATCCGTTGATGGAGACGAACTGATCGTTGTATTCGTCAAACGCAGGCTGCGTGAATCCAAAGGACGCCAGCACACCGGGGACCAGGGTGGCGAAGCTATAGCTGTTGCGCCCATTCACGGGCAGGTCGACGATCGGCTGGTTGGGAATGACCTGGCCCAAAGACGACGTCTCCGTCTGGAGCTGCGACGGTTCACCGGTGACGATGATGTTCTGAGAGACGTGCCCGACCGCGAGGGAGACATTCACCGTCAGCGTGGCGCCGACATCCAGCCTCATGCGGGTCTGTTCAAACGGACGAAAGCCGGCGGCATCGACCGTTAACCTGTAGGTGGCTGGCGGCAGAAGCGTGAGGGCATAGTAGCCATGCTGGTCGGTGAACGTTTTGCGGATCACCTGGCTGGTATCGACATCGGTCAGGGTGACGTCGGCTTTGACGATCAGGCCGCCGGTTGGGTCGGTGACCGATCCCACAATGGAGCCGGTGGCTGTCTGGGCCGTCGCTCGAGGCGCAAAGATCAGAGCCATTGTGAGTACAGCGCCGAAGACGGCGACGACCGCTCCCGAGAATGCTTTCCCGCTTCGCTGGCGGGAGAGAGGAGCAGTTCTGAGCGTGCGTCGTAACGATTCGAGGAGTCGGTAAATTTGTGTCATCTGGGGTTCCTCCGGCTGCCAAGTTATTGATGAAGTTGGCCGGAAGCGTTTATACATTCGAGTGAAAAAGGATGTCAATAGGAACGTTACGATTTTCCCATAGTCAACTCTAAGTAGTTGACAAATTGAGGTATTATTTCGAAATAGCTTCAATGGTACGATCTGAGTGGAAACGTTGCGACTGCGTTGGCCGCCTCGCACATCTGTTCAGGGGAAAGAGGATCGAAGCAAAGCCATGGCTCAACCGACGAAATGCACGATGCGCGATGTGGCTCGCCTCGCCGGCGTCTCGACCTCGACCGTATCGGCGGTCATCAATGAGACGGTGGTGGTCAGTCCTGAGCGCCGGGCGAAGGTCCTCAGAGCGATGGAAGTCCTTGATTATCAGCCGGATGCCATTGCGCGGAGCCTCAAAACAGGTCGCTCGAATGCCATTGGGATTATCGTGCCGGACATCACCAACGCCTTCTTCCCTGAGGTGGTCCGCGGCGCGGAAGAAGCGGCTCAGGCGGCTGGTTATTCGGTGCTGCTCTGCGACTCGCGGGAGGATTACAACGTTGAGGAGCGCCAGCTTTCGGCATTGTTTTCGCGCCGCGTCGATGGCGTCATCATCGCCTGCTGCGTCGATTCCCGCGCCCACGAATCGATGGTGCGGCGCCGCGTTCCCGTTATTTTTGTCGACCGCCTTCCGCCCGCCAACTCGGTGAATACGGTGTCAACGGACAACGTGCAGGCTGGGCAAATCGCGGCCGAGCACCTGATCGCTCTGGGGCATCAGCGCATCGGCATGCTGGCCGGCCATCTGGATTTGTCTCCCCATCGCGATCGGCTGGAGGGGTTTCGCAGGGCCATGCAGGAGGCGCATCTTCCCATCCTGAGCGAGTTTCTGGTGACCAGCAACGTGCAGGTGGAAGACGGCGTTCGAGCGGGCGATCAACTGTTGAATCTGCCGGATCCGCCGACCGCGATTATCGCCAGCAATAACAAGCTGCTTCTGGGAGTTTTGCAGGCCGTGGACGAGAGGGGTTTGACCCTTCCCAAAGATCTCAGCCTGCTGGGCATCGACGACTATCTGTGGAACAGCCATTTCAACCCAACCCTGACGGCGGTCGCTCAGCCGACGCGCGAGATCGGCCGCAGCTCGTTTGAGCTGCTTCTGCAAATGATCTCGCAGCCGCTCGAAGAGCCGGCGCCCGTTGTCCAACTGCGCATCCCGGCGGAACTGCGGGTGAGGAAATCCACCGCTCCGCCGACGCGTTGAGCTCGCCATCAGCTCTGGTTGAGGCTCTGCGCGACCCTGGCCAGGCGTTCGTACGATTCGAGGCGGGCTGCGTGATCCCAGGTATCGGTGACCACGATGACCTCGTCGGCTCCGGTGGTCGCGAGCAGGCGGCGCAGACCGGCTGCGACGGTCGACTCCGATCCAACGATAGCGGCGCGCAGTTTGCTTTCGACGGCGGCGCGTTCCCAGTCGTTCCAGATCGCGTCCATTGAATCGACGGGCGGCAGCAGTTCGACGGGCTGGCTGCGGATGAGCCGGAGGAAGCGCTGCTGCGAAGTGGTGAAGAGGCGCTGCGCTTCGGCGTCGGTTTCCGCCGCGATGATCTGCACGCCGACCATGAGCCAGGGCCGGTCGAGTATTTCGCTGGGCTGGAAATGCGTGCGGTAGAGCTCGCACGCCGGCTCCAGCAGATCGGGGGCGAAGTGCGCGGCGAAGGCGAAGGGCAGGCCGAGGCTGGCAGACAGGCGCGCGCTGAAATCGCTGGAGCCGAGCAGCGTGATGGGCACGCGACTTCCCTGCCCAGGAATCGCTTTGACGGCCTGACCGGGCAGTTCGGGTCCGAGGTAGGCGCGGAGTTCCTGAAGGAGCGCGGGAAAATCGTCGCCGGACTGATGGAGGTCGCGGCGGAGGGCGCGCATGGTGAGGAAGTCGCCGCCCGGAGCGCGGCCGAGGCCGAGGTCGATGCGTCCGGGATAGAGGGCTTCGAGGGTCCCGAACTGTTCGGCGACGACAAGGGGCGCGTGGTTGGGCAGCATGACGCCACCGCTGCCGACGCGAATGCGGCTGGTGGCTGAGGCGACGTGGCCGATGAGGACCGGCGTTGCGGAACAGGCGAGGCCAGGGATGGAGTGGTGCTCGGCGAGCCAGAAGCGTCGGTAATTCCACTGCTCGACGTGTTGCGCGAGATCGACGGAGCGAGCGATGGCGCTTGAAGGCGCTTCTGCGGTGTGCATGCCAACCAGGTCGAGGACGGAAACGGGCAAGGGCATAGGCATTGGATGGAGGGGAGACGGAGAGGATGCGGGGCGGAGGGAGGCCCGGGGCTAAAGCCCGGATCTCTTTAGAGCTTTGATTCCACGGCCTAAAGGCCGTGGCTTTCTCCATCGCCCTTCGCTTTCGCTTCGGGTAGTTCGATTAGCGGGATTCCAACCTTGAGTATCCCCGAAAGTTATATGAGCTTGGACTTGGTGTCCTGGTCTCTTGTGTTTAGGTGTTTTGGAACACCTTGTGCCTCGCGAAGCGAGGCGACGGAGAAAGCGCCCGGTTTTAACCCGGCGAATGAGGCTGCCTTCTTCCTGGGCCTTTAGGCTTGGAGATATTTGGGGACCGGATCAGTCAGGTCCGTGATGGCCGCCGATGAGAACGGGAAGTCTTGGGCGCGTTCGCAAAGATGCGCGCGGACAGGATTCTCGTGGATGTAGCGCAGGTGTGATTCGCAGATTGCGTGGTCCGCCATGCGGAGCTTCTTGAAGCTGTCTTCCCAGACGGGCATTTTGGATTTGAGGTGGAAGGAGAATCCGCCTTTGACGAACTGCATAGCCTTTTCGACGGAGACGTTCGGCCCGGGCGTGAGGATCAGGTGAATGTGATCGGGCATGAAGACGAAGGCGTGGAGTTGGTAGCGTTGTTTGGCGCGGTCGTCGCGAAGGAGTTGGAGGAGGAGGCTGGCGTTCGCGTCGGTTTGAAAGAGGCGGCGGCGGTTCGCGGCGACGGCGGTGAGGAAGAAGGTGCGGAGTTCGGGTGGGAAGAGTTCCACGAGGGGAGGTTAGCGGGGCTCGGCGGACGGGGATAGATGACGTTGGTGCGGGCGGTGTCGTTGGGCTTGGGGTGTTTCGTTTTGGGAAAGGGAAGGCCCGGGGCTAAAGCCCGGATCTTTTTTAGAGGCTTTGATTCCACGGCCTGAAGGCCGTGGCTTTCTCCGTCGCCTCGCTTTGCGAGGCCTTATGTGCAAATGGACTGGCCCGAAAGGCTGGGCCCGGGCCAGATCAGCGTGTCCGGCCCGAGGCAATAGCCTACCTTGTCCGCCTCCGAACCGAATGGTGACAGTTGGGTCCGACAGGAATGGAGAGAGCGTGCGGATCCTTCGTGTCTTCCGGGTAATACCTGGCGCGGTGGCCCTGGTAGACGTCCGCGACATTGAGCACGAGACCTTCCATCTGCAGGCACTCGCCTCGAGGTTCGTAGGAAGTTTCGGCTCTGTAGACTTCGCATTCGGTAATGCCTTCTTCCATGAGAGATCGGCACAATCCGCGTACGTACCAAGTGTTGAACTCGGTAAGCCCGAACACTCGGGCCCGTTCTACTGCGGGTAAGAAATAAGACACGGGCCCGCGTCGTGTGTGCCTGGTTCCTGTCTCCACCCAGTAGCGGGAAGGGCTGAGAGCAACGGTGAGGGTCGCTTCGTTGCCTGCGGTAAGATGCTCTTCCATGATGCCCACAAAAGGCGCCTCACCCTTAGGTGTAAGCACTTTAGGTCGGTATGTGGCCAAGTTGAGTTGCTCCGCTCGAAATTCTTCGAGCATGTAGCTTCGGGTCCGCGTATTGAGTTCTTCGAAGATCATTTGCGCTCCGCTGGATGATGACGCGTGTACGGTTACAGGCGTCTCATCTGTGGCAGAGGTCTGAGTCGCCAAGGAGTCAATTAGTCAGGTATGACAAGGTATCTCCGTGTCAGCGGCTGTGACTTACGAATTGTGGTTCGTCAAGAGGCGGGATGCCTTCCCCGACTCTTGACGAAAGGCCCCGGACGGCGAGTCCGCCGCCGGAGGCAAGCTTGCTAACTGCAGCCGCTGGTGGACCCGCAGCTCATGCAGCGGTAGCAGCTACCGTTTCTTACCATGATGGCGCCGCAGGTGTGGCAGCTGGGGGCGTCGCCCATGTCGTACATTGCGCGCATGGCGTCCGACGCGTGGTAGAGGCCGCGATCGGCGGGGAGGCCGGAGCCGGGAGCCGGGTGGGAACCGGTCGCCTCCATTTCAGGAGCGATGCCTCCCTGAGGCGCTCCGTGGGCACCCATGCCGCGGGTGGGATTGTGCTGATCTGCAGAGAACCGCGGATCCTTCTCGTCTCCTTCGTCGCCACTCAGGATGACATTCGGATTTTGTGCCGGGATCTGCGGTGTTAATCCGGCGAACAGGCTGAGCTGCTGGCCGGAGAGGAAGCGGAGCTGGAGCCAGCGGAAGATGTAATCCATGATGGATTTGGCGTAGCCGATGTGCTCGTTGCCGGTCCAGCCGGAGGGCTCGAAACGGGAGTGCGCGAATTTCTCGCACAGCACCTTCAGCGGCACGCCGTGCTGCAGCGCGAGGGAGGCCGCCGTGGCGAAGGAGTCCATGAGGCCGGAGACCGTGGAGCCTTCTTTCGCCATGCGAATGAAGATCTCGCCGGGGATTCCGTTGGGGTAGAGGCCGACGGTGATGTAGCCTTCGTGGCCCGCGATGGAGAATTTGTGGGTGAGCGAGGCGCGCTCCTCGGGGAGGCGATGGCGGACCGCACGGGGCGGCGCGTCCATTGGACCTTCGCCGGGTGTGGAGGCGATCGAGGCCAGCGCGGCGTTGAAGGCCTGGGTGGCGGCGACGATCGACTTCGAGGCGACCTCGACCTTCTCCGCAACCTTGGCTTCAAGCGATTTGAGATCCGCTTCGGCGGGCTTGTGGCCCAGGGCCATGGCGGCGAGGATGCGGTCGGCGGCGGCGGCATTTTCTGTCGAGGAGGCTTTGATCTCCTTGGCCTTCGCGCCATCGGAGACGTTGAGCGGCTGCGCGCCCTTCGATCCGTCGCGGTAGACGGCAACGGCTTTCAGGCCGAGACGCCAGGATTCCAGATAGGCCTCGGCAATGTCGTCGAGGGTGCAGTCATGCGGCAGATTGACCGTTTTCGAAATGGCTCCCGAGAGGAACGGCTGGCCGGCGGCCATCATGCGGACGTGGCCCATGTAATGGATGGAGCGGGTGCCCTTGGCCGGCTTGAAGGAGCAGTCGAAGACGGCGAGGTGCTCGGGCTTGACGCCGGGCGCGCCTTCAATGGTGCCGGTGGCGTCGATGTAGCTGACGATGGCGTCCACCTGATCGTTGTTGTAGCCGAGCTTGAAGAGCGCAGTGGGCACGGTGTTGTTGACGATCTTGATCATGCCGCCGCCGACCAGCTTCTTGTATTTCACGAGAGCCAGGTCGGGCTCGATGCCGGTGGTATCGCAGTCCATCATGAAGCCGATGGTGCCGGTCGGCGCGAGGACGGTGACCTGGGAGTTGCGGTAGCCATGCTTCTCGCCGTGGGCGAGAGCCTGGTCCCAGCAGTCTTTGGAAGAGGCGATGAGCGCGTCGAGCTGCGGGACGGAGAATGGCTCTTCTGAGGTTTTGCTGCGGCCGATCTTATTCACTTCCGCGCGGTGCATGCGGATGACGTCGAGGAAGGGCTCGCGGTTGACGTAGAAGCCGGGGCAGGCGCCGCCTTCATGGGCGACGCTGGCGGTGAGCGGGGTGGCGGAGGCGAGGGGAGGGCAGGTTTCAGCAATGCGGGCGGACTGAAGGTAGGCCTCGCCGCACATGATGGCGGTGAGGGTGGCGGCAAAGTCGCGTCCCGCGTCGGAATCGTAGGGCAGGCCGAAGGCCATGAGCAGCGCGCCGAGGTTGGCGTAGCCCAGGCCGAGCGGCCGGTAGTCATGCGAGTTCTTCGCGATGGCCTCAGTGGGATAGCCGGAGTTGTCGACGAGGATCTCCATGGCCGTGATCATGATGTCGATGGCGGCGCGGTAGGAGGCGATGTCAAATGTGCCGGCAGATGTTACGAACTTGAGCAGGTTGAAGCTGGCCAGGTTGCAGGCGGAGTTGTCGAGGAACATGTACTCCGAGCAGGGGTTGGAGGCGTTGATGCGGGCGGTGTTCTTGGAGGTGTGCCAGCGGTTGATGGTGGAGTCGTACTGCATGCCCGGGTCGCCGCACTGCCAGGTGGCCTCGGCGATCTTCTTCATGATGTCGCGGGCCTTGTAGGTCTTCACCGGCGAGCCGTCTTTGACGGTCTTCGTGGAGAACTCGGCATCTTTTTCGACGGCGCGCATGAACTCGTCGTTGACGCGGACGGAGTTGTTGGCGTTCTGGAAGAAGATGGAGGAGTAGGCCTCGGAGTCGGGGCCGGAGGAGCCGTCGTAGCCTTCCCGCATCAGCGCCCAGGCCTTGGCTTCTTCTTTCGCCTTGCAGTCGATGAAGTCGACGATGTCGGGATGGTCGACGTTGAGGATGACCATCTTGGCGGCGCGGCGGGTCTTGCCGCCGGACTTGATGACGCCGGCGAAGGCGTCGAATCCGCGCATGAAGCTGAGCGGGCCGCTGGCGGTGCCGCCGCCGGAGAGGGTCTCATGGGAGCCACGGATGGTGGAGAGGTTGGTGCCGGTGCCCGATCCCCACTTGAAGAGCATGCCCTCGGTCTTGGCCAGGGTGAGGATGGAGTCGAGGGAATCGTCGACGGCGTTGATGAAGCAGGCGGAGCACTGCGGCTTGCGGTAGCCGGTGACGGAGAACTCGACGGCGCAGGAGTGCTGGTTCCAGTGCCAGTTCTGGGCGTCGGAATTGGGCTCGAGGCGGTCGCAGCCGACGTTGAACCAGACAGGCGAATTGAAGGCGACCTTCTGGGTGAGGAGCAGGTGCGACAGCTCTTCGTGGAAGACTGCCGCGTCTTCAGGGGTGGCGAAGTAGCCGCCGGAGAAGCCCCAGTCGCGGATGGTTTCGGCGACGCGGCTGACGAGCGCGCGGACGCCGGATTCGCGCTCGGGGGTGCCGATCTGGCCGTGCAGGTATTTGCTGGCCACGATGTTGGTGGCGGTCATCGACCAGTCGATGGGAGTCTCGACGTCTTTCTGCTCGAAGATGGTCTTGCCGCCGGCGTCCGTGATGGCGGCGGTGCGGCGCTCCCACTGGACTTCGTCATAGGGGGAGAGGCCGGGTCGCGAGAAGGTGCGCGGGAAGCGAAGGGCGGCCTTCGATGGAGCGGATGCGGGATGGCCGGCGCCGTTCGTAGCGGTGTCGGAGGCGAGAGTGACGGACTTCCTGGGAGTCTCGGCCATGATTTGTGTTCCTTCCGAATAAAATTCGCGCGATGCGTGGGTCTTGCCTGCCTGCGTCTTTCCGGTTGCAGAGGGCCTGGACAAAAACTGCAATCCCCTTCGGAACGAATTCCGATGGGTGGTGGGTGCTGAACCCGATGACGGATCATTACCCGATGGCGGATCGTGGGCCGTGGGGATTGAGGCGAGAGGAGCTTCCGATTAGCGGGGGAGGCTGCGATCGCGATTCAGAACCCTGACCAACTTTTTGGAGCCGCAGAAGGGAAAGTACCTCTGTCGGTGGTGTGTGTCAAGCAAGAACCACTACATCTTGTATTTTAGATGGGATTACGGGTATCAAGACCCACAATTACCCAAAATGGGTGTGGACAATCGTGAAAAGGCGCGTATTTTGCGGGCTTTCACGATTTCGGGTCACGGACGGCCCGCAGTCAGCAGTTCAAAAAATGCCACTCGGAGCAGCATAGGCCTGGCTGAGAACGGCCACAAGACGCGCAAATGGTGCAGTTGCGGTGGATGGCTGTGGGAGGGGTGGAAAACGAGGCAGAAAACGGAGCTGGATGTGCACGCGGGTGACGTCAAAATGTGCCAGCCAGGCCGAATTGAATCCCATCAAGTTTCGCCCCGCCCGGCGGGTCGCCGTCGGGGCTGGACCAGGGTCGCTCAAAGGGAGCGGGCCTGTCGCTGAGTTCCTGCATGCCGAAGGTAAGCCGGGAAGCCCTTCTGTCCGATTGTTCCTGGCCCAGCGCGAGACCTGTGAAGTGCGGGTGGGCCGGGCGTCCGACCCGGGCACGAAAAAGGTGCTGCACGATCTGCTGACCCGTGAGAATTGCCCGCATCGGAATCTTGAAGCGCTGGGCAAGGACCAATCGGATGAAGCCGATCGAACATGGCGAGCTGGTGGGTGCGGGCGGCAGGGAGAATCGCGTGAGGCCTGACGGGTGAACGCGTTGCCTTCCCGGGCGAGCGGGAGAATCGCCCGGGAAGGAATAGAGGATGCATTGCATCCTTCCGTTGTTACAAAACAACTAAAAACGAAATCGTTACTAATACTAATTATGGGAGAAAGGTACAGCGGCTGATTTCAATCAGCCGCTGCTTTTTTGCCCGGAGATGCCCGGCGCGTTACTTCCCGCTGGTTTCGTTCCACAGGAAGCCCATCTCGTCGGTGTAGTCGTCGACGAGCTGGGAGAGCGAGACACCGGAGCTGTGTCCGCCTTTGAGGGAATAATGCAGCAGGATGGGGCGGTCGCTGCCGCTGGAGGCCTGCATGAGCGCGGTCATCTTGCGCGCGTTCATGGGGTCGACACGCGTATCGTTATCGCCGGTAAAGAACAGGATGGCCGGATAGTCGCCGCCCTTCTTCACATTCTGGTAGGGCGAATACGCACGGAGATACGCGAAGTCTTTCGGGTTGTCGGAGCTGCCGTACTCGGTCGTCCACAGTCGGCCGAATTCGAATTTCTGGTAGCGGAGCATATCGAGCAGCGGATAGCCGCACCAGATAGCGCCGAAGAGGTCAGGCCGCTGCGTCATGGCTGCGCCCATCAGCAGGCCGCCGTTGGAACGGCCGCGGATGGCGAAGTGCGCGGGCGTGGTGTAGTGGTTGCGGATCAGGTATTGCGCCGCGGCGAAGAAATCGTCGAAGACGTTCTGCTTGTTCTGGAACATGGCGGCCTTGTGCCAGGCCTCGCCGTATTCGTTGCCGCCGCGCAGATTGGGCAGCGCGAAGTAGCCGCCCTGTTCCATCCACCAGGCGTATTCGGGGTTCCACGCGGGCAGCATGGGCAGGTCGAATCCGCCATAGCCGGTCATGAGCAGGCGCGTGGTGCCGTTGCGGGGCAGGCCTTTGCGGCCGGCAATGAACATCGGCACGCGCGTGCCGTCTTTGGAAGTGTAGAAGACCTGGGTGACCTGATAATGCGACGAAGCAAAGGGCACATGAGGACTGGCGAAGATGACAGAACGACCGGTCTTTGTGTCGTAGCGATAGATGGTAGGCGGCGTGATGAACGACTCGAAGGTGTAGAAGCCGTAGGTCTGGTCGGGTCGGCCGCGCACTACTGAACCCGAGCCGATGCCGGGATAGGTCAGTGCGCCGGTCTGCCGGCCATCGAGAGTGTAGATGGTGGTCTCGGTTTTGACGTCATGCAGGCGCGAGACGAAGAGCCTGCCGCCGACGATGCTGACGTCATCGATCACGTCGTGGCCCTGGGGGATGAGGGTCTTCCACACCGCGGCGTCTTTGCCCGGAAAGGCCTCGACGATGCGCGAATTCGGCGCCTGATAATCGGTAAGGAGGAAGAAGCGATCGCCGTCATTCATCATGCGGACGTGCGCTTCCACGCCGTAGACGAGCGGGACGAAGGCACTGCCGGGACGGCGCAGATCGCGCAGCAGAATGTCTTCGCTGGTGGCGGGGACGCCATGGGCGACGCGCACGATGAGCCAGTGGTGATTGTCGCTGACGCCGACGTTCACCAGATCCAGTTCGCCGAGGGTCTTGCCGCGATATTGGCCGCCGAAGATCTTCGCGTCCTGATCGACGGGCGTGCCGAATTTGTGGAACCAGACGTCGGAGCCCTGGTGAGTGAACTTTGAATAGTACAAACCGCCGTGGTCGGGGCTGAGGCTGACGCCCATGTAGCGCGCCGAGGGCAGAACATCGGGCAGGTCTTTGCCGGTGCGCAGATTCAGCACGTGCACGGAGCCTTCGTCGGCGCCGCCCACGCGGATTTCATAAAGAAGCAGCGTGCCGTCGTCGGAGACGTTGATCATATTCACCGACGTATTCTGGTCGGCGCTCAGCCTGGCGGCGTCGATGAGGCGGCGGTCCGCGCTCTGCCAGGTGGCGCGCATGTAGAGCGAGCCCTGGTTTTCGCTGGCCAGCTGCTTTTTGAAGAAGTATTCGCCGTCGCGCAGCAGCGGCATCGAGTACTGGTCCACACGCAACAGGGCCGCGAGCTGGCGGTGAATCTGGGGCAGGTTTTTCAACTGGTCGAGATAGCTCTGCGTGTAAGCGTCTTCCTCGTTGATCCAGGCGCGGGTCTGCGGGCTCTTCGCGTCCTCCAGCCAGCGATAAGGATCCTCGATTCTGATGCCGTGGTAGTCGTCGGTGACCGTGTGAACCGCGGCCACCGGCGGAGGCGGCAGGGTCACGCCGTTGTCGCCGTGGATGGGGTGGGCAGGATCCGCCTGGGCATGGCTGATGGCCGGCCAGGCACAAAGCGCGAGAACGAGAAACGCAATTTGGGGCAGAGACAGTGAAGGACGGCAGGAACCCTGATGCATATTTTCCTCAGTGGGATGGGCATGGAAACGACTGCCCAGTTTATTCCCTTTGCGCGGCATCGCTCCAGAAAGCATGGGTGCGCGTGGAGATGCGGTCGGGAAATTCGCGATAGATGGCGTTCAACGCGTGGAAGAGTGCCTTTGATTCAGCTTCGAGCCCGACCAGGAGCGTGGAGCGCAGGACGCGGGTGAGGCGCAGGTGATTGTGGTTCATGGGCCAGAGCCAGTTCTGCGCGCGCTCGCGAAAATCGGGCAGCCGCGTGACGGTGGCACCAGCCGCCGATGCGGTCCAGGCCAGTCCATAAAGAAGCAGCATGCGTTCGAAGGCCTGGTGCAGGCGGTCGCGCATGGCGGTTGTTCCGTGAAAGGCCTCGATGGTGGCCGCGTCGAGGGTGGGCGCGCCGGGGTTAGCGCCACTTCGCTCGGGGAGGGGAAAGAGCCACTGGATGAAGTCGTGGACCGACTCGAGGCGGTCGTCGGGCCAGGCAAGAATTTCGGCGAGGGTGCGTCCGCGGTCGTCACGCGCGCCGTCGCGATAGAAGGCGATGAGCGGATGGGGCGGAGGGGAAGACATGAGCGCATCCTTAATAAGGAGAAGCTGCGGGAATAAGGAGAAGCTGCGGGCGGTCTGGACCGCGCGCGCAGCCTCGGCAGCATGGTGGGCCCGGAGGGATTCGAACCCCCAACCAAGGGATTATGAGTCCCCTGCTCTAACCATTGAGCTACAGGCCCGTTCTACTGCTATCCTGCTGCGTTTACATAACTTACACAGGTACAAAAGTGGACGATTAAACTCTACTTTGTGCTGGTGCCGGTTCTGGTGCCGGTTGCGTTTGAGGAATTGCGCAAACGATTCCATCATCCGCCCGGCTCCGTCGACTCATTCTCGCACTCCGCCTCGCAGATCGCCATTGAGACCAGCTTGCTCACAGCGTATCAGGGCGCCAACCCTTACTCGCCCCGGCAACTTCTAAAGCACCGGCAACCTTCAGGACGTAGTGCGTCTCGGCGGCCTCTTTCATGCGGCTGGCTCCGATCACACCGTGAAGACCATTGGCGATCGACACCTTTAGCGGCAGCCTTTCCGAATCCGACCTGCGGATAGATGCGGGGAGAAAGAGGAGAAGCACCATCGCAGGGCTATGATGATTCGCCTGGCTAAGGTCTCCTATAAGGAGACTTTGTCAGGGCCGAACAGGCTCTGGGGGAGGAACGTGAGGTTCGGAAAGCGGGTGGAATCAGCTACAAAATTAGTTATATCCCCGGTGTGGCGCGGCATCAATACGACCGGTAGTCCCGACCGACCTAAGGCAACGGGCTCAGAAAACAAATGCATCGTGAACGAGGCCTCCAATCAGGCTTTGGCAAGCTTGAATTTGCCAGTCGAGATAGGAGGTGTGGGGAAGATCAGAGGATGCCGGCCTACTCTCGCGTAGTAATCATCGCAGGTGAGACAGAAGGAGGGTTGCCCCAGAATCGGATTGAAGTGGTCCATCAACCACTCCGGGGCCGTTCTCCTGATTAGCGATCAGATACATCGTTCAAGCTATGAGATTGACCGAGTAAGTATTCGCGGGAGCCTGTGGTGGATCGACCAGCCGAGATGACGCGCCGCCAGAACGGGCAGAAGCATAGTACTGCACCGTCCCCTCTTGCTGCGAGAACGGCCCCAGTTGGACCGTGTAGACGTTGCGGCCGGCATGCTGGGCGGCCTGGGTTTCCCAGTCTGTTTGTCCTTCGGGGCGAAGATGGAGGCGCACATCAGCGGCATCGGGGCCAATGCCGGGCACTACGATGAACAGCCGCAATGCCTGTCCGGGGTTTAGCAGCGAAGGGCGGGTTGGTATGAAGACGCGCGCAGGATTGGCCTGATCGGGCGTCGTTGCCGCCAGGTAGGCCTGATCGACGGAGGATGGCAGGTCGTCGACGAATTCGCCCATGGAGAGCCGCAGGCGCTCGAGCGCAATGCGGACGAACTTGTTCTGCATGGAGCTGAGTTGTCCCTGGCCGTTGCGGGTCGCGATGATGTCCTGAAAGTCGAGCATGGTTTCGCGCACCAGCGGGGCAAGGGCCAGCCAGAGCGGCACGCCGTTTTCGAACACGTGCGCGCGTGCCTGCGCGACGTTACCGGCGGCGCGCAGTTTAACGGCCTCGTCGAGCACTAATCCCAGTTGATGAGCTTTTTCGTAGGAAGCGCAGTACGGCACCATCAGACTGACGTACCCGGCGAAGTAGCCGAGGCGGTCGCGTTCAATCGGGGACTGAGCCTCGGAGGCGAGCTTTTGGAATTTCCGGGCGGTGGCCTGTTGCTTCTCGAGGAGTGCAGGGTCGGCCTCGAACTTCTCATAGAGGAATGCCTGATCGTAATCGCCAGTTAGCTCGCGGGTGACAGCGTAGCCCTGGCTGGTGCGTTTGCCGACAAACGTAGAAGCAATGGCATGGCCACTGTCGCAGTCATTGAACAGCTCTGCGAGGCGGCGGGCGCGATCACCGCCAGCCATAGCGGAACAGAAGTTCTGGTAGTGCGCGGATGCAGTCAGCTGCGGATCCCATGCGGCGCGGGCGAGATAGGTTGCAGTGGGATCGACGATGCGGTGGCGCCAATGGATGCCGAGCACACCCTGACAGCCGAAGTCCTGGGCGCGCTTCATGTCCATTTCAAAGCGACTGGCTCGAAACTGCGGAAGCCACATGGAAGGATCGTCTTCGAGCCAGGGAATCGGCCAGCGTTCGCGATCGCCAAGCCTGGAGAACGCTTCATTGACGGGATCCCAGCCGAGAGAGTCATTGAGGGAGGAAAAGATAATGTCGCCGGGAAGACGTTGATGCAGGGATTCGAAATGATGCGTGACGAAGCCCCAGCCGGAGACCACGAGCTTTTTGTTCGGAGCATGTCGGCGCAGGAAATCATGGGCCTGGACAAACGGGGTGACCGACAGTGGCACTTCCTCTTTACGGCTCTCCCAATTGGCGTCCTCGTCCTGCCACAGCCAGACGTCGTCGATCATGGGATAGCGTTCGAGCAGGTCGGCCAGCCTGCGTTCGAGCAGCGCCCGCCCGGTGCGGGACTCGATCAGGCCACCGGTAGCAGTAAGGGCTTCTGGCGGCAGCGCGGTCATGATTTCTGCGGGGTTGTGATAGGGTTCAAAGCCGATGCCGGTACGGATGCCCAGCTCTGAGGCAAAGTTGAAGGCACCCCGCATCATCTCGGTGGTTCGGTCAGCGATGTCCCAGTTATCTGCGCTGAGGCGCGTGGCATCAGCACCAAAGGTTTCCCGATCGAAAAACTGGGGCGCGCCCATTTTGAAGGTCGAAGTACGTTGCGGCAGATAACCCCAGCTGCGCATGGTTGAGTCTTCGAGCGCCGCGCGATGGCCGCTCCCCGCAAAGTCGAAGGAGAGGTAGGATTCGGCCAGCGGACCAGGGACGTTTTCCGTATACACATGCATGCCGAACATATTGAAGCGCATGCGCAGCATGGCGGCAAAGTAGGCCTGGTAATCTTCGGAGTTATAGACGCTGATGCAGTTCAGGAAATCGGGCCATGGGAGCAGACCACGAACGGCAAAGCGCGGCGAGGCCGTCCACGGCTGGTTGTTCTGCGGAAGCAGAAGCGGCCTGCGGTCAATGGGGACAGTCGTGCCATCGATTCCGAAGACCAGCCCCTGGCGCTCCAGGAAGTCGAACACGGAGTAAAGAAGGGCCTGTTCACTGGCTGCGCGGAGCGTGGCTCCACTGGAGAAAGCGGAGATCTCATAGTCCTGGTCGCTTTTGAAAGAGGAAGGATCGAGGCTGAGGACCAGGACCACGTCGCCCGGTCGTGAATCACCTTCGGACTGGCGGATCTCGCGAGCGCTCTGAAGAGAACGAAGGCCTGACAGCAGTTCGCGCTCGGCGAGGCGAATCTTTTTGCTTCCGGGCGCGCGCGTCCGGATGACGATGCGTTGAGGCTGGGCGGTTGCTGCACCCTCCAAGTGCGACGGCAGCATGGAAGCTGCCGTCGCGAGCGCACCGGACTTAAGGAAATCTCTTCGATCCATATCTCGTGTTTACCCCTGGCCGAGTTTGAGAGTAACTTCTGCAGGTGCTGCTGCGTGGCAGCCTCCTCAAAAGAGGAACTTGGCTGCCAACTGCAGAACGCGCGGATCCTGCGCCGCGGTGACCTGTCCAAATCCAGCATCGGTGAAGCTGGTATCTAACGTGGAGAATTGAGTGTGGTTGAACGTGTTGAACGTTTCGAGCCGCAACTGGAAGGTTGCTCCTGCTGGGCTTTCGGTCACCGCGAACGATTTAAACAGCGCAAGATTGAAGTTATTAATACCGGGACCAACGACGGAATCTTTTCTGGCGTCGCCAAAACCCTGATTCGATCCTCCATTCCAGGGCGCAGCAGGAGCCGAGAAGGCTGCAGTATCGAAGAATTTCGTCTGAGTCTTCGGCCTGGATACCGATCCAGAGACATTGGGACGGTTCCTGGTGCCGCCTCCCAGGCCCAGCACATCTGGAGAGTAGGTGATGTTGGTAGGAACGCCGCTCTCCTGCACGTTGACGTCGGAAAGCTCCCAGCCACCCAGCGCTCGGCGCACGAATCCATTCTGAGCGTGCAGGAAGAAGGGCAGATTGTAGACGAGATTCACGTTAAGGATATTACGACGGTCCAGGCTTCCCGAGCCGTAGTCATAACTAAGGTTGAAGGGGTCTGAAACCATCGTTACGTCATTGGTTTGGATATCGAGCTCGTGAGACCAGGTGTAGGAGACCTGAAGGCTCAGCCCATGCTTATCCCTGACCTGCAGTCCAGCCTGTAATGCATTGTAGTTTTGGTTGGTATTGTTCGAGTAGCGATTGATGCTGGAGAAACCGGGGTAAATTCGAGCCAGATTGGCATTATAAGTACCGGTCGCGACCCCCTGTCGTAAGGGGCTGTTCAGGGGCAGCGTGTTGATGTTGGCGCCGATGTCCTGATGCCATCCCTGGGTTCCCACATACTGTACAACCATGATCGCGGAGGGTGCCAACTCATGCTGGAGGCCGAGGCTGTACTCGGCCGTGCCCGGATTGGGGTAGTCGTAGGCGAGCGCGGCCAGCGATGCCGGGAAATATGGAGCGGGAGAGCTTGCACCGGTGAGTGCGCTGACGGAAGGGTTGGAGAATTCCACGTTCGTGGTGGAGGGCACAAAGGCGAGCGGCGTGTTGGTTTCGGTCGGATATACGTCGTTCCCCTGAATGCGCTCGTAGAACACACCAAAGCCGCCACGCAGAACTGTTTTGCCGTTGCCAAGCAAATCGAGCGCGAAGCCAACGCGGGGCTGGATGGTGAGCCAGTAGTTCTTCACCAGGCCACGCGGAAAGCCTCCCGCGCCTGCCAGCTGAATCCCGTTCATATAGAACGGTGTTTTCGCGCCGGAAGGAATGCTGAAGCCGGGGCCGCTCGTATCGAGGCTGCCGTCCGGGTTAAATACCGGTGCCTGCGCGGGGTCATAGTCGGCAGGAACAAAATTAGCGATTTGATTGTTTCTCTCCCAGACATGGGGGAATGCGTCGTAGCGTACGCCGAGGTTTAGAGTCATACGACGGGTCAGATTCCAGTTGTCGTTAGCGTAGAAGGATGGCGTGCTGTTGACCAGGTGGCGTCTTCCCTGGTAGTTGAGCTGAGAATAAGTGCTGGCCAGACCCAGCAGGAAATTGATATAGGCATCTCCGGAATAGCTGGGTGTGCTGAAGCCATAGGTGCCCTGGGTTTCTGCCTGGAGACCCATGTTCTTGGTGAAGCGCATGAAAGAGAAGCCAAACTTCAGATTGTGCTTGCCATGGGTCCAGGAGAGATCATCGCGCTCCTGGTAATCCTGCTGCGCGTCCTGCCAGGGGTAGTAGTTTGAACTCCAGTTCGTGTTGTATGGGCTGCCAAGATCAATTTCGGGCAGACGATTCAGGTCATTGTTCCCGGGAAAGTAGCTGCTGGCACTCCAGCCTGAGGGCTCGGCGTAGGTGCCGGTTGGGGCAAGCGTAATAATGCTCCCGTTGTAGTCGAAGGAAGTCTCGTTGACGAGGGTCGGGGAGATCACCTGAGTGAGTTGAATCACAGCGCTCCAGGCTGGATTGGCAAACTGACTGCCGACGGTTGGATAGGAGCTGTCGCTCCATAGAGCAGGAATATTCTGCTGGGAAACGGCATCGTGGATGTAGTGTCCCATCAGCTGCAGCTTGTCGTTAATTCTATGGTCGATGCGCACCAGATCTTCGCGCACATTGGTCGGCTGCTTGAGGGAAGCAATGAACGAGTTGGATCCGTTGCTGGCGTTGGGTCTGGGAATGGCGCCTGTGCCCATGAACAGAACCGCATTGGGGTCGAGCAGGTTTGCAGGGATGGTTTTGTTGGGAAAGGGCTGGCCGGGCACGAGGCCATCCTGCGCATACAGCGTTAGTTTGGCGGGATCGCTGGTGGCCGGCACGACCGGCACAATGCCATTCGCGGGTGGTGTGTAAGCAAGATCCGCACCGGCAACCGGAAAGTCCGATGCGGGAACGGTCGGGGTCACGGTCGGATTGCTTCCGGTGACCAGGCGGCGCCACTCCTCATTGACGAAGAAGAAGGTCCTGCGGGGGTTGTCGTCATAAACGTGAGGAATGAGTACAGGGCCACCCAGATTGCCGCCGAAGATGTTGAGGCGCAGTTCCGGCTTGGGCTGCCCTTCCAGATTTGAAATGTAGTTGTTCGCGTCGAATGAATCGTTGCGGTTAAACTCCCAGAGGCCGCCATGCAGCTTGCTGGTGCCGGACTTCACGGCCATGGTGATCGTGCCGCCGGAAGCGATCCCATAGTCGGGGCTGTAATTGCTGTCGAGAGTTCGAAACTCGGCCAGTGCGTCGAGCGAGGGCAGGATGGTAAAGCATCCGCCGCAACCACGGTCGTAGATTTCACCGCCATCAATGATGTAGACGTTGTGCCCGGGGCGCGTCCCTTCAAAGCTGATGCTGGAGCTGCTGCTGAGGGCATTAATGCCGTTGAAGCTGGGCAGGCTGTCCGAAACGCCCATGCCGAGCGCGGCCAGCTGCGTCACGTTGCGGCCGTTGGTGGCCAGTTGTGTGACCTGCTTTTCCGTAATCAGATCGCTGACGTCATTCGTCTCCGATTGCAGCTGCAGCGCGTTAGCCCGCACGGATATCGTCTGACTGTTGCTGCCGACCGTGAGATGGAAGTCTTCTTTCACGGTCGATGCTACGTTCACAACAATGCCGGTCCTGCTCATGGTTTTGAACCCGGAGGCCCTGACCGTCAGGGTATACGTTCCGATATGGAGATTCGGGATGGTGTAGATGCCGGCAGAGTTGGAGGTCGTCGACCGAGCTTCGCCAGTAGCTGCGTTGGCGAGTATGACGGCTGCGTTCGGGATCACGGCTCCACTGGGGTCGGTGAGTATGCCGGTAACTTGCGCATTCTCCTGGGCTCTCGCTGTCCCCGCAAGCCAGGCAAAAAGAAAAGCTAAACCCATGACGCAGACTTTTGATTTCATCGTAGTGCCTCCCGAAATGTAGCTGAATATGCGCTGCCAGGTAGTTCAGCGGCCGAATGGAACGCAGACCCTGCCTCATAGCATCGAATCGCACAGGCCGCTCGAGCCCCGGAACGGCAGCGCGGCGGCAACTTGTCCACCCAGGACCGGGGTCCTGTCGGGCGAGAGTACGAGCGAATTGACTCTGGTACGGTCATGATGGCGTTCTATGCTGCGAGGCTTAGTCCGGGGCCACCTCGCCCAAGAGGTCGCAGAGGTGGCCGCATGCGCTCGTTCCGTGGGATAAAGGATCTGGGGAACCCACGACAACGGGTGCCATCATCGGCCATCGCAAACGACAATGACAATGATTGAGAAGCCAAATCTTTTGTCTGTTATGAACGTGGATGAGGGAGCACCGTTCGAGGGAACGGCCGCCATGAGATGGCATCGGGCAACGGGAAGGCGCCGATTCGGATGCGGGCGGCAGCTAGGTTTTGGCCGCCTGCCATAGTTGCTTGCGCCAGGTGCCCGGGCTTTTTCCGTAGGCTTCTTTGAACTTGCGGGAGAAGTGAAAAATGCTCACGAAGCCGCACTTTCCCGCAATGTCGTTAACCGACAGGCCGGTCTGCCTGAGCAGGTCGGTCGCGATTTCTAAACGAGCGCTGTAGAGCTGGGATATGGGAGTAGGCTTCCCGTTCAGCCGGCAGATCTTGAGGAGATGTTGCCGCGAGACACCCACGGCGCGCGCGATATCGTGCAGCGAGAGATGTCGGGCATGCTGCTCCCAGATGAACTGCTCCATCCTTGCGAGGATCGCTTCGGCTTTGGTATTGGAAGCATGACCGCTGCGCACAGCCAGGGCAAAGTCGCAGAACAGGGCCAATCCAAGGCCGAGATAGAAGCCATCCTGCAGCGGCTCCTCAGTGGCGGCGGAGAGTTGCGCCCTTCTGCTCATTTCCAGCAGACTGAGCATTCTGCCAGCGAAGGGTATGGGACCGCGGTAGGTTTGGAATTTGCTCCTGAGGTGCCGTGGAACAGCCCGGGGGGCGATGGCGCACCAACTGTGATGGGTTTCACGGTCGGAAGAGAAGAGGAAATGCTCGCGATGTCCGGGACTCAACAGGATTCCATAACCCGCAGCGACGTGGATAGATTCACGGTCGAGCCGCAAATCGAGATAACCCTGGTGAATGACGACCAGCTGATAGTCGTGCTGGAAACGCGGTCCGCAGGCACCCCCTGGCGCATAGAGGATATCGCCGATAACGGTGGCTCCTCGTCTCATGCGCAGGTTTTCCTGGCGGATATTACTGAGCTTCTCGATCTTAGGCGATTGAGCCATATTGGATTTTCCAGAGTCTGCGTCTCCGTCCGAGACCGCGTGCGGACGATACGGCGCGAAGATGAGATTAATGCACCTGGTTCACCTCCGACAACTGTTTGAGCTTTTGAGTCATTGCTAAAAAGAACAGGATGGTCAGAGAATCAAGGGGCCGTGGTCGCCACTATTGCGCTTTCCGCCCGGTGGGGAGGGAATCGCTTTCTGTGTATTCAGAAAACGCTCAAGGCACTGGAAAAGGCAGAACACATGGGTCAACTGACTGGGCGAACTGCCGTCGTGACGGGTGCAGCCAACGGGATCGGCCGGGGAATCGCAATGCGGCTGGCGCGGGAGGGTGCTGCGATCGGCATTCTCGACCAGGATGCTCCCGGCTGTCACTCTCTGCATGGGGAGATCAGGAACAGCGGGGGACAGGCCATGACGCTGGTTGCGGATGTAAGCGACGCAGGCGCCGTCGCACGCGCCATCCGGACGCTGGCAGAGGAACTGGGCCCTCCAACCGTGGCAGTTCATTCGGCGGCCATCATGCCCACGGGCACCATCCTGGAAACCGACGAGCAGGAATGGGAACGCGTGTATGCGGTGAATGTGAAGGGAGCCTATTTGCTCTGCCGCCAGGTTATCCCCTATATGCTGCGCGCGGGGCGGGGCTCTATTATCTTCATGGCCAGCATAACGGGCGTCAACGGACTGCCGGGGCTCGCGGCCTATTCCAGCACAAAGGGGGCCCTGATCGCGCTGAGCCGCGCGCTGGCCATCGACCACGCACGGAGCGGCATCCGGGTCAACGCCGTAGCGCCGGGGACTATTGACTCACCGATGCTGCACGGGTTCGTCGCAGCCCAGGATAATCCGGAAAAGACGCGACAGGTTTTCGACGAAGTGCAGCCGCGGGGGCGCATCGGAACGATCGAAGAGGTTGCCAACGTCGTAGCCTTCCTTGCCTCTGATGAATCTTCGCTGATCAGCGGCGCCACCCTCGCCGCCGACGGCGGAATGAGTATTAAGGGCGAACAGCCGCGGATGTAGAGCCGATATGACGAAGATTACCGGTTTGAAGACCGTTGTCGTCAATGCCGAAATGCGTAACTGGGTGTTCGTCAAAGTAGAGACGAATGTTCCAGGACTTTTCGGATGGGGCGAGGCTTCTCTGGAGTGGAAAACGAGGAGCGTGGTGGGGGCTGTCCAGGATTTCGAGCCGATGGTGGTGGGCGAGGATGCCACGCGAATCGAACATCTGTATCAGAAGCTCTATCGCCAGTCTTTCTGGCGAACTGGAGTGATTGGGCTGTCCGCTATCTCGGCGATTGAGCAGGCGTGCTGGGATATCCTCGGGAAATCTCTCCAGCAACCAGTTTATAAGTTATTGGGAGGAGCGGTGCGCGACAAGGTACGCATGTACACGCACCTGGGGGGCGGAGATATGCGTGCGGTGTACGATTCGCAGAACACCACGGATCCCGCGGTGTTTGTCGATCGTGCGCTTGAGGTCGTTGCCCGCGGTTATACGGCCGTTAAAGTTCTGCTGACGCCCCCCACCGAACCGCTGAACAGCATCGCTGGCTACAAACAGGCAGAGCGCATCATGGGCGCTCTCCGTTCTGCGGTGGGCGACGATGTGGACATCATGGTTGACTGCCATGGACGCCATTCTCTGGGGAATGCGGTGGAATTCTGCCGGGTGCTGGCGCCCTATCGACCGTTGTTTGTGGAGGAGCCGGTCCCTCCTGAAAACGTGGACGTTCTGGCCGAGGTACGCCGACTCAGTCCGGTTCCGATCGCCGCCGGCGAGCGGCTGGTAACCCGATTTCAGTTCCGCGAACTGTTCGAGAAACTGGCTTGCCATGTCATACAGCCGGACCTTTGCCACTGCGGCGGCTTGTGGGAAGCAAAGAAGATCGCGGCAATGGCTGAGGTCTACACCATGGGAGTCGCACCTCACAATCCGCTCGGTCCGGTCGCCAATGCCGCGGCGCTTCACTTTGATCTGAGCACGCCCAACTTTCTCATCCAGGAAGACATGCTGACGGATGTTCCATGGCGATGGGAGGTGGTGGAACGGCAACTGGAGACGAAAGATGGCTTTTGGCTGCCCTCCGATGCGCCGGGACTTGGAATTGAGGTCAACGAAACGGCGGCAGCGCGGCATCCCTTTGCGCAGGAGGTTATGCAATCCACCAGGGTACGCGCGTACGACGGCGCGATCCTCGATTGGTAACGGGCATGGAAATCGCACCTGATATTCACATGATTTCGGGGCTGGTGGGTACACGGCCATTGCAACTATTCCTCCTGCGTGGGCACGCGCAGTGCGTCTTGCTGGATACGGGTTGCGCCCCTGACCCGGAGCAGATCATTTTCCCCTATCTCCATTCCATTGGCATGGATGCGCAGGACATAGGGATGGTCATCAACACTCACTGCGATATGGACCATTGCGGCGGGAACCGTTCGATGAAACGTGCTAACCCCGCGGTGCAGATTACCTGTGGAGCACTGGATCGTGAGCTGATCGAAGATCCCGGGGTGATGTGGGGGCGCCGCTACAACGCTTACGACGAGAAGCATGGCATTCATTATGACAATGCAATCCGGAAGTCAATCTTCGAGGCGATGGGAGAGCCACAGCCTGTGGATCGCACCTGGCGGGGAGGCGAGCGCATTGATTTGGGCGACGGCTGGCAGGTGGGGATCCACCCTACACCCGGCCACTCGAAGGGGCATCTCGCTGTCTTCGATCCGCGAAGCCGCACGATGTTGAGCGGCGATGCCGTGCACGGAGCGATGTATCCGGATATCGGGGGCCGTTCGGTCCTGTGCCCAACCTATCTGGAGCCGGCGAGTTATCTGGCAACTATCGACTATCTCGACTCATTGCCGATCGCATGCCTCGCTACCTGCCATTGGCCGCTGAAGAGAGGACCTGCGGTCCGCGAGTTTATGGCTGAGAGCCGTGGCTTCGTGCAGCGAGCCGAGGAAGCCGTATTGACTCACCTGACGCGCAACCCTGCAGGCCTGACGTTGCGCGAGTTGATTGCAGGATGCGGACCCATGCTGGGCTCCTGGCCTCGCGCCGTTGATGGCGAGTTGGTGTACGCGCTGGCCGGTCACCTGGATATCCTTCTCACGCAAAACCGAATCACCGAAGCACCGGGGACAAGGCCGGCTGTCTTCCGGATGGCCAGCCGTTAGTTGGCGGCGCGTTACGACGGCTCCTGGAGTCAGTACTTACTGCCTTCCGTGTGCCTGTTGACGAAGCAGCCTGATTGTTACGCATGAAAAACGATCGAGCCCACCAATTGCCATCCGCCAGCGATCAGAGGCTCACCGGCTTCGTCCTCCGGGTTACCCTCGTAGCGGCCCTGGGGGGCTTGCTCTTTGGGTACGACACCGCAGTCATCTCGGGTGCAATCCAGTTCTTGACCGGACATTTCCAACTGAGCCCTGCGGGAACGGGATGGGCAGCCAGTTGCGCTCTCGCGGGTTGCGTGGCCGGATCGGCGGCGGCTGGGACGATCGGCGACGTGCTGGGGCGACGAATGGTATTGCTGCTGGCGGCGGTCCTGTTCCTGATTTCTGCCCTGGGAACGGCGATGGCATCCAGCTTTCCTCTGTTCATAGCTTTCCGTATTCTGGCGGGCGCCGGCGTGGGCGCAGCCTCGATTGCGAGTCCTGTCTACATCGCCGAGATGGCGCCACCGCGCTGGCGGGGATGGCTGGTTGGCACGAACCAATTTGCCATCGTGAGCGGAATGCTGCTCATCTACTTCGTCAATTATCGAATCGTGCGGTTGGGAAGCGAAGCGTGGAATGAGGCGAACGGGTGGCGATGGATGTTTGCCTCAGGAGCGCTGCCTGCGCTGACCTTGCTGGCGCTCCTGATGACTATTCCGGAGACGCCCCGCTTCCTGCGGGCGAGGGGACGACGCGCTGAGGCTGCGCGAATTGCAGAAAAGATCGGCGATGCAGCAATCTCCCTCGATTACATTCCGGAGACTGGCGCGGTGAGGCACCGGGGGGAAGGCCTTTCGCTGCTGAGGAAGCCGATGGCGGGACTCGTTCTCATTGGATTGACGCTGGCAGTGTTGCAGCAGATTACCGGGATCAATGTGTTTCTGTATTATGCTCCGGAGATTTTCAGGGCTCTCGGCAGTGGCACATCGACCGCCATGCTGGAGACTGTAGTACTGGGAGCGGTCAATCTGGGGTTCACGCTGGTGGCTATGTTCACTGTGGACCACCTGGGCCGCAAACCGCTTCTCATGATCGGTGCGTGCGGCATGGGATGCTGTCTGATTGCTACGGGCATTGCTTCCCTGAGGCAGGGATACCCTGGCTGGGTTCTCGCTGCTGTGCTCGGGTATATCGCGTGCTTTGCGCTCTCGGTGGGACCTGTGACCTGGATCGTTCTGTCGGAGATTTTTCCGATCAGGATTCGAGCTCGCTCTGTCGCAACTGCATCGCTTGCGTTGTGGACGGCCAATTTTCTCGTATCCCAGACGTTTCCTATGATGAACAGCAGCGCCCTGTTGCAACATCATTTCCGTCGTGCCTTTCCCTTTTTTCTGTATGCCGTATTCTGCCTGGCAGAGGTGATCTTCGTCTGGAAGTGGATTCCTGAGACGAAGAACCGCACCCTGGAAGAGATCGCCGGAGCGTGGGCCGTACAGCACGCTGGGTCGGGCTCCAGGCAGGTGTCTTAGTGCCAGAAAAAGAGCGGTTCGTGCAGGACAAGGCGCGCAGGGCAAGGATGACCTTCCACAGTGGACTGTTCTGAGGGCGGCTTCCTATCGAAAGACCAAGCCAATAATGGCCTCGTGCGATGATGAGTCCCCTGCTCTAACCATTGAGCTACAGGCCCGGCTCGCTTTTATCGTACTGCAGTGCCGCTACTTACCTCAGCGTGAAGGTGGCGCTCGAACCCTGCTGAGTTTCGGTGCCGATTCTGGTGCCAGTTGAATTCCGGGATTTGTGCCTGGTCCGCGCGGCTTGACCCACTCATTCGGTATTCTCGCATTGCCTCCCGGGACATCGCCGCCGGTTGCGGAGTGGGGTGTTCGACGAGAGTGAGACGACGCGGCTGTTGCGCCAAAGGAGGGGCAATGCAATTCATTCGGGTCATCGTGAGCGCGACTGTGCTCGCTTTCGGGCTGCCGCCAGCGGCGCTCGCCGCCGCGGCTCAGGTGGTGAGCACCGATACCGGCCGGATCTCCGGCGTCGCCATTCCCCATTCGACGGTTACTGTCTTCAGGGGAATTCCGTTTGCCGCGCCGCCCGTGGGCAATCTCCGCTGGCGCCCCACGGCTCCGGTCCATGCGTGGAAAGGGATTCGCAAAGCCGACACCTTCAGCAGCAGTTGCATGCAGCGCACGGTGAAGGAACTGCTGCCCTGGACCGAAGAGTTTATGACGCAGCTGCCCGTCAGCGAGGATTGCCTCTACCTCAACGTCTGGAGTCCTCAGGTATCTTCCCGCGCCAACCTGCCCGTCATCGTATTTATTCACGGAGGAGGATTCACGGGAGGCGCGGGCAGCATTCAGATTTATGACGGCACAAATCTGGCTGCCACCGGGGCGGTCGTCGTGACCATCAACTACCGCCTCGGCGTATTCGGCTTCTTCGCGTATCCCGGCCTCACCGCAGAATCCGACCACCACGCCTCCGGCAACTACGGGCTCATGGATCAGCTGGCTGCTCTGCGCTGGGTGCGCGCCAACATCCGGCACTTCGGGGGCGACCCTGCTCGGGTCACCATCTGGGGCCAGTCCGCGGGCGCTTTCAGCGTTGTTGCCCTCACCGCATCGCCTCTGGGCGCGGGGCTCTTTGAGCGCGCGCAGGCCGATAGCGGCGCAGGCATCACCGGCTTTCCCATGCAAAGCCTGCAGGAGGCGGAACAGGCAGGCGTGCAGTATGCGGAGGCTCATCACGCCGGATCGCTCGAGCAGTTGCGCGCTCTGCCCGCCGCCGCGTTGCTGCCCGCGCCCACGGATGACTCCTTGCGCTTTGCTCCCGATATCGATGGCTGGGTGCTGCCGGCCACGCCCGAGGAGCTTTCCGAGCGCGGCACAGACAACGACATTCCGTTCACCACGGGCTATCAGGCCAACGACGGCATGCTGTTCATGCGGCCGCTCCACTCCGTGGCCGAATACGATCACTGGGCGCAGCAGCAATTTGGCGATCTTGCCGCTGAGTTCCTGCGCCTTTACCCGGCCGGGGCGACGCAGGATGTAACGCCCGCCATGCAGGAGAGCAATCGCGACCGTGACCGCGTCTCCATGTTTCTATGGGCGGCGCGTCGCACAGCGAACCATCGCCAGCCCATCTTCACTTACTTCTTCGACCGTGCCATTCCTTGGCCGCAGCATCCGGAGTTCGGGGCGTTTCACACCGGCGAGATTCCGTATTTCTTTCGCAACCTGAATCTGCTCAATCGTCCGTGGGAGCCGGTGGATCACACTGTCTCCCGGGAAGCGTCGTGGTATCTCAGGAACTTTGCCATCGCTGGAGATCCGAACGGCGATGAGCTGCCGCACTGGGCAAACGTGAAGGCCGATGCTCCCCTGACGATGGAAATTGGAGCGCACACCGGCATGATGCCGGTGGCGGATCCGGCGCAGCTGGCCTTCTGGAAGGCGTATTTCGCTTCGCCCCAGGGGAAACACGCGCCCCTTTTCTGAGGAGCGGCCACCTTGTTCCTGGCGCCGGGGTCGGTTCGGATTTCGAATCGGCTCGCTTCCCTGCGCGCTCATTTGCGCGTCGAGCTGCGGGGACGACACGAAAACCCGCGGTTTCTGGCCTGACTCCAACAGAGCCGCCGCACCAAAGTACCGCGTCTCCCAATCATCTCCAAGGCCATTCGTGTAATTCCCACCCGCGTTGGAGACGGTTTTTCCTGGACCTCCGGGCACAATTTGCACAGCAGGGAAAAAGTTGCCTGCGATCCACAAAAAATCAGCAAATTCCCTGAAACGGGGGATTTACATACCCCCGGCCTTCGGTAAGGATGGCTCCAGCAAAATCACTCAAATCTCTTCCCCTCGCCCCTTCACCGGCGACAGGGAAGACCTGAGCGGCGCAATCCTGCTCTGGTCTTACGGCCAGAGTGTGTTGATGACTCCCTCCGAAGTGGACTACGGCCCACGCAAGACTCGGAACTGACCCAGATCCTGCGGAACCTGCCCGTTACGGCGAGCGGCTTCCGTCAGTGCTCGAAGCGAAGATCCTGAGCACCTGCCAAGGTTGTTGCGTACGGCGCATGCCTTCCGGGCCCTAGCTCAAACAGAACCATTCCACCGCCGGAAGGATACTCCCTTGAAGATCGCTCACAAGCTGTCCCTCTTTACCTCTTTGCTCGCCCTTTCGGCGCTGCCCGCCTTTGCCAACCCCACCATCAGCAGCCCCGGCAACGGCACCGATGTTACGTCGCCCTTCACTCTGACCGCCGACGCTTCCTCCTGTTCCTCGCAACCGATTTCGTCGATGGGCTACTCGCTGGATAACAGCAGCGATAACACGATCCTCCACGGAGCGACCTCGATCGACGCCCAGGTTTCGGCATCCTCCGGCACGCACGTCGTTCACGTCAAGTCATGGGGGAATCAGGGCGCGGTCTGCGTCTCCGATGTCACGGTGACCGTCAGCGGCGCCTCCGCCTCCGCCAGCGATGCGCTGACCGTGCCCGCGGGAGCCTCGGTCGTGAGCAGCATCGAAGATCTGAGTACCTGGCAGGCCGCGCACGACACCGGCACCAAAGGCACTTCCAGCGGCTCGACCACACTGGTCACCTCGCCCTCGCACAACGGAAAATCGCGCAAATTCCAGACCAGCTTCACCAGCAACGCCGGCGAGCGCTACTGGGTCTCTTTCGGCGACGATGTGAACGCAACCAACTTCGTCTATGACGCGTGGGTTTACATTGGCGGAAGCTCCGCCTACCTCGCCAATGTCGAGATGGACATGAATCAGGTCATCCCCAACGGCGATACGGTGATCTATGGATTTCAGTGCGACGGCTGGAACGGCACCTGGGACTACACCGAGAACGCCGGCACCCCCGCGAAGCCGGTGGACAAATGGGTGTACTCCAAGGCTGCCTGCAATCCGCGCAGCTGGAGCCTGAACACCTGGCACCATGTGCAGGTGGCTTACTCGCGCAACAGTTCCGGTGTTGTCACCTACAAAACGGTGGCATTGGATGGCAAGGAGCAGACGATCAATGGCACGGTGCCCTCGGCCTTCGCTTCCGGCTGGGCGCCCACCCTGCTGACCAACTTTCAGGTCGACGGCCTCGGCAGCGGATCGAACACCCTCTATCTCGACGAGGTGACGGTCTCGCGCTGGTAAGCAACGGGCCGGCCCTGGTCAATCCCCGCTTCTCGTGGAGCGGGGATTTTTCTTTTGCGCCCTACTCCGCCCGCAGCGCCTGACTGGGATCGACGGCCGCGGCCCGGCTCGCGGGCAGCCACGTGGCCCCGAGAGTCACCAGCACCAGCAGACCGCCGGTCGCCGCTAACGTCAGCGGATCCCACGAGCGCAGTCCATAGAGCTGACTGGCGATCAGCCGCCCCAGTCCGAGCGCCGCAGCCAGACCCGCAGCGATGCCCAGAGCGGTCATCCATACCGCCTCCCCCAGCACCATGCGCAGCACCTGCTCCTTGCGCGCGCCCAGCGCCATGCGGATGCCGATCTCGTTCGTCCGCCGCGCTACCGAGTAGGCCATCAGCCCGTAGATCCCGATGCAGGCCAGCACCAGCGCCAGCACGCCAAAGCCGGTGGTGAGATTGGCGAAGATGCGCTCCGTCATCAGCAGCTCGTCGATCTGCTCCTGCTGGGTGCGGATATCCACCAGCGGCAGATTGCGGTCCACCGACTGCACCGCCTTTCGCAGCGAGGGAGTGATGGCGGGGCGCGCCGTTCGCGTTCGCACCGCAAACGACAGACCCCAGTCGATTTCCGGCGCCTGGCGGTAGTTCAGATAGAAAATCGGCGGAGGATCCTCGCGCAGACTGCCGTAGCGCGTATCCGCGCACACACCCACAATCTGATAGGTGAGCTTTTCGTTCCTTGCTCCGGAGGTGACAAAGCTCTTCCCGATCGGGTTCTCATTGGGAAAATACTCCCGCACCAGCGCCTGGTTCACGACGGCTACGCGCGGCGACGTTTCCGTATCGGTGGGCGCGAAGCCCCGGCCCACCACAATGGGAATGCGAAAGGTGGCGAAGTAGGCGTCGCCCACGGTGCTGTTATCCACTCCCGACTCTTTGCTCCGGTCAACGGGCGCGCCCACCGGCGTAAAGTCGTCGGTTTCGTAGTTATGCGACAACGGCGCCACGCTGGTCGGCGTCACCGACTGCACCCCGGGCACCGCGCTCAGCCGTTCCGTCAGCTGCCGGAACAACGCAATCTGCTTCACCCCGGAATACTCCGAGATCGGCGGACGCATTTCGAAGAGCACCAGATTCGAAGGATCGAAGCCAGGCTTGACGTCGCTCAGGTTGATCAGCGTTCGCAGAAATACGCCCGCCATCACCACCAGCAGCGTGGACAGAGCGATCTGGAAGCCGACCAGCGCGCGCCCCGTGAACCCCCGCCGCCGGCGCGTCGTCGTGTGCGCGGAATCCTTGAGAGTGCTGCTCACCTGGGCGCGCGTCGCCTGCCATGCGGGGCCCAGTCCGAACAGCAACCCGGTGGCGATCGACAGCGCCGCATTGAACGCGAAGACGCCCCAGTCAAAGGATCCGGGCAGGATCGTGGGGTCGGTGGTGGGCCCGGCAAACATCCGTAGCAGCGCCGTCCGCCCGAGGTAGCCGACCAGCAGCCCCGCCAGGCCGCCCAGCACGGAGAGCAGCAGGCTTTCTGTGAGCACCTGGCGCAGAATACGCGCGCGGCCGGCGCCCAGGGCCATGCGTACGCTCATTTCCTTTTGCCGCGCCGCCGAACGCGCCAGCAACAGGTTGGCGAGGTTCGCGCAGGCCAGCAGCACCACCAGCCCCACCAGTCCCATCAGGACCAGCAGCGGCTGCTTCAACTGCCGGCTCGCCTCGTTCATGCCACGGCTGCCGTCGGTCAGCATCAGATTCGGCACGGACTCGTCGGGTTTCACCGTCATGGTCGCCCGCACCGCCGCCTGCAGCGCCACGTCCAGCGCCGCCTGCGCCTTCGCTTCGTCCACGCCCGGCTTCGCCCGCACCATAATCTGCATCCACCACACGCGATCGCTGGTCAGCAGGGAGTCGGTATCCCGATACGGATAGACGAGCGGCTGCGCGGCGAAGGGCAGAAAGAGCTCCGGCGAAGTCTGCACATTCTTGGCCCCGGTAAACCCTGGCGGGTTGACGCCGACGATGGTGACGTTCACCAGGTTGACGAGAAGGGTCTTGCCGATCACGTCCCGCGAGCGGTTGAAGCGCCGGGTCCAGTAGCCATCGCTGATGACCGCAACCGGGGAGGCGCCCACTTTGTCGTCCGCGGGCCCGACCGCCCGTCCCAGCTGCGGCTGCACCTGCATCTGCTGGTAGAAATTGCCGCTGACCAGGTCGGCCTGCAGCACCTCCGCCTCTCCCTCTGCGGTCACGTTCACCATCCCGAGGTTCTTGAACGCGAACAGGTCAGCGAGCTGGTGATTCTCCTTCCGCAGCAACTGATATACCGGGTACGAAAACGAGGTGCTGGTCATGCCGGCGGCGGTCTTGTCCCAGTCGCCCCAGGAGCTGTGCACTGCGGGGTTTTTTCCGGAATGCCACGCCAGCAGCCGCAGTTCCTGAGGATGTGGTACGTGCAGCCGGTCCAGCAGCACTTGTTTGGCAATCGAAAAAATGGCGGTATTCGCGCCGATCCCCAGCGCCAGCGATCCAATCGCGATCGCCGTAAAACCGGGACTCTTCCTGAGCATGCGCACGGCATAGCCGATGTCGCGCCGCAGATTCTCAACCATGGGCCAGCCCTCGCGCAGACGCACGATCTCCCGCACCTGGGTCACGCCGCCAAATTGCCTCAATGCCGCGCGCCACGCTTCATCGGCGCTCATGCCGCGGCGCTGATTCTCCTCCGCCGCCATCTCCAGATGCGCGCGCAGCTCGTCGTCCAGCTCCCGATCCAGACTCCGCCGCCGGAACAACGCCGCGCACCGGCTGAACATCGCTCGGATTCCGCTCATGCCGCCCTCCTTAATCCGCTCTCAGTGCTTCCACAGGATTCACCGACGCGGCCTTCCACGCCGGACGCAGCGTCGCCGCGATTACCGGCACCAGCAGTGCCAGCACCGAAGCCGCATAGACCCACGGATCGTCCGCCTTCACGCCGTAGAGCTGGCTGGCGATCAGCCGCGTCAGCGCGAGTGCCGCGATCGTTCCCCCGGCAAGGCCCACGATCGCCGTCGTCAGCGCGCGCCGCACAAACAGCAGTCCAATCTCCCGCCGCGAGGCGCCCAGTGCCATGCGCACGCCAATCTCCTGCGTTCGCTGCACCACAAAGAAAGACACCACGCCATAAATTCCCACGCATGCCAGCACCAGAGCGATGCCGGCAAACGATGCGACCACCGCCAGGTTCAGCCGAGGCTGCGCTACCGCCTTATCGAGAAGCTGGTCCATCGTGGTCACGTGGCCGATTCCCTGCAGGGGATCTGCGTCATGCACCACTTCCCGCACGGCGCGAATCGTTAGTTCCGGCGGCGTCGTTGTGCGCAGGACAAAATACCGGTTAGGCACGCCTCCGTGCCACTCCGATGGCCAATAGACTTCCGGTCCCGCTGCCGCAGCCAATGGCCCTGCGGTTCCGCGCACGTTGGCCAGTACGCCGACGATCTCGTGCGCTTCGCTCCCCAGGAGAAGGTGCCGCCCTACTGGATTCCCACTGGGCAGATAACGCCCGACGAGCGCCTCATTCACCATCAGAGGAGCCAGCTTCGTGTTCATGTCGGCAGCGACGAACATGCGACCCGCCACGAGCGGAATCCGCATCGCGCCCGCGTAGTTCCCCCCGATGCTGCGAACCTCCGCGTTAATCGCCGGCTGTCCGGTCGTGCGCGGCAACCAGTCCGCGTCGTAATTACTTCGCAGGTGCCAGTCCACGGTCGGTGGAGCGTCAATCTGCCCCACCGCAGTCACGCCGGGGAGTGCTTCGATCCCTTCCTGCACCCCCACGTAAAAACCCTTCGTCGCGCTGGCGCTCGCGTTCCATGGCAGGCTTACGGAAAACATCAAAAGATGATCCGGCTCGAAGCCGAGCTGACGATTCACCAGCCGCCATAAAGACGTTCCCAGCAGCGTTGCTCCCACCAGCAGTACCAGCGACAGGCCCACCTGCAGCGCGACCAGCACGCCGCGCAGCTTGTTTCCTCCGGCCCCGCCCAGCCGCGCTTCACCCCTCTTCATCGCTGTGTTGAGTTCCACACGGCAGCCCTCCAGCGCCGGGGCCAGTCCGAAGGCGACCCCGGTGGCCAGCGACACGGCCAGGGAAATCAAAGCCACCGGCCAGTTCATCGTCACAGCTCCTGGCAGCCCAAGTCTTCCCGGCAATCTCGGCGCAACTCCATGCACGAGAGCCAGAGCAGAAGCCACGCCCGCCGCCCCTCCCAGCAGGCCCAGCACCGCGCTCTCCGTCAGAAACTGCGCCGTCATCCGCGTGGCGGACGCTCCCAGCGTCCGCCGCAGCGCCACCTCCCGCCGCCGGGCCGTCGCACGCGACAGCAAAAGATTCGCCACATTGATGCACGCGATCAGCAGCAGCAGGGCTGAAGCCATCAGCAGAGTCATCAGAGCCGGACGCAGATTCCCGTACCGTTCCTGCCGCAGCGAATCGGTGGAGAATTGCCACACACCGTCGCTGCCGGGATATTCGCGCCTCAGTTGCTCCCCGATCCTTTGGAGGTCGTTCTGCGCCTCCGCGACTGATACCACCGGCCGCAGCCGGCCGTACACATTCACGAACCGCGTTCCTTCCCCGCGATACGTCGTCCAATTGTCCGGTACAAAGTGCGCCGGCCGCCAAAGATCGATGCCGGACGGCACTGTGAAGCTCTGCGGCATCACCCCCACCACGGTCGCCGCCTTCTGCTCCAGCGTTACCTGCCGGCCTACCGCATGCGGGTCGCCGGCGAAGAATTTTTGCCAGCCCTCATAGCTCAGCACAACAGCGTCGGGGACGTTCGGCGCATCGTCCCGTTCGTCGAATGTCCGGCCCAGCAGCGGTCGAATCCCAAATACCTTCCAGAAATCGGCGTTCGCCCCGGCAGCCTGCACGGCAACCGGCAGATGCTCCCCCACAATCAGGGTCGGGTGATCGAAATAGAAAAATCCCAAAGCCGCAAACGATCGGCTTCGAGCTCGAAGGTCGAAGAACCGCGGTACGCTCATCAGGCCACCGGTCGCGACGCCGTGAAGCCGCACATCGTGCAGCGCCACAATGCGGTCCGCCTGCGGGTAAGGCAGCGGCCGCAGTAAAGTCGAGTACACCAGGGTGAAAATCGCCGTCGTCGCCCCAATCCCCAGCGCCAGGGTCAGCACCACGACAGCCGCAAATCCCGGCGCCCGCCGCACCTGACGCAGCGCGTAGCTCACGTCCCGCCGCAAATTCTCGACCACCGGCCATCCCTCGCACAGCCGCACCGTCTCCCTCACCTGGGTCACGCCGCCGAACTCCCGCAACGCCGCCTGCCGAGCTTCGTCCGCGCTCATTCCGCGACGCCGGTGCTCCTCGGTCAGCATCTCCAGATGCGCCCGCAGTTCGTCATCCAGCTCGCGGTCGAGCTTGCCACGCCGAAACAACGCCGCGCACCGGCTCGCCCAGGCCCGCACCGCGCTCCACTCCTGACGCATCGCATCCCCCGCTGCCCGCTCTTCTTGCTGACCGCTCTTCCGCTGACTGCCCTTTCACTGACCGCTCTTTCGCTGACCGCAGCTGTCCGCCGTCTACTGGCTAATGGCCGGCTTTAGAAACCGCGCCATCGTCGCCGCCACGCGCTCCCAGCTTTCCGTTTCCTTTTCAATCTGCGAATGGCCGGTCCGGGTCAGCTCGTAATACCGCGCCCGGCGGCCGTTTTCTGAAGTCCCCCATTCCGCGCGGATCCAGCCCCGCTGTCGCAGCCGCAGCAGCGCCGGATAAATCGTTCCCTGATTCAGGTGCAGAGTCTGTTCGCTGATCTGCTCAATCCGCCGCGCGATGCCGTAGCCATGCAGAGGCCCCATGGCCTCCAGCGTTTTCAACACCATAAGATCCAACGTCCCCTGTAGAACGTCCGACCTCTCCTCGCCCACGCGTCCCTCCTGTTGGATTTCTACAGATATCTCACCCTCCAGTAGAATGTCAACAGGGAGCAGGCGATGTGCCTTTTTGCCATGATCACCTCGCACAAAAAGTGTGGCTTGTCGATGCTTCTCCAAACCGAAGCCCAGGAATGCAGCACTCCGGCGCATCTTGACGCGGCGCCAGTGCCCTCCGAAGGGTGCCCTTTATGGAATTTTTATTTCGGTTTCCTGTAATCTGTTGATTGCCCAGCATGGGTCGTTTGGAGGTGTAATTCCTTTGGCTGAGGTTCGCGTTCAGGAAGGCGAGCCGCTTGAAAATGCATTGCGCCGGTTCAAACGCAAGGTCCAGCAGGAAGACATTATTAAGGAAGTCAAACGTCATTCCTTCTACCTGAAGCCGGGCGAGAAGCGCCGCGTGAAAGAGGCGCTCGCTAGAAAGCGGAATCGCAAGAAGGCTCGTAAAGAGCAGGACTAAGGTAGTTTTTTCGGGCCGGTCTGCGCAGATCCCCAGATCCTCAGCAGACCGTTTCCCACCTCGCCTGGCGTTGCGGGCGGCCGGTGGGAACCCCGGTCGGAGCCCTCACTGGCCCCGGCAGGGTGGGACACCAGGTTTCCGGATGCGCCCTGCTCGCGCCTCTGGAAGGGCAATGGGACTCTTAACTCGGGTTGAGCTTCCGGGTTAGGGCCAAAGGCCGGTCCGGTAACGTCTGTCTGATCCGCCTGCGGGCGGATTTTCCGGCTATACGCCGGGTTGTTTTTCGCCGCTTTTCATCCGCGGCTGGGCAGTTGCCGAGAAGTACCTCGTACCGGTGCCTTTGGGGACCAGCAGCCTGGGCTCCTCCGCAATCACCCAATGGGCCCTTATCCAATACAGGAGTAGCACAGTCGGCAGTTCGGCTGTGTCGCAGCAAGCCGGCGGTTCCTGCAAGGGGCGGCCGATGCGATCCGAATGCGCTGCGGGATCTCGCGCTGCACGGCGGGTGCTTCGGGCGAAGGCGAGGGAAGCGGATGGAGTTCGTCGATAAAATTCTGAAATGTGCCGACTGTGGGACCGATTTCGTCTTCACGGCTGGCGAGCAGCTGTTCTTCTTCGATAAACAGTTCAAGAACGACCCCAAGCGCTGCAAACAGTGCAAGGCCAAGCG
Source organism: Acidobacteriaceae bacterium (assembly GCA_036267395.1). GTDB lineage: Bacteria > Acidobacteriota > Terriglobia > Terriglobales > Acidobacteriaceae > Palsa-343. Next base: position 7,059 of record DATAWD010000032.1, on the reverse strand, counting down.
CGCTTCCGGCTCCGGGTCAGCCCGTCCGGAAACTCGCACCGTTTGCTCGGAGTGCGGCACGGAAACCACGGTCCCCTTCAAGCCGACCCAGGGGCGTCCGGTGCTCTGCCGCAGCTGCTTCCAGCAAAAGCGCACCGTCGCCCAGCAGGCCAGTTAGCTCCGGAGCGGCCGGGCAGAGGCGCTGCCGCTTCAGCTGCGCGGAGCCTTCAGGGCCCGCCGGTGAGTGAAGCCGCGGTTGCGGAATCTCCTCAGGAAGCTGCCAGTTCCCGGTTGCGCCGCTTCATGCGCACCATCAGCGCGAGCACCAGCAGCGTGGGAACCAGGTCGGCAAACCAGATCAGCTGGCGCCCCCGCGCCACTCCGCCCACATAACTCAAACCTTCCATCGTGGTGAGCAGCAGGTAGAGAAGGACGGCGGTGCGCGGCCTGTGCAGCACCCTGGCCAACACCGCACAGCCGATCAGGTCCCCCGGCAGAATCACGGCCAGCCACGGACTCAGCGTATGCCGCGCGGCCAGTTCCAGAGCCGTCGGCACGGCATACGCCACCAGCACCGTCAGCAGCGCCAGCAGGCCTGCGGGCATCTGCAAAAGCTTCCGGACCAGCGGGGCCTGCGCCAACGGGCTGTGCGCACCGCTGCGCGGGTCCGTGGCAGGCGCTCCCTCCGTCCAGAAGGCGCAGATGTGCGCCGCTTCCATCGCCTCCACGGAATGCCGGTCCCACGCCGTGCCCAGTGTCTGAAAGCATTGCATGCAGATCACTTTGCAGCGTCCGTCCGTGTCGTATCGCCGATAGAAATGGATGGCGCTCATTGCAAGGGAATCGTACGACGAGAAACCTGGGGCTTTGTTAATAAATCAGTATATAGACGGCTTACACCCCGTAGAGGATTCACGCGGAACCGCGACACCCACGCGAGCCTCCCTCGCTCGTCCCCTCTGTTTCGCTTTAGAAAATCCGCGCAGCCGCGCTTCGGCCGCTAGCGCGCCCGGCTCTCGGCCAGCTTGCGCGGCTTCTTGTCCACGGCCTGCGCCGCTGAGAGCGCCTCCAGCTTCTTTTCGCTCGCCAGCCGCTTCTTGTCCTCGTGAGAAACCAGCATCGCTTCGATCTGCCGCAGCAGATCCTGCGTGTTCATCGGCTTCACCAGAACCTTGTCCGTCGTGCCCGTCGCCGTCCAGTCCGCATCCGCCGGGGGGTACGCCGTCAGCATCGCCACGGCCGGCCGATTGGGCGACTTCTTGGCCGCCGCCGCCACTTCCTGTCCCGCCGTCTCGCTTTCCATGCGCAGGTCAGTGATCACCATGTGATATTCGTTCGACTTCAAGCGCTGCTTCGCCTCGCGCGCCGAGGCCGCCGTCTCCACTTCAAACCCGCTGATCTCCAGTACCGCCTTCAAAGTCAGCAGAATAGCCACATCGTCATCGACAAGAAGAATGCGTCGTTTCATAAAAACTCCAGAGCCGTATCGGGATCGTACAACAATGGGCCCAAGGCTGGCTGCCTGCCGGCACAATCCGCGCCGCCGTCGGTCCTCGTCCCCGTTGATACACTAAGCAACGTGGCAGGATATCACGTCGAAAACTTCGGCTGCCGCGCCAGCCGCTTTGACGGCGAGGCCATTGCCGCCAATCTGCGCCATCGCGGACTTGCGGCCGCCGAAGCCCAGGATTCCGCCCACGTTGTCATTGTAAATACCTGCAGCGTCACCGCCGAAGCCGACCGCCAGGCCCGCGCTTACCTGCGCCGCGTCCGCCGCCAGAACCCCGACGCCCGCATTGTCGTGACCGGTTGCTACGCCCAGCGCGCCCCGGAAGAACTCGCCGCCCTGCCTGAGGTGGATGCCGTTGTCGGCAACAGCCACAAGTCCAAAGTCGCGGATGTGGCCCTTGCATTCGCCCTCGCTGCATCGCCCACCACGCCCGGCATCCGCGACAGCTTCGTTCCCCTCAGCGCGCTCGTCCCCAGGGTGCTCCACGACGACGCCTTCGCGCACTTCGACCTCGCCGCCCTGCCCTTTGCCCCCGACGCTCAACAGACCCGCCCCAATCTGAAAGTCCAGGATGGCTGCGGCAATCGCTGCTCCTTCTGCATCATTCCCACCACCCGTGGACCCTCGCGCTCCGTCCCCCTTGCCACCTGCCTCGACAACGTGCGCCGCTTTGTGGACCAGGAGGAAAGCGCCTGCGGCGGGGGTAAGGAAAGCGCCCGCGGCGGGAGTAAGGAATTGGTCCTCTCCGGCATCAATCTCGGCCGCTGGGGCCGTGACCTCCAACCCACGCAGCGCTTCGAAGACCTCGTCGCCGCCATCCTCCGCACAACCGCGCTCCCGCGCCTCCGCCTCAGCTCCATCGAGCCCATGGACTGGTCCCCGGATCTACTCGCCCTCTACCGCGAATACGCGGCTGGCGCTTCTTCCGCCCCCCTGAACGCAGAACGCTGTGCGCTGAGCGCTCGCCTGCCCCCTGCACCCTGTACCCCGCACCCTCGTTTAGCCCGCCACGCCCATCTGCCGCTGCAGTCCGGATCCGATGCCATCCTGCGCCGCATGCACCGCCGCTATCGCCCCTGGCACTACGCCGAGCGCCTTGCCGCCATCCGCGCCCTGCTCCCCGACGCCGCCATCGGCGCCGACGTCATGATCGGCTTCCCCGGCGAAACCGATGCCCTCTTTCAGGAGAGCTACGACTTCATTGCCGCGCAGCCCTTCACGTATCTCCATCTCTTCCCGTTTTCCGCGCGCCCCGGCACTCCGGCCTGGGAGCTGCACCGCCAGCAGCCCGTTCCGCCCCGCGCTGTGCAGGAGCGCTTGGCCGCCCTGCGCGCCCTCATGGCGGACAAGTTTCGCGCCTTCCGCCAGCCGTTCATCGGCCGCACCCTCTCCTCCGTCACGATGGAAACCGGCGCCGATGGCACAACCGATGCTATGTCCGACAACTTCCTACGCCTGTCGCTCACCACCCCTGGCGGTGCTCCCATCCCGGACAATCGGCTGGTCGCGGCCCGCATCACCGCGCTCACCCCCGACGGCCTCGCCGGTACCCTCGCCTCTCCCGAATCCGCCTCCGCCTCCATCCATTAGTCCTTACGCCTGGGCCGCCATCGGCATCCACTGGCTCCTCGATCGCACCATCGCATCGATGGCCGTGGCCTCCATCGGCCGCGCAAAGTAATACCCCTGCCCGCACGGACAGCCCATCGTCTTCAATTCCTCCAGCTGTTCTGCATCTTCAATGCCCTCCGCCACCACATCCATGCCAAAACTCCGCGCCAGATCCAGAATGGTGCTCACGATCAGCCGCGATTCGGGATCGCAGGCAATCCCTTCCACAAACGTACGGTCGATCTTCAGCGTGTCGAACGGATACCGCTGCAGATAATCGAACGAACTGTAGCCTGTCCCGAAATCGTCGATATGCAGTCGCACGCCCAGCCGGTCCAGCGCCCGCATCGTCTCCAGCGCCGTCGCTCCATCGGAGAGCACGCTGCTCTCCGTCACTTCCAGCCGCAGGCTGGCCGCCGGCAGGCCCGTCTCCGCCAGCACCTGACCTACCCGCTCCGCCAGATTCGCCTGATCGAACTGCCGCGCGGAGAGGTTCACGCTGATCCGCACATCCTGCATCGCTGCATTGCCGGACTGCTGCCACGCCACCATCTGCCGGCACGCTTCTCCCAGGCTCCAGTCGCCCAGCGGCAGAATCAGCCCTGTCTCCTCCGCTATGGGAATGAATTCCCCCGGCGGCAGCAGCCCGCGACGCGCATGCTGCCAGCGCACCAGCGCCTCGAAACCGACGATCCGTCCCGTCCGCAGATCCACCTCCGGCTGGTAGTGCAGGCGCAGCTCGCCGCTCCGGATCGCCCGCTCCAGATCGGCCTCCAGTTCCAGACGGGCCAGCTCCTTCTCGCGCATGCCGTTGGCGTAGCACACCAGCCCCGGCCCCTCCTGCCGACGCGCATGGGCCAGCGCGCTCCGCGCATCGCTCACCAGCTCCTCCGGATGCGCGTGCCAGGGCGTCGCCTGCGCCACGCCCGCCGCCAGTTGCGGCGCCACCCGATGGCCCTGCCAAACAAACGGCGTCCGCAGCGACTCCACCAGCTCCTCGGCCAGCCGCGCACCCTCCCGGTGGGTGCGCGCTCCTTCCAGGCACACCAGAAAATCCGCTCCCACGATCCGCGCCGCCAGCGAGCCGACCGGCAGCATCCCCTGCAGCCGCCACGCCGTTTCCATCAGCAGACGATCCCCGCCGCCGCTGCCCAGGGTCTCGTGCAGTTGCTCAAAGCGGTCCAGCGCCAGCGCCAGAACCGCAAAGTCCCATTCCGATCCCTGCCGCGCCCGCTCCAGCCGCCGCTCCAGATGCTCCGAAAAAAAAGCGCCATTCGGCAGCCCCGTCAGCGCGTCGGTCATCCGGCACGCGGTGTTGTCCATCAGCGATCCGGCCACGTGGGATACACGTCCGTCCTCACCTCGCGCCGCAATCCCCCGCGCTTCCACCCAGCGCCACTCCCCGCTGTCCTGACGGACGCGGTGCTCGTTCTTCACCTCACGCGCCTTGCCCGCCAGCAGCGCCCGCATCTCCGCCTCAAACCGCGGCTTATCGTGCGGATGCACCCGCTCCATCCAGGCATCCAGCCCGGCCCACGCGTCGCCGATCCCCAGAATCGCCTTCCATCGCTTCGATCCCCACAGCCGTCCCGCCACCAGATCCCAGTCCCAGAAACCCTCCTGCGACGCCTCCAGCGCCAGCGCGTACCGGGTCCATTCCTCCCCGCTCTCATTCCCATGCGGCATCGCCACTCATTTCCAAAACAGTTGTGGGCGGAATTCCGCCCATATGCTGGCTTATCGGCGCGAACCCGGAAGGCTTCAGTGACCTTTGGGGCGGTCCCCGGGACGGCTCAACGCTGCGAGCCGCCCTCCATCCAGTACTCCGTCCGCGCGCGCACCACCAGATCCGGCCGTCCCTTCACCTCCACATGCAGCGCGTGCAAACCTGGCGTCGGCGGCGTAGGCCGGAAACTCAGTACGTACGCATTGGGCACATCGTTCGACAACGCGATCAGTCCCGCCCGCAGGCTCTTTGCATTTTTGAAATGCACGTACTCCCCGCCCGTCAGCCGCGCCACGGATTCCGCCGTGTTCCGGCGCAATCCATCCCGCGCCGCCACAAACGCCATCGTCGCCAGACGCAGCGGGGGCGCCAGCTGGCTGATGCAGTCCAGCACCTGCTTGCTGTAGTGGCCCTTATATTCGGTGTTCGCGCCCTCGTGGCCGAAACATCCGTGCACCGGACCCGGCTCCCCCTGGTTGAGCTTCTCCAGCTCATGCACCGCTGCCGCCCGCGTACTCGAATACGCAAAGCTGTACATCGCCGTGTTCGTGTCGCTGATCTGCCGCAGCGCCTCGGTCAGAGAGGTTTTGCTGCCCTGGTCGATTGTCTCGCTCAGCAGCAGAATCGCACGCCGGTACTGTGCCGGCTCCGCCCGCAGCTCTTCCACCGCAAAGGCCAGCGCGTCCAGAATCGCCGCCTTCTGATCCCCCTGTGGCAGGTGAGCCAGCACCTGCGCCACCTCATCCGTGTCGCTGGTAAAAGGCACCAGCAGCTGCGGCGTGCTGTCGAACCCGATCACCGCCACGCGGTGCTCGACCCCGCCCACCAGCGCCCCCAGAATCGCCCCCAGCCGCTGGTAATCCTCGGCATGGCTCATGCCCACGCCGCCCGTCTCCACCACAATCGCCAGCGCCAGAGGCTGCGAGTCCGTATCCGCCTCCACGCGCAGCGTCTGCGCTGCCCCATCGTCGGTCAGAACGAAGTCCTTCGCCGTCAGCCCGAAGACCACCTCGCCCTTCTTCGTCGTCACCAGCGCCGGCACTTCCACCAGGTTCGACTGCACGGTCAGCGTCGGCGGCCGGCTCTGGTCCTGCTGGGTCACCCGATCCTGCGCCAACCCCGCCCCGCACCCCAGCCCGGCCAGAACCGCCAGAACCCAACCGACCCGCAACACGCCCCCTCGCCTCACGCTCTCTTCCCGTTCGGCCACAGCAACCGCAGCTTCTTCTCTGACGCCTGCACCACCGTATAGCTCGCCCCCAGCACCTCGCCGTCCGCTTCCACCAGCAGAGGCGTGGTATACGCGTTCCCGTTCAACGGCCGGCAAATCATCCTCTTCACTGTGACATATTGCGGATACGGCAGCCCACCCCAGCCCCCTTCCATCCGCGTCTTTCCCGTGGCCAGCGCGTGAAAGCTGGCGTGCGCCAGGCCCATCCGCCCCGTCGGGGGAACCCACGCCACCCGCAGCCACTCGGCCATCGGATCCCCGCCCGCCCGCCATCGGTTGATCTCCGGCACGTGCACCGCAATCGCCTCGCAGGCTGTCTCGGTCTTCCGGCTCCCGTCCGGCATCTCCATCTCCATCGCAAACGCCTGCACCGGATGCTCCACCAGCAGCCGGAATCCGCCCACGAAGTAGGCCAGCCGTCCGCCTCGCCGCTTGCCCTGCCCGGTCGGCGCCAGATTCATCAGCGCCGCGTGCACGCCCATCCCCGCAGCGATGAAAAAATACCAGCTCCGCATGCGCTTGTGTCCTACGGGGTTCAGCACGACTTCGCCCAGGCTCACCTCGCGCACCGTCGCATCCAGCAGCATCGAGGCCGCCGTCATCGGATCCCGCGACAGCCGCAGGTTCTGCGCAATCACGTTGCCCGTCCCGAACGGCAGCACGCCGAGCGTCGCCTCTGACCCGGCCAGCCCCTGCATCACCTGGAAGACCGTCCCGTCGCCGCCGCATACCAGAAACGTGTCGAACCCGGCCGCCACCGCGTCGGCGGCCTGCTGCCCCGCCGAATGCGCCGACAGCGTCTCCTGCAGATGCACATCGCTGCCGTACCCGCTCAGCAGCTCCGCAATCTGCTCCACTGCCGCCCGCCGCTTTGCGTTGTGAATCAGCAGCGGATTCAGGAACATCATGACCCGGCGCATCATTTCACCCTGCCAGCTTCATCTATCGTCGCATGGTAACAGTCGGTGAAATGCGCCTCGCCCGTATCCATCTCATCAATGG